>NZ_CP015423.1:0-605833 GCF_001719045.1 Paenibacillus polymyxa
GGGCCTAGCCCCAAAGGTTGGCTTAACTTACTGTTACCCGATATGTTATGCAATTAGAAGTAGTGGCAAGGCCATTCCTTTTGAGGTGGACTAGAATGGCTGGCTGAAGGAGCAATCCTGAACATACATTTGGTCCAGATGGCGAGATTTTATGTGCTGGCTGATTAGGGGGTAGCCTTTATCCTTCATCTAATTCAGGCTTCTCCCCATATTCTTTACCGAATTCCTCCATCTTCTTTAGGACAGGCAGCAGTTTGTTTCCTTTCTCTCTGTCAGCGAATATTCGACCCGTGGCGGAACTTCTGGATACACATCGCGCTGAATAATTCCGTCGTCCTCCAGCTCCTTGAGTTGCTTGGTGAGCGAGCCTTGCGACAAGCCTCTCAGGAAATTTTTTATCTCGGTAAACCGGCGTCTTTCCCCTTCCAGATACCAGATAATGAAATATTTCCATCGCCCCGAAAGTACATTTTGCGTAAAGGCTATTGCGTACATATTTCTTTTTTCATCAATAAACCCTTTTTCAAATCCTTCATTACATACCCTCATGATATCGCTCCCAGTCTAAAAGTACAAAAATATGTACTACGTTCATTTAAATTGCCTTCTTTGCAAATGAAACGTATGGACTTATGATAGTGCCAAGGCTGCTAACTAGTACAAAAATTATTAGCAAGCTAATGATTATTGTAACATAACCCGGAGAGCAGACCAATTAAGCTTTACAGTATTATGCCAATAATGGTGCTAAAGAGAGGATAATAATTATGAAAAATCGTGTAACAGAAATTCTTGGTATTGAAAAGCCCATTTTACAAGGACCTATGAGTTGGATTACGAATGCTGAATTTGTTGCTGCCGTGAGTAATGCGGGTGGTTTAGGGATTCTTGGTCCGAATGCCGGTCAAGCGACAATTACAACCTCTCCAGAGGAAAGCAGAACGTATGCGCCGCGAGATTCGTAAAACAAAGGAACTGACGGATAAACCATTTGGTACAACTTTGATTACTGATGCAGATATGAAGTTCACTTGGCCAATTTTAGAAGTTGTCATTGAAGAAGGTGTTCAAGTTATCTTCTTCTTAATGGTGTTGAAGGAACATTGACTGAAAAGATCATTACCCATTAAAGGAAGCGGGCATTAAGATTGTTTATCGTCCTTTGACTCCAACGATCGAAGATGCAAAGGCTGCTCAAGCTATGGGTGTTGACGTTTATGTTGTTACTGGATTTGATGAGGGTGGAACATTGCCAACAAGTATCATTGGTACGTTTACATAACTCTATGATCGTTGATGTGCTTGATATTCAGTTATCGCTGCTGGTGGAATCGGTGATGCTCGCGGTGTTGCCAGCGCCTTTGAATTGGGGGCAGAAGGTGTCTTTTTAGGAAGCCGTTTTATTCCTACTGTTGAAAACCCCGCAGCACAATCAGTAAAGCAAATGATAGTGGATTCATCTGCAGCAGATTTGTTGTTGTACCGTACTTTACCAGCTTACTATCGTTCGTTGCCTACACCGTTTGCTGAAAAATTGGTGGCTATGGATAACCAGGGCGCATCTCGTGAAGAAATTGCTAAGGTTGGGGTAGTTCAAGTGTAATCCGTATCGGTATGCTTGAAGGTAACGGCGAAGGTGGTATTATCACTGTTGGTACTGGAATTACACCAATCAAAAAGATCCAAACTGTACAAGAAGTGGTTGATGAGTTAGCAGCTGGTATTAAGTAAAAACGGAGACCCATCCTTTGAATAATATGCTTGAATTACTTCAAAATCATACCTCTGTTCGTTCTTATGCGAATAAACCCTGACGGCGGAACAACGGGAGGCCATCTTTAAGGCAGCTAATCAAACGAATTTACCTAAATATGTGATTCCGTGGGTGGGGCTATGTATCGGTATTCTGTCGGGAGATAAGCCTGCCCTTAAGCCGCGGTTACCACTAATCCATGGTATTATTTGAAAACCAGTATCAGCCACTCGATAAAGAGCAATTAGAGCCGTCTATGATAATATCAGACTGTTAAACAAGGGCTATCGATACGAGACGTACTTGCCTATGGAGTCATTAACTATCATCCGGTAGTTGCAGGGACCCCTTACAAGTTGCTGACTTCTTGGAAGAATGGTTTTTGGCAGAGGCATGTGACGGCTTCTCGGTTGTTCTGGATATAGCCTATGATGGAGTTGCTGATTTTGTGGAACTGGTTGTCCCAATTTTGCAGGACCGCGGTTTGTTCTACAGAGAATATGAGGGTAAAACACTGCGTGAGAATATGGGAGTTCCCTACCAATACGGAAGTCTAAAATAAAAAATAAATAATTTCTTACTACCCGATCAGCGACGTAAAATAACTTTTAGAATAGGGAGAAATGAAAATGAGATTTGGAATTATAGGTGCAGGACCCATCGCGTCGAATATCGCAAAAAATTAATTGAGAATGGACATGATGTCAAAATTGCAGATGCTCGCGGGATTGAACGGCTAGAGGGAAAAGAACTTGCAGGTACACCAGTGAGTGTAGATGAAGTAATAACAAACATTGCTGTTCTAGTCATATCGATCCCTTTCAACGCACTGCCAAGCATTCGCAGCATTGTAGATAAAGTTGGGGGAAGTAGTCGTTGTTGACACTTCAAATTATTATCCGTATAGAGACAATAAAATTGAAGAAATGAGAATGGGTTGGTTGAAAGTGTTTGGGTATCAAATCAGTTAGGGAGACCTATCACTAAAGCTTTCAACAATTTATTAGCCTATACGTTAGAATATAAAGGAGCTCCCGAAGGTACCAGTGGACGACTTGCCATAGCGATTGCTGGTGATAACCAGTCGCATAAACAAATAACCATGAACGTAGTAAATGAGCTCGGCTTCGACCCAGTAGATAGCGGATCTTTAAGTGATTCGTGGCGACAACAGCCAGGAACCCCGTACTGCACAGAACTTACCAAAGAGGAACTAACCGAAGCATTAAAAAAGCAAATAAAGAAAAAGCTCCATTCCAACGCGATAAAGTGATAGAGAAGCTATCGGCAGCTACTGGGGATATTCGCACCAAGACATTGTGAACCTGAATAGAGATATATATACTCCTGAGTTGAATTTTTTTGCCTTCAATCTTTATCCGTGTGCTTTAAAAATCTTGGCAGAGGCCTGTGCAACGAAACGGATAAGGTGCAAACCAAGCAAGAGCTAATGTCCTTCGCATCTATAACAGGCAAAATAAGAATTTCAAACCGGACACGTCGGCCGGAAAGCGAAGTCATGAAGAAGGCGCATCAAGAAGGATTTTCTCCTCAATCATTGGTTTTGCGACCTTAGTTGAGTATCTAATGAATATTAAAGATCATTAGAAATACATTTATCCATGGATTATCCAAAGATTTTAAACAGATTAGGTACGTGGGTTCTTACAAAGAAGCATGAATATTAAAAACAACTCCTGGTGAGTTGTTTTTTTATGGCAGAACAGGGGCTTGGTTGATAATTAAATTTGTTTGAACGACAGGATAACATGGTGAAAAGCTTTCTCAGGAAGAGCGCGAGGAAAAGTACTGGAAGCAACTTAGGCAAAACACAGTATAGAAATGTTAAGTTATAGATGCAATGGACGATATAGAAAATAAAATTAATTTAAAAGAAACAGAACTAGAAACAAAAAATTTAATGCGCTTATAATAGAGAGAAGCGATGATGACTGGATTCACTGCAATATCGAGAGCAGTTTATTTTCTGCAGGGGGCCCGGGAAATCTAGGTGAAATGCTATCTATATTCTATAGATGGGTAAAGTTAGATTAATACTCGGTATCGCGAGAATGATAAAACAGATGTTAAGCCTTAAACTTTTTAACCCATGCTTAGGCGGTTTTCTTAACTGTGGAACCAAGCTAGCTCAAGATAAAGCAGAAGCCAAAGACTTTGGTTGAACGTGTGCTGAAAAAAAACAAAATTCTCCTATTCATAGGGATATTCCGAATTACCATGCCATAATGTAAAATGAATATTAAAATTACGTAAAATAATAATTTGACGAATAAATGAGAATGAGATATATTGAAATACGGAGGTACGTACATATAATGGATAAACAAATGAAAATGCACTATATGCAACGAATTGATGATAAACTATCTGATTTACCTTGGTACGTTACAGAATTTATCGATAGCAAAAAACGCAAGTTATCTCCAACAACACTTCTTAATTACTGTCATGATTACATTATTTTTTTCGATTGGCTTATTGCAGAGAATCTAACTTCATCAAATCGGAAAGAAATAACCTTAGAAACATTGGAGTTATTAACAATACGTGAAGTGGAAAACTTCTTGTCATTCCTGGATTATCAACTTGGAAACAAGAAACTTACGATAAATCGCAAATTGTCCTCTCTAAAATCGTTGTTTGATTACCTTCAGAATAAGGCTGAAACAAGCGACTTGAAGCCTTATATTCAACGAAATGTAATGGCCAAGATGGATTTGAATGCTATCAAAGAAAGCCAAGAAACCATTGCAAACCGTATTGAAGGAAAATTCTAAGAAATGATGATTTCGAATTATTCAGGCAATTTGTAGCTTATGATTTTGGTGAAAAACATAAAGAAAACAAGCGTATTTTTACGTTTCATCAGTTTAATCGTGAGCGTGATACAGCAATCGTTTCGCTGATATTAGGTTCAGGGCTTAGATTGTCTGAGGTTGCAGGAATTAATATGGATGACTTAGATATGAATAAAGCTTTAGTTCGAGTGGTACGTAAAGGTGATAAAGAACAATACGTTTACTTTAGCAAACAGGCTTTAATGGATTTAGAAAGTTATCTGCAGATCAGAGAAACAAGATATTTACCAGATAAACAAGAAAACTATTTATTCATTGCAGCTCCTGTAGGTCGTAAAGGAAAAAGCCGTCGTCTGACACAACGATCAATTGAAAAGCTGATTGAAAAATATGCAACTGCCTTTGGGAAACCTTCTCTAACAGTGCATTCGCTCAGGCATTCATTTGCAACGCGATATCATCTTGAAAATAACGATGTCCCAAGACTAAAGAATCAATTAGGGCATTCTTCCATTCAAACAACAATGATATACTCACTTAACAGATGAAGAGATGCGTAATGCTGTGAATAATATGGACCGATGAAACCGTGTCGCTACGCGGTTTCTCTTGAACATCTTCACAAAATCCGTATTTTGACTAAATGTCTAGCGGCGCATTCACTCATAACGAGCATTGCGATTTTCAAGATTATTTGATAAATTATACATCTCTAATTTATTTCATGATAAATAAAACTTTATAAAAGCCCCACTTCATTGATTCAACATTTTCATCATTAATTATATAAGGTAAATCTAGATCAAATGCTTTTAGATACAATACGCTCATCTCCCTCTATTCTTCCCATGGACGTGGTTGTTGATGTCTACTCATTGAATTGCCTTTTTTCCATAGACTCATAGCATTCGCTTTCTCCCAATCAAGGGCTTCCTACCTGTTACGCATTTTTGTAAAGGTTTTACAAAAAAAAGGTCACCCGCTGGAGTCCTCTTAGATGATGCTTGCCGTCAACGTCGTTTTCAATCCAAATCCGCAGTAAAGGACCTCGAAATTTTTCAGTTTCTGAGGTCCTTTTTTACTAACTCTCAATATTCAAAATCTGACTTTAAAATTCACCGAACCCCTTGATCGGTGAAAAGCACTTTCAACTCCCTGTAACTTCATCCCACAATAAAAGTCGTCCTATCCTCCTAAAATAGCGATACACATCTAATCGGCAATCGGTAAAAGTTCTTGTCCTTGGATCGGGACACGAACTTTTACCGATAAAATAAAAAAGCCGCTAAAATAGCGACTTCAATGACACAATGTTCTTGTCCCTCGACAAGAAGCAATATCCCGAGGTCACGATGGAGCGCATGGAAAAAACCAATCCTTCTCCTAAATGGCCTTGGTAAGATGGTGGGTACGAGGAAATTATGTTCGTCGTAACTTCAGTTGGCTTGCACCGAAGACTCCAGCATCGAACGTGACGACTTCCATCTCCAGATCGCTTGTAAACTCTGATTGGTGCAGTCCAAGCTTTAGGATCGGTTCAACTGCGCTTTTTGCTCCTGCTTTAACGTTGGTGCCTGGAAGCTTACGGCAGCTTTCAACTCGATAATCACCGGCCATAGTCGACACACCGATCAGTGCGGTCATACTCAAGCAACTCCCTTGTTTGTCGATATGATCTGGAATGAATGAGTCGGCAATGACGCAAAGAGCATGATTTTTTGTACCGCTATTGAACATCCAGTCTAATATTGTTAATGCATTAGATAGAGAAAGGCTACCAGACTGCCCGACGGAAATGGGCATAACCTCATTTAGCCCTAATTCTTGTCTCAGTTTAGCACAGCCATTAACACCAGCTTCAAAGTCCGTCTGATGACAGTAACAGAGCAAGTCAATTCCTTCGGTCCAATTCCTATTCTTTTCAATTAGATCGGTTATCCGTCCCATGGCATTTCTAATCCCACAGCGGCCTCAGCATGATGAAATGTCAAATACATAGCTCGTTCACCTTCTTGGAATACCGATGAATCGCACAACCGTAATAGCCTCCAAAGCCAACGGAAATCGTCATATACAAGTCCCCTTCTTTCAAGAAACCTGAATGGATAGCGTGATCGATATTATTTAGGATATCGGTGTTATGAATATGTCCGTCCTTGGAGAGGGTTAGATTGTAGAAGCGTTCCAGGGACACCCTCAGCACTTGAGCCAGCATACTCCATACGTGTAGCCCCAAATTGGTGCAAAAGATCACGGCGATCTGAGCAATGTGAATACCGGACTCGCTTAATGCTGCTCTTACTGCCTGTCTGACCCCTAAATAAAACGTTGAGTAATATAATTGAATACGATCTGGAGCCAGATCGTATACGAGCCGTCGACTCTCATAACCGAAGCAAGTGTCTGCTGTCCTTGACGCTGCCCCTTCATATATAAAGCAGCACTCGCGCCGTCACCGAACACCATGAACGGATCGCTCCGTTCATAAGAATTCATGGCTCTGTCGGCAGTGATGAACAAGATTCCTTCACCTTGCTGACGCGGGCCATGAAGTAGTTCGACGCCAGGCACAACGATAAGTGCATCGTGGAACAAGAATATTCCTCCAAAGGGATAAATGGGACTGCCTCAAGGGCGAATTCATCTGCTAGGCGATCAAAAAGATTCCGTTCACCGTTTTCATTATTCGTTACACTAGCAAACATGACCGCCGCGATCTGTACATTCATCTGCAGAGCCCGGCGCAGAATTGGCCTACACACGGTAGCAATCATCTGTTCCAATTCAAGTTCCTCTTCTATGGGCACCAGCTCAAAGCCTTTGTTCAAGTATTCCGAATCGCTCATTCGAAATTCTACGCCGTCGGCCTTCACCTGCTGAATCGCTTTCGAGACATGGATACGGGACTTCGGGAGATAGACGGAATAATCGACGATCGTCACGTGGTTCTCATACATTGTGATGAGCCCGCTTTCGGAAATGCATGATCTTGTACTGGCGTTCCCCGCTTTTCATTTCATCGTACAAGGAAGTGCCTGGCACACCCATTGTTTTTCCAAATCGCAGTATCCATCTGATCTTCAGTACCAAAAGCGGCTATGCGATTCTTTAGAACTTGATCACTTGAAAGCAAAACTTCCCCCGTGATATCGCGTGATATAAGCAGCTCGAAGCCCAGTTCAAGCAAATATCGTTCACCATCGTCAAACTTCCAGGTTGGCAAATCGTCCGCATAAACGAAAGTCCCGCCCGGTTTCAGCACCCGGAAGACCTCGTCATAAAAGACTTAATCGATGGATATAGATCAGACGCTTCCATGTTGAGGACCACAGCATGACGAACCGATAGGAAGCTCTCGGCATCCCCAACACAAAAATAGGCATTTGGGAAACGGTTGGTCAATTGGCAAAATGCAATATTGGCTTCGGTCAGATCTAAGTAACTTCGACAGAGCTCTCGCAACAGGCTACGTAGAGAGCAGTGCGAAAGGGCCCTCCAAAGACACGGAGGGGAAGCTTGTGGGCATTTTTTTGGCACATTAGGGAGGCGGGTGGAGCCGCGGGGCGTTGGTTTGTTAGTGGGCCGAAGCGGTGAGGGCGCAGATCGGCGGTTGACGAAGGCGCGAGGCGCCCCCGATGGACAAATAGGACATACTAAGGCAATGCCGAACGAAGCATATGCATGTCATGTTGTCAGCCTTTAGCCGCTTGCACTTATAATTACGTATTGCCCGACTCCAAACGAAGCGAACGATTACAAGGAGCACAATTGGTACGATAGCGCCCCATACCGCCAAAGCAGGTGTCAGCTGATTCATCACCATCATAGGCGCAAAATTCGTAATGACGAGAAAAGGCAATAAATACACGCCGATTCGTTGGATGAAACGTGAATAGATCGGCATTGGCATATTATTGGCGTCCAAATGGAATAGAAAATTCCCGCCAGCCCTCCCGTATTAACAAGCCAGAAGGATAACAAGGCTGGATGAACATGAGACAGTAAGTAATGATCAACGCTGTCCCCAAGTAAAACAAAAATGAGAATAAACTCCATGCCGTTACCGGGATATTTAATGCATTCCAACTGATCAACCATCGTTCCACCCGCGATGAAATTCGGATTGGCATCCCAAGATCGATGTATCGAAGCGAAACCAAAAACTGTAGTGAAATTGGCTTAACCATGAGTAGATCCAACGTCCCGCTGCGTATATACTCGGATACCCTGACGAAATTAGGGAAAAAGAGCCCGGAATAAAGACCGGTCATAATCGTGTATGTGCCGACAAACATCAAGATACCATCAGGCGTGATCGATCCGATATGCAAGTCCGTCTCATAGACTACTACGACGTAAAGCAGCTTGGCAAACAAGTATGCGATTTCCACAGCAATCCGAGTATGAGTTCGTCTGTATTCCATTTGAGCAATAAAACAGTTCTTAATGAACAAAAAGTAAATCATTAGGTAGTTGCGAAGCGTTCCCAGCCATCCTCTCACCGGTCAGCCCCCCAATCGAGATACTTCTTCATTCCGGCGCGCCATACGATCCGTGAAAAGGCAAGCAGCGCGATCATCCAGAAGAACTGCATCCCGATTCTTGTACTGCCTCGTCCATTGACAATCTGCCATTAATAACATTCGCAGGAAAATGGATCGTATACTTGAATGGCAAGTAGTCTAAAATCTTATTTATGGTCTTACCAAACACCTCAATCGAAAAAACACCACCACTTAAAATGATGACAAATAAGCCGGTCATTTCAAAAAAAATAGAGATTTCAGACAATATAAATGCAACAGCGCGAGCGTATAAGAGATAAGAAGTTTAACAACAAAGACATGACATTGACACCATAAAGAGTAGAATATGTGCAAGGGAATCCGTATTACATAAGTTCCGGTCAAGTAAACGAGTGTAAAACAGCAAGATACATAGCATGGCTGAAAAAAAGAAAATCTTTTGCCCAGCATAGTAAATAGCTTCAGAGCGAAAAAACTGACCGGTTGAACCAAATATTTATTCAACCACCATCCTTGATCTCGGTGGCACGTTTTGACCTATATCCGTTGTCACAATTTTCGTCACGATGGCTGCCGTTATCGTGTATAAAAACCATTTGGCCATAGTATATCCGAAAATTCCGACGATTCCGATCTTCCATAGACCGCTGACCAAATATAATATTGGATCAGATCGGAAAGAATCACTGATCAAGGAAAAGAGAAGTCAAATCGATATTCGAGTGAAGACTGAACGCCTAACTGGAACACGCGTCCGTATTTGGGAAAGGCACTCATCCGGATACCCGATCATCCGCTGATACAAGGATACAACGACTTCCTCGATAGGATATCTTCGATCGTAATATCTTCAATCGGTAGTGTTCAAGCAAATCCCTGGAAGCCATGCTAATGCGCTCCTTACTTATCTCCAGCGTGCATGAAATCCGTCGATTGACGCACCTTCCGTAAACTGCAGCTGTCCAGTCGCTACGTGTTGCTTAAATTTTAACTGTATGATTTTCGTGTCGTTCAAAACATCGTCGATTCGCTTCAGATCCCCGTCGAAGACGAGCCTGCCATCATTAATAATGATCGTCCGCTTGCACAGATCCTCGATGTCCTTCATGTAATGACTTGTCAAAATAATCGTTGTCCTATGCTGTTCATTGTAATACTTCAAAACTCCGCACCTTTTTCTGTGTAACAATATCGAGCCCGATCGTCGGCTCATCAGGAAAAGCAGTTTCGTTTATGAATAAGCGCCGCAAGGAGCTCCATCTTCATACGCTCACTAGCGATAAACGCCTTACCTGAACATTCATAATGTGCTTGACGTCAACAGTTCGATGAGTTCATTCAGTGTTTGTTTGTAATGCCGATCGTCAACCTGATAGATATATTTGTTTAGCAAAATGGATTCCGCCGCAGGCAAGTCAACCCATAGTTGGCTCTTCTGCCCCATTACAATAGCGAACTGCTTCTTGAATTCCTTATTTCGCTCATAAGGCTGAAGCCCAGTACAGTAAGTTCGCCGTTAGTTGGATGTAAGATGCAGAGAGCATCTTAGCGTCGTCGTTTTGCCTGCCCCATTAGGCCCAAGGAAAGCAACCATTTCCCCTCTTCGATCGAAAGGAGATATTTTTCACCGCTTCTTCGTCAAACTTTTCGATAAAGAGGTTTTAATGGAATGAAGCATTCCGACCTCTTTGGTGTAATAGGTGAAGTTTTTAGCTAACTGCACACATGGATCGCTGTCAATTGCGCTCCTCCTTAACAATTAAATCGAACTAGAAGGTGGACGATAACGTTTACGGCCATAAGATAAAGTAACCCGCATCGGGAACAGACCGCATCAGTCCGCAGCTAATACCTCTCGGTGTTTGGCAAATTTTCCCCTTCCAAACCTCCTTCACATCCACATCACTAATGTTGCGACCGCCATCTCAGGAAAGAACTTGCACGGAGTGACGTTTCCGCTCGGCAATACGTCCATTCGGGTGGAGATCGCCAAGCATTCCTTCGCTTCATCCCGGTCCTCTGCACGCCAGTGACAAAATCCTCTATCTCGTCTTGCTCCAATGCGGGCATAAATCGAACCCGGCTTCCCCATGTTTGCTCGAGATGCGGAGAACCTCCTCCTTGAGTGCCCCACCTTCTCGCCGAGATATGATAAGTGAATGAATTCCAACTGCAGCTACCCTGACGATTGATCCAGCAGTCAAACTCTTTGATGAAGAAATTGTCCATCTCTGAGCAGACTCAGTGCGATATACCACGGATATACAAAGTAGACCGAATCCACGCCCAGCTCCTCGAAAAACTTCATAAAATCAAACATTTTGGAATCATGAGATCATTCATCGTCAAGCTGACGGATACTCTGCCTTGAAAATGCCCTGACGCTGCAACTCCAGCAGACGTTCTATGGCACTAACCACCTTTTGTAGGTTCCTCTGCCCCTAATCGCGTCGTTCTCAGCCTCGAATCCCTCCAGACTGGCTAGTACGACAAGTCCCTCACCGATCTTAAGCAGTGAATCTAACTTTTCCTCCAGAAGAATCGCGTTTGTACAAATCGTCGTCGTTCGCTGATCGCGTTCCAGCAGATTCGCAATCTGATCGAACTTGCTATGGTACAACGGCTCTCCGCCCAAAGATAAACTTTCGACTTCTTCTCATGGGTGAAGGCAAGGAGCTTATCGACCAACGCGACATCAATTTCTTTACCTTGCTCCTCCTTGGACATGTCCCAGTGAAAGCCGTCCGCGTTCCACTCGTAGCAATGCTTGCAACGCAAGTTGCACCCGTTGTTCAGCTTGATCCCGATATCTTCCGGGATCTCCATCGCATAGCGACTATCGGTCGCTCGAAGCGACTGACCCGGACATATTCATTATTGTACGCTTCAGATCGTTAAACACACGCTCATCAAACTTCCGACTCGTTTTGGGTTGCATAATTTACACCTCCATAAGTTTTGCAATGTTCCGGGCATGTAGTAGGTTACAATGAGCACGTTCCAATATCTCGATGTTGAACCCTGCATCTTCCAATCCGTAAAGGACACGCCAAATCCTTGCTTAATCCAATATTCAGCATTGGCGGTTTCGTGTCTTCCAAAGGGCTCAAGAAAAACCATAGCGTCGCAGCGGCGAACGATTCCATCAAGGAATAGCCACCCGGCTTACTTACAATGGCTGTGCAACGGCGAATTCGTTCAAACAGCAGGGGAACAGTTCCGCTGTCTAAGTAAATGGGAGTCTCTCCATGTTGGATCTGAGCAAATGGAGGAAAACCGAACTCCCTCGTCTATTCCTCAGCCACGGACTCCACGAGGGGTCGTTCCGATAATAGCAAATGCGTGGATCAGGCTGGATATCCTCGTCAAAATAAGCCAGAACATCCAGCTCCATACCGCTTCAAGCAGGTCTCTAACAGCCTGCGGGTAGGTCCCAATCCCCCAGCCGCCACCATGGACCACCATTCTCTCTTCTCGCTGGCGAAACGGGATCGGTGCTTCGTCCGTCATCGGAAGTTGTAATTCAAAACGCTTCTTGTCGGTTCGTAAAACAAATGTGGTTGTACGCTCGCTTCGAGATCCATAGACCAAATAAGATGGCGAAAGCGTAGCATCGAGATGAAGCATGTCGACCTCGAGCCGAGTTCAACAAACCGTTCATATTGTTCCAAAATCGGGATCCAGAACCCAGTCAACGCAATGAACGACGTCCGGCGCTCACGGGACCAATTTCCAGCAGCAGCTGTACCTTGGTGGGATCCAGGCAATCTGAAATATCGCGAGCCAACTCCACACTCTTCCGAGCGATACGAAATTATCATGAAAGGCTTTACGATAAGCCGGCACTTTGTTCTTTAAGCCGTCGACATACACATTTCGAGCACACAGACTTCGTTTGAAATGCCGAACACTCCAGGTAAATGCTAGCTGTACGGCGGGCATGTACACACCTAGTGAGTTACCGGATCCAAGTATAGTGACACAAGGCTTCAAATGACTATCCATACCACTTGCCTCCCTGGACTTCAAAACGTTCCTTTAGCTTGTCGATTAAACTTTTCTGCTCCTGCACATCTCGCGCGATTACAAACAGATAAAGCCTGCCCTTGATGAAACTGCCTTCGCTTAATGTCTGTGGGTAATCTGATTCCCCATAGCCAGCAAACATGCACGCCGGGGAAAGCGGAATGATGCCCTCACCGGTATGATTAGGGTATAAAACGCCGTCATCATCCAGCTGTCGCAGCCACTCCCCGTAATCAAACCGATGGCGACTGCCTACCGTTCGGAACGTAAATGTCCCGTGCTTCCCATTTTCCAGCCGTTCGCCCAGTCGATGACTGACCAGTCCCATCGATTGACGGGCGTTGATTTCTACAATCGGCACGATTGTCCCGTCCTTTAGTATCATGGAGTCAACACAAACATGGCCGAAGTACCTGTCCTTGTATAGTGAGGAAGCAAGCTTCTCAATGACATCGAAATAACCGTTCCGTATTAGCGAATGACTGTTCTCCTCCTGCATCGCTTGTGACCCCACATAAGCAAACTGTCGATTGATGATTTGCTGCAAGCCGACGATCTGGTACGACCCGCTCTCATCAATTGAAAATTGGCAGGAAAAATCATATTCCACGTCAAGGAACGGCTCGACAAGAAACGCCGTTGAGGAACCAGCTTGCTCTTGTTTGCGCAAATAGCTTACTACACGTTCCAAAGAGGATAGGTTTTTAAACAGCATATTGCCTTTTCCAGCTACGCCAAAGGGGTCTTTTAACAGGACCCCATTCGACAACCCCATAAGCTCTAGCCCTACTGCAGCCAATTCATCCACGCTGAACACTGGCTGGCTATAGGAGCTGCCCAAAAGTCTCTTAGCAAGATCGGCGGAATACAACTTAGAATTTACTCGTTTAACGTCTTGAAGGGTGGGCAGCTTGTTCGAATAGTTGTACCTGTCGAGAAGCTCGTGAACGTAAGGTACGACTGAAAAGGGAGTCATTTCACTAAACTGCTTCAGCCGCTCGTCGGTCTCTGGAACTTCGTACAGAGCGCGAAATAGATTTGGTTCATGGCTTGGGACATTCGCACTAAGCTGTGTAAAATGAAAGCCGATGTGCGCCAAATAATCCATGTGCGCCTCATCCATCTCAAAGCGGGTCAACAGTGTGTCCTCCGGGCCGCATAAGGAAGCCAGCAATTCATCCATAGCCATTACCACCCGCGACCGTGAAGGATCAGGAATAAAAGGCAACCTGCTACTCCCTTCTTCACGCCAATAGGTTTCCGAATCAAAGGTGCTGGCAACCAACATACTACCCGACCTCTTGATTCATGCCTTTTAGGAATGCCATGAAGGCACCGATTGAGCGCAGACAAGCCAAGTCCAGGTCCTCGTAAACGATCTCCACCCAAAAGCATCTTCAACTCCGAGAATAAACGTTATCATCTGTAGGGAATCTAACTCGACGTCGTTAATCAGGTCGCTCTCCATTGTGAGAGTTTCACGAAGCGAGTCATCCTCGAGCACAGTTGCAATGATATTTTTTAATGTTTCAAACATAAACGTCATCCTTTCAAGTTGTATTTTAGATTTTTTATTTAATTCCAAAAAAAATAAATAAAAGGTATAATAGTAATATATTTCTTATCACTGTTAAAGGGAGGGCTTGAACCCTTGAATAACCACTGTCTGTTTGTCTCCGCCCATCTGGACGATGCTATTATTTCTTGCGGCGATTATATCGATTTGCTTGTTCGTGCTGGCTATCATGTGACCATAGCAACTGTTTTCACTGGTACTGGCACAGATCTATCCCTACTTGCTCGCATCCTGCACAAAAAGTTCGGACTAAGCTCCGACGTGATGAAGGTACGGCGAGAAGAGGACATTAGTGCATGTGATCTTCTCGATGTGGACACGATTCATCTGAACATGCAGGAATGTATCTATCGTAAAGATCGCAGCGGTGCCCCCTCATATGAAAAGCTGGACGATCTGTTCCGTAGTGACTACGAGACCGAGCTGGACGTGATTTCTGAGGCAACAAAAGTTCTTTTGACACGACTCTGTCTTACAGACTACGATCATATTTATATTCCGCTTGCAATCGGAAGACATGTGGATCACGGTATCGTGCGGGTTGCGGCCGAACAGGCTGTACGAAGTATTAGTGATCTGGAAGTCTCTGCCCGTTTGATTTACTACGAAGATCTACCGTATTTAAACTATGGTCAAGATATAAAATGGGAAATTGACCTAGCTCGGAATCTACATCCAGTCTACATTTCACTTCCCAAGTGCAGTTTGAAACAGAAGACTGCGGCCATCCTGGAATACCGCTCCCAGATCCGTCTATTATGGCACTCCGATGGGAGATGCTTAGACAAGTGATTCAACATGCGCATTCGTGCCGTCCGCCAGAGCATCAGCCTGATCCAAACTCATATTGCTTCAGACTGCATGTTGTGAGTGTGCATGATCAAGTACCGCTTGCTATAAGCGTTCCTGGTAACTTTTAATAAGATCAGCCAAGTCGCCAAGGGTTAGATGACTGCCTGCCATGTTACCTACCAGTTCGTCCGGGAGCTCTAGACCGAATTCGGTTTCGAGCTCCACGACGAATGTAATCATCTGCATAGAATTCATTTGGATCCATATCTCTTCAAGTAACGCATTAGCGTTTATACGTTGTTTATCGTAGTCCGGAATCTTTTGATGAATAAGGTTTTGGATGCGTTCCAAACAGAGTTGTTTTCTCAACGTTAGACCTCCTCCTCTACGCCCATTGGAGTTATGTTTGACACAAGGCTCAAGTTGTAGATCATAAGTTCGATAGCCTCGCGCTCACAGGCTTGAATACGCCTAATTAACACTTCCACTTTTTTGAGGTTATCTTCGTTTTTCGTCAGTGAATATTTGATAATCAAATTTCGCGCTAATAGAGCATCGTCGGCAATCGTCTGATAGCGAACCTTGAGCTGATTACTTTCCCCTAGAACACCAGTTTGATTCATGAAGTCAATTCGTTCCAACATCAAGATCTTGTGATCATAGATCATTTGAAACGGGCGATTATCTTCCTCAATTTGTCCACTGCGTATGCGGGTTATATCCAAAATCAGCTCGTCATAAACACGAATTCCCCATACACATGGATTTGTTATATAACCCAACTCTCTGTATTTGTCGGCGGGATTTTCTCCATTTAAATAGTCCTTAAGGTGCTCAATAACATAGTTTAGATTAAAGTCATAAGCTGCTCGCTCGTTGAATTGTAACAGAGAGAGACCACCCTTCCACGCATACAACCAATCTCCATCATCATCGATTCCCTCGTAGGCACGTCTCATTTGCTCAAATGTGATTTCGTTAAATGAGTACTTCCCCCCCGCGAATGTAAAATCGGCGATATGAAATATGTCCCTCTCCTCGTCATAACCAAAAATAAATGAGTCATGTGAAAAGAAAGATTCAATATCCAAAAACTGCGCTTGATCAAGAAGCAAATAAATATAATTATTCATGTCTATACAATCCATCAGAAAAGTACATATATCCTTGTTGAAATTTCGAACCAACTGACGACTTAAATGTTGGCGAAGCAGCCAAGGACAAAATTCAAAGGTAGGAGTACGGTAGAAGTCCACATAGGAACTTCCCTCATTTAAGGTGAGCTGGAGAGGAATGAAATGTGTCATTATCCACGGCTTTGCTTGCGGGTAATTGGCTAGGACGGCAAACGTATTTGCCTGCCACTGCCACGAGGTGATTGCCGGATACTGCATCGGTAATATCTTGGATCGCAATTAGACACCCCCTTGGGAGAGAATTTGATTTAGTGTCAATTAGCTAAGAACTACAGACTGACAGCACAGATAGAGTCAAACTTCCTGGACCACCGCAACGCTGTAGTCCTTATTCGTTTTAAGGAGTGATTGCTTCGTTAATTAGTTTGGGTACCAAGTTCAGATCCGGGTGCCCAAAACCGGACTGTAACCATTTCGTCGAATCAAGCCATTGCTAAAGTCTAAACCGTCTCATTTTCCCAGATGCTTACCAGATCATTGATTTGAAGCGACACGACCTTTAGTTCTCCGCCAAGGGTATAGAGTTCTAGTCCTCTACTTTCCAAGTCCGGGAAAATCATGTCTGAAACGATTGTTTTTCCTTTATTGCCGAAGACCTCGACACTAGACCAATCAACGTAAATGCTCAAGGTTATCCGCTCTGGCTTCATGGGGGCTTGGTGCTTTGCAGCAAAATCAGGATGGAAATCAATTGCGTTTGACTTCGTCCCATCGACAAACAGCTCCTCATTCAAGACATCATATCCGATGGTTGTCTCCTGAGTAGAAGAGGAACGCACCTTGAACCCGAATTCCACGGCAGTACCGATTTCAAATTCCGCAATAATTCGGCCTTTGCAGTAGAAATATCAGATAAGACGTTGCTACCTGGCTTAATCGTTAAGTCTTGCAGAGACATAATCGGTCTTCTGAGTTGACTTAACTCTCTTATAGGTACTTGGATTAAGCGAATTCCTTCCGGATATGTCTTAAGCTGAATCTCTCGGGGATTGACATGTGGCCACGCCATTCCTTTGAAGGAAGGGTAGAGGCATAACGCCAGTTGTTCATCCAGCCGACCCAGATCTTTCGTCCGTCTTCTTTCGGAATACCATCCCATGTCACGGCCGCGTAAAAGTCAGACCCGTAATCTATCCATTTGATCGTATCGAATGATTCCAACGTTTCATCCCTTGTAAATACCTTACCGTCAAAGTTGCCTATAAAATACATCATGCCAGAACCGCCTGCTGGTGGTTCTGAATCGTTTGGATTCACACCATTTCTATCCCCGACACTTAGCAACAGAACCCACTTAGTGATATTGGGATCCTCATCCACTTGGATTTTAAATACCTCAGGACATTCAAATATCTCTCGATGGATACCCGGAATATCGGAACCGAAATCGCTTGCAAAAGACCATTCCTTCAGATTCGAAGACGTGTAAAAGTCGACGCGGTCTCTTACGGCAAGAACCATAACCCACATTGACGATTCTTCATACCAAAACACCTTCGGATCACGAAAGTCTAGCGTTTTCGTTGGGAACAAAACAGGGTTACCTTCATATTTTATCCAAGTTCGACCTTTATCCCTGCTGTAAGCGATGCTCTGCACCTGTGGTTTGCCGGGCTGAGCCACGTTGCCCTCATTCGTATAAATTGCAACTAATCCTGATCCTTCTTCGCTGAAGAAACCGCTTGTGTTGTTCTTATCAACCACTGCACTTCCCGAAAAGATCGCTCCGTCTTCCCCCCGCGGGATGGCTGGTGGAAGTTCCTCCCAATGCACCAAATCCTCACTTACCGCATGCCCCCAATGCATGCTGCCGAAGTCAGGCTGTGTATCATGTGGGGTATGTTGAATGAAATTGGGGCCTATATGTCTCCCTGTAATACAGATTTCCTGATCCTTTTCTGCTGCTAATATCATCTGATAAGTGCATTTTGTTAAAGTTGCTCACGCTCCTTTGGGTTTAAATAAGATCCATATTAGAATTGATTCAACTCGTTCGGACATATTACGTCCATCTTTCTATAGAAGCAACCAAGAAAAACTACAAGAGCACTCAAAACAACATGCCCATATTTAACAAAATAAACCACATGTGTACAAATGTCAAACTTTTTTTTACATTCTCATTATTTTTTAAATTAAAGTAAACTTTTTAGTTTACATATGCACATTTTGATAGTGTTTTATCTGAAAACGGCTGTTTTTATTTGAGTTCTCCTTATCGCATTTAATTATTCAGTAAATAAAATGTAAACCATTGAATACCCAAATGATGTTATGATTTTCAATAAACTATCCAATTTATCAAATAAAATTTAGACATTTGGATTTTTTGACTAATTCTCTGAATAATTTTTCGTTTTTGAAATGAATAAATAGGAAAAGCAGTTCCTTTTAGCTTTCTAAAGCTTTATTATCTCTTTGACATTCTCCTGGAGAACACAGGTCGTATCTCTAGATCGCTTACCACCACGTGCGAGGTCTACTAAACAATATGATCCATCATGGTGGACACTTCGCTGATTTTGGAGTTCATCGCGTCTACGGTAAGGTGATATCGTCGAAGAGGTGGCTCACTACAGTCTTAATACAAAAGGCACCAAAAACCAAATTACGGTTTCAGGTGCCTTTTGGCTTTATGCGTTTGTGCTTTGTAATGCTTTTATAGCCAGTCCCAACCCTCCGCAATGATTTAGAGGTCATTTTTTTCATTGTTAAAACTCATGATTTTTTTATCTATCAAATCCATCCATATGTATTTAGTCAAGTTATATTTACTATATATAGAATTAACATATCTTTATTGGTGATGAACTGTGACCCCATTTGTGGATCCTTTTGAAAAGGGTCCCTATTCATCAATCATCAGGAGTCATCTTTTTTAATGTCCATTGGAACCGTTCGGTATTGTAATAGGTGATGTATTCGTTGACACGAACTCGCAGCTCTTGTAGGGATAAGCAATCCTTGAACTCTAATTCATCCTTCATATGCCCGAAGAACGTCTCCATCGAAGCATTATTCCAACAGTTTCCTTTTCGTGACATCGATTGTTTAAACCCAGCTTTAGCGATAATGGAACGAACTTCAGGATGTGTGTAATGGAATCCCTGATCAGAGTGAAAGATAGCCTCCGGATGTACTTCCAAACGATTAAACAGCCGCTTCAGTGTTCGTTGAACAAGAGACAATTCAAATGAAGAGGACAGGTAGTGAGCTAAAATTTCTTTTGTTGCACCATCCTTTACACAGGACAAATAAGCCCGTTGGCCATTTCCATAATGCATATAAGTAATGTCGGTGAGCAATACCATTTCAGGCTCTCCCCGGTCAAACCGACGCTTCAGGAGGTTTGGGCAGGTGCGGTGCTCTTGCGTCGCTTTAGCCATTTTACGGTAGGGATTCGCTTGACGAATCACAGCAACGAGTCTGAATTTCCGCATAAAACGGCGAATTTTCTTATGATTCATAACGATTCCATGAAGCCGTTCTAACCTCATTTTGATGACCAGCGCGCCAACCATCCCTCTAAGTGCATCAAAGTGCGCCTTCAGAAGTAAAAAGTCTCGTTCATCGGCAGCCTCTCGAAGCTGGCGGTGTTCTTCCGCCGCACACCAGCGATAATACCCGCTTGTACTTACCTCAGCAAGCTTACAAAGATAGCAAATCACGCGTTTCAGTCCATGTTTACGAACAACCTGATTGATGAGCTGAAAGCGCTCGGAAGACGCTAGTAATTCATTGTGTCTTTGTGCCTTTCGAGCGCTTCTAGCTTTTTTTAAGAGTTCATTCTCGGCTTCCAAAAGCTTGATACGAGCCTCGGCAAGACGGAGCTTTTCCTCAGCCGATAGCTCACGACTAACCGGTCTTTTTGAGCTTCCCTTCCCCTGCGCTCTTCCAGCAGCCCAGCTTCACCTGAAGAAGCATATGTTTTCCACCAACGCTCCAGACATCTTTTTGGCGTCTCCTGTCCGATCAGTTCCAAGTAAAATCCTGTCTGTACGAAGATTTCCATGGGTATATGCCCCGCTTGATTGGCCTGTACAGCCGCAATCTTAAAGGCAGGGAATACGTGATATTCTCTGATACGCGAAGAACGGATGGATTCGACTCCAGTACCTTGATCTCTTTCTCCGTAAAAACCCGTCCGATTTTCTTCATAATCTACATCCCCACAAACTTTTATAATCTGATTAAAACGCAAAAGACCCGTAAGAGGGTACTTTTTTCAAAGTGTCCATCTTACGGGTCACAGTTCATGACTTAGGAGTGGACTTTTTTTATTTTTCAATAATTCTAGCTGTTTAGCTTCGCCTGCACGTACATAGCGGTCACAAACTCATGCTGCCTGGTCAAGTGCTGAAGCTCACTGTAGGACTCTTCCCACTCGCGATGCGCTTTAACATCCCCACGGTAATACATCTCGGCAATATGCCAAGCATCTGCTGCATCGGTTTTCACTTTTCGAAGTTGTGTGCCTTTGGATCGTTTCGCTTGCAAAGGATTGATGATGTAGTGAATCCATCCGCTACGTTTCAGATATCCTGCCAAACCTCGATGGTAATGTTCGGTTGCCTTGAAGACAACGACAGGCTCCACACCACTTGCCTCTTTCAGTTTGCTAGGCACTTAAGGCCTGAATAACACTACATCCTTTCGTCACATCAATTCCAACAACGGGTTGCATAAAAACCTCCCTAATTCGATTTACCGGCATTCCCACCTGGTTTCCAAACCCATAGCTTAGCTTGTGATACGAGGTCATAGCCCTCAACCAGCTCAAACATGGTCGTTGGATGGATTTTGTACAGGTTCTTTGTCCCTAAGCCGCCCTCGTTCTCCGGGCTACCACCATCGTAAAACACCCATTAAAATAGGCAAACCAGAAAATTTCTTTCTGGCTGTCCTAATAATACGAAAAGCCGATATATTAGTGACTTTAAACGGTGCAATGTTCTTGTCCCTCGACACGTTGGCAGAGATTATTCATCACTATTGTAAAATAACTGGAAACATATGCATAAAAGTTGTATATTTAATTCATATTCTTGAAATTAATTCTAAATTTTAAAGGGGGGATTGATCGTGGTAAAGTGTTCATCCTAGCGCCAGGTAAGTAAGGATAAAATATCGCGCATCAGAAAAAGCAACAAATGGGGAGTAAAGATTATGAATGCAGATAATTATTACGAATTTTGGTCCACTTTTCTTTATGAACAGGCTGGATGAAGGGCTTATGCTATGGGGCGGTGCTCGTCCCGATCCTTCTTCTGGTAAATGTCCGTTTGATTTGGAGAAAGGCGATAAATAATTATAGCAGCGCAAGCGGCTAAAACGATGAGGAGATGTAGATATGAAAACGACTTGGCCTTTGTCCGGTATTACCCTGGTATGCACTGAATGCAAGAGTGATCTTTATGAGGCGGACAACTGTTTGATCTGCGAGACCTGCGGCCTCGAATACGCCTGGAAAGAGGGCCTCGCAAGTATGTTAATTGACCGTCCTGTAGCGGAGAAGCTTGCCGAAGGCGCGGCGCAAAAGGAAGCGATCATCGGCATGTTTGACTCTATTAACCGGTCGCTTGAGGAGAAAAGACTGTCCAGATTTTCCACCTTTATTAACTGGGGTTATGCATCCGATAACGAACTACCGGGCGGCCCTCAAGGTATTAACCACAGCAGTATCCAGCTGCTTCGCGAAATTATTGGCGGCCTGGATGTTTCAGGCAAGGATATCCTGGAAATCGGTTGTGGACGGGGAGGCAACGTGAGCGAGCTATGCAAAAACTATGGGACCGGCAGCGTGGTCGGCATTGATCTGACACCGTCCAATATTCAATTTTGCCAAAGGAATAACCGATATGAGCAGGCTTACTATTGTATTGGCGACGCGGAGCAGCTGCCTGTTAAAACGGAAAGCTGCGACATTGTGCTGAACATCGAGTCCTCGCATTTGTACCCTCATATTGAGCTGTTCTTTACGGAGACCTACCGTGTATTAAAGCCAGGTGGGACATTTTTGTATGCGGATATTATGAGCGCTTCCGACGTGCCGCGCTATGAAGAGCAGTGGCAAAGACTAGGCTTTCACACCTCGTTGATCCGGGATATTACAGGCAATGTATTACAATCGGGAGACGATGCTCTGGATACCCGCCTGCATGCGCTTGAAGGCTCCTTAGAAGGGGAAGATCGAGTATGGGAATGGCTGGAGGCACCCGGCACGCAAAATCATACCGATATGGTCGCAGGTAGAAGAGTATTCAAAATTGTCCATTTGGTGAAGATGCCTCCGGCACCGAAGGAGAGCCTAGCCATGGTTGAAGGAGGAGCAGCGGTGAGTAATGCTTGACCATTAACAGACGTTAACTGGGCGTGTCCGCAGTGCAAGCAAACGCTTGTGAAGAGGGAGTTCTCATTCGACTGTACGTCATGCGGCGAAAGCTACCTCATGACCGCTGGCTCGATTCCATATCTGCTTGTGGAAAGTGATGCGTTAGAAACGATGGAGCATAAGGTGCAGAAGGAGGCGGTTAAAGAGCTGGCAAGCGACAACACAAGGAAGACTCGATTTATTTTCAAGATTACAGTTCCAGACTCGTTCCCCCTGTTTTATTTATAGACCGGATAAGAAACTGACTTAAAAAGAGCTATCTTGCAAAATGAAATTACAATTGTCGCTAATCCCAACGGCAGCTGACATGGCAAATTCGGTAGCGTTATCCGACAGTGGAATTCCTTTATTTATGTTGATACTTAGCATTGTATTAATATCATAGCCCTCATTTTTGTATAATCCGACGGTCGATCCGCAGCCGGCTACAATTTTTAAACAGCGGTTCTCCAATATCGGAGAACCGCTGTTTTGTCTAGACAATATTTACGGGGCTTACTTCTCCGTAGATAGGGCGCATGTCTTTTATTGCACGGTGTGCTTTTGGCCAAAACCTCTTCAGCGCTTGATAGACTTCCTTTTTGTCCTTGATAACATATGCATGAACTGCTCCTACTTCAGATGATGGTGGGCGGACATCAACGTGCTGCTGTTGTACTGGTTCACCTCGCCAGCCAATCCCGAGAAACCCCAGATCTTTGTTCATGTATAGTTCTCTAATCGGCCCCATTGCTTTGGAAACAGGTAACCACTTATTTATCGCCCACAGACGATTTACTCGCATGCCAATAATAAATACGATAGACTCCCCATCGATCTCGGCCTTATATCTTCCCTTCTGAATTCCTCACTTCACTTCTCCTTTTCACCCAACATGGTTCTCTGTTCAATAAACTTGATGTTGCTGGCAATGTGATAGACTTCGTTCTTCGTCAGGCCTTCTTTGTTGAGGTGACCCGCAGGATCGAAAGCCTGTACGTTGGTCCACATGAAATCCAATGTCTGTAATTTTCAACATCTCTTCCTCTGGGATTAAACGAAATATAAAATTCTTTTTCGGAGGAGATTGATTTTTGTCTTCAGCGATGATGCAACAATCTGAATCATGGATTACTAGATTTCACATTAAAAGTAGCGAATTTCCTTGTGTTTATCATTACAAAAATTGACATTTAATATGAAAATAAGTAATATAATTAGAAACATTTATACTGTAATAGGGCCTTTCTCATCCCCCTCTTTTTAAATTCCTGATCCTACCTAATTTAAGGAGTGAAATGCTATGTGCGCACGAACGCTAAAAGCGAATACAAGGAATGTAATCGGTAACTATTGCAAATGGATCACAGTTGGTATCATTTTAACTTTCACGGGATGCCCGATTGCATCCGCCGCTCCCTCACCCTCATCCCATAGTAAAACTAGTGAACCCGCCTCTTCCCTAGTTACATTTCAATTGCAAGAGGCTACGATTGCTCAAATGCAGGAAGCGATGAAGTCAGGGGCACTGTCAAGTGTCGAGCTCACTGCTCTGTACCTTAACCGGGTATATGCCTATGATTCTAGTGGCATTCGACTGAATTCCATCCCTATTCTGAACCCCGACGTACTAAAAGAAGCTGCTCAAGCTGATCAACTAAGGTCACAAGGTATTAAGACTGGTCCTCTGCAAGGCATCCCCTACACGGTTAAAGACAGCTACAAGGTTAAGGGACTCACTGTCGCTTCTGGATCTCCGGCTTTCAAAAACCTGATGGCAAAGGACGATGCCTTTACAGTAGAAAAGATACGCAAATCCGGTGGGGTGCTCATTGGTAAAACCAATATGCCGCCAATGGCAGCAGGGGGAATGCAAAGAGGCGTTTATGGCCGTGCTGAAAGTCCGTACAACCCAGATTATTTGGCTGCAGCCTGGTACTCTGGCTCCTCTAACGGATCTGGCGTATCAACAGCCGCCAACCTCGCTGCCTTCGGTATGGGGGAAGAAACGGTATCCTCTGGAAGATCACCGGCATCTAACAATGGTTTAATTGCCTACACGCCATCGCGGGGCCTAATCTCCATTCGGGGGAATTGGCCGCTCTTCCCTATACGTGATGTCGTTGTCCCACATACGAGGACTGTCGAGGACATGCTCCGCTTGCTTGACGTGATCGTTGTAGAAGATAAGATCACCAAGGGCGATTTCTGGCGAGAGCAGAAAGCCGTTCGGCTCCCTTCTGTCAACAGTGTCCGTCCCAAATCCTATTTAGAGCTGCGAGACATTCAAGCTTTGAAAGGCAAACGCATTGGCGTTCCGAAAATTTATATCGGTAAGGACCATGAAACCACAACTCCGATCAAATTCAGACCTTCGATACAGGCATTATGGGAAAAAGCTGTTAAGGATTTAACTGCTCTTGGAGCTGAGGTTGTGGAAGTTGACTTCCCCTTGCAGGCGAATAGCGAGAAGGACCGGCCAACAGCGAAAACACCTGAAGAGCGTGGTTTGATGCCGGCAAAGTGGGCTGAAAAGGAATTTGGGTTGCTTAATCCTTATGCAGCTGAGGAATTCCTTAAAAGTGTGGGCGATCCAAATTTCCCGTCATGGGCAAATATCGACCCTGCAACCGTCTTCCCGAATCCGCCCGGTTCGGTAGATGCCAAACGTGGCAGAGACCTTGGCCACTATGACGTATTCATTGAAACCATAAAGAAAGGCGTCACCCCTTACGAACAAATTCCTCAGTTTCAGGAAGGTCTGAGGGGGCTTGAAAATGTACGAAAGATTGATTTTGAAGATTGGATGAAGCAAAACAACCTTGATTTTATTGCATTCCCGGCAAATTCGAATATCGGCAAAGCTGACTCCGATGTGAATGAAACGTCCTACGAGGAGGCTTGGGAGAATGGCAACTATTTCTCCAATACGAATTTCATTCTACGCGAGTACGGGATCCCAAGTGTGTCTGTGAGTATGGGCGCTATGAAGGATACCGGTATGCCCGTTAATCTGACGATGGCAGGTGCCGCATACAGCGATAATGACCTGCTTCGTTACGCTTATTCCTATGAGCAGGCGACCAAAAACCGTCCTATTGCAGCACGTACGCCAGCGCTTGAGGATGAAACCTTTTCCTATAACCCGCAAACCACTCTCCCACCCTTTAAACGCAAGGAAACAGGAACCCCTGTACTTAAGTTGAATGCTTCGATCACGGATGATGTTCTCGCTTTGGAAGGTTCAGTCACAGATCAAAGTGATATCGCGCAGCTTAAAGTTTATGTCAATGGCATTCGTGTCGTTATTACAGAAGATAAAGCCAATTGGTCAGCAACGCTTCCAACTACTAAATACAAACAGGATGGTGCCTCCCAAGCTGATACGCTGCATATTCTCGTGCTGGCCAAGGATATTTACGGAAATACCTCTGCTCAAGTCAAGTCTGTCACTTTACCCCAACGATAAAGGACATCATAGAACTGACTATAATTGTGGGTTCCCTGACCGTAAGATTATCATTAGTTGGTTGAAAAAGGCTTGTTCAGAGCGAATATGCGGGTTCGACTCTGAGGGCACACTTGGGTATTTAACACCTGATACTGTCGAGGACAAGGACTTGTACCTATTGCCGTAAAGGAAAAGAGATTTAGATTATCGGGTCAGCTATGTATAAATCATTTTGTGTCATGGATAAAAGGACGAACAGGGTAACCGCCCTTTTATCCATGACAGGTTGCATTTAATACTGTCCATTATGACAGAGGCTATTACTTAGCGCATTCAGCCATTACAATATTTCGATATACCCTTCTGTTCCATGCACACGAATTCGTTGCCCATCTTTTATCAGCTTGGTAGCATTCTCCACTCCGACAACTGCGGGTAAGCCATATTCACGTGCGATAACGGCTCCATGAGTCATCAGTCCACCAACTTCGGTGACTAGGCCTTTTATGGATACAAACAATGGTGTCCAGCTGGGGTCAGTAAAGGCGGTGACTAATATATCTCCATCTTCCAGATCAGCATCTTCCATGTTTAAGATGACACGTGCTCGACCCTCTATAACTCCGGTAGAAACAGGCAGACCTACAATCGCTTCGGCTGGGAGATTTTCTCGTTTGTACTCACCCGCAATGATTTCACCATCAGACGTGATTACACGCGGGGGAGTTAGTTTTTCATATAATTTATAATCGTCTTTTCGTTTACGGATGATCTGATAATCCAGTTTATTTGTGCGTACGACTTCGTGAAGTTCTTCAAAAGTGAGATCGTATATATCTTCTTTCTCGTGAATAACACCAGCTTGTACGAGTTGTTCGGCTTCTTTTAGTAAAGCCTGCTTATAAACGAAGTAGCGATTAACCAAGCCGTATTTGGGATATTCACGATAACCGATGAAATTCCTGATCAGGTCGATCATTCGTTTTGTTTCTTTGGCTTTTTGTTCACCATCCGGTAATTGCTTCAATCGATCTAATAACTCTTGTTCTTTTTTCAAAGCCTCCTGTCGCCCCTGCTCAAATTTCCAATTGCCAGCATTAGGCTCAAAGTTTTTGATATTACTGAGAATCATGGGGACAAGTATAATTGGTTTTTCACTCCAACGAGTTCTCGAAATATCGATTTCACCGGCACATCGCATTCCGTATTTGTTGAGATAAGCATAGATAGCGTCTTGAGTTTCCTGTCCACCATCCAACTTAACCAGTTCATCCAAAAAATTATCATCTTTTACATGTTGTAAATAATCAATTACCTCCGGATAAGGACGAATCGCATCTGCGACATCCAATAGCGCCAGACCCATTTCCGAAGTAATGTTGTTTGGTACAGATTGAGAAAGCGTATCTGCTGCGTTTTTTTCACCTAACCACTCGTACATTTTTTCATTGATCCATGACGAAGCATTCATAGCAGTCATAAAAACCTTTGAACTTTGTGGGTCAAATAAGATCTTCTTTAATTCTTGGAGATCTTCCAGAATAAAATCAAATAAATCTGCTCCTGATTTCGTTTGGATGTTTTGTTTTAATTTTTCTATCGATGTTTGACTGTTCTTAATCAAATCAGAAACGATTGCCGGATCGTTTTCGATTTGTGCTTGAAAACCTGCAGACGACCTACCTTTACTGCTATTACCGGGACTCCGTTCTGTTCTATCATCTGGTAACGATTTTATAAAATCTCGCTCTATTAGGGTCATAAATGCGTCTTTTATGAGCGGATCAGATTGTCCCAGGGTATTTAAGAAAGTTTCTCTGCTGACAGGTGAAGCCAGCATTTGTGTAACATCAACAAACAGCCTTCCACCGGCTATACGCATGGGTGCAGGAGTTATTAACAGGTAAAAAGACAATCCCAATGGTTTTATCGGGTCAGTCATCATTTGTTGATGACCGACAGATACATAAACGTGATTTTCCTGATCATTTGCTTCAGGGATCGGGTATAAAGTCGTGATTGGACGACTCTGGACTATATAAAAAGTATCATTGGCCAAACACCATTCGATATCTTGTGGGCAACCAAAATGAGCTTCGATATGTCTTCCGATACGTGCCAGTTGCAAAATTTGTTGTTCAGTAAGGGTTTGAGTCTTTTGCTGATCAAGCTCGATCTGCTTTGTCTCTGTTCCGCCTTCTTTTCGTCCATAGATAGCCAATTTTTTGGTTTCTATCCTCTTATCGACGATTGCCTCTTCCTGTACTTTATAACAATCGGCAGAGACCAAGCCAGAGACCAATGCTTCTCCAAGTCCAAAACTAGCATCGATTGATAGCAGCTTCCGGTTGGAGGTAATCGGATCAGCGGTAAATAAAATTCCTGAAGCCTGCGGGAAAACCATCCTTTGAACAATAACGGATAAATAAACTTGACTGTGGTCAAATCCATTTTGCATACGATAGATAACCGCGCGATCCGTAAATAGGGAAGCCCAACATTTGCTGATATGCTGCAAGATTGCTTCTTTGCCGATGATATTTAAATAGGTGTCTTGTTGACCAGCAAAAGAGGCATGTGGCAAATCTTCAGCAGTCGCACTGGAACGCACTGCATAAGCATGTTCTTCTCCAAACTGGGAGAGATAGTGAGTAACTGCTTCCACAACATCGGCAGGAACTTCTACTTCCATAATGATTTGTCGAATCTGCCTGCTGATTTCACCAATTTGAGCACGATCTTCTGCTTTTAGCCTTGTTAGTCGATCCAACAATGCATAATACGTTTCTTTTTGTTCGATGGCTTTTTGATACCCCACTGTTGTAACACAAAATCCTTGTGGTACATGTATTCCTTCAATTTTTGATAATTCCCCTAAATTCAACCCTTTTCCGCCAACGAGCAAAAACTGCGTTTTTTCCATTTCCTGAAAACCGAGAACCAAAGAACTCATTCAATATCTCTCCTAACTATTAAATTGAGAAAAAAACATTTGACAAGAGTTTAGCGGCATGGTAAAGTTAAAGTGTAAGATGTGATATTTATGACCACTTAAATTAATAAATCACAATCTAATTATATCATCGTGTCTGTTTTATATGCAATATAAAAGAACCTGATAAAACTATCCAGGTTCTTTTTTGATTTTCCACTATCATTAGTCAAATCCAAAAACCGTGGCTCGAGCTGAACTCAGTTACTGCATAGTTCCATATCGGTTCTATGCAGCCTAAAGAAATCCTGAAGTGGCGTCAGGTTCTTATTGAGCTAACCTACCCGTTAGTTCAGCGAACGAAGCACGTATAGTGAACCTCTTATATTTTTCCGTTACTTCTCAACTTCATCCCGTTACCCCTCTGTTGAGAGTATTTTTTAAATTTGTTCGAACTATTTGCCCGTTAATTGAAAAAAACGGCAGCCGATCGTTGTGTGCGGCAGCCGTAATTTTAAACCAAATCAAGCGACCAAACTGATCAAATTGCCATCAGGGTCCTTTATGATCGCATAACGCTCGCCCCAAGGTGTATCGTTCGGTTCAAAATGCCCCTCATATCCCTGTACTGTCAATCGGCTATACGATTCATCCAGCGCTTCCTTACTGTCAAACTGGAAAGCGATCTCCATCCGATAACCGGCAGGCTTCTGCTGATCGCCTAGAATCATCTGTGCCGATTCCCAAGTATCAAAAGAAAGAATAACATCGTTGTATGCTACTTCTATATGATGTTCTTCATTTACCCTTTCCGGTATTTCTAAGCCTAATGTCCGATAAAAATCCAAGGACCTCTTCATCTCTTTTACGAAAATCGATAATCTTTTTAACTTAACTGCCATGCTTCACAACTCCTATCCAGTGGTATGATTATTCACCTCCATTGTATCGATCATATAGACTGTTAAATAGGAAAAATCGGACTCTTTTGTCTCTTACTTATCAAGCTTTTAAGAGACAATCCATAATATTGCTTAAATGTATTGGTAAAATGTGACTCATCGTAATAGCCGTATTTGAGCGAAAGATCCACTAAACTGGAATAACCGCCCTGAAAAAAATCTTGCAGCGTGCTTTGAAACCGAATTATTCCAAGCATCTCTTTCGGACTTAAGCCCAGCTCCTGATCAAATACCCTTCTAAGATGCCGTTCACTAAAGTGAACTTGATTGGCCAAATTCGTTACGGATAAATTCCCTTTTCGGCCATAAATAATCTGCAAGCTTTGATACACAAGTGGAGGAATTGCCATATCGCTAGTCGCCAGCATTCGGACCAAATGATGTTCAGCAACCGCAAGAATTTCGGAGATCGTAGTGGCTGATAAGATTTCTTCTACCCAATACATTTCTTCTAAACCCAATACATCATCCAAGTAGATACGCTTTCCCTTAAACGCCGAAAGAGGTGTCTTAAGAATAGAACGAGCTGATTCCGAATATATCCGAATACCAAATAGTGAACGAGGTTCAGAAAACTGCAGTAATTCTGATCGAGTTGTAGGACCCACAATGTAGGCAGCCTTTCGGCTGAATGGAGAAAGAAGATTCACGACAATATCGACACAGCCATCCGGTATAACTCGATGCCAAAGCTTGTCTGGAACAGGACGATAATCCATTGTCCAAAAGGAAGCCACATGTGATTCCAATTGAGGACTCGCTGGATACTCCCGACAGTTATACCATGGCTGTTGTAGCTCCGGTTGCAATTTGGGAGAGTGGACGGGTTGGAATGAATGAGTCATCTAGATCCCTCCTTAATCAAGTTTAACTAGTAATATCAAGCATTTTCAGGTATCTGGCCTCTTTTTAAGTTACATCATAGTTGGTTCCTAGGAGAGTCTGCAGTCTTATTTACAATAAATTTGATTAAGCTGTCACATTATTCTATGAGTGTATTCAAGGAGGATTTCACCTGACATGTATACAAGGACGACAACTCCTGTACATGTTAATTTGAGCTAGCTGCCTTATTTCTTGATATAATCAGCGAACTTCCGGAGAAAATCGAGCGAATGGATATCCTCTCTGAGATGATGATGAACCAGACCATCCATTTTAGTTGTTTCCTTATTCAGCATGTATTCAAGCATAGCTTGATGCTCATGCCAGATGCCTATCAGCTTCCCTGTTTCCAGCATATGCAGCTTGCGATATCTGATATAGTGAACATTCGACTGCTGAATGAGCTGCCAAAGAAACCCCCGCCCCACCAATTGGAACATGGTTTGGTGGAACTGATCATCCAAACTGAGGAATTGATCCGTAGCATGGTCTTCTTCAATCACAGCTCTCTGTCTGTCCAGAATATCGCTCAGCTTCTGTACATCACTTAATGCAATTTGCGAAGAAAGCTCCTTCATAATCTCCTTTTCCAATGCGCTTCTTAAGTAAATAATTTGTTCAACGGACTCCAGATCAATATAGGACACAATGTTCCCCTTCTTGGGATAAATATCAATGTAGGACTCAAGCGCAAGCCACTTCAATACATCGCGTAGCGGAGTTCTGGACAGCTGGAAGCGTTCTGATAAAGTCGTCTCGCTGAGAAGGGTACCCGGCTTTAAGGTCAGTGACAAAATATCTTTTTTCAACAGTTGCATGATTTCTTCTTTTGTAAACATATCATTCCTACCTTCACTTTATAAATCTAGTAGACTTATTATAAAGCATTTTGAGGTGACGGACTCCTCTGAGATTATCATTGACAAGAACAAACCCTATAATTTATGATCAACTCAATCTTGTATACAAGATAGATGGAATATAATCAGGGAGGTATCGTTATGAATATGACCTGGAGATGGTATGGGGAAGGCAACGACAATATTACACTGGATCATATCCGGCAAATTCCGGGAGTTATGGGCATTGTCTGGTCTTTACATGATAAGGTAGCCGGTGAAGTATGGGAAATGGAGCGAATTCAGGAGGTAGCTGATCAGATTACGAGCAAGGGCTTTAGTACGGCGGTCGTAGAAAGTGTAAATGTCCACGATGATATCAAAATCGGCCTACCATCCCGCGATCAATATATTGACATTTATATCGACACCATTCGAAAATTAGCCAAAGTGGGAGTTAAGGTGATTTGCTATAACTTTATGCCTGTCTTTGACTGGACCAGAACAGAGCTGTACAAGGAACTGCCTGACGGGTCCAACGCCCTCTTTTATGAAAAGGCTGCCATTACCGATGATCCCCGCCAAATGGTGGATCGGATTCTCAAGGGAGCTGGGAAGTTCACCATGCCTGGCTGGGAACCGGAACGGTTGGCGAGACTGGATGAACTTTTTGCTGCTTATGCGGATGTCACAGAAGACAAGTTGTTTGACAACCTGAAGTATTTTCTTGAGCGCATCATCCCGGTCTGCGAGGAGGTTGACATCAAGATGGCCATTCATCCTGATGATCCGGCATGGCCCATCTTCGGATTGCCGAGAATTGTTCGTAGTCGTGAGACCATCCAGCGCATCCTAGATGCAGTGAACAGCCCATATAATGGTCTGACCTTCTGCACAGGCTCACTGGGGAGCAATCCTGAGAATGATTTGCCAACCATGATTCGAGAGTTTCATGATCGTATTCATTTTGCGCATATTCGTAATGTCAAGGTGTTTGAGAATGGCGACTTTATTGAAGTGTCACACCGCGGGAAGGATGGAAGCGTCGATGTACCGGAAGTAGTTAGAGCTTATCACGAGAACGGCTATCAGGGATATGTACGCCCGGATCACGGCAGACATCTATGGGGGGAAGAAAAGAATTGTCGACCTGGCTACGGTTTGTATGACCGTGCACTGGGGGTTATGTACTTGCTTGGTGTCTGGGATAGTCTCTCTCAAGGCAAAGGAGTGAAATAAATGCTCCAACTTGACCGGCAAGGCCTTTCAGACAAAGCGGCCTGGCGAGCAGCAGGCATTGAACTGCCGAAATATGATCTGGAGCTTGTAGCCAATAACACCCGAGTTAGACCGCAATGGGTGCATTTCGGCGCAGGCAATATTTTTCGTGGGTTGATAGCCAATGCGCAGCAACAACTGCTGAATAACTTGAAAGCGGATACAGGTATTATTGCGGCCGAAGCCTTTGATTTTGAAATGATCGACAAAGCTTATAAGCCTTACGACAATCTAACCTTACTGGTGTTGATGAGTGCAGACGGAAGATTTCACAAGAGCGTGGTCGCAAGCATTGTTGAGGGACTCGCAGCAGAGCAAAATCGTCCAGACGACTACCTCCGTCTGATTGAAATATTTGAGAATCCGTCCCTGCAGATGGCCAGCTTTACTGTCACGGAAAAAGGATACGCCCTGACCGGGCCCGACGGCAAGTATCTGGCTGTTGTGCAGAGGGATTTGACGAATGGTCCTGAACAGCCGATGCATGTGATGAGCCTGGCTACTTCGCTTGCCTATCGGCGTTATCTGAGAGGGCGGCATCCAATGACCTTTGTGAGCATGGATAATTGCTCCCATAACGGCGATCTGTTAAAGGATAGTATGATTGCCATCGCCAAGGAGTGGGCTCGCAGAGGCCTGGTAGAGGAAGGATTTGCAGACTATCTGCAGAATGAGGAGAAAATAACCTTCCCCTTGACCATGATTGACAAAATCACCCCCCGCCCTTCCTTGCAAGTACAGTCTGCTCTTCGGAAGCTGGGGTTAGCTGACATGGAGATGATCGTTACCTCCAGGCATACGTATACGGCTCCCTTTGTCAATGCTGAGGTTAGCGAGTATTTGGTCATTGAAGACAAGTTTACGAACGGGAGACCTGCACTGGAGGAAGCTGGCATCATCTTCACGAATCGGGATACGGTGGACAAAGTGGAGAAGATGAAAGTCACTACCTGTCTTAATCCGCTGCATACAGCGCTGGCCCTCGCTGGGTGTCTGCTTGGGTATGAGCTCATTGCAGATGAAATGAAGGATCAGGCATTGCGTCGTCTGGTGGAAACCATCGGCTACAAGGAAGGCTTACCTGTTGTAATTGATCCCGGAATTATCGAACCGAAACCATTTATTGACGAAGTATTGCAGGAACGCTTCGCCAATCCCTATATTCCGGATACGCCACAGCGGATTGCAACAGATACGTCTCAAAAGATGAGCATCCGTTTTGGGGAAACCATAAAGTCTTATGCTAGCACAGCAGGGCTTGATCCTACGAACTTGACTGCTATCCCCTTGACCATTGCGATCTGGTGTCGCTATTTGCTGGGAGTGGATGATCAAGGAGAACCCTTCACACTCAGTCCGGACCCGTTACTGGATACGTTGCAGGGATATTTGCAGAATACGAAGCTGGGCGATCAGACCTCCGAGGTTCGCTGCCTCCTCGAGGATGACAAACTGTTCGGTGTCCGATTATATGAAATTGGTCTGGGCGACAAGATTGAAGCCATGTTTCATGAAATGCTGGCAGGTCCCGGAGCAGTCCGAAGCACGATAGAGAAGTATGTGAACTAGAACTTACATTAATGCAATCCCCCCTGCCAGAAACTTTAGTCAGGGGGATTGCATTAATGAGAACCAATTTTCTAAATAATCAAATCCCACATGACTAATCATCTGTTCTTCTCTCCTTTTTTGGCTTCGCAAAGTAATATCAAATCCCGGGTTGCTCCACCCGCGAATACCGTTTTTCAACTCTCTAGAATGCACGTTTTAGAAACAAGTAGTAGAATGAACATTCTAGTATCATGAAAAATGTAATATTACTTAGAAGGTCACAATCACTTTGCCTTGGGAGTGGCCCGTTGACACTTTAATCAACGCTTTGTTAATGTCATCAAACGTATAAGTTGAATCTATAGAGGGCTTGATATTTTCTTTTTCAACAAGTATAGTGATTTCTTGTAATTGACTTCCATTGGCTTGCACAAATAAAAAGCGATATTCATTTTGATTCTTACGTGCTAAAGAATCTAAGCGAGCACCCACTAGACCAAACAATGCTTTTTTCCACATTGGAAAATGATTGTCAACCGCAAAGCGATAATTAGGTCCGGCTTTCAATGATACCAATTTCCCTTGTGGTTTTAAAATACCCAGTTCAGCTTTGATCTCTTTGGTACCCAAGGTGTCGATCACATAATCGATATCGGACAGTATGTTAGCATAATTCTCTGCCTTATAATTTATGAATTGATCAGCCCCGATCGACAGTATACGTGATCTGCCTCTTTCACTTCCACTTGTAATAACAAATAATCCCAGTGATTTGGCAATGGGGATTGCCATAGCGCCAAATCCTCCGGTTCCTCCAGGAATGAATAGCTTTTTATTCGGCTGGACATGGAGTACATCGTGCAATGCTTGATAAGCAGTCAAGGCAGTAAGGGGTACAGCAGCAGCTTCAATAAAAGATAGATTTTCAGGCATGATGGATAAAGCATCTTCATTTACGGCCGCATACTCAGCAAAAGCACCGATTTTATTAAGCGGCAACCTCGTATAAACAGGGTCACCAACCTTAAAATTCAAAACATCATCACCAACAGCTTCAATAACCCCAGATAGTTCATTCCCTAAAGTTAATGGCAACTTATAGTCGGCAATCATCCGAACACTGCCATTCAGATTAAGAATGTCCAGTGGATTTACACCTGCAGCTTTTACTTTGATAAGTACCTCATGGCTATTGATCTGTGGTATGTTTACATCATTTAATTCCACATGGATTATTTTTGAATATTTCTGTACTTGTGCTGCTCTCATATTCATCCTCTTCCTTTGCTAATTTGGAGATAGCATAACCATGAACGCAATCGAGCTTTTAGGTTGACCCGCTCGCTATACCATTATTTACTAAATGTGTTTTTTTGAAAACATCGAACATCTTAGACTAAAAACATGGCGTACAATTTTCAGTAGTACGCCGTGTTTCAGCCTTTATGTTATTGTAGACCCTCTTGCGATTCTAATTCTTCCATCGTAGGATAATCCGTGTAACCTTTACTTCCCAAACCAAAGAATGTTGACTGATCTGCTTCATTTAGTTGCGCACCTTTTTGAAGTCGTTCCACTAAATCTGGATTGGCTAATGACCATACACCAACAGGCACCAAATCAGCAAGGCCACTTTCTATATCCAAGCTAAGATCTTCTAGAGCTCGTCCAGCACGATTGACTAACAATGGATTCGTCCAGATTGAGCGAATGTCTTGGAGCAGCTTTTCATTTCCAAGATGCATAACATGAAGGTAAGCTAAATCCAATTGAGCTAATTCCGTTACAAGGTAGCGATAAAGTTCAGGATCTCCACGGATATATGAATTGAATTTAAAATTCTGAAATGATTGGATAGATTTGGCCTCTCAGGTTGAAATCATAGTTCTTGTCTACAATACCTACCACTTCGTTGTTATCATAAAGATCCACCATGAAGCCCGCCATTTGTTTGGCAGTGTGGTACTTAGGCATGTTTGCTTTGTAATCAAATTCTTCAGTATCTAATGATTTCTTCACGAATTCCGTTTCCGTTATAGATGGTGCTAAAACCTTTGCTTTTAGTTTTGCACCTTTCATTTCTAGTTCTTTTGCAAGGCCTTCTGTGAAGGCACTAACGTAATATTTAGATGCAGAATAAGCAACACTCCCAACAGCAATGGCATATCCGAGTGCGGATGAGACGTTAATTAACTGAGTTCCTTCTACATCAGCATAATCTCGTACATATAGTGTAGAAAGGATCGTCAAGGTTTCAATGTTAACACGTAGCATAGTTTCAACTTTATCTAAATTCTGTTCTGCTACAAAAGAAGCTTCACCGAGCCCCGCATTGTTAATCCAGGTCTCAATTTGGTATTCCTTTAAATTGTTATATAGTGTATAGGCCTGATCTGTAACAGACAGGTCACTTGTACGAACAATAACATTTATAGTAGGATCCATATCCAGAATTGCTGATTTGAGTTCTTCTAATTTATCCAATCTTCTAGCTACCAAGATTAAGTTTTTGCCACGTGCAGCAAACGCCAATGCCGTTTCATATCCAATCCCTGAACTTGCTCCTGTAATAACTGTATACTTCATAATATTCTCTCCTTCATAACATGCAGATTAGTGTAAATGAGTTTTAAAAATGGTTTTAGAACGATCATTCTTATTAGGGTAAAAAAAAGTTAGATCTAACTTGCTATTAGCATATCAATTTTAGAACGAACAGTAAAGAATTTTTTTATGACTAAAATTTTAATTTTGGAGCGGTATTCCTTGACTTGTATGAGGCATAAGATACAAGTTCTTTCTTTCATTAAAGGGACAAGAAAAAACTTGTATCACGGAAACAAACAGTCCTCCATTTAGGTGACTCCTTTTGCCTGTCATGCTGTAATTCCACTTTTAATCTAAAGCGGTCAGTGTCACATCAATAATATTCTTTAATTTTTGCTGATCCGTTGTTGTCTTAACCAACGTACGTAGCCCTAACCACGCATTCATTAAATAATGAGAAATAACTACAGGATCCAAGTCAGCCTTGAACTCACCCGATTGTTGACCCTTCAGAACAAGGTTAGTCAAGAGTTCCTCAGTTCGCGAATAACTCTCATCAACTAAGGATGCAACTTCAGGATCCAACACGCCGAGTTCCACGCCTGAATTCACGAGAAAACACCCTAGAGGTTCTCCTTCATTTCTTACTGTCGCCTCAAACAACTCCCGAATTAATTCTTTGATCGGTTTTTGTTTTTCAATCAGAAACCTCATTTTACTGGTCTGCTTCGTTTCATATCGTTCGAGAGCTTTCATAAATAAGGCATGCTTATCCCCAAAGGTATCATAGATACTTCTTCGGTGAATGCCCATAAACTCAACCAAATCTTGCATTGAAGTTTTCTCATATCCTTGTGCCCAAAACAGGTGTATTGCTTTATCTAATACTTCATTAACTTCAAATTCTTTTGATCTTGCCATCGTCATCACCTCGAATAATCATTATACAATGTAGTGAAGGATCGGCAAACTAGATTTAAAAAAAGTGAATACATTACAGGTATGAGGTCTATCTATATATTTAACCCAGGATTCTTCGTTTGTCTGCTTGTAACCAATCAGGCGTCCATCCTTTTTCCAGGGCATCCAGGGTTACTCCTGGCGGAACGATAGCATCTATCGCATCCAGGATATCAGTGCTTAATCGGATGTCGCTGCCTTTTAACGTTTCACGAAGTTGCTCAATTGTTCTTGCCCCCACTATAGCAGAAGTAACTGACGAATGAGCTTGTGTAAATGCCATGGCAAGATGTGGCAAAGTTAATCCTGCTTCATTTGCAAGGGTTTGGAGCTTAGCAACGGCTTCGAACTTGATGCGATTTTCTTCTCGATTCGGATCTACAACAGTTGAAAGTTTCCCTAGAGAACTTGCTGCTCTTGAATCTGGGGCAACAGCTTCTCCCGAGCGGTATTTTCCCGTTAGTAGACCACCCGAAAGTGGGCTCCAAACCATTACGCCCATTCCGTATTTAGCGGTTGCAGCAAGCAAATCGAATTCGATGCTTCGATTCAATATGGAATACGGGGCTTGCTCGGATACAAAGCGTGCGGTATTTTTGCGTTCGCTAGTCCATTGTGCTTCGGTCACTTGCCATGCCTGAAAATTGGATGTACCAATATAGCGAATCTTCCCTTCACGAACCAGGTCCGTAAGTGCGTCAAGACTCTCTTCAATGTCAGTATGGAGATCTGGCTGATGTAGTTGGTACAAATCGATAAAGTCCGTTTGCAACCTTCTCAAGCTTCCCTCTACTGCACGCTTAATCCAATATTTCGAGTTACCGGATTGATTAAGCCCAGTGCCCATGGGCATTCCGCCTTTCGTGGCCAGAATAACATCCTGTCTGCGTCCTTTTAGGATGTGACCCAGAATTTCTTCGGATTGACCACTTGAATAGACATCCGCTGTATCGATCAGATTAATGCCTCCAGCCAAAGCCTCATCTAACATGACTGCAGCTTCTTTCTCCGTATTGTTGCCCCAAAAACCAAAAGTACCTGTACCTAATACAAAACTGCTTATTTTAAGGCCTGTATTTCCTAATACACGATATTCCATGTTCAATCCATCCCTTCTCCATCTGCTATAATTAGAATGGTCGTTCTAATATTCGCAGAAGAGTCCACGGCAAGATCTCACACCACTCCTCATAACTCTTGGCTTCTTATCCGTGTATTCCTCCTACGCCAACAATATAACATATTTAGAATGATCGGTAAAGAATGATTTTATGCCCGAAATTAAGATCCTTCCTGAAAATGAACTAAGAAGACTCCAAAACCGCGGTCAAAACGGAGCTGAAGTCTTCTATTCAATAGAAATGAACATTCAAAGCGGGATGTAAAATTTACATTAGTTTACGCATCTAACGTATACAAGGGCAGGTTTTCCGGTAAAGCCGCCGGGCGCAGACATGTGCTCTGCATGGGATAGAAGGTCTGCTGATCGGAGGAATCGTGGAACGCCCACATCGCCTCCAGCACATGATAAGCCAATTCACCACTAGCGCGGTGAGGCCGTCCGCTGCGGATAGCGTAAGCCATATCGGCAACGCCGATGCCCCGTGTATTCTCCTGGTAGCCCGGCAGCAGCGGTACCTCTGTCCATTCTTGCTCGCCTAGCAGCCTGTAGCGAACTGGTCCTCCGAACGTGTTCGGGTCAGGCACCTGTAGCGTCCCCTGAGTGCCGTATACCTCGATCGGTGGCAGAGTGCTTCCACCAAAGATGTCAAAGCTGGTAATGAGCGTACCGACAGCCCCCTGCTTGAAACGCAGCAATCCGGCCACATGGGTCGGTATATCGACCGGGATGGTCTGGCCTCTCTTTTTCTCGCTCGTAATCGTTCGCTGATCCATCGCCTTGCTTGTCATGCCCGAAATGGAAGCAATCGGACCCAGCAATTGCACCAGAGCCGTCAAATAATAAGGGCCCATATCAAACATTGGACCGCCGCCGACTGTATAATAAAATTCAGGATCAGGATGCCAATGTTCATGTCCACGGCTCATCATGAAAGCCGTAGCGGCTACCGGACTCCCAATGACTCCGTCTTCAATCAGCTTCAATGATGTCTGTATACCGGAACCGAAGAAGGTCTCTGGTGCGCAGCCGACAAGCAGCCCCTTTTGATGAGCAAGATCCAAGACAGCCTGCCCCTGCTCACGGGTGACGGCAAGTGGCTTCTCCACATAGACATGCTTGCCTGCCTCAAGAGCTCTGAGACATACGTCGGCGTGAACGCCCGGAATGGTCAAATTAATGATGAGTTCGATCTCCGGATCAGCCAAAATCTCATCTACCGAATATACATGCGGAACGTTGAACGCTACCGCCTGCTCCTCTGCCCGACCTTGGTCCAGATCCGCTACTGCGTACAGCTCCAGAATGTCGAAACGATGGCAATTTTCCATGTAAATTCCGCTAATTTTACCACACCCGATAATGCCTACTTTCATTTTGTTCATGCCTAGACTCCCTTCTTCTTCAGAAAAAATGGATAATGGCATTCTTTTGTTACATCGGATACCATCCTGTCGCTGAACGGGGCTTATAAAAAATCCCATCGGGACATCATTGCATAAGAATACATACCTAACGGTCTTAGCGTCCGCCTTTTCTGTTGCCCTTCTGCATTCAGTACTTTCCGAGGATGAGGATACAGGCTGTAAAAATCTTTGTCAGATGCGCTAACGCTTCATCTATTCGTGTCCACGCTAACGCTGTTGGTTGTCTGTCATGCCTGTATAAGCCTCTGCCAGAGAGCTGCCCCGGGTGGCCACCGCCTGTTTGCCTGCTGCTGCCCACAGAAACCCGCTGCGCATCATCTCGGTCACTTGAGGCATATCTATGATATCTGCGTGATGGCCCAGCGAATTGTAGAAGACGCGGCCGTTCCCCCAGCGCTTCGTCCATACAACGGGCATATCCACTGGCCCATTGGCTGAATGGGGGCCTGGTACGATCGGAAAGCGTGTGCTTGCCAACACTTCAACTGCCGGGTCTACGTGGAGGTAATACTGCTCGCTTTTGACCTGAAAATCCTCAATATGGTCTAGAAGTGGGCTGGAGCCGCGCTTCATGTTCACCATGTACTCTACGCCGTCATTGCCGGGATGCGCAACCCATTGCCCGCCTGTCATAAACTGCCAGTCCACGTTGTTCCGGAAGGCATCACACATGCCGCCATGGCAGCCTGTGAGACCTACGCCGCTTTGAACCGCAGCTGAAACATTATTGACCAGTTCCTGCTCAATCTGTCCCATGGTCCACATTGGAACGATCAGGTCCAGGTCAAGCAGTTTCTCAGCATCCTGGTAGGCTTCCAGGGTATTACACACTTCCACCTCGAACTGCTCTTCCTTCAAAACGCGTTCAAAAATGGCCGCCACCTGCTCCGGCTCATGTCCGTTCCATCCACCCCATACAATCAGTGCCTTGCGCATCTGTAATCCACTCACCTTTCGGAATGTATTGTTATACTACATTTCTTCAATGGATACCCAGCGACGTTCCTCTATGGATCGTTCTACCGCTTCAAGCACAGCCTGACAAGCAACACCGTCACGGAAGTTCGGCGACGGTTGCCGTCCTTCAGAGATGGCACTCAACATCTCAAGCATCTCATGGGTGAAGGTATGTTCGAATCCAATCGTATGTCCTGCAGGCCACCAGGCTTCGGAGTACTTGTGTGCCGGATCGGTGGCGAGTACGCGGCGAAAGCCCTGAACGTCCTCCTCATCCTGTGTGAAATACACTTCCAGTTCGTTCATTCGTTCAAAGTCAAACCGCACACTGCCTAGGCTACCGTTGATCTCGAATGAATTTGTGCTCCGATGTCCGGCAGCAAAACGTGTGGCCTCGAAGCTGCCCAGCGCACCTCCGGCGAAGCGTGCCAGGAACAACGTGGCATCATCGACTGTCACTTCTCCCATCGGAGCATTTGCTTCAGTGCTCCTTATGGAGCTCAACCCGCTCATCTCCAAAGCCAACGGGCGCTGTTTGATGAATGTCTCGCTCATGCCGATCACTTCATGGAACTCGCCGACCAAGAAGCGAGCGAGATCAATCAGATGGGCGCCAAGATCACCATGAGAGCCAGAACCGGCCACTTCTTTTTGCAGCCGCCATACCAGGGGGAAGGACGGGTCCATGATCCAGTCTTGAAGAAAGAAGGCACGGAAATGATAAATTTTGCCTAGGCGTCCGCTCTCGACTAGCTGCTTAGCCAGCTGGACAGCCGGAGAAAAACGGTAGTTGAAGCCTACCATATGTCTGACCCCTGCTTCCTCTGCTACCTGCAGCATGTCACGTGAATCCGCCAGTGAGAGCGCAAGTGGCTTCTCACAGAATAGATGCTTGCCATGAAGGGCTGCCTCAACGACAATTTCCTTATGGGCATTACTCGGGGCGTTAATGTCAATGAGGTCAATATCGTTACGTTTCACTAGACCACGCCAATCCGTAACACTTTCGGTCCAGCCGTACTGGCGGGCAGCTGCCTGAACCCCCTGCTCGTTGCGTCCACAGATAACGGACATCTCTGGCTGCAGCGGGGCATCTGGGAAGAACATGGGTAGACTACGGTAAGCGTTGCTGTGAGCCTTGCCCATAAATTTGTAGCCAACCATTCCGATACGAAGACGATTAGACATGTCGTGATCCTCCTTATGGGTCTGAGTTTCAACGAATTTTTGACGCATGGTGTTATGGACGAATGGATGACGCCCTGACAATCAGCTCTGTGGACAGGAGTTCTCTTATCGAGTCGCGCCCGGTTAGTTCCAGGGCTGGAATAAGATTCAGAGAATCGGGTATAAGCTTCGAGGCTGCAAGCTCCCCCATCTCATAAAAAGGTACGCGGACACTGCTTAGCGGCGGAACAGCCATCTCAGCCGCATCCGAATCGTCATAGCCTACAAACGCCGGAAACCGGTCTGCTGCCAGTCCGCGCTCACGGAGACCCTGCATTACCCCGAGGGCCATCCGGTCGTTCGCCGCAAATACAGCATCAATATCATTCAATTTGTCTGCGATTGTAGCTGAGGCTTCGAGCCCGCTTCGACGGCTGTAATTACCTTCCAGAAGCAGATCGTGGTCATATTCAATACCGGCCTCCTGAAGCGCGGTACGGTAACCCTTCAATCGCTCAGTACTGTTGGAATAGATGTCCGGGCCGTTGAGAAAGGCAATCCGCTTGTATCCCTGCTCGATGAGGTGACTTACAGCCGCCCGGCTGCCTTCTACATGGTCTGCATCCACTTCACAGAACGATTGCCCTTCAAAATGGTGATTCATGACGCAGAACGGACGTCCTTCTTCCTGAAGTCTCTTTAGAGCTTCCTCCTCATCGTGGTCATCCCTGGCTCCAAGGATGATACAGGTATCGATTCTTTGCTGGCGGAAAAGAGTACTGTAATCAATCCGTTCCCCCGGCTTTCGGAACAATAGAAGCAGATCGAGCCCGCTGTCTCTGGCCTTGTTTCCGATACCGCTCAGCATCTCAGAGAAAAAATAGGCTGAGAACAGGTGCGCCTTCGGGACATAAGGCATAACTACACCAAGATGGCCACTCTTACTCCGGGCAAAGTTACGAGCCAGCGCACTGGGTACATATCCAAGCTGATTAGCTGCGTCCAGAACCCTTCTCCGCGTATCCTCTTTGATAGGACCTACTGCATTCAAGACCCGAGATACCGTCGCTTCAGACACGCCGGAAAGTTCTGCTACTTCCTTGCGCGAAACGATATTACCCACCTCCAAATCATTTTATGTACGCGCGTACATTTTCTCATGCAGCCATACCTCTGTCAATCCCCAAAAAGCGTACCCCATGGATGGATAAGCTCTTTTCGTTACTCAAAGGAAAGGGTCTCGATTCCTTAAGGCTTAAGCATACTAATCATTCCTACTCCAATCATAAGTACTGTAATTCCCGCAAGTATGCCTATCCATTCCTTTGGACTCTTCTTTTCCTTAAATATTAAAAGGCTGCCAACACAAGCAATGGCAATGCTCGCTTGAGAGATCGGAAAACTAGCCGCCATGCCGATCAGCCCGTTGGAAATAAATAATGCTAGATTCGCGATGCTCCAAACCAATCCTGTAGGTAAATTGCGAACCACCAGAGAGAATCGTAGCCGCTTTTTGCCCTTCAGGTTCATGACCATAGCTGAGCATAGCATACCGAGCGATTGCGGCAGAATAACGGATAGTCCCGATATATGAAAGAACTGATTAATAACGACATAACTACTTAACGCTAACCCCGAGCAAACCAACATTATGATAATGGGTACCGGCAAAGGCTTGGACAACCCAGCAGACTTGCCCTGATAGCTGGTTAACAGAACCCCTGCCAATATACACAGAAGAGAACCAACGCCTATCCCATATTGGTACCCTGTTATCCATTCACCCAAAATAAGTGCGGCAAATAGCGTCGTACCTATTAACTGCAGACCACAAATCACAGGAATGGCGATCGATACGCTTACTTTTTGAAAAGCTTGAAACTGAAGCAATTGTCCAGCAGCCCAGAAAATACCAGATATAAAACTTACCACAAAATGAATCGGTGCTAATGAGGTAGGGTGAATGATATACAAGCACAGGGCAAACAGCACAGCACCAATCACGGTACCTGTCAGCTGTTCTCGGGGACTGGCTTTTGTTATATGTGCCAATATCGGCATAACTCCCCAGCCAACGGCTGGAATAAAAGCAATAATGAAATCCACGTGCGGAATTCTCCTCCCGTAAAAAGTACTCTTCCTACAATTGTTGAATATGCCATGCAGGAAAAAATCTACAGTTTTACGATAGCAAAAAAAAACGCTTCTAAATACAAATATTTTTATAGATTAATATAGCAAAATCAAAGAAATTGTTTTCTATACGCACTGGGAGATATACTCATTACATTTCTAAAAGCTCGCGAAAAGGTCAATTGATCGGTATAGCCGACCGAATTTGATATGACCTGAATCGAATAGTCTGTATGTTGCAGCAGTTCGCACGCTTTTTTAATCCTAAGGTCTATCAGATATTGTTTAGGCGTTTCACCAGTCTCAAGTTTGAAAACGGAGGTCAGATAATTCTGATGTAGACCGAGGTACTCCGCTACTTCACTAATCTGGATGCCGCTGATGTAGTTTTTCTCAATAAAGTTTATCGCTTGAACCGAATAAGGAAGCTGCTCCTTTACCGACATCGTTTCTCCCAAGTCGTGCACAAGTTTGGCGAGAATATGGAATAAATACCCCTGTATAGCCAACGATGAAGAAAGTGTGTTATCTCCGATCCGCAACATCTCAAGAATCGTGGAATGAAAGAACGTAATATCTTCAATATCGATTACATAAGGGTTCTGGCTTGGAAGTGATATGTTCTGCAGGTAGATGTCGGATTTAATGCCCATAAAGCCGACCCAACAGTACTCCCAAGGCTCGGCTTCATCCGCCTGGTAATAAGCCACCCTATTGGCCGGAATTAAAAAAGCCTGTCCTTCTCCTATATCGTAATTTTTGTTGTCAATCACCAACTTACCTCGTCCTTTTAGCACAAAATGAACCAGATTAAAATCGCGGGCGATGGGTCCAAAATTCTGATTGGATAAGCAGAGCTCTGTGCCACAGTTATATAAAATCAAATCTGATATATTTTTATGCTCTGAACTGGTATACGTATCAACATATTGAATCATATTCTCGCCCATTGGCATCCTCCCCATTTTCCCAAATAAAGAACCTATGCTTGTTAATTTATCAGTATAGCATAAGTTAAGGATGACAAATATCAAGAAAAGGTTTAGCTCTAAACTATAGTTTTTTGTAAGGTTCTTTGTTTTTCCTATATTCGACTTAAAAAAAGTCATGTATTTTCTATCACTACCTTTGTTATGCTGATTTAATAATAACGCTTTCAAGTAGTTTGACATATTTTGAAAGGGGCTATGGGCATGGCTAGTCTACAAGTTAACCAAAAGGAACGGACATTTCACTTAACGAACAAATACTGCAGTTATCTTTTCCGTGTCATGGAGAACGGGCAATTGGAGCATTTATATTACGGCAAAAAAATAGAGTACCTGGGTCAATATGACCGTTTTATCGAGCGAAGCTACCGTCCCGTGTCTGTCGGTGAGTTTGATAGTGACTTGGTGACATCGTTGGAAAGTATTAAGCAGGAATTTCCTTCTGCGGGAAGTGGAGACTTTCGAGAGCCGGCAATTGAGATCATACAGGAGGACGGATCTCATATAATGGAGTTCACTTATGATCGTTACGAGGTAATCGCTGAGAAGCCTAAAATCCCCCATCTTCCAGCTACGTTTTGTAAGGAAGCACATGAAGCAGAGACACTCCTCATCACGCTGACCGATTCTCTTACAGGAGCGGTGGCCGTGCTTGCTTACACCATCTTCAGCGAACTGCCCGTGATCACGAGATCCGTATCCATAACGAATTCCGGGAATAATCCCCTGAGAGTCAACCGTCTAATGAGCCTGAGTCTTGATCTCCCTGACTCCGAATATGAAATTATTCATTTATCAGGGGCTTGGGGTAGGGAACGTCATGTGGAGCGTACACCATTGAGACCTGGGCTACAGTCGATTGGGAGCACACGAGGAATTAGTAGTCATGTTCACAACCCATTTCTGGCGCTTGCCAAACCTGGATCACAGGAACACCAAGGAGAAGTGTATGCGGTTAATCTCGTTTACAGCGGGAACTTTCTTGCTCAGGCGGAAGTGGACAGCTATTCAACTACCCGATTGATGATCGGCATTCATCCTGACAAATTCTGCTGGACCCTGAAGCCAGGAGAATGTTTTTATTCGCCTGAAGCAGTTCTGGTCTATTCTGAGAGCGGTTTAAATGGCATGAGCCAAGCATACCATAGCCTGTACAATAAACACTTAATTCGCAGCAGTTGGACCGAGCGGGAACGACCTGTATTGATCAATAACTGGGAGGGGACCTATTTTGATTTTACTGAGCAGAAAATAGTTGATATGGCAAAAAAAGCAGGTGAACTGGGGATTGAACTCTTTGTCTTGGATGACGGATGGTTCGGTCGAAGAAACAATGATACCTCTTCCCTCGGTGACTGGTTTGAAAATCCTGAAAAGCTACCGAACGGGATCTCGAATTTGGCAAAGAAGATCAATGCGCTCGGGATGAAATTCGGTCTTTGGTTCGAGCCGGAAATGGTTAACTCCGACTCTCATATTATGAGGGAGCATCCAGACTGGGTTGTGGGAACACCCGGCCGTCAACGCAAGCATGGACGCCATCAATATGTTCTTGATTATTCCCAACCGCCTGTTGTGGATTACCTGTTTAAGTTAATGGATGACGTGCTCTCTTCTGCTCGGATCGAATACGTAAAATGGGATATGAATCGCTGTATTTCAGAAGCCTATTCGTTATCTCTGGGCAAGGAAAGACAGGGCGAATTTTTTCACCGCTATGTCTTGGGTGTATATGCTTTATATGAGAAGCTGATTACCGAACACCCTGAGATTTTGTTTGAGTCCTGTGCTTCCGGTGGAGGACGGTTTGATCCAGGGATGCTTTATTATGCTCCGCAAACATGGACAAGCGACGATAGTGAGGCTATAGAACGTCTGAAGATTCAGTATGGCACTTCCATGGCCTATCCGCTTAGCAGCATGGGTGCTCATGTGTCAACCATCCCGAACCACCAGATAGGCAGAACCACACCGCTGCAAACCAGATCCAATGTCGCCTACTTTGGTATATTCGGTTATGAACTTGACCCATTGGCTTTGTCCGAAGAAGAGTGCAATGTAATTAAAAAACAAATACAAGTGTATAAACGTTACCGACGATTAATTACACAGGGAACCTTTTACCGTCTGCTAAGTCCCTTTGAAAAAAATGAGACTGCCTGGATGGTCATTGATGCAGAATGTGAGCATGCTCTCGTCGGTTGGTACCAGGTGCTCTCGCGTCCGAATCAAGCTTATTTACGACTAAAGCTAGTCGGGCTGAACGAAATGGCAGTATATTTTGTGGAAGAGCTGGGCCAACGTTTTACCGGCAGCGAGTTAATGAACATTGGACTTATACTCACCCCGCCTCATAAGGCGGGACAGGATTTTAATATTGCGGAGAAATACGATTTCTCATCTCAATTATTTACTTTAACAAAAGAGATTTCCTCATGATTGGATTATGACTTGAAGAATTAGATCAAAGACCCGTTCTTTTCTCCAGTGCAGGGACCTTATGGAGTCGAATTGGCTCAGATTGCAGTCGAAGGAAGCAGCACCTATCGAATCCGAGATGCTATTGACTATATTGTCGGAATTGGGACCAGTCTTTTCGGAACGAAGATCTTGCAGACACCGCCAGCATGAGTGTTTCTTCGTTCCATCGGCATTTTAAAGAGGTAACCGCCATGAGCCCAATTCAGTTTCTTCATCAATAGACATATTAGTTAAAACATTCAATTATCATTTAGAAATTTAGGGGTTGAACACAGTGAAAGTGGATCAGGGCCAAATACAAGATTGGCGGACTGCTTGGCATCCTCGATGACCTTCATGACCTTTTCACTATGTTCAAGCATATCCGAAACTTTTTCCAAATCGTTTTCTCGGATGATACGGTCAAATTCAACGAATTCGTCATACATTCGATGCGAATGATCTTTTAGATCCACCCGAATTGGCATTTCCTTATTCGCAGTGTAATCAAAGCAGTCGCATATATTAGCTGAACTTGCCATGTGTATATAGCCCTTATTGCCTTGAATGTTCACGGCATTGGGGGCCGTACTATCTTTTGAACCGATGCAGACACACTTGAAATCACCGTAATCAAGCAGCAGCATACCTGAAGTATCAATTCCACGCTCCATGTTCGCCCAATACTCCACTTTCTTAGGGCTCCCGAAGAATCCAACAACAAAATGAATATTATATAAATTAATATCCATCAAGGCTCCACCAGACATTTCTGGATTAAACGCAGGCTGGATTATTCCCGCTTTGAAAGCTTCATACCGAGATGAGTATTGAGAATAGTTGCATTCAACGATTTTGATCTCACCAAGTTTAGATAGATACTCCTTCATGGACAAATAATTTTTCAAATATTGATTTGTTATGGCTTCCACCAATATCAGTTTTCTTTGCTGAGCAATTTCTTTTAGCTCTAGGAATTCTTGCAAATTGGAAGTAAACGGCTTCTCACAAATGACATGTTTGCCACTCAATAATGCTTCTTTGGCATATGAATAATGAAGATGATTAGGCAGCCCGATATAAACTGTATCCACTTCACGATTCATCAGCATCTCGCTGTAATCCGAATAAATCTGAGAGATTCCATATCTATGTTGCCAATCCAGTAATTTTTCCTCATGACTAGGTCTAGAACAAATTGCCTTTAATAAAATAGTCGGGATATCCTGAATAAAGCTCAATAGATCCCCTACGATCATCCCTGCTCCGACAATTCCCAACTTCATTTTAGTTGCACTCCTCTATACCTTTTTCAAGTATTTCCATACAAATTATCGTCTCTTCGTCTTTAATCACTTTTTCTTTACCAAGTACGATCGACTGATAGATATCGTCATATACTCGAGCATAATCACCCTTTTCAGAAACGACTTTTTCTTCATGATACTCGCCTTTATCATCAAGATATGTTAAGATGCCGTAATGCTCGGGCTGGTCTATGCCGAAATCGGAGTGTCCCTTAGGCAGATAGTATAATTTCAGATGCTCCTCCTGGCGATCCTTCGTTTGCTTTATAAAAACGCCTTTTTTGCCGTGTACGACAAAACCCGGCCGCTCTTTTAAGCGAAAAAAGCTGGATTTGATGGATACCTTGAGCGAGGGATAATAAAAATCCAGATCAAAGTAATCATTCATTCTCCCAGTACCCAGCAATTGACGAACATCATAATGGATTGTGTCCGGCTTCCCAAAATAGGAAAGAACCTGGTCAATGGTATGAACGCCATGTCCATATAGGTAACTGTTATATCTGGAAAAATGAGAAGTGGAGTTCGGGATCTCAGGGCGATAATAATCGTAATGCATCTCCACCTCCAGTAAATCTCCAAGCTTTCCTGATTCAATAACCTTCTGGCTAGTGAGGAAATCCGAATCGTAACGTCTATTCTGATAGCATTGTATAACCAAATTTTTCTCTTTAGCATATTGGAAGATCGACACGGCTTCTTCTTTGGTTAACATAAAAGGTTTCTCAACAAGTACATTTTTCCCGTGGTCTAGCGCCATTTTCGCATAAGAGTAGTGGGATTCTACAGGTGTACAGATAACAATCAACTGAATCTCCTTATCGTTCATTAAAGATTCTATATTATCTGTATACAGCACTTCGGGGATTTTTTTCCACTCCCTTTTATCTAGATTACGGGCATATATCGTCTTCACTTTCAATTCAGCTCTGTTCAATGAAAAAGGAAGATGATAACGGTTCGTGCTTTTCCCATTTCCAATATAACCGATGGTAAGCATATTATTTCCCCCTTAGGCTCTTTTTCATTTATTATAAAAGAAGAACGTTGATCGTAAAGGATTCGCCACCATAATGGTACATTCAACCGATTATTTTTAAAAATGGTTGTTTATTTTTAAACAAAATGTTTATTTCATATTATTTTTCGAACGTTTTATTCAATTGAGCCGGGGTGAACCTGTTGAAAATACTAATACAATTATCAGAAATGCAAAACTTTACACCAAACGAAAAAAGCATTGCATCCTATATTTTGCTTCATAAGGAAAGTATCCTGCACTTAAATATTCAGGAGCTTGCAAAGGCAACGTATACTTCGCATTCCGCAATTAATCGATTAACACATAAACTTGGGCTATCGGGCTTCAAGGAGTTTATAATCAAACTTGCTCGGGAGTTTCAGCAGAACACCCAGAACATTTCCAATGTAGACCCCAACTATCCCTTCGGTTATGATGAATCCCCACTTCAAGTGGCGAAAGAAATTGCAGAATTAATGAAAGAAACGATTGAAAAAAACTTTACATTCATGGATGATGATTCATTGTCGCAAACAGCCCTATTGCTGGATCAAGCGAAAAGGATCTTTATATATGCGTTGGGCGATTCACAAATCCGTGCGAAAAGTTTCCAAAATAAATTGGTAAAAATAAACAAGTATGTGGTTATAGCTACGGAGCTGTCTGAATGGGCTTACCATACGGCTAATCTTACGACACAGGACTGCGCTGTGTTTTTAACTTACCACGGAAAGTCGCCGATTTTTTTAAAAGCAGCACGGCATTTCGCACATGAAAATATCCCTTTTATCATAATTACAGCAACCAATCAAAGTGAATTGGCCAAACTCAGTAATATCTGTATCCGGGTGCCTAATGACGAAGTAAAACATGCCAAGATTGGTACATTTTCGTCGCAAATTGCTTTTGACTATGTATTAAATGTGATCTATTCCTGTATCTATAAAATCGACTACTTGAAAAACATGCAAACCCTAACACAATCGTTGGAGAATTCGCATCTCAATGACATGATGAATGACGTATAAAATAAATATGCACTAAAACAAAAAGTCGCCAATATGGCGACTTTTTCAGTAAGTATATATATTGTTCTCCTCAGTCAAGGCTCAACTTTCATCTATGGCTTTTCGAATATCATAATCATTGATATCGATATCTACATTCATTCCAAGTGCCAACTTTGCCAGCTGATTTCCAATAAAGGGGCCCATGGTCAACCCGGATGCTCCAAGCCCATTTGCCGCTATAAGACCATCCCAGCCTGGAACAGCTCCGATCACCGGTAGAAAACCGGGTGTAAAAGGACGGAAACCAACTCTTACCTCCTGAAAAGTGCTGTTTGCTAAATCAGGGGCCAATTCTAAACCTTTATCCAGAATTTCCTGCATCCCCCCTGCTGTTACTCTCGTATCGTAACCTTCGATTTCATTTTCGTGAGTCGCCCCTATTACGATCTTCTGTTTATCAAAAGCCAGCAGATATTGATCAGAAGGCGGTATGACTACAGGCCAAGTGCCTGTGTCTTGCCTATTAGGAACCTGCAAATGCATAATTTGTGCTTTTTGATAACTAACCTTAAAATGAATGCCCAAAGGCAACAGTAGTTGATTTGCCCATGCACCTGCACAAACAATGACCTTGTCAGACGAGAAGCTTTGTGCACCGACCACTACTCCCGTTACATGGTCGGACTCATATTGAAGCGTAGCATTTCCTTGTATAAGGACCGCCCCGTTTTTTTGTGCTGATCGGACCAACGCATCCCGCAGCGCACGCCCATCTATTCGGGCGGCACCGCTAATATGAACAGAATGATAACCTTCTACTAACAAAGGAAACCGTTCATGGGTTTCTTTTTCATTTAGCCGGGTAATTTCACCGATTTCCGGTGCATCCGCTTGTCGTAAGTGTGCCCGCGTCTCCATTTTTTTGATTTTCTCCAAATCATCATGAATACTGAGAGCCCCCACTTGAGCATAGCCAGTTTCTGTTTCTCCCTCGCTTTTGAGTTCTTCAATCAACCCAGGGTAAAAACGTGCTCCCGCTTTGGCTAGCTGGTACCAAGCCTGATTGCGTCGCTGTGATAGCCAGGGACAGATAATGCCAGCAGCGGCATCAGTAGCCTGTCCTTTATCTTTACGATCTACAATAATGACATTAGCACCCATTTTTGCTAGATGGTATGCTGTCGATGCCCCCAGAATTCCTGATCCGATTACGATGACCTTCTTCATGATTACATCCCTTTCCTACATCACTGTATCCATTATAGCGAATAGTGCATGAATGCATAAAGTTTGAAATTAATATTTTAAATCCTTATAAAGTTCTTAGAATTGATCTTTAAAGTAGTTGTCAGAACAAATGAAAAGGATGAACTGATATGGATAACATTATTTTACAGACTAAAAATCTCTGCAAAACCTTCGGACGACAACAGGCGGTGAACAACGTCACACTGTCTATTCAGGAGAATTCCGTCTATGGACTACTTGGCCCAAATGGGGCTGGAAAATCAACCACCTTGAAAATGTTAACCGGTATGCTACGCCCGACATCCGGTGAGATTTTATTTCAAGGAAAACCCTGGTCCCGAAAAGATCTTGCTCAGATCGGCGCACTGATCGAATCCCCTCCACTCTATGAGAATTTGACAGCTAGAGAGAACCTCAAAGTTCGTACAACGTTGCTCGGATTGCCTGATTCGCAGATTGATGAAGTGCTGAACATGGTTGATTTGACCCATACCGGGAAAAAGCGCTCGGGCCAGTTCTCGATGGGTATGAAACAGCGGCTGGGCATTGCCATTGCTCTCCTCAATCATCCCAAGCTATTGATCTTAGATGAGCCAACCAACGGACTAGACCCCATTGGTATTCAGGAGCAACGCGAGTTGATTCGCTCCTTCCCGAAGCAAGGAATTACCGTAATTCTTTCCAGCCATATTTTATCTGAAGTCGAACAAATCGTTGACCATGTCGGTATCATTGCCGGCGGCGTATTAGCTTATCAAGAGGCGGTCACTCCAGGACAAAACCTGGAATCGTTGTTCATGCAGATTGCACAGGAATACCGAAAAGGGGATGAGTAGGATGCAGCAATATATAGCCGCCGAACATCTAAAATTAAAGCATACCTTCACAAAAAGGTTGGTCTGGCTTGCCCCCATCGCTACTCTTCTTCTGTGTACCGTACTCATGGGGGGACGTATGCTCCAAAGCGCCAGCTACAATTGGTGGTATTTCATGCTGCTGCCAGGTGCCCTCACCTTAATGTGCTCAGGAGTGATCCAAAAGGATGGCAAGAAGCTGAAATACCGTGCTGTCCTCGGCATGGCTGTAGATTTGGCTCAGGTATGGTACGGTAAAATCGGGGTTTGCGTAAGACTCTTAATAGTTTCCTTTATTGTCCTATTTATAGGGATAACTCTTGGCGGATTCGTATTCTCAACTTCTGTAACACTAGCAGGAAGCGTTGCTGCAACTCTAATCCTCTTCATCACCTTTTTGTGGCAAGTTCCACTTTGCCTGTTCCTGACGGACCGAATAGGCATGTTTGCCACTCTAATTATTAACATGCTGGGCAACGTATCTTGCACCATTTTGTTCGCTACGTCCTCTGTGTGGTGGGCGGTCCCTTATGCTATTCCAGCCCGATTAATGTGCGCCGTCATTAAAGTGCTACCTAATGGGCTTACCGTTCCTTCAGGAGATCCGCTTTTGGATAAAGGCGTGATTGTGCCCGGCCTAGTGATCACAATCTGCCTGTTTATAATTCTGTCGATACTGACGGCGATGTCCTTCCGCAAGCGGGAGGCTAAATAAGATGATTTCTTTTTTCCGCTATCTGAAATCCGATGTGCTTAAACTTAGAAGGCAGCCCTTACTGCTTGTGCAGCTGTTTGTGCCGCTTTTAGGCATAGCAATCTTTCTAGCCTACTATTCCTTTACTCCGTATTCACCGATTTCAAAGGTGGACGGCTATTTACAGGTCCTAGCCGTGGTTCTTCCTACCATGATTGGTATTGTCTGCTCCATTGCTGTTGAGCAGGAGGCAGTCGCTGGCAATTTCCAGCAGCTATTGATCTCGCCAGTGAAACTGCTACCTTTCCTGAGCAAGCTCAGCCTGCTCCTGATTTTGGGATTTGGCAGTGTGCTGCTTGCCTCCGGAGGCTTTGGGGCTGGCTATATATATCTTATGAGAGAGTCACCGTATGGCTTGAAGTTTTATGTGTTGGCTGCCTGCATTCTGTTTATGTCCAGTGTATTCCTCTATTTTCTGCATTTTTTCATTAGTTTGCGGTTCGGCAAGGGAGCTTCCATCGGTCTAGGCATTATGGAGAGTCTATTGTCCGCTTTGCTTCTTACAGGGCTGGGTGATCATAATTGGATATTCATCCCCTCTGCTTGGGCTGCCCGGTTCATCACGATCTGGGTGCAATACGATATAAACTCAGCAGTATCTATTCCTGAAGCTATACGGCTTGATTCGGGAGTCAGCTATTGCGTAGTAGGGACCGTGGTCATCATGGTATTATTAGGATTATGGATTTGTCGTTGGGAAGGACACAATTCGTCGGAATAAAGACCAGAGTAAAGAAAGCAAGGGAAGTGAATTAAGCATGGCAAACTTGTTGGCCGTTGATGATGAACCCGCCGTTTTGGCACTCCTTCAAAATATTTTGCAGAAAGATGGCCATGTTGTCACGGTGGTCTCCGACTCCCCACAGGTTCTCACCATGCAGCTTGGAGCCTTTGACCTCATCCTGCTTGACGTGATGATGCCTACCATGGACGGGTTCACACTCTGTCGGGAAATTCGCAGCAAAATAGACTGCCCGATCCTGTTCCTCACCGCAAAATCCATGGAGAACGATGTGATGTTAGGGCTTGGGGAAGGGGCGGACGATTATATTGTCAAGCCGTTTGGTGCTGGAGAGTTGCGTGCAAGAATCAACGCCCATCTCAGACGGGAGAATCGTGAACGGCGTAATGTATTCTGCATCGGGGAAGTTCATTTCAATCTGTCCGGCAAGGAAATCACCGTTCAGAATGTTGTAGTCCCGTTTACCAAAAGCGAATATGAGATATGTAAGTTTCTAGCCCTGAACTGGGGACAGGTGTTCCCTAAAGAGCAGATTTACGAAGCTGTCTTCGGCTTGGATGGGGACAGCGATTCCGCCACCATCGTGGAGCATATTAAAAATATCCGAGCCAAGCTTGGCAAAGTAGAGGTTTCGCCAGTGGAGACGGTTTGGGGGATCGGGTACCGATGGAAGTAACCAAAGTACAGCAAGCACGCAAGACAACCAAACTACGAACCATTTTTCTGGGTTATTTAGTTATGTTCTGTATCGGGACGATTGCGCTCGCTCTGTTGCTGGTTCTCATCTTCTATGTCCTGATGTCTTGTGGGACCATTCTCCCCGCGAACTATGCTGAGAATCAGGTGCGGGAGGACAAGACAATCATTGAAGCTGGCAAGACCCTACAGCCGGATTCTCGGCAGAAACTGTATAAATACGCATCATTCACTTCGGAAGGCCGCCTCAATGAGGGAAACCTTTCTGAAAAGCAGGCTCAAACTGCTTGGAGTGTTACGCAGCAGAACGATACTGCTTATCAATTTCCCTATAACTATGTAAAAGTCTCACATAATGATAAAGTTACTGTGATGCGCTATTCTGTCTCGGCTCAGTTTGAACTTCCTATCCTGCGTCAATACCTGCCGAACGCGGAATTGTCCTTTTTTGCCGTGTTCTGTATCGCCTTTCTGGGGGGAGGTGCCTTGCTGGCTTCCTCCTTCGGACGAAAGCTGGCACGTAAGATGAGTGGGTTGCAGCAGGCCACCAAACAAATTCAAGCACAGGATCTGGACTTCTCAATCGAATTCAGTGGCGTGATGGAGATCGATCAGGTGCTGCATTCCATGGATAAAATGAAAGAAACGTTAAAGACTTCGCTTCAGAAACAGTGGAATCTCGAAAGATCCCGCCGCGAGCAAATATCCGCCCTAGCACACGATGTCAAAACACCACTCACTATCGTTCGTGGAAACGTAGAGCTGCTGTCCGAGACCGATCAGTCCGAAGAGCAAAAGAACTATACGGATTATATATCGGAAAGCACCAGGCAGATGGAGCAGTATATTAAGACTCTTATTGAAATTTCAAAAGCGGAAACGCTAGTCACCCTGCGGGCGGAAACGATGGATACTGACTTCTATTTAACGAAAGTGAAAGATCAGATAATGGCCTTGGCTGCTGTCAAAAAAATATCTGTAGCATTCGCTGCATATAACCTCCCTAAGACGCTGTATGCAGACCCAGTTCTACTTGAGCGAGCCATTATGAATGTTGCTTCTAATGCGGTAGATCAGGCGCCTGAATATAGCGAGATCCAGCTGACCGTAGAGTCTGTGGAAGACTGCATTCGGTTCAGCATCTTAGACGAAGGCCCAGGCTTCTCTCCAGAAGGCCTCAAACAGGCCGCCGAGCAGTTCTATATGGGTGACTCGTCCAGAAGAATAAATGGACATTACGGTATGGGTCTGTATATAACAAAATCCATTGTCAATCTACATGGCGGAAAGCTGATCATCACCAACTCCACCCAGACAGGCGGCGGACAGGTAAGCATTGAGATTCCGTCAGTTCATTAGCGACATAATGAGAAAATTACCGAAATAAATAATTTGCTCTTAAGCTTGGTTCGATTCATAAGGCACACACCTCTTCCTCGTTTGTTATTGAAACAATTTAAAACGCTACTGACATATGAAGGTCAGTAGCGTTTTATCATTTTGCCATCGGAATGAAAACACTCCTGGCACAGACTCGCGATTATTATAAGGAACATGGGTTATTGGATTACTATATGTGCTGCTGAACGGATGATGCTATAATTTTGCTTTGTACTCCTTGATCAAATACGGAACCAAGAATAGACGTTCCGATAGCCCCCGCCATAAAGCTTCCCATCATATAGATACCCATACAACTCCGGTTTGGTTGCCACTTAATGTTCGAGAAATGGTGTTTGCCATTGTAATCTGAGCAAAGGTTAATCCAGTATTCGCTAGAATTAAGATAATCGCAATCACGGCAGGATCCGCGTCCATAAAAATACCTAATATAAGGTATGCCATGACTTGGAACAGGAATGCCAACGAGAATACAAAGCGATTGTCTAGCAGAATGACCTATACAAAAACGCTACAGGATATTCGTATTCACGAGAGTTGTAGCTTACTATTAGATACTAGTTGGCGCGTTCAAACGATCGCACTTGAAGTCGTGACGAGAGATGACAACAAATTTTAAAATGAAAGAACTTATGGATCAATTCCAAATCAGTGAGGATACCTTACGGTATTATGAGAAAATGGGTCTTCTTCCTCCCGTGGCCCGCAAAAATAATGGGCACAGGATATATAACAATTCACACAAAGAGGCACTTCTAATGATCAAGTGTTTAAAAAAAGCCGGAATGTCGCTGAAGGAGTTAAAACCTATTATCCAGCTTCAATTAGATGAGAGCAACATATCAAATAATGAATGGTATGATAGGCTTTACAATTACCAAAAGAAGATAGATCAGCAGCTGCAAGAACTTCAGGAAATTAAGGATATGATTGAATTGAAATTGCAAACCGGGCAAAAATTTGGCCATAAGTTTTTGCCGCTTGAGACCCATACTTAATCGCTTAATCTTTTTTTAAAACTGAATTGCTCTGCTTGACCTAGTGTTTACACCAGGTTGTAAGATGTGCATTAGATTCCCTCCAAGGATTCCACATCATACAAAAGGGAGCTTATAAACATGAACAATACAATAGCAATAGAAAAAACAGTATTAAAAGCATTTAAACTTGGTTTTGGAGCAGGTGTGGTAGGTAATTCAATGATGTATCCAAAAGTCGATGATACTCTAAGCCGACAATTAATTAGAACTACCCTTGCAAAAGGCGCTAGCTTGGCTATTAACGCGTCCAGCCGTTGATCTAATTATTCCAGGTGCAACCAAGCCTGATCAAATCGAGTCCAATCTTCAAACTCTGGGTGTTCGACTAACAAGTGACGAGCTTAAGCAACTCGATATTCTTTTCAATCAAAATAACTTGTTTACCAGAGTAACAGATTGTTATTGTTCTACATACACTTCCTAATAGACAGAAAGGGTTCTAAAGTGAAAACTTTAGAACCCTTTTTTGCAGAAGTATTTATTTTGTAATCGTAATTTGTTTGGATGCAGTATTATAGTTCACCTGATACCCCGAAAGCTCGCTAATCACTCGTAATGGAACCAGCGTGTAGCCGTTAACAATAACCGGAGCTGTGATGTTCGTCGAATAACTCCGGGAGTTGTTCAACTCATACACGGCAAGGGTAGAATTCTTGACCTGAAGTACTACTTGTTTGCCGTCTGTAGGTCGAGTCAGAATGATCTTTTTGGTCGCTTTTTCATAATTTACCTCGTAACCTATCCGTTCACTGATAAAGCGTAGCGGGACCATCGTTGCCCCATTTATGATTCGCGGAGCCTGAGCCATCGTCGTAGCACGACCATCGACATAAGCTGATTTAGCTCCTGGTGTCAGGGTGAACGAAGTTGAATATGAGGAAACCGCATTGTTAGGGTATGAGGACGTTGTACCAGAAGTTGTTGTTGTAGTAGAACTCGTCCCGGATGATGAACTACTGGTCCCAATTGCTCTATTGCGAATAGCTTCTAACCGATCCAGCAAATCGCTTTTACGGGTTCCGCTCGGCAGATCACTGATTGCATCTCTGGCAGAACGCCAGTCGGAGGCATTCAGACTGTTTTCTGCAATTCGCATCAAATCTCTCGCTTTCTCATAGTTCGATGAACTAGATGACGAAGAAGAGTAGTAACCATCCGAATCCGTGCGTTCTGATATCTTAACGCCACTAGATTCTCTTCCATTACTATTGACAGTCACGACCTTAATCTCATACCAGCGTCCTTCTCGCAAATCCGTTATTTTATAGGACTCAGAGCTTGTAGTTCCCTCATAATCACCATCAACATATATCTTTACCTTGTCGGCTTTACTCGGCATATCGTAGGTGATTTTGATCCAGGTGTCGCTCTTACTATCTACTTCAAGATTGGACACTTCTGACGAATTGGAGGACGTACTGTCCGTTGTGGCAGTCAGTCTCACACCAGAGGACAATGCACCTGTGCTTCGCTTGGACCTAATCGTGAACGTGTAGGTCTGGCTTGCCGAAAGATTGTTGAATGTATAGGATGATCCTGTTGAATCAGTTACCAGTTGCCCATCCTTATACAGACTGACCGTATTAATTCCGCTAGGTCTTGTCCAGGAAACAGTGACGCTATAGTTATTAACTGATGTCACTGAAGCTCCTGTCACTTCGGGCACTGTATCAACGGTGAGTGCTGAGGTCGTAACCGGAATACTGATTCCTCCAGATATGTTGCCGGATTTGTCAATAGTCTTGACCAGTACTGTATAGTTTGTGGAAGCAATCAATCCACTGAATGAATAGGACGTCCCTGTAGTTCGCTGCACTTCCTTACCATTTAAATAGATGATCGCTTGGCTCAGGTCAGCATCCTTAGGCAATATGTAATTTACGGTAAAAGCGTTATATCCTACATTCGTAGCTGTCAGTCCGCTTACCTCTCCTGGAGGTGTCTTATCTACAGGGACATCAATGGAAGCCGTTTTGGCCTGTATTGGCGCACCTAGAGATTCATCTCCACTCTTATTCACCGTTTTCACGCGAAAAGTATATGTCGTGTTCGGCTGTAAACCGCTCATCATATAAGAGTTACTTCGAATGTTATCTACATATACATCGTTAGTGACATTTACCACTTTTATGTGGTCAAAATTAATGTCCGACGGATTGGTCCAGGACAAATTTACTTTTGTTGTTTCTGTAGGAACCGCTGTCAGATTGCTTACCTCTGCCAGCGCGATATTCGCAGTAACCATTTGACTCGACATTACTTTTAGCATTTGGTTAAGATAGGTGTTTTGACCGTAGCCTTTTGTTAACGTAGTCACTTTCGTGCCCGAAGTAACAGGCACATGACGGCCTTGAGCGGTTGCTAATTTGGTATGTAACTGTGCTGTATTCAGGCCTGTCGGATTTGAGTTATGCCTTTCAGTCGACAACGCGCTAGCCACTGCATCGGGTGCCAAAATGCCATATCCCGTATTCAAAATCAGTGTAGCCGTTGCGAACGGTGCCATCCATTGACGCAAACGTTTTTTATTCATAATCTATGCTCCTTGATACCAGTATGGAAATTTTATTTGTCAAAACTAATAAGTCAAGCTTACAAACCCTTCTGCTGCAATCCAGCTTTTAAAATTCACACTAAAATGTACAGACATTCATTTAACTGTTATCGGAATTTCCATACAAAATGTTTAGGCTTCACACTAGCATTTTTACAGATAGGGGTCGCGCAAACAATATATGCTAAGCCTTCAAACTACACCAGCTTAGTGTTTTCTCTTACTCCAAGCCATCTTTCTAAGCCCCCTTGTTTGTTTCAATAATTTAAACGAAATTACGATTATCGTTTCCGGGCACGCTAAGCTGTGGGACGTTGGAAGCAACAAAATGAAGCATTGGTGGGAGATACTTCAATCATGTGAAAGCTCTGACATAACCTTTGGATTCAGCTATAAATATTCGATATATCGTAACTTTCTACCGTTTAATAACATTGCATTATAGGATATATTAAATTTTAAGCAATAGGAGAAGGAGGTGTATTATGTTCAAAAATGCCTTTAAGATGTTTGGTGTTATTGGCAATATTGAAGCGATTTCATATCTGCTGCTTGTGTGTATCGCTATGCCACTTAAATACGCAGCTGGAATGCCACAAATGGTAAGCTGGGTGGGTATGATCCATGGGGTACTGTTCGTGGCCTATGTTGTAGCCACTGTGGTCATGCTGATTCTGCGAAAAATAACGCTATTGCAAAGTCTTGCAGCCTTGATTGCATCGCTGTTGCCGTTTGGTCCTTTCATTTTTGATCGTAAGGTGCTTAAGAAAGCCGAAGCACGGGCCAGTCATACCAGCCCGATAAAAGCTACATAAGCATGTACAAGGGAAAGTGCCAACACAATAACGTTGCTTTCTCTTCCCACTCATGCAGCAGTATACAAAAACAACCGATGGCTCTAAACCACTCGGTTGTTTTTGTATACGCGAATTGTAAATTGTTACTTTCCCACGCAGTAAGGGAGACTCTAACTTTGTCATTCTTTTCTTCCCTATCTGCTATATTTATGTAATCACAACAACTAATCTCTCGGGTAATTTACACTCATAATATCCATAAAAGGAACTTTATCCGTTTCTCCATTACTCTCTACATGAACCTTTCCTGTTCTCGGGTCCATTTTAACAATTTGTCCACGGGTTGTTTCTTCGCGTCCCCATACGGTCAATACAACTTCGGATTGCTCTCGTTGTGCTTCTACAAGCTGATTCCCGATTTCCTCCAGTACAAATTCATCCCGAGTAGGCCGTTTGGGTACCTTCGCTTTTGCCACTTGCTACCACCCTTCCTTCGTGCAAAATCAAAATCAAATTCATTCTATTTTACCATACTTTTCATCATTTGGTGCTGGTAATGTGAGTAAAATTACGTCTCAGAACCACAAAAAAGCCGAGTTCTCAAAACCGAAAACATCGGCTTTTTAAAGTTGCTTGTTGGAGCTCATTAGGAGCGATTGAAAATCGAAGAGACAGGATTATTTGACCAACTGTGGAATGTAATCCACGATATTATAAATAGGAGCACTGCTCTGTTGCGTAACGGCCAAAATCAATGCACCTTCGAGCATCGAAATAATAAGTACCGCCAGACTGTGTGCCTTTTCCTCTTCCCAGCCCGAATCCTGAAGGCGCTCCATATAGATGTGCTGCCAATCTGTAAACGTATTCACACAAGCATGACGTAGCGATTCACTAATACAGGAAGTTTCCGCAGCAGCCCAGAAGCCAATCGGCATGAAATCGTTAAAGCCGGTACGGTCTGCCTCCTCAGCTGTATTACGGATAAAATCCTGAATGGCTAGTACTGGATTATCATTCCCGTTCAGTGTCTGTTTTAATTTTTGCTTTATAAACTCATTCCCTCTTCTTATGCACTCCAAAGCCAATTCTTCTTTACCACGCGGAAAATAATAATAAAGTGACCCTTTCGGTGATCCACTCTCCGCAAGAATCTGATTCAGTCCGGTCGCGTGATACCCCTGATGAAAGAAGAGCTTCGATGCGGTTTGTACGATATTCTCGTATGATTCGGGTTTACCAGCCATATACAGCATCCTTCATTATATAGTAGTTATAACTTATACTTTGACAAAAAAATAACAACATGTTTATTATATATAGACCGATCGTTATAATTCAACACCATTAATTTATTGGAGGAACAAAAACAACATGAATACAATGAGTCAATCGAGTTCACCCTCTGAACCCAAAACGTTCAAGGTGCTACCTATTATGATTGCCCTGCTCCTTAGCGGCTTTATTGGGATGTTCAGTGAAACGGCACTTAACATTGCACTGAATGATTTGATGCAGATTTTGCATATTACAACTGCAACAGCCCAATGGTTGACTACCGCTTATCTGCTTACACTCGGTATTTTAGTACCTGTATCGGGATTGCTGATTCAAACCTTTACGACAAGACAGCTGTTTGTGACATCGTTGCTGTTTTCAATAGCTGGTTGTCTCGTTGCTGCACTTGCACCTACTTTTTCAGTGCTATTGATCGCACGTATTCTTCAGGCCATTGGTACAGCGTTGTTATTGCCGTTGATGTTTAACACCATCTTGATCATTTTCCCGGCTGAAAAGAGAGGCGCGGCTATGGGGATCATCGGATTGGTAATTATGTTTGCACCTGCCGTTGGACCTACCATTGCAGGACTGGTACTGCAAAATCTGTCTTGGCACTGGATCTTCTGGATTTCCCTTCCGTTCTTGGTTCTCTCGCTGATTTGCGGTATTTTATTTATGCAAAACGTTTCAGAAACGACCAAGCCTAAAATTGATCTTTTATCTATCCTCCTGTCTTCCATTGGCTTCGGCGGTGTTGTGTTTGGTTTCAGTAAATCCGGAGAAGGTGGCGAAGGTTGGGCTAGCCTGATGGTTCTGCTTCCTGTGATTGTCGGTCTGGTATCGTTGATACTGTTCTCTGTACGTCAGTTGAAGATGAAGCAGCCTATGTTGAACTTGCGTGTGTTTAAGTATCCTATGTTCGTGATCGGCGTTATTATGGTGTTCTTATGTATGATGACGATTCTTTCTACGATGCTGATTCTTCCACTCTTTTTGCAAAAAGGGCTGGCTTTGTCTGCTCTAACAGCAGGTTTGGTACTTCTGCCTGGTGGGATTATCAACGGTCTCTTGTCTCCCATTATGGGCTCCCTATTCGATAAATTCGGTCCCAAATGGCTTGTCATTCCAGGGCTAGTGATCGTGGCCGCTGTTTTATTTTTCCTGTCTGGCATTACAACAACTTCAACTCTCGTACTCATTATTGTGCTTCATAGTTGCTTGATGATCGGCATTTCCATGATTATGATGCCAGCTCAGACAAACGGACTTAACCAGCTCCCTATGGATCTATACCCAGACGGAACGGCCATTATGAGCACGCTCCAACAAGTTGCTGGTGCTATTGGTACAGCCGTAGCGGTAAGTATTCTCTCGAAAGGCATGGACAGCTATTTGAGCCAATCCAGTATGCCTGAATCCGTAAATGAAATGGCCAATGCCATGGCAATCGGATCACAAAATTCATTTTTCTTTGCGATGATCATCAGTGTGATCGGGTTGATCCTTGCGTTTTTCATCCGCAGAGTTCATGTTGAACATGGCACTGCCAAAGCACCCATGCATTAATTCATAAATTTTTAGCCATTCCAAATTAAACATATCTAAATATACTTAAAGGCTGCTAACCATCTCACTATTGGTTATGCAGCCTTTTTTTCATATGAATTTACATACACATTCATCAATTACATATTTACAAAGCTCCTTCATTTGGTTACGATATGGTTTATAAATTAAAGCGTAAAAATTACGATTACTATTAAGGAGGACTCCCTGTTGTTTAAGCTTTCGTATTTTAAACTATTTATACCTACGGTAATGGCGGTGATGATGGCAGCCTGCGCTTCATCTCCGTCAGCTTCACCCTCTCCATCTGCTGCACCACAAGATAAAAGTGTCACCTTATTGTTTAACGTGCAAAGCCCTTCTATAGACCCTCATTCAGATGTAAATTACACAGCTGTTCGTGCTGGAGTAAGTGAAACACTGATCAAAGTGAACAAGGATCTCAAGCTGGAAGCTTGGCTTGCAGAAAAATGGGATAGCAAGGACGGACAGCACTGGACTTTCAACATCCGACCAGGTGTAAACTTCCACAGCGGTAAAGCCGTCAATGCTGCTGCTGTCAAAGCCTCTTTGGAAAGAGCGTTAAAGCTCAATCCATCGGTCAAAAATGCGCTGCATATCCGTGATATTCATGCGGATGGACAGATTTTGACCATTACGACAGACAAGCCTTTCCCGGAATTTGTGTCTGAGCTGGTTCATCCGAATACGGCTATTATAGACACCACAACTACAGGTGACCTCCCATCAGGGACGGGACCGTTCAAGATTGCCAGCTTCCGTGCTGGAAGTGAACTGAATTTAGATCGCAATGAACAATATTGGAACGGTAAAGTAAAGTTGAAACATGCCAAATTCATGTTTAACGAAGACGCCAATGCGCGTCAGCTTGCTTTTCAAGCCAAAACAGCTGATATTGTGTATCGCCCGCCAATTGAAAGCTTGGAGCTATTGAAAGCTGATTCTACTGTTAAGGTTGACTCGCTTCCTAGTTTGCGAACGCATCAGCTGATTTACAATATGAACAATAACGATCTGAAAAAGACGGCTGTGCGTAAAGCATTCGATAACCTGATCAATCGGGATGAGATTGCCAGTGGTATCATGTCTGGTCAGGGAACCCCTGCTCAAGGCCCGTTCTTGTCCGACTTTCCTTTTTCACCAAAATATATTACGAAACAGTTTGATTTGAATGCTGCACGAGAAGGCTTCAAGCAAGCTGGATATACAGTGCAGAACGGAAAAGTTGCGAACCCCGACGGCAAGCCGCTTCATCTTACACTGCTAACTTACCAGTCGAGAGCGGAGCTTCCACTCATTTCCCAGCTGATTCAGGCTAACGCTAAAGAACTTGGCATTACGATTGATATCCGTCAGGTTGATAATATTGACGAATATCTCGCCGCACATCAGGATTGGGATTTAGCGACTTATAGTAGCATTACAGTCCCGCGCGGCGATGCAAGCTATTTTCTGAATGCGGCTTACATGCCTGAAGGAGCACTGAATTATGGGCGTGTGCATGTACCAGAACTCACGGGTATGATTTCACAGCTGAACACAACCGTGAATGAGGAAGAACGCAACAAGCTGGCGCTGAAGGCTGTCACACTGATTGACCAAGAAAATCTGCAATCCTTTCTGGTCCATCCTAACAACGTAGTGGCCTATCGCGATTACGTACATAACTGGGTAACTAGCCAAAGTGAATACTACTTGCTGACCCAGGACCTGGATGTGAATTAGCATGTTCAAATCCATCGCCAAAAAGTTTCTTGAACTGGTTTTGTTCTTTCTTATTCTTTCCTTTGTGAGCTTCTGTCTGCTTAAGCTTGTTCCAGGCGATCCCGTCCGGAGCATTCTCCGAGTCGATGATGTAGCTGTGTCCAATCAGCAAATTATGGATATGCGCAGCCAACTGGGGCTGGATCAATCATTGCCTGTGCAATATGGTAAGTGGTTGATTCAGTTACTTCAGTTTGATTTTGGACAATCTTATTTAACCCATCGTCCGGTATTCACAGAGTTTATGGAAAAACTGCCTTATACACTTCTGCTGACCGGAGGCTCCCTGTTCATTATGCTGCTGATAGCTCTCCCGCTCGGAACGATGGCAGCGCTCTACCGTAACCGTTGGATTGACAGAGCCAGTCGTGTGTTTGCCTTAATCGGCTCCTCGATTCCCAGCTTTTGGCTGGGGCTTTTGTTTATCGAATGGTTTGCAGTTAAATTGCGCATTTTGCCGTCTATGGGTGAAGGAACCGCTTTTCATTTGGTACTCCCTTCTCTTACCTTGGGATTGGCAATGGCGGCCGTTTATGTACGAATGATCCGCGCAAGTCTGATTGAAAGCTCGGGGCAAGACTTTATCAAAGCGGCGCAAGCGCGTGGAATCAGCCCCATCCGCATTTTTTTCAGACACATGCTTCGTCACAGTCTAGTTCCGCTTATTACGGTATTCAGTGAGAGTATAGGCAGCCTACTGGGAGGTACAGTCGTAATTGAAGTGCTATTCGCCTATCCGGGGCTGGGCAAATGGATTGTGGATGCCATCGCTGCAAGGGATTACCCCATAATTCAGGGCTATACCGTATTTATGGCTGCATTCATTGTATGTATCAATATTTTGGTAGAGCTGTCCTACCGTTGGGTCAATCCTGAAATCGCTTTGAAGGAGAAACGTTTATCATGATAAAATCCGTACATGCGGAAAACGGGCAGCTCACTAGAACACGATTGTCCAAAACATGGATCGTGTCGCTCTCCATCCTGCTCATTCTTGCAGCAATTACAGTCGTTCCGTTTCTTGCACCGCAAGATCCGTATCGCATCCAGATGGGGAATCGACTACAATCGATCAGCGCTACGCACTGGCTGGGAACGGATCATTTGGGCAGAGATGTACTATCGAGAGTCATAGCTGGACTTCGGACGACTGTCGGAACCAGTTTGTTGATTTTGGCCGTTTCGCTGGTTGTCGGGGTCCCTCTTGGTCTGCTTTCAGGATTTATTGGAGGCTGGATGGATCGTGTATTCAAGCGGGTGGTCGATGCCTTCATGACATTACCTGATTATATTTTTGCCATTGTACTGAGCGGTTTGCTCGGACCAGGCTTAGTAAATCTTATTTTCGCGGTGACTGCGGTAAAATGGGTTGGTTATGCACGTCTGGTGCGTAGTACCGTTCTGGCAGAAAAGCAAAAGGATTACATTTCGTTATCCATACTGGCGGGTACCTCCTCCCTGCGGATTGTCATGCGGCATATTCTCCCCCATGCAATTGGGAATGTTCTTGTGTTGGCTACGCTGGATATCGGCAAAATCATTTTAATGATTGCCTCCCTATCTTTTTTGGGCTTAGGTCCACAGCCGCCAATTCCCGAATGGGGTACTATGTTGAATGAAGGACGAGCGTATTTTCAAATGGCTCCCCACCTGATGCTGGTTCCAGGGATAGCTGTCGTGCTAACAGTGCTACTGGCGAACGTATTGGGAGACAAACTGCGCGACCGTTATGATGTTAAAACCCGGACAGAGGAGTGAGCTGTACATGCTGACTATTGAAGGCTTAACGATTCGGACAAATGTAAAAACGATTGTAGAGCAACTGGAGCTTGCCATTCGTCCGGGGGAATGGTGTGCTCTAGCCGGCGAAAGCGGTAGCGGCAAAAGCATGACGGCGTTCGCTATCGGCGGCCTTCTCCCCTCTTCTGTTACAGCGGAAGGAATCATTGCGTGGAAGGACAATAATTTGCTAGCCCTATCCGCTAAACAACGACGTTCTTTGCTGGGTAGTGAAATATCTTACATTTTTCAAGACTACCACGGGGCTTTCACCCCCTTTCTGCGTGTAGGCATCCAACTGGACGAGCTGATGCGCGCCCATGGCAAACAAGATCGCAAGGCGCGCAAACAGCACTGTATCGAGGTGCTGGAGCGCGTACAGCTTCCCGCCGAGCGTGTGTACCGCAGCTATCCGTTCCAGCTCAGCGGCGGTCAATTGCAACGGGCAGCTATTGCGGCTGCACTGCTTCTGGAGCCGAAGTTGCTTATTGCCGACGAGCCTACAACAGCGCTGGATACGCTCACAGCTCATCGGGTGCTCCAACTCATTGACCAAATCCGAACGGAAACGGGTATTTCCGTCTTGTGGATCACTCACGACCTGCGTCATGTACGCAAGTATGCAGATCGAATCGCAGTGATGCGCGAAGGTTCACTGGTTGAAATAGGTGACACGCAAGCGGTGCTGAACCATCCGGACCACCCGTATACTCGTCGTCTACTGGCGGCTATTCCGCCGCTGTCTCCGGGCGCTCCAGCACGTTTACCTTACAACAGCACTGAAGAACAAAACGCAATGGAAAGGAGCGCTTTACATGGATAACCAAGCCACCTGCGCTCAGCGGCAAGACACGTCTAATCCTGTCGTGACCGTCTCCGGTTTGACGAAGGCTTACGCTGGAGGCAAAACGGTGCTGCAAGATGTTGCTCTGACGATCTCCCCCCGAGAATGTCTGGGCATCGTCGGGGAAAGCGGCAGTGGGAAAAGTACACTCGCTCGCTGTATTTTGACATTGGACCCCTTTGATCAAGGTGAGCTTAGACTGGATGGACAGTCTATCCGAGGGCTAAAGCGGAGCGAATTAAAACGGATTCGCAGCAGGCTGGGTGCAGTATTTCAACATCCATCTGCGGCTTTGAACCCCAGACTAACCATCCTGCACTCCCTGCTGGAGCCACTGGACCAGCTTCAGTACTATGTTCCTTCCTTTATGGCGGGTATGTCCTCAGAACGTCGGGATATAGCAGAACATTTGCTTGATATGGTAAAGCTTCCAGCCAGCTATCTGGACAAGTTTCCACATCAGCTCAGCGGTGGGGAAAAGCAGCGTGTAACCATCGCACGTGCCATCAGCACAGAGCCGGATTTTATCGTATTGGACGAGCCAACGGCTAGTTTGGATGTGACTACACAAGCCACCGTTTTAAATCTGCTCAAGGATTTGCAGGATGAGCTAGGACTGGCTTACCTGTTTATCTCACATGATCTGGCGGCTGTGCACTTTATGAGTGATCGAATCATGGTCATGAAAGAAGGCAGTGTGGTTGAGCATTTTCCCAAAGAAGCATTATTTCATTCGGATCGCCATCCTTATACACAATCATTACTGGAGGTTTTTTCAACATGTTGCCTTCCCACCGAGCCTATCTTGCTTTAGCTATCCCTTTAATTATTTCGACGATTACAACCCCGCTGCTCGGTGCGGTGGATACAGCTGTAATCGGTCATTTGAGCCATTCCGCGTATTTAGGCGGTGTAGCGGTGGGCACTCTTATTTTCAATACTTTATATTGGCTGTTTGGCTTCCTGCGAGTCAGCACATCGGCTTTCACGGCACAAGCCGCGGGGGCACAAAATAACGACCAGAGCATAGCTGCTCTCATGCGCCCACTGGCCATTGCTCTACTCATTGGTGCGGTATTCATTGTGTTACAAAAGCCAATTCTGCTAGCTTCTCTTCAGCTAATCCATCCGGCTCAGGATGTAGCGGCGCAGGCAGCAATTTATTTTAGCATTCGTATTTGGGGAGCCCCTCTTACATTGGTGAACTATGTGCTGCTCGGCTGGCTGATGGGATTATCCCGTGTGAAGGCTACATTATTTTTGCAAATTACAATGAACGTAATCAATATGGTATTAGCTATTGTATTTACACAGATGATGCATTGGAATGTCACTGGTGTAGCAAGCGCTACTCTGATTGCGGAGGTTCTTGCATGTATATTGGGTCTAGTTCTGGTGTTCCGCTCATCGATTTGGAGAGAATGGAAGCAAAGCGGACAGATGAATTGGCGAGGTTGGTTTGGAGCCTCAGAGTTGAAAAGTGTCATGGCAACAAACCTTGATCTTATGATTCGTACAGCCTGTCTGCTGACGATGTTTAATCTGTTTACGGCGCGCAGTGCGAGCTTTGGGACCGATCAGTTGGCGGCGAACGCTATTTTGCTACAGATCCACTATATTATGGCTTACTTTTTTGATGGGTTCGCCAACGCCAGTAGCATTATGACGGGTCAGGCTCAGGGTGCCGGGGATCGTAAAATGCTGCAAAGGGTTATTCACTTGTCCTGGTTCTGGACACTGATGACCAGCGTAGTGACGGGAGGATTGTATTTCGCACTGAAAGAGCCGCTTATCTCGCTATTTACGGATAATGCTACAGTGATTAGCCTTACAGGCCCTTATAATGGATGGCTTGTGGTCTTTCCGCTGGCAGCCGGGCTGGGACTGGTGTTCTATGGTGTGTTTACAGGAATGACAGTAACGTATCCGATTCGTAATTCGATGCTGATCTCATTGCTCTGCTTTTTGATCGCTCTCTTCTGGTGCGTTCCCCATTATGGGAATCACGGACTTTGGCTGTCCTTTATCGTGTTTGCACTAGGACGGTCACTGTTTCTTGTAATCTATTTACCTCGCTTGCAGAGGATATAGCAGCACCTGATTTATATCGCTCTCAAAAACAAAGGATGTCCCATCCACCATGTACGTGGTGTTGGGACATCCTTTTATTATTTATTCATACGGGTTTATCAGATTAGAAGTTTGCAAAATCCTTTTACTCGCCTTGTGGAACGGTCAAGCCCAGACCATCCGCTACACGACGTCCATATTCAGGATCAGCTTTGTAGAAATGTCCGATCTGACGCAGTTTGATTTCATCACTTTCTACCGGCTTCATCGCATTTACGATGTTTCGGACCAGACGTACACGCTCTTCTTCACTGAGCAAACGGTACAGGTCGCCCGGCTGTGTGTAGTGATCATGATGATCGTAGGCTACACTTTGCGCTTCGCCAGACACTTCAAAAGGAGCAATTTTGTGCGCAGGTGATTCTTTGGGTCCACCGAGACTATTAGGCTCGTAATAAACAGATCCTCCGCCATTGCTGTCACTGCGTAATGCACCATCGCGTTGGTAGTTGTGTACTTCTGCATGCGGACGGTTGATCGGCAACGAATTATGATTTGCACCTACACGGTAGCGATGTGCGTCGCCGTAGGCAAACAGGCGTCCTTGCAGCATTTTATCCGGGGATGCTTCAATTCCAGGAACAAATGAACCCGGAGAGAATGTCGCCTGCTCTACCTCAGCAAAGTAGTTCTCAGGATTACGATTCAGCACCATGCGCCCAACCTCAATCAGCGGATAATCCTTTTGAGACCATACTTTTGTCACATCAAATGGATCAAAGCGATACGTATCTGCATCTTCTACGGGCATAATCTGCACATGAAGTTTCCATGCCGGAAAATCACCTTTTTTGATGGCATTAAACAAATCTTCTGTATGATAATCCGGATTTTCACCGGCAATTTTCGCAGCCAAATCCACATCAAGATTTTGCACACCTTGCTCTGTTTTAAAATGATATTTCACCCATACTGCCTGTCCTTCGGAATTTACCCACTTGAACGTGTGACTACCGAAACCATGCATATGTCTAAGTGTAGCTGGAATACCGCGGTCAGACATAAGGATACTTACCTGATGCAGCGATTCAGGAGATAAGGACCAGAAATCCCAGACCGCATTCGGGTTTTTCAGATGGGATTGGGGATGACGTTTTTGCGTATGAATAAAGTCAGGAAATTTAATGGCATCCCGAATAAAAAACACAGGTGTATTATTGCCCACGAGATCATAGTTGCCTTCTTCTGTATAAAACTTCACCGCAAAACCACGTGGGTCGCGTACAGTATCGGACGAGCCCAGCTCACCCGCCACAGTAGAAAAACGGATAAACATCGGTGTACGCTTGCCCACTTCAGACAAGAAGCTTGCTTTTGTATATGCAGACAAATCATTAGTGACTTCAAAATATCCGTGCGCCCCTGCACCTTTTGCATGAACGACACGTTCCGGCACACGCTCCCGGTTAAAATGCGCCAATTTCTCCAGCAGATGCACATCCTGAATTAGTGTGGGACCCCGTGAGCCTGCTGTGATCGAATTTTGATTATCTCCAACAGGAGCGCCCCAGCTTGTAGTCAGGTTCGTTGGTTGGTTACTCATGATTGAAATCACCTCTTGAATGAATTGGTTAACTATGTGCCTTTCACTATAAATTGTGCACAAACAAAAATCAATACTTTTTTATAATTATTATAATCTAGGATTTAGAATTAGTTTAAAATCATAAATAAAAAAGCAAGCCCCATAAGGCTTGCCGTATATGCAGTAATGTATTTATTTACCAATAGATATGTTTCAATTTTCACGTTCTGTGATGATTACTTTAATCACTTCTCGAAGTTTTGCCATTGAGGCTTTCAGACAATATTCATGTAGAATTCATCATAAAATCATAATAGTAGCTGCTCCCTGTCGAGAAAATCCAAGATATCCTGAACCGACTGGATTACCTCTCGACCTTCAGTAGATACGATTAGATCAGGTTCCAGCGGTGCTTCATAGGGAGCATCAATCCCCGTAAAATGATGAATTTCTCCGGCACGCGCTTTCTTGTACATTCCTTTTGGATCGCGTCGCTCACATTCCTCCAAGCTGCACTGTATATAAATCTCATAGCAACCTTCCTGCTGTAAAATCTCCTTTACCATTTCACGATCTTCACGATAAGGGGAAATGGTGGCGCAAATCGTTAGAACACCCGCATGTGCCATTAGCTTTGCAACTTCGGCAATACGGCGGATATTTTCTTTACGGTCAGCGGGCAGGAAACCTAGATTCTGATTTAAACCGTGCCGAACATTATCTCCATCCAAAATAAACGTGTGTATGCCTCGTGCGTATAACGCTTTTTCAAGTGTGCAGGATACCGTTGATTTTCCCGAACCAGACAGCCCTGTAAACCAAAGTACCGGACTTTTATGGCCATTCAAAAGCTGACGCGCTTGCTTATCAATATCGGACACATGCCAGGTTATATTCGAAGATGGATTCATTCAGCACCTTCCTTTTTCATGGAATATTATAGTAAAACAGTTTTTATGCACTGCCTTCACTTCAAGAAAGAACATTTTTAAAGCTATTTAAAGTATGTTGGTCTGCTTTGTGATCCAACACTGCAAAAACAATCCGGTCAAACAGCAAACCATATCCTTCATCTACAAGCACTTGCTTGAACCAGAGGGCAACCTCTTCTGGCTTATTGCGAAATACTCCGCAACCATAGGCTCCCAGCACAAGATGTTCTACGCCGTTTTGCTTAGCCATTCCAAGAACGTAACGGATCCGCTCCAGCATCACTTCCCCAATCCGATTCACCTGCTCTGGCTCCCGTTCTCGCACAACTCCAGCATTTACAGCAGTTGCGGTCAGGAAGTCGACTTGATATGGCTTCTCCAACAATGTTCCCTGATCATCCTGAAATACCGGAACTTCAGGCGAATAAATCATATAATCTGAATAAAAACAGCTCCGCAGCTTCCGATTATGTCCATACATCTCTTCCATTTGTGAAATGCAAGGATATAACGCTGACGAACGAGCCAAGCTTTCTTCTTGAGCCTGGCTGCCTCCGAGAAATCCACCTCCCGGGTTTTTAGCTGATGCAAAATTCAAACACGCCACGTGGGTCAGCTTCTCCTCTACCTGGAGTCTGTATGCCGCCTGTAACGTGCTTTCTCCCGTAATTTCCAATTTTGCAATAATCGTCTGTTCTTCTATGCGGGAAGAAGGCCCCCATATACTTTTTATTCTTTGCTCTGTTTCTTGCTTTACAGCTACCAGTTGAGAAGGTGTATATAACTTCGATCCTGTGACCGCATTTCCTATCTCTTTTGTCATATTTACTTGAACCTGTTTGATATTCATGTAATATCCATTCTCCAAAATGGATAGTGTCTCCTGCGCCATATGTGATCGTGCATCCCGGTTACTCCGGGAATTCATTGTATTTTTCATGGTGACTATTTCTCCTTTTGCAATACATCCTCACGTAAATTCGTCAATATTTCCCCAAGCCAGTTCGTACCACGCCATAGCTTGCGGTTCCGTATACGAGCATCGCTCTCAGCTAAGCCGACACCCCAAATGGTGTCGGTCGGACTAGCCTCAACCAGAGTGGTTCCTTTCGTTTTAAGCAGGTGCTTGAGCAAATTCGGATTTTGTGTAAACTTGGCGTAATTACCGTCATATACAAATTGCCGGCAATTGGCCTCCCACAAGGATTGGTCAAATCCGCGCACACTGCGGCCCCGGGCTTTTTGCTCCCTTGGGGTAGGTGCTTGCATAATTTTCAAGGCTGCCTCTTCATCCCCAAAAAGCTGTGCTTTTTTCAACATCATATATTGCTCGGCACAGTTAAACTCCAATCCATCCACGACAAAATCAGAAGGATACCATTGCGAAAATGGCGAATGACTGCGATAAAAAAATGTAAACTTTTCCATGAAGATTCCTCATTTCATATTCCTTATGCTACATAAAACGCGACCGAGGCTTAAATCGGTATAACTTGGACGGACGATGTCCAGCCGCCTTTCTATACTCATTGGTTTCTTCCACGAGATCAGCTATTTTGCGACGAAAAGCTGCGGCCAACAGCTCCTTACCTAGAATAATTTCATACACCTGCTGAAGCTCACTCAGTGTAAATAGAGCTGGCATCAGGTGAAACGCGATATCTGTGTATTCTATTTTGCTGCGCAGACGCTCTATACCGTACGCAATAATTTTGGCATGATCAAAAGCAATTCCTTGTGACTCCAGCACCTCTCGCTTGATTTCAATGGTTCTTCCCTTAAGAATTTCAGTTATTTTTACTTTGGCTGATAGATGGATGTCCCCATGCTTCAATGTGATATCAATGTCTTGTTCCCATGTGTAACCTTCCGGCTGCTTCGTCCGCGTTTCCTGAGCTACGCTGTAATCCAGCTCAAACCACTGGGCATCATCGGCATCATCCCCCGCCTGTACCTCCAAGGAATCGTGATCCACCAATGCCATGTAAGCGCAGCTGATTACCCGCATACGAGGATCACGTGCCACATCTCCCCAAGTATATAGCTGCTCCATATAAATCTGATCCACATTCGTTTCCGTTTTAAGCTCACGTCGCGCAGCCTCTTCCAGACTTTCATCTATACCTACAAACCCCCCCGGCAACGCCCATTGCCCTATATAAGGGTGCTCTCCTCTTTGGATCAAAAGAAGCTGGAGGGTCTTCTCAGGCAGCTTCCGATAATTTTGTTGGAGCTGATCCATTACCGTAAATAGCAGCATATCTACCGTTACGGATGGGCGCTCATATTCATTCGCATCATACAGGGCTAAGAACTCCTCTTCCGTCAAGCCACTGTGATTATGTTTCGATCCATCTGTCACTTGCCTCACCTACCTGTTCATATATGGGTCATTTGTCGCTTTTAATTCAAAAGTGATGAATGCTCTATGTAACTTTTAATTTGAATCAATTGATAAAAACAAAATGTTAATATCAATACAGTAATATATAAAAACTGCTTCGTCAATAGGGTGTATAGTCCTATTTTTAATCATTTGGTAGTACTATTAGACTGTTTACTGAATTTCACTTGTTGCTTATTGTCATATCATGTATGATGTTTTGGTCAATATAGGAAACACAACATACTAATCACGTAGGGAGAAGATCTAATTGTCTAACCAGTTTAATCCGCAATTCAATCAGCAAGGAGCACCATCCAGACCAGCCCCTGTTTACCCGCCTCCTGTATCATTCAAGGAGTGGATGATCAGTTTACTTCTGATGGCTATACCGGTAGTTGGACTTATTATGCTGTTTGTGTGGGCATTTAGCGGCTCGACTAATCCGAGCAAAGCTAACTATGCTAAAGCAGGCCTTCTTTGGGCCGCTATTGTAATTGTGATCTATATCATTATGGCTGTTGCTCTGTTGCCTGCTATCATAAGTTCATTGAATTCAAACAGCTACTATTGATTCTGATTACATAGCAAAATAACCTTCCGATGAATAACCTGATCATCAGAAGATCCTTAAACTAAACTGCCGATCTCGTCGGCAGTTTTATTTGATTTCTTTTCGCTTTACTCCTCCCAATTGGCGTAGCTCCCCCTTATAGCTTGAAAAAAAGCAAAAGAGAAACCCTGATCTTGTGTGAACCGGGTTTCTCAGGCAGCTAATCTAACTTCCTTTACTTATACCAAAGATCATCTGTTTCAAGTTCCTGTAGACTGCTCAAAAACGATTTTGAGTTATCAACATAAAGTTCGGTATCGATATAGTACAGCTTTTTATCATGTAAGCATTGATCAATATACTCTGCATTTAATATACTTTTATCTTCTACATTGGCAGCAAAAGCTTGCAGTTTGGGAAGCGCGGTTTTCTGATATTCAAGCCATGAATGGTGGAATCCAGCTGGCTCCTCCAGACAATAAATGTCATGATATAACGCTTCAGCAATTCCCTTCTTCCTGAGATAGTCGGGTGAGAAAGGCATACTTTTGAAGTACCGGCCGGTCATGGCGAACACGCGGTAGCTCCAATGAGGAGCACCGTGATTAGATTGGCAAAAAAGATTCAGGAAGAATACAGAATAGTGCATTTTAATTGTAATAACTTGATGTTTCTTCACTTCCGAAACAATACGATCCGCCATCCGACTGTCAATGATCTCATCAAAATCAGCCAAAATGATCACATCATCGTCTTTAACTTTATCCTGTAAGATAGAGGTACTTCTGTTTCTTTGGCAAGCCTCATTATGAAACGCACTGTTATAGCTGAGCAGACGCCAGTACCAGCGGTCAAAGTTATCTGCGCCGCAGCTATCCACATCGAAGTACAATGAGTGCTTCTCAGGTTCACGAAACAGTTGATCCGCGTGAAATGGATGATGAATCACCTTGGGACCAACATAATCTGGATTAAAGTTGCAGGGCTTATCCAAATAACTGAACGTCTTGTTGGCTTCGATCACGTGCAGCTCGTCAATCCAGCCGGCATTTTCTTTTATTTTAATATCTGCAATGCGATTTTCATTGAAAAATGGGCAAAATTCATATACTTTCATAATCTGAAGCTCCCCTCCCCTATCATGGTATATGGGCGAACACCGATGCTTTCGCACAGATGTTCGCTTATGAAGCGTATTAGTTCAGCGATCGTCTGATCCTTATAATGTAGTGAACTATAATAGCAGGTTAAACTTAATCTATCGCGTCTAAGACCTGCTGTTATATTTAGCTTGTAAGCAGAGGGATTGTCTGCGGCGTTCGTATTTCCGTAAGAAATGGATAAAGGCTCGTACAACTCATCGGCTATCCCATTCATTTCCTCTGATTGGTAATGGAAAAGCATGTGTGTTTCGTCCTTTAGTGGTTCCGTATTTGGATAAATATTCTGTATCAAATGGCGTAAAATAAAGTAATCCATGCCTTCAGATGGAATATGCCGCAACGTGTGTACGACATGTCCCAGTGCCATTTCCCAATTGTCGGACAGTTCTCCTTCCGAGATCTGAATTCGAAGGGGATATGCTCCGGCGAAAAAACCAATTGTACGATCAATCACGATACCCGGCAAAAAGGACTCACGTTGATAAGACATCACATGCAGCAGCAAATCTGATTGCTTTTTCAATTGGAAACAAGCCTGTGACAATGCCGTCAGTAAGATGCTCAGTGGCGTAGTATGGTGCTTTACAGCCAATGCTTTTAGAAGAAGAATATGCTCCTCTCCTTCAAGTAAATCATACGTTATAGTTCTCATGTGGCGATGAAGTGGCTGTATCTCCGATTCCGTGTCAACCTGTAAAGATTGGCCGCCTTCCACAACCTTACTCCAGAAAGTAGATGCTTTAGGAAAAAAGTCTTTCGCCGCATATTGGGTCAACGCCATGCACCAATCCCGATAACTGCTTCCCTCCTCCTTCGCATGTAACGCCAGATCATTCCCTTTTCCCGGCAGGAGAAGATGTCTTAACTCTTCTAAAAAAATGTTTATGGAAATCCCGTCAAAAATTAAATGATGGAACAGAAGTAATATCACCTGTTGTCTCTCTTCGCAATAATGGTCAAACAACACAACTTTCCATAAGGGTCCTTCTTTGATATCGAATTCACGCTGCACTTTCGAGCAGTATTCCGAAATGTAGGCGTCATGTGATCCCGAGACCATGTGCAAATCCACGTAAGAGACTACCTGTTCTACACTTATTTTCTGCTCAAACTGATACCATTCATCATCTTCCAGTTGAGCAAAGGATAGTCGCAAAGCCGCATGTTTGTTCAATAGTGACTCAAGCGACGTGTTCAGCAATTCTGTAGGGATGCAATTTTTGAGCCGGGCCAGGTAAGGTACATTAAACATGTTACGATTCACGAGATCTCTTTGAAAAAAACGTTTTTGTACAGCAGATAGCGGAAATCCGTCATCCGGATATGCTTTTCTTATAGACTGAATATATGGGATATCCATATTTGTACTAAGGACAGTTGTTGTATCCGTCATTGCATTGCTCAATGAGACGGCCAAACGTTCGATCGTCTGTTCGCGAAATATTTGGTTAACCGTAACCGGATATCCGCTTTTTTGCAGCAGACTGGCTATGCGTAGCGCATGGAGCGAATGTCCTCCCAACGTATGAAAGTCTTCATTTTTGCCAATGTAATCTAGCTTCAGAACCATGCCCCAAACTTCTTCTATTGTTTGTTCCAATTCAGTCTTCGATCCAGCATTTACTTCTCTATCACTACTATGGATTTCAGGTAAAGGAAGCTTTTTGCGATCGATTTTTCCGTTAGCCGTTAATGGGAACGATTTCAGCCAAACGTAACGAAACGGTATCATATAAGATGGAAGACCTTCAGCCATAAAATTATGAAGCAGCTCCACTCGTTGCTCCTCTTCCGCTGTATAGTAAGCGATCATCCGCAAATCGCCATGAACCTCCCGGACAAAGGCCAGACATTCTTTCACTACAGGATAGCTGCTAAGACGGAACTCGACTTCTCCAAGTTCGATTCGATAGCCACGTAGTTTCACCTGATCGTCAGCCCGTCCAATATACTCGATATTCCCGTCTGGTAGCCATCTCGCCCGATCTCCCGTACGGTATAGAATTAAATTTGTACCTCTTTCACCATCTTTGGCAGAGTGATATGGATTCGGTGCAAACGCTTGCTGTGTCAATTGGTTTTGCCGCCAATACCCCCTTGCAACCCCGTCTCCCCCCACGCATAATTCCCCGATTGCTCCGACAGGCTGAACACGACCCCACTTGTCCAGAATATAACAAGTTGAGTTACTAATGGGCTTGCCAATAGGAATATTCTGCTCAAAAGACTTTTCGATCCGGTAGCTCGTCGAAAAGGTGGTGTTCTCCGTAGGACCGTATACATTGAGAATCGAAAGTTCCGGATAGGCAAGCCGGATACGATTTATATGCTTAACTGACAAAATTTCCCCACCTATGAGCAGCCATTGGAGTCCAGCAAATATCTTTTCATTTTCTTCAATCCAGTGATTACACAGTGCGGAACTTAGCCATAGTGTATTAATTCTCCACTCCTTTATCCGCTGCTCCAGCACATGGATATTTAGAAGATCATCTTTTGAAACTACAAACAGCTGTCCTCCATTCAGCAATGTCCCCCAAATTTCAAACGTAGAAGCGTCAAAAACAGGCGAACCCGTATAAAGCAATCTGATATCAGAGGAAAACGGGAAATAAGAGGTGTTTTTGACCAAGCGAATGACACTGCGATGTTCCACCATAACGCCTTTCGGTTTTCCTGTCGATCCTGATGTATACATTAGATAAGCAAGGTCATTGGGAGCAATCATGTTCTCCTTCTCTTCTTGTTTCACCACTCCATTTTGGTCAAAATGCTCTGTATCAATTAATATTAAATGGATTCCCCTACTGGCTTCCGAGATACGTTCCGCTCCTTCCTGTGAAGTGAGGATGGTGTCCAGTCCAGCGTCCTTGATTAATTCATGGGTTCTTGCTGCCGGAAAATCGGGGTCAATGGGAACATAGGCATATCCCGCTTTCATGATCGCCAGGATGGAGACAATGAATTCAAGAGAGCGCGGCAAGTAAACTCCGATAAACTTTTCATGATTGTTGTCATCAGCATCATCCGTTAACATCTTGGCAATGTGCTGGGACATGAGGTTAAGGCTGTGGTAGGGCATAACCTGATTGTGCGCAATTACTGCCGGCTGCATAGGCCGTAGTTTCGCTTGCTCCTGGAATAAATCAACAATTGAACGTTCTCTGGGATATGCTGTATACGTATTGTTCCAGTCATAGACGATTCGATCATATTCATCCTTGTTCATAAAGCAAACGTCTCCGACGGTGTGATTCGGATATTCCAACACATATTGCACCGTATTTAGCAGATGCTCTGCCAGTCGGCAAACCGTTTCTTGTTTCAGTCGATCTGCATCATACATAAACTTGATGGTGATCTGTTCCCCGTCATTGGCAACGGTGATCGTCATTGGATAATTCGTTTTCTCTCGTTCCTCCATAGCTGACATCTTCAATTCATTTTCAGGCTGCCGATAGTTGTTCAAATAATTTTCGAATGCTACGATGCTGTAAAACATGACATGTCCTTGAATACCAGACCAGCTATTCAGTTCGTTCAGGCTCACATAGCTGTAGTCGTTTAGTTTCTGAATGGTTTGGTGCAGCTTTTGTACATATTCAGTGATGGTTTGCTCCACATTCCAGTGCATGACCAAAGGTAACGTATTAATCAGCATACCCGTGATCCGATCCGATTGTGCAAGATCCGATCCCCTCCCGGACACGACCATGCCAAATACGGTTGTATCCGCATCTTGATAGACTTGTAGCACTTTGCCCCATGCGAACTGCACCAACGTATTTAGCGAAACTTGTGCTGTCTGTACAAAATCAGTGATCCGCTTGGTTCGTCTCGAATCGATACAAAAAGTCTCGATCTGCTGGTTCTCAATCGGTTGATGTACATCGGGAAGTATGCCCTTCTCTATCGGCAGATGGGTCGGCTCCGTTACGTCAGCCAAATATGCCTTCCAGAATGACTCGGCCTCCGTGCGATCCTTATTGTTTAACCAACGAATATAAGTTTCAAAAGAACGGGTCAAGCTGCGCTGTGGCATCCGGTTTTGCAGGCTACAAGCATAGAGTTCATGAACCCGACTCAGTAGTAGCGGCAGGCTCCAACCGTCCAGCAAAATATGATGGTAACTCCAGATCATCGTCCATTCATTCGAAGCGGTCTGAATCAGTGTTATGCGGAACGCAGGTTGACTCAGATCAAAACGGCGATTACGATCCATAGTCATCCAGCGTTCGATACACTCCTGTTGCTGCTCTGGTTGCTCTGCTTCAAAATCCAAAAATCTCCAATCCCATTCTACATTTCGGACAATACATTGTATGGGTTTGTCCAACGCCTCCCAAATGTAGCAAGTCCGCAAGCTATCATTTTCAGAAATGATGCTGTTCCAGGCTTCCCGGTAACGATCTACCTCTAGCCTGCCATGATATTTCCAACTAACCTGCACAAAGTATTGATCGGAACTAGGATGATCTAAATAATGGAACAGCAGTCCTTCTTGTAAGGGACTTAGGTACATCATTTTATCCAAACCAAATTGCCGATGATATGTCTTTACGATCTGGTCGAGCGAATGCTGTTCCAGTGACACTGATGGAAAATCACTAGGTGTGAACTCTTGGTGTTCAGTCCGGCTGCAATGTTCGATAATAGCAAGCAAACGTGTTATAAAAGTATCTAACAACTGAGTAATGGTGGCTTCTTCATAGTGACGTTTGCTATATTTCATAAACAAATGCAGCTTGCCATGAACAATGGAACAGTTGAGTTCCAATAGGCTTGTTCCATGATTAAGCGGCGAGCTATAATCCTGTGCTGCGTCACTTGTAAACCCTAACCACTGGTTTAATTCGCTCGCATTCCCCTGATCAAACTGGCCCAAGTAATTGAAAAGAGCCTGAGGTTCAGAAGCTGATAACTCGGAACGGACTTCTGTATTCGGATGGCAGTATCTCAAAGCGCCATATGACATGCCGCGGTGAGGAATACAACGCAACTGCTCTTTGACAGATTTAATCGTCGCTCCCAAGGGGGAATTGTCCGTAATCTGAATGCATACCGGAAACATGGAGGTAAACCAACCGATGGTTCTTGTCAGATCTATATCGGATACAAAGTGCTCACGTCCATGACCTTCTAAGCGAAACGCAATCGTCTTCTGCCCAGACCAAGCGGAGAGCGCCAGGGACCAGGCTGTAAGTAGCAGGTCGTTAATCTCGGTATGGTAAGCTTGGGAGCAATGGTGCAAAAGCAGTTCCGTATCGTCTGGAGTAAGCATCGTAACCCATTCCGAAGATTCACTGCTCTTTTTACGAGCCGGGGAATGGTTCACTGGCAGCACAAATGCTGCGGTTTGATGCTGCACCTTTTTCCAATATTCAATATGGCGTAAAGTATCTTTATGTTTAGAATAACTCATCAATACAGAATGCCATTTTTTGTATGGATTTAAAACAGTAGGCAGCGCTATACCCTGATACAATTGATACAATTCCTGGACCAATATTCTCCAAGACACTCCATCAATGACTAGATGATGTATAGTCATAAACAGACGGGTTTTTCCATCAGGGTGACCTTGAATTACTCCTGCATACATCATGGCGCCCGTCTCATAATTCAATTGTCTGTTCCACGTATCACATATGCTTGAAATTTCGGATTCGGGATAATCGATTTGTTGAAGGGTGTAGCTAGCCAGTTGAATGGAAGCATCCTTTCGGTAGCGCTGCGAATACACATGTTCCTTGACTACGATCTCCATTGAAAGCTCTGGATGTAATCGAATCAATTGATTAATGGCAGTTTCCAGCTTCACAGCATCACAATCCCTGAGTACAAAAAGCTGTGATTGGTTGAAATAATGCGGCTCTACAAACTGTTGCTCGAAAAACCAGTGCTGGATCGGTGTCAAACCAAATTCGCCTGTCAAGTCAACGCTGAGATCTTCCTTTTGATCATTGTCTGTCCAAGTAACCACAGCAGCTAATTTCTGAATGGTTGGATACTCCGCAACTTGTCTTGGAGTAAGCATGATACCATGATCCCTGGCCATAGATACGACCTGAATGGCAAGAATTGAGTCTCCCCCAACCGCGTAAAAATGGTCGTTAACCCCGATATCTCCTCTTTTTAAAATCTGCCGCCAAATCCAAAGCAAGCGCTTTTCGAAACCGTCCTCGTCTGCTTCCACTACTTCATCAGCTTGAATAAATAAGTTGCCCCTCGGATCGGGGAGAGCTCCACGTTCGACTTTTCCGTTTGTATTTACTGGAAATGACTCCAGATAACAAAAATATGAAGGAACCATATAAGCTGGTAATACAGAGTTTAAGTGCTGTGTCAGATCGGCCTCTTTCAGTTCTTCTACGGCAGTATAATAGGCCACCAGTTTATGGTAGGACCCGTCTTTCCAGGCTTGAACGATACATTGACCGATGTCGGGATGTTGGCAGAGCTGATGTTCTATTTCACCCAGTTCGATACGATACCCTCTGATTTTAATTTGTTCATCACTACGGCCGATAAATACCAATTCACCACCCGGCGTCCATTTCACAATGTCCCCGGTTTTATATAACCGCTCACTGTGTGGTGGATTTTCACTGCTGATTACAACCTCTTTGTGAACGAACCGTTCCTGAGTCAGTTCTTCACGATTCAAATATCCTCTGGCAAGCCCTATACCGCCCACCCATAGTTCGCCGGGAACGCCGACAGGCACAGGACTGCCGAATGGATTCAAAACGAATAAACGTTTGTTATAGACGGGTTTGCCGATCGTAATTTCTTTCCCTGGTCTGCAGACAGAAGTAGAACAAATAATCGTCACTTCGGTCGGCCCGTAAGCGTTCACGAATCGTCTTCCTCTTCCCCAATAGTCTACAATATCAGACGTACAGGGTTCTCCAGCAGATACAATTGTCCGTAACCTTGGCAGTTCCCTATGTTTCATCGTTCGCAGCACAGATGGCGTTAGCATGGCAATGTGGATATTTTTCTCTTCAAGAATATCTGAAATGTCTGCATAAGGAGGCAGTTCCTCGTCTGACAGAACAACCACTGTTCCGCCTACTGATAGCGTGCCGATCCATTCGTAGACCGAAGCGTCGAAACTAATGGAGGCGAATTGCATGACTCTTGAATCTGAGGTGATACCAAACTTTTCAACAAGATAAGGGATCAACGTAACCAGACCAGCGTGTTCAATAAGCGTTCCCTTTGGTCTTCCAGTAGAACCGGATGTGTAGATGACATAAGCCAGATCATTATGTTTAACCTTGATCTTCAAGTTTTCGTAGGGATAGTAGCCCTGCCGTACCAAGCATTTATCCACACAAATCAGCGAATGTGCTCCCATATCCATTTGAGAAATATATGGATTCAGCCTACTTACTAATTGGCTGTGCGTTATAATCATTTGTGCCTGTGCATCTTCTAAAATAAATCGCAGCCGTTCCCCAGGATATTGGGGATCGATCGGAAGATAAGCAGCGCCCGCTTTCATAACTCCAAGCATCGACGGGATCACATCTGCGCTTCTATCCAAGACGATGGCAATCAGCGTGCCGGTCGGCAGAACGCCATGTCCCTGTATCGAATACGACTCTAAAATCATGCGGCTGATTTGATTTGCCTGGTGATTTAACTCATAGTAGGTCAGCTTCTGCTCTCCAAACTCTAAAGCGATTGCATCGGGTGTTCGGCCAGCCTGCTCCTCGATCAAATGAACCACAGTTTTATCCAAAGGATAGGACTGTTCCGTATCATTCCATTGTTGCATCTGTCTGCGTTCTCTTGTGGTCAGCATGGGGTGAAATAGTACCGTCTTCTCCGGAAGAAGGAGTGCATTTGCCAGCAGTGTTTTGAAATGGCCTGCGAATCTAGCGATTTGCCTTTTTCCCAAACGGCTGCCATCATACTGTATTGCGCACTCCAATACATCCGGGCCATAACGGTAGCAGAGCGCGATTTCTGGCTGATCTATACCATAAAGGGGAGGGGACTTTTCCGCATTTAAACTTGGAGAAGGAAAGTCATCATAAATTTCTGAGATACCCACATTGAAGAAATCCTTAATCCCCCCTAATAGAGGATCGACTTTAGTTTGCTGCGAAAAATCCTCTCTCCACTCGTCGCTACTAAGTTGTTTGTTCCATTCCATTTGTATCCTTTGTATCAAAGAGAGAAGATGATCTTCCTTCTGTATATGAATGAGTAGTGGATAATCCAGACGACATCCTTTCCCTTCTTTGTCTGATACCACGGAATATAAAACAGGCAGAGCATATTGATTGGCGTAATGGGATAACAGTACGGACCATATGGCTGTTATAAAAGAAGGCATACCCAGCTGATGATGCTGTACAAAACCCATAATCGTTTTGACCTGTCTTGTCCCCAAACGAATCTTGTAAAGCGCTTGATCATGGCCTTCGGGCTGTCCGGCATTTCCACTATGGTGAGAAAATAAAGGCAAGTAACGTCGCGGCCTATCAGAACAACTCTGATTAGATGTATTGGCTGATTCCATCACTTATTAAACCTCCCCTATCCGGGATGCCATACCTGCAGCTTGATAAAAAGCAGCCCTGACTTCCTTAACCTCTATCTCGTAACTGCATCGTATAGAAAAAATAAGGCCGTCCGTGTAGGAAGAAGCAATGCAATTGAACAGTGAATAGATCGGCAGCGGATTTGGTTGCTTTATGACAGTATCATCATAATAATTGCTGTATTTTGAGCCTGCTTTGGCACTGTTTCCTAAATAGTTAAACATGAATAAGTCTAGTTGCTCGTACTGCTTCCCAAACTGTGCAAGTGTTCTGGCACGTTTCCACTTGTCTTTGTAATCAGGACTCGTAAAAAGATGCATAAAATTAATCGTGTGGTGCTTTAATAAGTCTAGTCTGCTTCTGACAGACTGCATCATTTCATCTGGATTCTGCTTCAGTTCCATCAGCATAGGCACAAAATCGATAAATTCACCGGCCGTGTTATAATAAGCCGCCTCGTCGTACCTTCTTCCATCATATAAAAATAACAATGGTAGCTTATCCATACCTAAATAAGTTTGCAAGCCCTTTGTATAGACAGAAAGCGCAAACTCCAAAGAAGGATTTTCAGCAGGGATACTTACGTTAAACAGGTAGGCTTCTGTGCTCGTTCGAAGCTTCGGAGCTTGGAAGACGTTTTGCTTGCTTTTTTGGAACGCTTCCAGATTAAAGGCTGATATCAATTCTTGTTCCGTGATTCCTTTCGGTCCACTTTGGATTTGTTTAACATACTCCACATAGGGCTTCACTTCATCCTTAGGAAGGGGTCGATTTTGAAGCAGACTCCTGTAGTAAGCAATCAACTGTCGTTCGGCTACTTCCGAGGTCACCCGATCGCATATCGCATGATGATAAATAGTAATGACATAATGTTCACGCAAGTTTCGTTTCAGCACAAACATGTGGAACAAAGTATGTTCTCCGGCGAATCGGGTGTTCGTTACATAATCATTTATCATGCCCGTAATAGGACCACATGGATTGTAATCCGACACGTCAATGATGTTGAGCTTTGGCAAACCATCGCTACAAAGTACGTATTCCCTCCAATAAGTCCATCCATGTCTTTGGACCGGGACGCTTCTCAGTAATCCTTGACTTTGTATAAAAAGAGCGTAAGCCTGATCCAAAAAATCGTAATTCACACACTCATCTAGCCTAAATATACCTAAGCTTGGAGGTGTATGAAACGAAATTTGCATTTGTTGAATTCCACTTAGCGGATATTCTTGTGCCACTTGCCCTGTTTTAATCCACTGATCTTTTCTCAAATAATCGTCTTCCAGCCGCTTGCGTAAACTTGCCGCCTGATCCAGATCCATGCTTTTTAAGCCCAGACGCTGGAAAAACTCCTCTTCATCCATGGTCCAGTATGGATCAGCCATTTTAGCTTTTTGATGCAGTGGTACAATGTAGTGAGGCAGTAGCTCTTGAGCTATTTTCCCATCCATGATCCGCATGATATGGTTTACGTCGGCCGCCGTGTCGCAGTAAAGCACCTGAATATCTCTAACTTCGTGAATAAAATCTCTTACTTGGTATTTCACCAGCTCGTAAACACCATCTGTTTCTTGGTGAAGCCAAGACATCAACTCTTGTGTTGTTTCTATGATGCCCTGCTGCTTTTGGGACCCTATAACACTATTCTGAGTTGAACGAAGATAATCAGCGAGTGCCTGAATCGTTTTATAGTGGTAAATGTCTGTTAAAGTGGCGTGATATCCTGCACGCTCCATTCTCGACATTAATGTAAGCGCATGAATAGAATGCCCACCGAGGTCGAAGAAGCTATCTAAAACACTGAACTGCTGCACACCCAATACATCCTGCCAGATGTCCATCAGCTTCGTTTCCAGTCCCGGCTTCGGAGACACATATTCTGCACCACCATGTATATTCTCTTCAAGGGCCAACAGTGCCTTGCGGTCCAGCTTACCATTCAGTGTCAATGGCATTTGCTCTAGTTGTATATAAAAAGATGGAATCATGTAATTCGGCAGCTTTATAGAGAGAGCGGTTTTAATTTCATCTGCTGTCAGTTTTTTGGTCGCCGTAAAGTATGCTTCCAGCTGCTTTTGACCGGCCTCCTTTTCACGGGCAATAACTGCCGCTTCTTGTATATCATCTACTTTTAATAAATGCGACTCTATTTCCCCAGGCTCAATTCGAAAACCCCGTATTTTCACTTGATCGTCGATCCGGCTGATATATTCGATGTTTCCGTCCGCTTGCTCTTGCACCCAATCTCCAGTTCGATACAACCTGCCTCCAGGTACCCATGAAGACTGAATAAACCTCTCTTCTGTCAGCTCTGGACGATTCAAATAACCTTTAACTAATCCATCGCCAGCGATGTACAGTTCACCTGCAACTCCCTGCGGCAGAGGATGCTGCTCTTGATCCAAGATGTAAACCTTCGTGCTGCTGATTGGTTTGCCGATCGGTACGGTATTTGCATTTTCGTCCAAATGATCAATCGGGTAATAAGTAGCAAATACCGTGCTCTCTGTCGGTCCATAGACATGAATTAAACGGCCCGGACCTAGACGGGCAAACGCTTTACGCACATGGCTGACTGAAACCTTCTCACCACCGAATAGCAAGGTTTCAATAGTTGCAAAGCAATCGGGATCCACATCCACCAATGCATTAAAAAGTGCTGTCGTGACGAAGCATTTCGTGATCTGTTGTGTCCGTAGGACGCTTGATAGCTCACGTGCATTCATGGTTTGATCTTGTGAGTTCAATACGAGAGTGCCTCCGTTAAGCAAAGCCCCATAAATACCAAATGTAGAACCATCGAACGAAAAACTGGCCACTTGTAATATCCTATCTTTAGTCGAGAATTGGATGTAATTTGTCTTTTTAACAACACGTATAATATTGTAGTGCATCGTCAGGGCGCCCTTAGGTTCGCCGGTAGAGCCAGACGTATACATAATGCAAGCAAGAGTATCGGAACCTTGATTAGATGTGAGGTTCCCTGTTTCTTTCCCATAGTTCCGCTTGTCCAACAAATCCAGTACAACACTGGCGAGCTCTGTTTGTTGGTGGATTGGAAGCTGGGTCAGCAGGAGATTTGCACCAGAATCCGTCAGCATATAGCGTATACGTTCCTTCGGGTATTCAGGATCAATCGGCACATAGGCTCCCCCAGCTTTTAAAATCCCGAAAATTCCGATGATCATTTCCAATGAACATTCGACCATAATTCCGACAGCCTCGTCATTATCTAAACCTTTAGCCCGCAAAACATGTGCTAGTTGATTAGCCTGTTTGTTCAGATCAGCATACGTCAAGTGCTTGTCCCCAAATACAACCGCTATGTGATCCGGTGTGCGCTCAACCTGCTCTTCAAACAATTGATGAATCGTTTTCTCCCGCGGGTAATCCGCTAACGTACCGTGTAACATGTTCCACTTCATCTCCTTCTCCTATTAACTTTTTTTTAAAAATGGGAATCTTTCTTATGAGCCAACGCTAAAAAAGAGTATGGTGGCACTTAGAAGTGATTTCGGATAGGCAGTTGGATGAAGTGAATGAAGACTACAGAGGATAAACCATAATACCGATATTACATTAGGTTGGGTATTTAACTGGAGAAAAAGAAATGACATCAGAGCTTGTTTTTCAACTGAAAATTTCTTTAAAATAAGTATATAGCTACTTTTTGCTCTACAATAAAATACCACAGATTGGTTACTCGACTGGAGGAAAAGAAATGACATCGGAGTGGCAGAGATTACAGACCAAACTGCCGGAATGGGTAGAACAAAGCCGTCATGAGTATATTCATGGCAAGGTAGCAGCATATATTCCCGAACTGTCCAAAGCACCAGCCGACGCGCTGGGTATTGTAGTAATGAACGGTGCGGGTGAAACTGTGGTAGCCGGAGATACGGAAATCCAATTTACGATGCAAAGTATCTCAAAGGTATTTACGCTCATTCTGGCCTTGATGGATAATGGAGAGGACGTTGTCTTCTCTAAGGTGGGTATGGAGCCTACCGGAGACCGTTTTAATTCCATGCTAAAGCTAGAACTAGTTGAGCCGGGCATTCCGTTTAACCCACTGATTAACGCCGGAGCAATCGCAGTCTCCTCTCTGATTCGCGGGAACAGTCCAGAAGAGAGATTTGCCCGTGTTCTCCAATTTTTCCGCCTGCTTACCCACAATGACACATTGGAATATGATCAGGACGTCTACGATTCAGAATCAGCTACAGGCCATTTGAACCGTTCCCTTGCTTATTTTCTAATGGAAAAAGGAATTTTAAGAGGTCATGTGGAGGATGTGCTTGAAGTTTATTTCAGACATTGTGCTGTCAAATTGAACTGTACTGATTTAGCTCGTATGGGACTTGTATTAGCTTACAATGGTCGAGATCCAGTGACAGGTATACCGCTGATTCCCCGCCGCTATGTACAGATCGCCAAAACATTTATGACGACATGTGGCATGTATGACGCCTCAGGAGAATTCGCCATTCAAGTCGGACTACCTGCCAAAAGCGGCGTATCAGGCAGTATTATGACGATGGTACCCGGACGATATGGCATTGGACTGGTTGGACCTTCTCTGAACCGTATGGGCAACAGTACAGCTGGTGTACACTTGCTGGAGAAGATGTCTCGGGATTTGGACTGGAGCTTGTTCTAAGTATACGAAAAAAAGGGTATTCCCAGCCTTTACGGCTTAATAGGAATACCCTTTTTTGTTACGTGCCTTCTTTGTTACGAGATTTGACCGTTAATCAGTTTAATTTGAATGCGGAACGGATCAGCTACATACTTGGCGCCCTCGCGTTCTTGCACTCCATAGCCTGCTGCCTCTAAACGAGCGACAATGGCATCCAATTCCTTCTGATCTGGTACGATCAATTCAAAATAATCCAATCCGGCAGCGTGCTCAGGAGCTGGTGGGGCTCCTTCACCTGCCCATATATTCAAGCCCATATGGTGGTGGTAACCACCTGCGGAAACGAACAAGGCTGAAGAGCCATACCGACACGTAATGTCAAAGCCAAGCACATCGCAATAAAATTGCTGTGCTTTGAGCAAATTAGACACATGGAAGTGGACGTGCCCGATTACCGTTCCCTGAGGTAGTCCCTGCCAAGGTAGATTTTCGGAAATCGCAACCAAGTCTTCTGCATCCACAGGATCTGTTCCCATCATGTAAAATCCATTAGCATCCTTTTTCCATTGATCACGGGGACGATCTGCATAGATTTCAATTCCGTTATTATCGGGATCATGGATATAGAGGGCTTCACTTACATCATGATCTCCCTGTCCGATTTCAATCTCATAAGCCAGCAGATTACGTAAGGACAGGCCCAGAGCTACACGGTTTGGTAAAAGAATAGCAAAATGATATAACCCGGCAGCAGATTGACGCGGCAGAATAACTGCATTTTCAATATAGTTAAGGATCAGTAGCGCATGCTTCCCATCGACAGTCAATTCGGCGGTATTCGCCGTTTGACGCAGTAGCTGAAAACCAACCACCTCTGTATAAAATTGAATAGAACGCTCCAAGTTACTAACTTTTAATGAAACCTGCCCAATTTTGGTGTTGTCATGTATATGTGCTGTCATGAGATTTCCCTCTTTCTACATGGATTGGAGGACTAAAGCAATCAAAAATTACTTTTCTGTTGACTCACGACGCCCGAACAAAGAGTCCAGAGACAAGCGAGTCGTTGGTGCAAATACCAGATGAAGAGCTACCAGAATAAAAGCAATATCCAGCTCATAGCCAGCGCCTTGACCATTCCCCATCAACCCGCCGGTCAGTTTTGCTGTAAAAATGGCGCCGATCAAAACAATAACCAAAAGCCCAGATACATAACGAGTTAGCAATCCAAGAATCAATGCAATCCCGCCGACCAACTCAATCACCGCAACGACATAACCTAGAAATCCTGGAACGCCAATGCTGGCAAACCAGCCTGCTACATTACCCAACCCCATTTGGAATTTAGCAATTCCGTGTGCCAAAAACAAAATTCCCAGTGCCACCCGCATAATTGTAGAAATGTTTCTGCTTGCTGAACTCATGTTTATCTCTCCATTCTGTTTGTTTATTACACTCATACAAGTGAATATGAATAATTAATTTATATTACTAATAATTTGGTTAAAAAAATAATCCTGTCTGAATCTATGCCGCAACACATTAGTGTGAATCAAACTCGAATTATTAGTAATAGAAATAATTATTTTGTAATGTGAATTTATCATAAGAAACTGTAGTCTGTCAACAAATTATTTGGTATGATAAATATTAAATTAGTATACATTATATTTCCTTAAAGGAGGAACGTTCTATGAGTATAGGATGCAACATACGCGCTGCTCGTAAACGTAAAAATTTATCCATCCAGCAAATATGCGAACGAACCGGACTATCGCAAGGGTTTATGAGTCAAGTAGAAAATAATAAAACCTCCCCTTCCATCGCTACATTGGACAGTATCGCTAATGCGCTTAAGGTCCCTCTCGCTTTTCTGCTTCTTAAAGATGAGGAACGGATGCAAGTAATTCGCAAGGACGAGCGCCGTAAAACCTTATATGGTAAAAACAACCTCCAGGTTGATCATTTGGGAGGACAAGGAAACGTTAAAATGATGCTGGTGGACATGCCGCCAGGCTCGTCTACAGAAGAGGAGCATGCTCATGGGGGAGATGAGATTCATTTTATCTTGGAGGGCACGGTATACGTGGAGCAAGGCGAGGATTCAGCTACCCTGGAAGCAGGAGATTCCTTTAGCTGGAGAGCAGCTATCCCCCACTATGCCAAAAACGTAGGAGATAACAACGCCCGAATTCTGATCTCCGTGTTTCTCGAAGCAGATAATGACGCTTAATCGATATTTACGCAAGCACGAAGCAACAAAAGTACAAATTCCATTAAAAAAAGCGCGTACCGGAAGTATCTTTACTTCAGCGATCCGCGCTTTTATATTTTAACTTGCTTATTACTGCTCTTAACTTATTCCATCGCCTGCTGGGCATCTGTACGCGATTCCCACGGTAGCTTGAAGGTTTTCATAATTTGTTTGGTATCGGTCGTGAATCATTCCTGATCTATCTTTTTTTGGCTGCGTCAATGTCTCCAGGATTCAGACCTTCCCATATGTTCGGGATACTAACAGTCTCTGGATGCTCAAATACGAGAAACGCAGTCGGCAAATACCGCTCTCCGTATTCAGAAGAAGGCTTGTTTACAATGGCATTATCCTTGACGAGCACCGTTGAAGAACCTCCATCCAAATTAGCACCGATAACCGCTCCATGTTTAAGCAAAATATTTTGCATATCATACAAGTTAGCACCAATGCTGTACCCAGGCTGACGACCGTCGATGGTCACGAATATAATGGCCCCGTCTGCTCTTTGCCCCATTGCGGTACGGGGAGCAATTCCCCACCCCTCGCTTGCATTGCGAATCAGACCTTTCCCATTCACGATTAGGCGTGGTTGAAAAGTAACCGCTTCTTGCACATTCATTTTGGACAACTCGGACAACGAATAGTGACCGGCTATCATTTTTCCCTGTTGATCAATACCTACGATTTGAACAGAGGCATTTTTGCCCATATCATTGTAGTATATCTCGCCCTGGGAAATGACAACGCCAATCGGTTTAAAACCATTCCCATTCCAGTTGGGATCGGCAAAGCCACCACCATTTACGCCAGCAACAGCCCCTAAACGCTCGACCATACTAGATACCCGTTCTCCCCGGCCGACCTTGGCAGGAACCCCGAGCCGGATTTTAGTGGGGTCATGTACCGTCATAACATAGCCATGATAGTTACGGCCCGATACCTCTTCCACTTCAACCAGCGGCGTTTGTTGTACTTTGGTCGGTATCAGATCAGGCAGATTGATTGTATGTCTGTCCTTCTCCTCACCCATCGCTTCAAAACGGGCGGAATATTCAGCCACACGTTTTTTCGCCTCTGCTTCACCGATAAAGTACTTTGCCCAGTGACGATGTTGGGTCGTGATCAGCGTATCCGCAGCCAAATAGCGCATGTCCTTGCCAGATGACGTTAAGAACAACCACGCACCGCCCCCTATTCCTGCTACCAGGAATACAATAAACAGTCGCAGTATAAAACGACCGAATTTTCCTTTTCGTTTCTTTTTTCTATTTTTCTGCCTGCGAGCTACTGCACGCTTTGGCAAGACTTCCGGTTTCATTCATCATCTCTCCTGTTTATTGGTGACTTCTATCTTATTCATCACTATGGCCCATCAAATGATCCGTAACGATAGGCAGCGACATCTAACGACAATATCATAAACTAATTTTGTAGAATGATAGTGTCAATTTTTTAACAGATTCATCCACTCTGAAAAAAACACAGGAAAAAGTCCTCCACATGAATGTGAAGGACTGTAACTAAGGCTACTCTACGCTTTTTACGGAGCAGCCTCTGGTTCGAGCAGCATGAACAGTTCTTTCATCTGCTGTCGCTTGAGTTTGGGACTAAGCACATACAATGTATCGCCCGGTTCAATCACCGTCGTGCCTCTCGGGGCAATAATTTGGTCGTTCCGAATTATGGCTGTGAATAAAATATCTTCAGGCAACTGTATATCCTGAATCGCTTTGCCCGCAATAGACATCCCTTTTTGTACCTGAATGTGGTTGATTTCCGAAGTGGTTTTTCCCAGAGAAACTAATTCCAGCAGTGAAGGAGATGACGTCTCGTTAGGGTCCATCAAGCCAAGCTTCACCGCTAGCCACGAAATAGTGGTACCTTGAATAATCGCAGAAGTGAGCACGACGAAAAATACAACGTTAAAAAACAAGGGTCCTACATCCATCTCATCCAGTAAAGGATAGGTTGCTAGTACAATAGGTACCGCCCCCCGCAGTCCTGCCCAGGATAACAGTGTCTTCTCGCGCACAGAGTACCTGGAAAAAAGTAAGCTTAGGAATACGCCTATCGGACGAGCCACGAGCATGAGGATGAAGGAGAGCGCCAAGCTTTGCCACGCAATGCCCAGCAATTGATCGGGAAAGACCAATAGCCCGAGCAGGACAAACATCATAATCTGTACCATCCAGGCGAAACCATTGTTAAAATGGATAATGGATCGCTTGTAGGTCAAGTCGGAATTTCCCAAGACAATGGCCATGACATAAACCGCCAGCAATCCGCTTGCCTCCAGTAACGATGCCGCCGCATACGTCAAGACCGCAAATGCCAGCGCCATCACAGGATACAAACCGGATGAATCAAAATTCATTTTATTAATCGCATATACACCTATGCGTCCGAGTACAAAACCAACGACTAAACCGAAACCCATTTCCCATAAAAATAACAAGATATGTATCCAAATGGATTGCTCAGGGTGATGTATCAGCTCAATCAATGTTATCGTGAGAAATACAGCCATCGGGTCATTACTGCCGGATTCCGCTTCGAGCGTTGAGGTAATTCGTTTTTTGATGTTTTTACCTCCTAGAACGGAAAACACGGCTGCCGCATCGGTCGATCCGACAATAGCGCCAAACAGCATGGATTCCATCCAGCTTACGCCTAAAATAAACTTGGCACATACGCCAATAACTACGGTCGTAATGATGACCCCTAACGTTGATAATGATAACGCAGGTCGAATAACTGGTTTAACGTCTGCAAACTTTGTCTGCATCCCGCCTTCAAACAAGATTACAATGAGCGCGAGAATGCCAACTAGCTGTGTGATAAAGGCATTATCAAAATAAATAAACTGACTGAGCACCATACCTACGGCAATAAACAAAACGAGCGCAGGCATACCGAAACGGCTGGAAAATTTGGTAGTCAGCACGCCGACCAGCAGCAAGCCGGACAGCAAAAGTACAATCAAATTAATAACGGTTGTCTGTTCCATACGGCTTCTCCTATCTTGAAAATAGATGTTCAATTTTTCGCCTTCTATCTATATACCCTCAAATCACACAGAATACTAATCCTAAATAAAAAATTATATAATAAAATCAAAAAATCCAGCTCATGGTTTGTGCTAAATCGCACTCCATGAGCTGGTTTGTATATTTTTTATAAGGCTTAAGCAGAGACTATCGTCGTGCTTTAGGCTTTAGGATGAATCATATGCGCAGGTACAACATATTGATCGAACTGTTCTTCAGTCAACAGTCCGCTGCGGAGTGCCGCTTCTTTTAGGGACAGCCCTTCTGCATGAGCAAGTTTGGCGATTTTAGCGGCATTTTCATATCCGATATGTGGATTCAATGCCGTCACCAGCATCAGCGAATTATTCAAATTGTGCTCAATTTTAGCGAGATCAGGTTCGATGCCAATCGCACAGTTGTCGTTAAAAGCAATCATGGAATCGGCCAGCAAATGAACAGATTGCAAAAAATTGTAGATGATTACTGGCTTAAACACGTTCAGTTCAAAATTACCCTGACTCGCAGCAAAGCCGATAGCTGCATCATTACCCATTACTTGCGTAACGACCATCGTCAGTGCTTCACTTTGAGTCGGATTCACCTTACCTGGCATGATGGAGCTACCTGGCTCGTTAGCAGGAATCGTGATTTCGCCCAAGCCGCTACGCGGACCACTTGCCAGCCAGCGAACATCATTGGCGATTTTCATCAAATCAGCCGCGAGCGCTTTGACTGCTCCATGTACGGCCACCACTTCATCGTGGCTGGTCAGTGCATGAAATTTATTGGGTGCGGAAGTGAACGTTTTGCCAGTGAAACTAGAAATTTCCGCAGAGGTTCGGGAGCCGAACTCTGGATGAGCGTTAATTCCTGTCCCCACCGCGGTTCCGCCAATCGCCAGCTCCTTCATGTATTGCACCGTGTCAATGATAATTCGCTTGCTCTTGTCCAGCATGGCATACCAGCCGCTTATTTCCTGCCCCAGCGTCAGCGGTGTCGCATCTTGTAAATGGGTTCGTCCAATTTTTATAATATCCTTGAATTGCTCTGACTTCTGTTGAAAAGTCTCTTTCAGCTTATCAATGGCAGGCAACAAACGGTCCTCAACTGCAATGACACCCGCTACATGAAGCGCCGTAGGAAACGTATCATTTGAGCTTTGCGACATGTTTACATCATCATTGGGATGCAGCTTCGTATCTTTTCCCTGCTCTTGTAACCATTGGCTTCCCAGATGAGCAATCACTTCATTTACATTCATATTGGACTGCGTACCGCTTCCTGTCTGCCATACAACCAACGGGAAATGGTCATCAACCCGCCCTGCGAGAATTTCGTCCGCTGCATAAATAATGGCGTCCTGCTTCTCCTGTGATAGCTTACCCAGCTTATAGTTACTGATCGCCGCGCTTTTTTTAAGCACCGCGAACGCCTGTATGACCTCTAATGGCATTTTCTCAGAGCCAATCGGAAAATTTTCCTTGCTGCGCTGTGTTTGCGCTCCCCACAGACGGTCTGCCGGTACCTTGATTTCACCCAACGTATCCTTTTCGATGCGGTAGTTCAACTCATTTCCTCCTCTTGGCCTATGTAATTCAGACAAAATATGGTGCTCTCTCTTGCCTATTATACATTAAATTTCAAATGTTATCATTTATTTTGCAAGCGCTTTTTTACGATAAGGCCAGAGGAGGCGAAAGGAAATTTCATTTACAAGCTGGCTATTAGGTTCAACTAATGGTGATATTGCTTTTGCCATGAACTTCTTTTCTGCCCAGTAGCTTGTTCAGTGCATCGATGTAAGCTTTGGCGCTAGCTTCCAAAATATCAGTACTTGTGCCTCTTCCCAGAGCTGTGTACTCACCTTGCCTCAAACTAGCGTGTACTTCCCCCAACGCATCTTTGCCATATGTTACAGATTGGATCGAATAATCCTCCAACTCCACCTCTTCACCACTGGCCTTGTCTATAGCATGGAAAATCGCATCTACAGAACCGTTACCCATTGCTACTTCATCAATTGCTGTCCCATCTTGTTTACTCAACCGAATGGATGCGACTGGAACCGACTGATTGCCATAAGACACCTGAATGGAATCCAGTGTGTACATTTGAGGTAAGGCATTGCGGCTTTCGTCCATCAGGACGTGCAAATCTTCATCTAGCACCTGTTTTTTCTTATCCGTCAAGGCCTTGAATTTGCGGAACGCCTCTTGCAGCTGTTCCTCCGTCAAAGCATCAAACCCCATGTCCGCCAGTTTTTCTTTAAATGCATGTCGACCCGAGTGCTTGCCCAACACAAGTTTACTCGTCTTCAGCCCAATACGCTCAGGGGACACGATCTCATACGTTGTACGCTCTTTAAGCATTCCGTCCTGGTGTATACCGGACTCGTGAGCAAACGCATTGGCTCCAACAATGGCCTTGTTTCCCGGTACCGACATCCCCGTACGTTTGCTCACCAGTCGACTGGTGGCATACAGCTCCTCCAAAACCAGACTCGTTTGTGCACCATAAAGCTCAGTTCTGGTATCAAGGGCCAGTGCAACTTCCTCGATAGGTGTATTTCCGGCTCGCTCACCGATTCCATTGATGGTACCTTCAAATTGATCTACACCATTACGGATGGCCGCCAGCGTGTTAGCTGTTGCCATGCCAAGATCATCATGACAATGTGTGCTGAGTTGTATTTTTTCGATACCGGGCACTTGTTGCTTTACAATTCTAAACATTTCACCGAACTGATCCGGCGAGGCATATCCCACCGTATCCGGTAAATTGACGACCGTCGCTCCAGCACGAATCGCCATATCCACGACTTCACAAATAAAGTCCAGCTCGGTACGACTGGCGTCCTCTGCTGAAAATTCTACCTTGCTGAAATACTTGCGTCCATAACGAATGGCAGCAGCAGCGGTCTCTAATACTTTCGCTTTATCCATTCGCAGCTTATGTTGGCGGTGAATGGGTGAGGTAGCCAGGAACAAATGAAGACAGGTATCCTCAGCTCCTCGTAGCGCCTCTCTGACTGCATCAATATCCTGTTCTTTCGAGCGTGCAAAACCAACCAGTGTTGCTTGGGTAACCTGTTTGGCAATCTCCTGCATGCTGATAATCTCACCAGGCGAGGTTGCTGGAAAGCCGGTCTCAATCCGATCTACGCCTAATTTTTGCAGCTGAAGAGCAATTTCCACCTTTTCTGTGCTGGTTAAGCTAACTCCTGGTGATTGCTCTCCATCTCTTAACGTTGTGTCCAACACCCATATTTTGCGCATACAGATACCACCTTTGGTTTGATTTTAGGAGATGCTCAAGTAAAAGGCTCAAAGATCATCATATTCATCTGATCATCTGATGTTTAAGGATAAAAAAATTATGAACTTCCCATATGCTTTTGCAGCTCCAGCTTGGTGCCGTCCAAATGTTGAATGCTATAAAGTTCGGCAGCCTTGCCATCCTGATCCCGGATTGCTTCATATATTTTTTCATGCTGCAGAGTAAAATGATTTTGCATCGCTGGATCGGTAATGAGATTGTTCAATGCCTTGCGAATGGCCTCTACAAAGCTGCCATATACGTCTGTAAGCACCTTATTGCGTGTAGCTCCGGCAACAGCCAAGTGAAAAGTGATATCCGCATCTAGGTACCCAGTCAAATCTCCAGCGGCCAAAGTTGCAGCACGACGGTCCAACGCCGCACGCATTAAGCGTAAATCCTCGTCATTACGACGTAATGCAGCCAATCTGGCAATCTCTAGTTCCAACACACTCCGCACTTCATAAACCTCAATAATTTCAGCACGGCTTAGACGGTAATCCAATGGCTCTTGAGAAGTCGTCGGTTGGCAGACAAAAGTTCCGTGTCCTTGCTTTTTCTCTAATAGACCGGCATGCACCAGAACGCTAACCGCTTCACGTACTGTAGATCGCCCGACTCCGAATAGCTTCATGAGCTCAGGCTCGGTTGGAATCTTAGTGCCCACATTCCATTCACCAGCAGCAATTTTTCGTTGCAGCTGTTCAGCCACTTCATCGGCGATTTGCTTGCGTTTGACGGCTTGAAAAGGCACCATTTCATAATTCATCTGATCATCTCCTGTTTCGTATCATACTACGAATGCTTGTCATTCTGCAACCTTTTTCGTCCTCCTTCCCCATTGGTCCTTACCTATGCTTATATACCCAAATAAAGCCTGCACCGTTGGACACGATACAGGCCTATAAGGATAAATTTAAATGTTAGGATTTCGATTTATTAGGTGTAATACAATACAAACGGCTGGTTGCTTCAAAAATATGGCCTGGAGCCAGTGCAATCAATCCGATCTCCTCTGCTGGCAGGTCCGGACGATTCGGTGCATTGATCATGTTCATTTGCGGCTCAGGACAGATGAATTCCTTGTTCGCTTTGTTATTCCAGATCATCCAATGCTTATAAGCTGTGCCTACATCGTATACGAGGGTAGCACCTGTCTTACTGTGTGTCAGTTCCATGTAGTTGCGTCCATTTTGCGGAGCTGCCGTGTAATGATTATCCATAGAGGCAAAATAAGGACTAACTCCCGTCGTCTTCAGCAGTTCCTCTTCCGGAGATAAAGGCTGGAACTGACCTGTGGCCAACAACCGTTCCGTCAGCTCACGACGCTCACCGATTGTGACCTTAATCTTGTAATCCTCAGGCGAGCTATCGGGTACGAACGGAACTCGAATCGCTGTGTGAAAGGCAAATAAGTTGGGGATCGGTTGATCGCCCTCGTTATGGATCACATAACGCTGATGCAGGCCAAATTCGTCCAGGCTGTACGTTAACTTCATGGTAAAGGTGAAGGGTAAATAGCGGAACATGGGATGTCCTTCCCTTACATGCTGATTCATTACCACATAGCTACCTTGCTCCCCAGAACCGTAGTCCTCAACCTCCCACCGAACAGTGTGTAAAAAGCCGTGCAGATGGTTGTGGGTCGCCTCTTCATTTATCGGCAGCTCATATGTAACGCCATTCCACAGGAATTTTCCATCCTCATACCGATTCGGAGGGAACAGGAAAGGAATTCCGTAAACGGACGGGCTTTGCTTAAAAGCCTCTATGCTCTCAGCATCTGGCTCACGCAGAAAAGAATATCCCGTTTCATTGTCACGAAAAGAAATCAGATTTGCACCGTTTCCCGGCAGGGCAACTGCTTCATATCGTCCAAATTTAAGACGAATCGCCGGTATTCCATAATAAAGATCACCAATTGCAGCATGTTGTTGTGTCATCAAAAAATCCTCCTTGATGAAATGACGATGTTTAATGAAAGCGTTTAGCTTTTGGCTTGACTATACCATGCTGAGCAAAAAAATTCCACGTCCACACAAAAAACGATGCCCCGCAAGGCATCGTCCTTCACACATTACTACACATAACGGCCCTGTTTGGGTACAGCCATGTGCTCAAAATCTCCCGCCAGTCGCTCCAGCTGATCTGTCAGCTCAGCACCATGCATGTAATGACCATGTCCTGTGACTGCAATCTCAGGCTTTAACTTGGCCAGCATTTCCACCGAACGCTGCGCAGCTTGCCAATCTGTCGTAAAATACGCAGGAGGCCCATGTATTTCTTTTTCCTGTAAAATAACGGCCAGTGCCGATTCCTGTTTCACCGTAATAAAAGCGTCACCGGCCACCATTAACCTTCTTCGCTCATGAAAAAGCGATACATGACCAGGTGTATGTCCTGGCGTATGCAGCCACTTCCAACCAGGGGCACCGGGGACACTGCCATCTAGGGGCAGTGATGTGATGCGATCATCGAGATCTATAGCATCATTAGGGTATAAGAAGGAAATGCTCGACATTAAACCTCCCCCTACACTAGGGTCAGGTTTTTGATAATCCTTCATTCCCGTCAAATAAGGTAATTCCAAAGGATGTGCATAAACAGGTGTACCCCAATGCTGTACCAACTCAATAACCGAACCTACATGATCAAAATGACCATGTGTAAGCACAATAGCGATCGGAGGGCCAGTGAACCGTTCCTCTGCCAGGCGTATAATCGAGTCTGTAAATCCTGTCATCCCCGTATCCACCAGCACCCAGGAACGGCTTCCCGGCTCCCCAATAAAACACATATTTACAAACAGCGTCCGTAAGCTCAGGAGATCGGGAGCAGCCTCTTCATTTGCCGTCATTCCTTCGGTGAACAGATGATTTGCCAAAGCTTCACCCTCCTATTCACATGGAATTTCCTGTTAACATCGACCTTTAGGCTTCCCCCATGTCAGCAGATTATGCGGACACTGCTAAATATAATCCGCTTGTCACGAAAATAGACCATGTTTACATTACTCGGGTAATTTGCTCCATGCCGTATCTAGCAAATAGTCGAACAAATCATCGTTCTCTTCAATCCAGCTATCCATTTGCAGCATCTCTTCCTCCACCCGTGGCTCTCCCGCAAAATGGAGACTGTAATCCCATTCCTTTCCCCTTTTGCTGTGGAATGTGATTTCATATACAGAACTCTGTCCCTCTACTTTAAATACCACTTGGCCCAGATAAGCACCATTCTCATCTTTTGTCATTTGTGCCTGTTGAATATGTACTTCTTTCACTTCCTGAGGTGAATTTTGCTCTGTCATTCATCTATCCGCCCTTTCATTTTCACTAAATAGTACCAAAACTGATTTGTGAACCTTTTCGTTACATTGTACAATATATAAGCTATGTGTGGAATTTGCAAAAAAACTGTGCAAGTTACCCAAGCCTTGTTTAAGGCTTTTCGTGAAATGGAGGAAAGTTACATGTCAGATTTTCAACAAAAATTGCAAAAATATGCCGAGTTAGCCGTTCGGGTCGGCGCCAATGTCCATCCTGGGCAGACACTCATCGTTCATGCACCAATTTTGTCCGCCGAACTCGTGAGACTTATCGTCAAATCAGCGTATACTGCTGGGGCCAAGCTAGTTACAGTAAAATGGAGTGATGAGACTATTACTCGATTACAGTATGAACTAGCTCCTGATGAAACTTTTAATATTGCTCCCAAATGGTACGCAGCCGAAATGACTGAAGAGGTCGAAAATGGCGCAGCAGTACTGCATGTCATTGCAGAAAATCCGGATTTGCTTCAGGGAATTCCGTCCAGCCGAATTACTGCTGCCCAGCGTGTGCGGTCACATGAATTACGTCAATATCGTGAGTATCAAATGGCCGACAAATTCAGTTGGTCTCTGATTGCTTATCCTTCAGCAGAGTGGGCTGCCAAAGTATTCCCTGATCTGCCAGCTTCAGAGCAAATGGATAAACTGTGGGATGCCATTTTCAGCACCGTGCGTGTGGATCTGGATAACCCTGTGGAGGCGTGGAAAGAGCATTTGAAAACCCTTTCCAGCAAAGCTGATATTTTAAATGCCAAACGCTATAAAAAGCTGCATTATCTGGCTCCAGGCACAGACCTCACCATCGAATTGGCAAAAGATCATCTGTGGGTAGCAGCCGAAAGCGTCAACCAACAGGGACATACTTTTGTAGCCAATATGCCTACCGAGGAAGTGTTTACAGCTCCGCTCAAAACGGGAGTGAACGGTAAGGTCAGCAGCACCAAGCCACTTAGCTACAGCGGAAATATCATCGACAACTTTTCATTGACTTTTGAAAATGGACGTATTGTCGATGTACAGGCAGAAACCGGTTTGGAAACTCTTCAGCATCTAGTAGAAATGGATGAAGGTTCACACTATCTGGGGGAGGTTGCTCTCGTACCTCACAAGTCACCTATCTCTGATAAAAATATTTTATTTTATAATACGTTGTTTGATGAAAATGCCTCTAACCACTTGGCCATCGGTAATGCTTATGCATTTAACCTTAAAGGCGGCAAGGATATGACTCAAGAGCAGTTGGCTGCCAACGGCCTGAATTCCAGCCTGACTCACGTCGACTTTATGATCGGTTCAGCTGAAATGGACATTAACGGCGTTACCGAGGACGGTACTGAGGAACCTATCTTCCGTAAAGGAAATTGGGCGATCTAACACGGCAAAAAAGGCTCCCACCGCTTTATGCGTGAGAGCCTTCTTGCTTCTTCCTATAGGCTATGTTAGATCTATTTTACAACGTGTTAATCCAAGAATTCGCTGCAATTCCAAAAACAATTTGTATCACGCTGATGATGAAAAAGACAATAAGGCAATTTACAACTCTTCGATTGGTGGTTTGATGCATGGATAAAGATGATTTCACGTAAAACATGCTGCCCAATATTCCTATACACACACCGAAAATCCCCGAAAATAGCAATCCTATAACCAAGCTGACCACGACAAAAGCCCAACTCCAGCCCGGAACTTTACTCACAGGAACATAAGGTTGATCGGACCCAAGATATACACCTTATAACATAAGTTTCAAGTTAAAAAATGGAAAAAAGGTCGCTGATCAGCGACCTTTGAATCTACTTTATTTCGTATGAAGTTAGCTTTTATGTCCAATTTTTGCCTTGTAGGCAAGTGAATATTGGTCAGCCGCTAAAATCGCATCAAGCACATCATCCGCTGTGACAGCAAATGGTAGATTGTGAGCAGTTTCGCCTTCTTTGGTAGCAGCCTGGGCTACCCTGTACAAATCCTCTCGGGAAGCTTCCTGTAGCTTAATGTCTTCGAGCGTGACAGGCAGATCGAGTTTTAGATAAAAGTCAATATACCGCTCCACCTCGGACAAAGGTCTTTTTTCCAAGGCAAGCTGGACTAAGGTGCCAAAAGCTACCTTCTGACCATGTGTCAGGTGATGAATATCCCCTTCCAGAACGGTAAAACCATTGTGAATCGCATGTGCGCCTGCCAAACCGCCGCTTTCAAAGCCCAAACCACTTAGCAACGTATTGGCTTCGACTACCGCTTCAAGCGCAGGTGTGACGACTTTGCGTTTCACGGATTCATAAGCCTGCAGACCGTAATCGAAAAGAACTTCCTCACACTTGGACGCAATGGCTTCTGCCGCCAAGGTTGGCAAACCACCAGCCATTGTCGTTGCGCGAGCTTCAATGACCGCACGGACCTCAATCCACGTTGCCATGGCATCTGCAATGCCTGAGGAGAGGAACAAGGGCGGCGCTTGAGAAATGACTTTCGTGTCCACCAGGATCAGGCTTGGATTTTTACTGAAAAAGGTATACGCATCAAATGCACCCTCATCGGTGTACAAAACAGATAGTGCACTAGTAGGGGCATCTGTAGAAGCAGTCGTTGGAATAATCACAACTGAGGAACCGAGTAGTTCATTAACGGCTTTGGCCGTATCCAGCGTTTTACCACCACCTACACCAATGACAATATCGACCTGGGCGCTTCGTCCCTGATCCGCAATACGGTTGACTTCATTTTTCGATGCTTCCCCTTGAAACTCAATTTTAACCGCCGTAATATCAGCCTGTTCCAGACTTTTTACTACGCGGTCGGCTGCAATCTCCCAAACCAGCTTGTCCGCAATAACCAAGGCAGTATGACCTAATGGCTTAACATACTCACCTGTTTTATCAATCACATTTTTCCCTTGCACATATTTACCTGGACTAATAAATACTTTTTCGCTCATCATTTAACTCTCCCTTCCAAGTTTGTACAATTTCTATTATACGGTTGAAAGGGCACACATCTCAATTTCGAAACCAAGATCTTCAATCATTTGATGATCAAATGTGACCTCCTGGCCTTCTGTCGTTAAATAATCTCCTACAAAAATTGAATTCGCTGCATACAGGCATAGCGGTTGTAACGAGCGTAAATTCAACTCTCGTCCACCTGCAACGCGTATTTCTTTGGATGGACAGATGAAGCGGAACAGTGCCAGCACCTTCAAAGCTTGGATAGGTGATATTCGCTTTGCTCCTTCCAACGGGGTTCCAGGGACTGGATTCAAAAAGTTAACCGGAATAGAGTCAGCATCTAACTCCCGTAAGGCATAAGCCATTTGTACGATTTCCTCATTCGTTTCCCCCATCCCGATAATAACGCCAGAGCATGGAGACATTCCGTGAGATTGAGCCATTTTCACAGTTTCGACGCGTTGATCGTATGTATGTGTGGTTGTAATCGAAGGATAGTTGGCCTTACTTGTATTTAAATTATGATTGTATCGATGTACCCCAGCCTCTGCCAACCGCCGTGCCTGATCTCCCTTGAGAATCCCTAAGCAGGCGCAAATTTTGAGCGGCATCGTGCGATTAATTTCTTGTACTGCCTCAATCACCTGATCCAGCTCTCGATCTGTTGGACCTTTGCCGGAAGCTACGATGCAATACGTCCCTGCTCTCCGCGCTACTGCTTCCCTAGCTCCAGCCAACAGTGATTCCTTGTCCAGCATACTGTACTTGCTCACAGGCGCCGTGGATACGATAGATTGTGAGCAATAACCGCAATCCTCCGGGCACAGGCCACTTTTGGCATTGATGATCATGTTGAGCTTTACTTTTTTTTCATAAAAGTGATGCCGCACCTGAAATGCAGCTTGCATAATCGGTAATAATTCCTCATCGTCGGCTTCCAGTACCTCCATACCTTCTTCCAGCGATATACGGCTGCCTTGGATCGCTTTTTCAGCCAACAAGCCCCAATCTATAACCTCGTTTAGTAAATTCATACTTCTTGCCTCCCAAAATTTAATGATCATGTAAATGGATAAGATTTTCAACGTAGAGGAAGTTCCTTTTTTATTGTCAACCCAATCGATTATGTTTAGGTTGACAATAACACGAACATCATATCAATTCATGTCCTTTCTGTAAAGGAGGCAAATTAAAAAGCGACCCCACATCGTTCAAGGTCGCTCTCAAGATTTATTCCGTATTCCGTTATGAGACTCCTGCTTCTTCCACGATAATAGGCTGTTTTATCAGCCGAATACGTGAAATCCGCTTGTTTTCAACTTCTTCTACCGTGAACATACATCCCTCAAACAATACAGTCTGGCCAGGCTGTGGAGGAATAACCTCGACATGTGAGTATAGCCAGCCCCCTACCGTATCATAATCCTCATGATCCAGATCCAGTCCAAAGCGATCGTTCACTTCATCAATTAATAACATGCCGTCAATGGAAAATTCCTCGTCATTAATCTGCTCACAACTCGGACGTTCCTGATCGAACTCATCCTGAATTTCACCAACGATTTCTTCCATAATATCTTCCAGTGTTACCATACCCGATGTCCCGCCATATTCATCAATCAAAATGGCGATTTGCGTCTTGCTGCGCTGCATGCGTTTGAGCAGATCACTAATTTGCGTAGATTCCGGGACAGCAAGAATCGGTCGAATCATCGTACGGGTATCCAGTGTGTTCGCCCGTAGAAGGTCCTTAATATGGATAAAGCCGATAATATGGTCCTTATCTTCGGCGCAGATTGGATAACGGGTTCTCATGCTTTCCGTCGCAATCGCGAGATTTTCTTCTGTGGACTCATTACTGTATAAGCAGATCATCTCAGTTCGCGGAATCATGATTTCCCTGGCGGTCGTGTCGGTAAAATCAAATATATTATCAACAAGCGCCAATTCCGTATTATCAATTAGTCCGCTCTTATTGCTTTCTTTCATCAGAATGCGTATTTCATCTCCGGTATGCGCGGAATCGTCATTTTCAGATACCGGCTCCAGACGGAATAAACGCAGCAGGCTGTTCGCCATTCCATTTAACGCCCATATGAATGGATACATCAACTTGTAAAACCAAGTCATCAGCATGGCTGAATACAGCGTAATGGTCTCAGATTTACGAATAGCTATCGTTTTGGGCGCCAATTCACCCAACACAATATGCAGAATCGTAATAACAATAAATGCAATAACCACGGCAGTACCGTGCACATATACCGCTCCTAATCCAGCGGCTGTAAATACAGGTTCGATCAAATGTGCGATGGCCGGCTCTCCGATCCATCCTAGTCCCAACGATGCTAGTGTAATACCCAACTGGCAGGCAGACAAATAAGCGTCCAAGTTGTGTAACATATTGGCGGCGTACACGGCCTTTTTATTGCCCGCTTCCACCAATGTTTCAATACGGCTGCCTCTGACCTTCACCATGGCAAATTCCGCAGATACAAAAAAACCATTCAATAGTACTAATGCAAAAACAATAAATAAGTTAAACATACTCGGTAAAGGGTCACTCAATATGCTCCCCATCAGCCGTCATTACGGCAGACAGGCGCACCTCCTTCGGATAGTTTCATCATAGACAGAACGATAACACATCATAAGCAGCGTCAACTTCCCAACACATTCACTCCTTCCGGCTTCTAAAGCCATATTCCGCATAAATGATTAGATCATTCATCAGCTTATATTTAATTATATAACTATACTCTATACAGTCAAACCACAAGCAATGTCAGAAAAAACAGCTCCCCTATCATTTAGGTCATAAAGCTCTCGTTTTCGCCGCTTACCACTAAGAAAGCTACTATATTTGAGAAAGATTATAAACAAAATACATCCCCTGCCGTCTGGCAGAGGATGTAGACTCATATATATGAAGGCATCAGCGAACCGGGGATGCACCCGGATTCCCGATGACGCCGGGATATTGGTACAACAATGGCTCATCAAACGTTGCATAGTCCAGGTTTAGCATCAGCAGAATGGTCCGTTTGCCTGTCGCCGGATCACTAATAATAATGTGATCCCGACCTGCTGCTTCCAGAATGCCTTTGAATATTTTCGCATTCCATTCCCGGTTATTTTCATAGGTCATATAAAAGGTTCCCGTTTTGCCTAAGTTCAAGCGTAAAATATTTTCGATGTATGATTGCTCGTATTGCGGAGTCTGAACCTGCACTACGGTACCCGTTGGTGTCATAGGGCTGCCACTACTTACTTGAGGTGGAAAGCCAGTCATAGGCTGCATGGTTCCCATTGGAGCCATCCCTCTTGGCCATTCGGGATATCCGTTGCCGGAAGCATAAGATACGGGACGGTAAGCTTGCTGTGAAATCATGTAAATTCCTCCTAAAATGGTTTTAATTTAATTCTTCAAGCCATTCTGTAAAGTGTCTAATATACATTAGGACAATCCTGTACAGACGGGCTAAAAAAGCAGTGGGCTTTAAAACGCCCGGTATTGGTCTGGTCATACCAAGTGCCCGGACAGTTTCCTGCTGGTCTGAAAAACCATAATGCATTGGATGCCGGATGTAGCTTTTCTCCATTGATTACACGCTGGGCAAGTCGAATGTCCCGATCACGGGCTTTCTGATAAAAATACCCCTTCTGAGTGGCTTCAAAACCTCCGGGGCTTTGAAACACCATGTCATTCATAAGGCGTATCCCCCGGAAATCTAGGCAATTGGATAAAATTCGGTTCACACCGACATTGCCAACCATGAGCATACCCATCTCTCCTTCACCTTCAGCCTCAGCCCGCATCAGCCGGGCGAGGGTCCTTACATCTTCTGAGTTGGTCTTGATTACAGCCACCGCGTCCCCTCCTCGCTTCTCCATCACATACCCTATCGTATGGTACAAATGCCCAATGGGTGACAGTCCAGAAAAATAAAAAAATAGCCCCAAGACTGGGACTACTCATTCAGGCTTTTATTATGGCTCATAAATCATTTTACGCGTCATGCCACCATCTACTACCAGATTCGTGCCTGTTACAAAATCATTGCCAGGTTGTGTCAAATACAGACAGGCCCGTGCGATGTCCTTAGGGGTTCCTACTCGCCCAGACGGATGCTGTTGATGGTCTTCTGCACGCAGTTTCTCATAATCGCCGGCTTCAATCCACCCTGGACTGATGCAATTGACCTGAATCCCGTCCTTTCCTAGCGATATGGCCATCGCGTGTGTAAGGGCCGCAATCGCTCCTTTGGATGCCGCGTAGGCTTCTGTATCCGGCTCTGACATGAAAGCTCGTGTAGAGGTCATATTGACCACAGAGCCACCTTCTGCGTTTCGTTTCATCACCTTAGCTGCTTCCCTAGTGGCAATAAAACAGCTGCGTACGTTTGTATTCAGAATGTCATCCCATTCTGCTATCGTTAACTCATAAGGAGATTTCCATTTGGACACGCCAGCGTTGTTAATTAGCGTATGAATCGTACCGTATTCTTCTTCCGTGGCACGGATTAGCGCTACAATATCTTCTTCCTTCCGCACATCACAAGGAATAAAAATGGCCTGATAGCCCTCGTTCCGGGCCGCTGCAGCGGCTGCTGCACCCTCCTCCTCATTGTGGTCGGCAAATACAACATGGGCACCCTGAGCAGCGTAGGCAAAAGCGACTTCTTTCCCGATGCCATGCGCCGCTCCTGTTACAATAACAACTTGTCCCTCAAATGACACAAATCATTCCTCCTCTGAACTACTCTGTTCTAGTATATATGTACCAAATTGGGCTGTACAAGAAACATCTACAGCCCCCTACCCTGGCATCTCGCAGAAGGCTGTAAATGAATCCAAAAAATAATTAGACTGAATTCTACATTTTAACCTGTTCCAAGCTATAGCGATTAAGTCGCTGAAACCCGATATACCTTGTACCCTGAAAAGTAAGCCGTCCCTCATCCCCTTCAGCGCATTGACCATATTCTTCCCCAGATACCTTAAACTCCATCCGATCGCCACTTTCCACCTCGAAGGTTACGTAATAGAAAGTATGGGTACGAGTCCCTTGTTCCTCCTGTCGCCTCTGTTGGAGATGTGTCCTTCTGGCTGTAATTCGGGAACCGACCGTCAATACAGGCTGCCTTTTATTCCGACTCCATTCCATGACTTCCCTGCCTGCAGACAACACGACAATACCCAACACGACAACGAAAAATACGGGCAGTACCGTGCCCAGCCAATCGAACATCCATAATGACTCAAAACCCATGCACCGCACTCCTCTCCGCCAGGCATTTCACAGGGAAACTACCGGGCATCCTGACCTGACCTAAGCTTTCTATAACAGTATATGTATGTTCCTGCCCAAATTTGATAGCAACCCTTAAGAACGCCAAGAGCCCCCACGGAATTATCCGGGAGGGCTCAAGATATGGCGATATCAGAATGATGCATCGATTTACACATGTACAAGCTGGAGATAACGTTGTGTTTCATCCAGAACTTCATGATTTTCGTCTTCAGCGTAACGCTCTGCACACTGCTTGCAGTCCTCTTCAGTCGTGCAACCATAGGCATCCTGGCAAGTATAACAAAATTGAAGGTAGTATTGGGTTAACATATGATCCTGATTCGCTCTCATGATTATCACTCCTATCGTTGTTTACAGGTTTAGTATAACAGCGGCTTATTCGTTAGTTTGTGATTTTTTTCACATACAGTCGTATAAAATTTAAATTTTTTAAAAATAAAATGCCCTGGGAAAAACACCCCAGGGCAATCACCTTTATAGCGATTATAAAATTCTCCAGTTCGCACCGCCGTCCGTCGTTTTCAGCAGCAGTGACTTCTTGTCATCAAGGCGTTCCAAAAGAAGCCAACCCACCGAAGAAGAAGCGAAACGGAGCTTAACCGATCGTGGGTAGTCTTTTAACTTCAAAGGTAGCACTTTGTTGCCTGTGAGACTTGTCCACGTCTTCCCCCCATCCATTGTACCGCTCATTCCGGTCTCGGTTATGATCCACCCTTCCTTTTCATTTAGAAACGTACGGCCAGGGATAATAGAATTAATGTTGCTACTCAGACCCAAAGACACACCGTTCCATTGTGTCCCTGTATCGTTTGTAAACAGTCCGTTATATTTTATGGCCTTATCCCCATAGCAAAGAACCGGAATCCAGTACGAGGCACTGCTCCCTTTCAGAGACTGCTGGGCTTCTGCTTTGGCCTGAGGGCAGCCCTGTATTCTGTTAGCTACGGGAGTCCAGGTTTTCCCTTGATTCAAAGTCTTGTACAACTTAACACTGTTATCCAGATTGATCGCTACAAACCCCTGATTGTTGGAAGAAAAGCTCATCCCCGCCAGGCTGCCCCGATCGGGTAAACCTGAGCCTGATTTGTTAGATGTCATACTCGAACTTTGCGCAACTTTATTCCATGTGGCTCCCCCGTCAGTGGTGTGATACAACAGTTTTTGTTGATCCTGCTCATTCAGATTTACATATGCCATGATCCAGCCAGTAGTTGGATTTACATATTGAATCGAGCTCACATGGTCCCCGCTTGGAAGCGCTGAAACATCCCAGCTCTGTCCTCCATCTGCTGTTCTCAGAATGACGGTTGCTGTTTTGTCCAAATTTTGACGGACAACCCAACCGTGACGAGAATCAGTGAAACTGATGTCCTTTCCATATTCAAGCTTGTCTTGAAATTGGACGTTTTCGGAGGGGGAAATATTATTCCATGTCTTTCCGCCATCATGAGTATCATAAAGCCGAAGCTCATTATGGGTAACTCCCCAAACTAACCCTTTATTGTTATCAATTAAATGAAAATCCGCTATTCGCGTCTGTACTACATATTTGGCGTTGGGATCGCCCACCTTTGGAGTCACTGGTGGATTAATAGTAATCGTCTGACCCTGGTCATCAGGTTCCTCAATCGGAGGTTTAGTTAACGTATCTGGGGCTTCAGCAGAACAGGCAGTCAGTAGAATGCCCGTCAGCAACAGTACTCCCCCCAAGAGCGCACGCCAGCGCAGTTTCATATAAAAATCCTCCCTCGATGGCATGCTGTAATCACGTGCCAAAAGCTTATCTGAAACAGAATTATACCATAAACGCCTCTATGTGACACTTTTCGCGTAATGTCAAAAAAAACCGGACCCTTCACAAAAGTGCAGGATGCCGGCTTTTTTTATACTAGAATTTATTAAGATTTACGGTTCAACAAACTTTTGTGGTATCCATAGAAGAAATAGATCAACAATCCAAGCAGGAGCCACACAATGAATCCAATCCAGGTGCTAATATGAAGCTGAAGCATCAGACCGATGCAAACCAACGCACTTAAAAGTGGGAGCAACGGAACCCACGGCACGGTAAAACCTCTTTTCAAATCAGGGCGTTTCTTGCGCAGAACGATAACCCCTACTGATACCACAGCAAAAGCAAACAGGGTTCCAATACTCGTCAGATTGGTCAGTGCATGTAACGGGAACAATCCACTAGCCAATGCGATAATGCTGCCCACCAGCCAAGTGCTTCGAATTGGCGTTTGAGTTTTGGCATTTATTTTAGATAAAAAAACGGGTAAAAGGCCATCACGTGACATGGAGAAAATTAACCGCGTTTGGCCATACAAGAGCACCAATAAAACGGTCGTCATCCCCGCAATCGCACCGACTGAAATCAATCCGGCTACGAAATCCTGATGAATAAAGCGGAGAGCAAACGCAACAGGATCACTTACCCCCAACTGCGTATAAGGTACCATTCCCGTTAGTACAACTGAAACCGCAATATACAGTACTGTGCAGATCGCTAGAGAAGAAATAATGCCGATGGGCATATTCCGTTGCGGATTGCGAACCTCTTCGGCTGCAGTTGAGATGGCATCGAAACCCAGATAAGCAAAAAATACGATTGCCGCAGCACTCAAAACACCAGAAAATCCATAAGGCAAAAATGGTGTCCAGTTGTCAGGCTTAACATAAAAGGTACCGATCCCAATAAATAGCAATACAACTCCGACTTTAACACAAACCATTATTAAATTGAATCGGACCGTCTCCTTGGCTCCGAGACTCAGTAACAATGTGATGAGCATAATGATACACACGGCTGGTAGATCAATAATGGTCCCCTTGGTCGAATCGAAGGCTGCGGTTAAAGCCAGCGGTAAATGTACATCAAATCCAGCCAGCAAGCCTTGAAAGTAAGCAGACCATCCACTACTCACAGAGGCGGCCGCCACTCCATATTCCAGAATTAGGTCCCACCCCAGTACCCAGGCCAAAATTTCTCCAAATACAATATAACTATACGCATAAGCGCTCCCAGCTGCGGGAACTGTAGATGATAGCTCCGCATAACATAAGGCTGCTAGTACGCAGGCAATACCTGCAATAACAAAGGAGAGCATCAATCCAGGACCTGCATTTTCTGCTGCTGCCTTGCCAGTAATAACAAAAATCCCGGTACCGATAATACATCCTACACCTAGCATGGTGAGATCAAAGGCACCCATTGTTCTCTTTAAGTGACCTGTAGATCCGCTTTCCTCATGCGGGAGCAGTCCTGTTTTTTTTCGAAATAAGTCCATATGCCGAATCCTCTTTCCATAATTTCATGCGTCAATATCGGTGCTGCAACGCTTTAGTGCGTGTTCTTATCATTCGATTAATTATTAGCGAGCTCGCCTTTGAAGTCAAGGAAAAATGTCATATTTCTTTGCGGTGGGTTAGTATATAGGGTACACTAAGTTGGAAAGATAAATTTTTAAGTAATATCCCAAAATGAAAAGGTATACAACCCGAGAAGGAGATGAGGATTTTATGAGCTTAAAACCTTACAAACGAAGTAGAGTGGCTATTGTCGGCATGGGAGCGGTTGGCACAACAACCGGCTACACCCTGCTGCTGCGCCAACGCATGCAAGAACTTGTCTTTATTGATGTCAACGTCAAAAAGGCGAAGGGGGAAATGCTCGATATGAATCATGGGCTTCCTTTTCTCGGCGGTGTCAAAGTATGGGCGGGTGATTATGAAGACTGCCGTAATGCAGATATCATCATTGTTGCAGCGGGAGCTTCACAAAAGCCGGGAGAAACACGTATTGATCTTCTCAAGCGTAATGCCGAAATTTTTGAAAGTATTATTGATAATATCGTCAAGGTCAATACACATGGCATTTTGCTGATCGCAACCAATCCAGTGGACATTCTCTCCTACATCTCTTGGAAACGCAGTGGTTGGCCTTCAAGCAGAGTCATTGGATCAGGAACGTTGCTGGACAGCGCACGCTTCCGCTATTTGATTGGGAAGCAAAAGGGCATCGATCCACGAAGCATCCACGCCCACATTATTGGAGAACACGGTGACTCCGAGTTACCTGTATGGAGCACAGCCAACGTAGCTGGAACTCCGCTGGAACTGGGTGAAGAAACGAAAAATGAAATTTTTGAAAATACCAAGAATGCTGCCTATGAAATTATAGATGCTAAAGGCGCAACTTCTTATGCTATAGGGCTGGCTCTCGACCGAATCGTAGCCGCCATTCTCGGTGACGAGGGGTCGGTACTTAATGTGTCCACCTTGCTGGAAGATTATAACGGAGTATCTGACGTATATTTAGGTGTTCCAAGTATCGTAGATCACAATGGGGTACGTGAAATTTTGGATCTACCGCTCAATGACGAGGAACGTGCCAGGTTGCTTCAATCTGCGGACAAGCTGAAAGATCAAATTAGCAAAGTTCATATGTAGATCAGGAACATAAAAGCTAAACAAAACTGGCCTCCACAGCGGTAATATCCGTTGAGAGGCCAGTTTTTTAGTCATTATAATGTAAAAGTTCAATTGGTCGTTTTGCTTTGCATTCGAATTACCAAGGTGGCGTATCGCCATCCTCATTTTCATGCTGGCGTTTCTCTTTTAGCCGCTCAGCCACCGTTTCAAACGATTCAGGTTGGAGCAGCTCAATCGGTGAAAATCCCTTTTCAAACGTAAATGCATCGCCTTCAATAATAAGTGCATATCTATCATGAAGTTTCGTGATGTGCAGCTTGGCGCCAAAGTCGGACAGTAGCCCACGCACGGCCGTATCATCTAGTTTAAAACGAACTTCAATTTCTGGTTTCAGCTCGACAATATGCTGTGCAGCCTCTACGACCTGAAGAGGTTCCCATTTCCCTTGCAAATCCCGTTTTTCGCTAGCCGCCCACAATTCCAGATCACGCTCTTCCTGCTGTCTTTCCTCATTAGATGCATCCGGCCATTTGGTTTCTACATAGTTCTGAACGAAGCCCATGACATGCTCATTGACAATTTCGGGCATGGATTGCTCATAGGTCACGAATTTCAAAAAATCTTCAAAATACCGGGCATGCGAAGACTGGTGAATTTTAAGCTCCCACTCATCGTTCATCCCCTCCTCAAGCATGTAAGGATACATGATGGATTTCATATTACGGGCAGAAATAGCCATTTCGACCTCACTCACCAGACTGCTTTCAGTAATTCTGGCAATTTTAGGTTCAAAATCACATTTAAGCACAAAAATAAACGGATCATCCGAGTGTGTATTCAAGGTAGCCTGTACAATGATCAGCGCTCCGCCGCGTACTGCGCTCGTATCCAGATACATCCGCACCAGATCGTCACAAGCATTTTTAAAATCTTCCTTATCCTCTGCTGCCCGCAGTCGGGCGAACATATTGAAATTCGGATTACTGCTCAATTCATGCTCCGGTTCGACGATAAAGCGGCCGATTTTGGTCGGTGCCTGCTCTGTGCTGGGATTTTTTTCAACCTTCCGCTTGCTAATACGAGTAAATTCCCCGTCCAGAAATTTTTTAACATCGCTTTCGTCATAATCGTAGTCGTCCATTGTAGCGTAATGCTTATAGGACTTACCACCCTGTCCTTCTTTTCCATCTACCTGAATTACAAAAAAAGATAAAAAATCCACTTGAAAGTTCATTTATGTTCCATTCGCTCCTTTTCAGGCATGTACGCGTAATTATATCACTATGATTTTAAAAGGTACATCGGATTCAGAGCCCTATTATTAGACAAGCAATTTAGTTAACATAATATATATTATGTTAACTTTTTTTGATTAGATATTATTACCAACTCACAAGTTTAAAGTGAGTACTTTTATCACTATTCTAATTCACGTCCTTAAGGATCATTGACCTCTTTATTTCCATGCTCTACTTTCTTCTTGGTTTCAAAAAAACATTTGACTAAACAATAGTTAATTTATTATATTATCTATTATTATATAGACAAAAATAATTTTTGTTTATATAAAACGATATTACAAGGGGTTCGCGCCTTGAAAACAGGAAAGGAGAGTTTGTTGTTGTTTAAAAATCCATATATAAGGACCATTATCGCCTCCAATGCGCTGTTAAATTTGGGCATTTGGGTGCGCAACTTTGCCATACTGTTGTATGTAACAGATTTGACTCATAATGATCCCGTCTACGTATCGCTCATTTCGGTTGCTGAATTCATCCCTATTTTTCTGTTCGCTATCATTGGAGGAACATTTGCGGACCGTTGGCGGCCCAAACGGACTATGATTAGTTGCGATTTGCTATCCGCGGCCTCTATTTTTATTGTCTTGTTGGCATTATGGTACGGGTCATGGCAGATGCTTTTGCTGTCTACTTTCTTTTCGGCCATTCTATCTCAATTTTCTCAGCCGTCTGCAATGAAGATATTTAAGCAGCATGTAGCACCAGACCAGCTTCAGGGAGTGATGGCCCTTTTTCAATCTCTCATGGCATTATTTATGGTTATCGGTCCTGTTATCGGTACATTTATTTATCAACACTTTGGAATTTTCATTTCAATGTCTATAACCGGAATATTGTTTCTCGTTTCGGCACTTGTCTTGACTCGTATTCCCCAAGATGAACAAGCACTTGAGATAGATGATCAACCCACTCATTTCATTCAAGAGCTTAAAGAAGGAATACGTTATGTATGGAATAACCGCACACTTCGCACGCTTGGGGGAACATTTACTGTAATTGGACTGGCGGTTGGACTTATTCAACCATTAATGATTTTTGTTGCCATCGAGAGCCTTGGACAAAACAAGGAATTCCTGCAATGGCCATTAATGGCGAACGGAGCGGCTATGCTGGTGGGAGGCGGGCTGATTATGGGGGTTGCCAAAAAAGTACAGCCGCAATTGCTGCTGGTGGCCGGACTCTTGGTCAGCACACTGACAACCTGTGGTGTCGGATGGTCGCACAATATTGGGTTGACTATGGCACTACAAGTTTTCAGCGGCCTATTTTATCCTTGCATTCATATCGGTATCAACACGATGATGATGAAAAATGCCGAAGCTGCTTTTATCGGCCGCGTCGGTGGTGCCCTCTCTCCCCTATTCTCCGGGATGATGGTCGTCGGTATGAGTATCGGCGGAACACTCAAACACGAATCCTCCCTGAACACTGTATATACCGTGAGCGCCGGTTTGTTTTTGGTCGGAGCGATGCTGTTGTTACCATTGCTTCGTGACAGACAGCCTGTACAAGCTGTCATAGCCGATGATTCTGAATAACAGCACAAGAAACCGCCCCTGGAGAGATGATATGGCATCCTCCGGGGCGGTTTCTTAATGTTTGTATCATGATTTCATACGGATTATGACTCTCTTTCTTCATGCTCTTGATTACAATTATAAGGATCATCATTCTCATTTAAAAAACATTGATACTGGGTATACATAATATACATTATGTTAATCTTATGATCCTCATTGTATCGAATTAAAGAAGTCGGCCTTGACTTCAACGCCTGTCCAATCGTATAGTATGGTTATATCTTCAATTAAGGGAGAGATTTTGATGTCGGTGAACGTTCTTAACTAAGCAATTGCATATTCAGGGAGTAACACCAGGCGCTTGCACCCTTCGGGGACAGGTTTGTTTCTTGCTGTGTTGTTATCCTGATATTAGTTAAGAACATGCGGATATCATAAATCGCCTTCGGGATTATCTTCATCCAGGCCTTATTCCGTGCTGTGTTCAGCACGGTTTTTTGTTTTCAGATTTTGTAACTTCCCTTTTAACGTTTCCATTCGATCCAAATAGCTTAGCAAAGAGCTGTTGCGTGAATGAATTGGAAACACGGAACTCGGAACTACAAAAGCTGTATTACAGGCTTATTTGTTGATAAATTCCCTCTTTCCTTAAGGGCGGAGAATGAACGTTTTGTTCATTCTCCGCCCTTTTTTATTTTAATAGCAAGTTTTCCAAAATCCTGACTACACAACTAAAGGAGAGATTTATTCATGAACGAAACTACAATGCTGCGATTGGAATATGATCAAATTAAAACAAGAGTTTCCGAATGTGCTTTTTCTTACCTAGGTAAGCATCACGCTGCTTCTATGTGCCCAATTACTGATATCCGTACCATTAAGATTCGTCTTGACGAAACCAACGAAGCGTTACAGATCATTCGCCACGGAGCAAGCGTCCCTGTTCCTTCGTTGGAAGGAATGGAGCACATTCTTCAACTGCTCGGAACCGGGTATATGTTCAGCGAGCGTGATTTTTCTCATATGGCTCAATTCATTCGAAGCTGCATTCAACTCATAAAATATATGCATTCCAAGGCGGACGCTGCTCCAACCGTCAGCGCTTATGCATCTTCCATGTATAGCATGGAGCCACTTCTATCCGAAATCGAAAGATGTATTCATTCGGGACGTGTGACGGATATCGCCAGTAAAGAACTAGCTAAAATTCGCAAAAAAATTGCGGTTACTGAAGAACGCATCAAGAGAAAACTTGACTCTCTCACAAGCCGTCACCGATCCATTATGCAGGAAAATATGATTAGTCAGCGCAATGGCCGTTACGTGCTTCCTATCAAAAAAGAATTCCGTAAACAAGTGAAAGGCAATGTACTGGATGAATCGGGAAGTGGTCAGACGGTTTACGTTGAACCTGCCGAAATCACGAATCTGCAATTCGATCAGAGCGCAAACATGGCAGAAGAATCTAAAGAAGAAATGAAAGTGCTGGGAGACCTGACGGCAATGGCCGAGTCATACAACCGGGAACTAAGCATCAATACAGAGACTGTAGGTGTACTGGATTTTTTATTGGCAAAAGCCAAATACGCCATGACTCTGGATGCTGTCCCTGTCGAACTTAACCTTGACGGGATTATAGACATCCAAGGTGCACGTCACCCATTGATGTCCAATACCATGGTGCCGCTTGATTTCTCAATTGGTGAAGGATATTCCTCACTCATCATCACTGGACCGAACACAGGCGGAAAAACGATGGCCCTTAAAAGCGTCGGTCTATTAACACTAATGGTGCAATCTGGGCTACTGGTACCTGTTTTGCATGGTAGCCGAATGGCTGTATTCGAGGAAATTGTGGTAGATATCGGGGATGGACAAAGCATTGAACATGCTTTGAGCACCTTTTCTGCACACATCCGCAACATGATTAGCATTTTAGAAACAACAGGAAACTCTACTCTGATTCTGATTGATGAAATGGCATCCGGCACCGATCCAGGAGAAGGAGTAGGCCTCTCTATCGCGTTGCTAGAAGAATTCCATCGCCGCCGAGCGACAGTAGTGGCTACAACGCACTTTAGCGAAATCAAGCATTTTGCTGAAAACACACCGGGATTTCAGAATGCTCGTATGGAGTTTGATACCGAAACGCTACAACCTTTGTACCGACTTCGCATTGGAGAGGCCGGAGAAAGCTATGCATATGCAATTGCCTTGAAGCTGGGCATGTGGACACGTATTATCGAGCGTTCTGAGGCCATTTCTGCAGGCAGAGCGTCTCGGAATACACAGGAATCGTTTGTTATTCCCCCTTCTGTAGATGATGAAAAGTCTGATGATGCAAATAAGCCTTTCCCTAAAAAAGAGGCTTTAGACCAGACAATCACAAAAGGGGGTAAACAAGAAATCCCTCTCAAAACCAAGCCTTTTGCCCTTGGCGATAGTGTTTATGTAGGCTATCTGGATCGAACTGGAATTGTATACAAAACCGAGGATGAACGGGGTAATGTCGGGATTTTGATCCAAGGACAGAAGCTAACCATGAACAAAAAGAGGCTCGTCCTTCACATCGCTGCTACTGAATTGTATCCTGACGACTATGATCTGGATATTGTTTTAGAAACCAAGGAAAACCGCAAAAAACGAAAACTGCTGGGACGTAAGCATGTCGAAGGACTGATGATTGAATCTCCCCCGGAAAATGAAATATAGACGCATGCGTATATTCTCAACTGAAAAATAAGCTATTTTATATTGTCAGTGAAACTTGAATCTGCAAGTGGACACTTGATAAGAGTGATTCACTTGCAGATTTCACCACACTAAAAACATAATATATATTATGTAAACTATATGCTTCCTTATAGACAGGACAAGATAAATCAGACATCGAAATATAACTTTTGTTATCAATCAAGATGATAGGTTTGTTTGTAGTTATATATAGCACCTAGCAAATTCGCTTCATTGCCTAATTTACTTTGCTCAATATCTGCACGCACAAAATTTAAGATCGAATCTAGATAAAGTTTCTCTAGTTCTTCTTTAATAGTAATAACCAGTAAAGGATTTGCAGATATGCCTCCCCCAATTACAAACTTTTCAGGGTCAAGAATCGTTTGCAAATTAATAATTTGTGTTGCGATGTTCCTACAGTATTCTTGAAAAATCGCTTGGACCGTGTGATCACCTTCTTCAATGAGCTTGAATACTTTTTCACCTGTCATAGAATCTGCAGGAAGCCCTTTAGCTTTGGCAACAGTTTTAGATAATACAGAACTACTCCCTTGCATACCAAGCAAATAATCAACATTGTCTGCATACTCATTGTTAGTTCTGATGAAGGAGAATTCCCCAGCCGATAAATGATGGCCTTTCAGCAATTTACCTTGAGAGATGATTCCACCGCCCATTCCGGTTCCAACGACCAGAACAACACCATCAGCGATTCCCTGTAATGAACCACACCATGCTTCTCCCAGAGCAGCGCATTTTCCATCATTTTCAATTGCTACGGGTAAATGAAACGCTTTCTTAAAAACTTCGATCATATTTATATCATTTATATATCTTAATGAACCGCCATGCACCATGTGACCGCTTTCCGAATCCACAATACCTGGCATGCTGACAGCTATACCTTCACATTCATCTATAAACTGATTATGAATTTGCTTCAAAGCTACAAGTAGATTCTCAAGTGAGTCCAATGGAGTTTTAACTTTCCCCTTACACATAAACTCACCTTGAAAATACAAACTAAATTTAATAAAAGAGCCACCAATATCAAAAACCAGTATTTTATTTTTCATGCTACGTATAGTCCTTTCATGATGCAATTTGGGGTCTTATCAATAACGATAATTAACATTATTGCTTTTGTAAATCCATCATTTTTTTATCGTTAATAAGTCACCGTTTTCTTCGTTGGATTTAGTGATAAAACTGGCTGCATTTTTAATGTTCTCACATGCGTTTTTCATAGCAAAACTATATTTTGCTATACTCATAAGTTCCACATCATTTTTACCATCTCCAAAAGACATGGTCGACATCGAAAGTGCCACTATTATTCAGAAAAGTACCATCCAGATCACTTACCACCAGTTTAAACATATATAAATCCTCCCTTAATATATAAGCTCTTTATTAGCCAAGTTTAATTTACGGCTTTTCATTTTCTTTCCATGGATCAACATCAAAATCTCTATTAAAATCTTCAAACATTCGTGCTGCAAGCTTTTGAACATGAGGAGAATGAGCCAAACTACTGATCATGAAGTACATAATAATTAAAATTATGATACATGAGATACCTTCTATCGCCCACACAGTCGCACCTCCTTATTCCGTAAATCCAACTTAGTGCCAGAACTTGATCCATTTAATAGGTGCATTGCATATTCTGCATTCTGCACACTTATTAAATTATTTAATTAAACATGTTAATAAAGCGAGTAAAAAAAGCTTCTTTATTAAGTGGACATAGAAAGTTATTCAAAAAAATCATCGATGGAGCGGTAAGGTTTTACTTCCCTAGGCTGCCCGGATAATACTAAGCACCAATAAGTACCAACCCATATAACTGAGCAAAGTAAAATCAGTGAGATCATAAAGAGCCCTCGCTTTCTCTTTTAGGTTACACGTTTACTTTAGCTGATGAAACGCGTTTCAGGTCAAGTGATAATTTCTATTAACCCTTCAAAATTCTCTTTTTCAATGTACGATTCACTTGCTTGAAACTGAACAGCATAAAAAGAAGGAAACAATGACGGTAATCGGGGAAAATGTATGCTTGCCTGAGAAGTTATAACCCCAAAAACGGGAGGGAGTAATGTTGTTCCTGCATAAGCAACTGCCATTTGATATCCCATGAGTTTGGAAGAACTCTCTTTACCAAACCGAGTTGGCGTTTCATGAAGAAGTCCAGGGTAAATCGGTGCAAGTCCTAACCCAATAAGAATAAACCCATTTCTCTCCTCCTCTCCTCTCTTCACTACACATATATACATTATTTAAAGACAATGATCGGACGTTCCAATTCTTTTAGAGTTAACTCTCTCAACCCTGTTTTAAAATCTTCATAAAATAAATCTGAGAGTATAACGTCAGGATACAAAGGCATCTTATGCTTAGATTTGTAGGATTCTAAAAAATGAAAGAAAGACACTTCTTCTATATTCTCTCTATAGATCACAATTCGGTCAGGATCAAATACAGATTGTAATATTTGAATAATTTCACATATACTATTGAAGAAAACCTCCGTTCCCTTGCTTTCATCCCAAACTATCGACGGAAGGAATTTGATTTCACCAGCCAATCCATGTTTGCCTTTTAAAATCCCCTTTCGCAAATAAATCCCCATCCCTGGGGGAGAATTATCAGGAAAATAAATAGCCAGCACACATTGATCTTCATCTATTTGTTCTCTATAGACGTATCCACATACAGCGGCATTTACGTCATTCTCCACAATAACCGGCAAACCAAATTTGCTTTGCACATCCTCTGCCAACAGAATTCCATTTAACCTTTCATGACTGCTGACTGTAATTTCTCCATTTACAGATTGTCCCGGGATTCCTATACCAATAACTTTGATGGAGGGATAGTGAGAAATGATGTCTTGAATCGTGGAATAAAATTGTGTAGGATTAAAAATTTGAAAGGGATGCTCTTCTTTCATTAGAACGTCCTCATTTAAATTAACTACCGTGGTATTGACAACATCCGTCCCTTGTTTTTCATTAATATGTATGATCAGTGCTAGACTATACTCATAATTAAAACGATAGGTTAACGCATGCCTGCCTCCGTTTGAAGGGACAATTTCATCTTCAAATATTTCTCCATTATTAAGCAATTCCTGCATAAGCGTATTGATAGTTACCACACTTAAATCAGTTAATGCGGCTAGTTGGGGTTTTGTTGTCTTATTGATCTGTTTCAATACTTTTCGAACCAGGTTCAGATTTATTTCTTTAATTAAATTTGTATTAGCTTTTTCCATACATAGCACCTTCTTTCTATAAAATCATGAAAGCACTTCATAAACCATGTTTATAAAGCACTTTTACTAATTTTGTAGCAAAATATTACCTTAGTCAAGGCAATATCGTACTAGCCTTTATTTCACCATTGCTTTCCAGCTTATTCTGAATTATTCTAATGCTAATCATAAGACGATCGCTAAAATAAGGAGGCTAATCAATTGAAGAATGCTGTTGAAGAACTGGCAAGGATCATCGAGGATTATGAAAAAGAATTTTTTTCGATCACAGAACATGAATTTAATGCCAAACCGTTCTCGGAGAAATGGTCCAAAAAAGAAATACTGGGACATCTGTGCGACTCCGCTTCTAATAATCATCGAAGATTTATCATGATTAAGCATTCAACATCCCCTATCAAAATTGATTCGTATGCGCAAAATGATTGGGTGGCAGCTAATCAGTATCAGGAAGTGTTCTCTTACGTGGATGTCATACATCTATGGAAACTATTGAATAAGCAAATCATAAATGTATTAAACTCATGTACATCATTCGATTCTAAGAAAAGATTTCAAAAAGATGACCACTCCACCGAAACATTACAGTGGCTAGTTGACGATTATATTCAGCATTTGCGGCATCATTTGGAGCAAATCATTCAAAAACAAGACTAACGCTATGAAAAAGAATACTACGTTCATGATCGTAATGACCCAAAGCCGTCGATGTGATTTTCAAGTCAGGATGTAATTTCTGCCCAATGAGTTTACATAATAATTATTATGTAAACTAATTTTTATTTAATCTCAACTTTCATGCTATACTCACAATCCTGATATTGGTATCTGAATATCCAACTTATCCATTGCTTTTTCTTTTTCCCGATCAGTGACATGTGTATATACTGTGGTTGTCTGAATGGATGAATGCCCCAGTAGCTCCTGCACGGTACGCAGATCTGCTCCCTTACGTAATAGCATTGTCGCAAATGTATGTCTCAGCTTATGGCTGGAATATGCCTCCCGGCGTTCCATACTCTTATCTTGCTGGAATCGTTCGAACGTTTCTGTAGCGATCTGTTGAATGGTGCGCACTGCCAGACGGCGGCCTTTTTGGGATACGAACATCGCATCCTCTTTACCTCTCCACGGCGTCAATCTTTCCTCCAACGCATGCTCTACAAAATCACACACGGCTTCTGGTACCGGGAGAGTACGCCACTTACGTCCTTTACCGAACACATCTAAGGTACGTCTTTCTCGGCTGTAATCCGAGACATTCAATGAATGAACCTCCCCCACCCGCAATCCCATGTAGACCATCAGCAGAAAAATAGCCATATTACGATTTGCATATTTCCCCTCCACCGCGAGCAAAAACGGATGAATATCCTTTTCATCCAGATAGACGGGCATACGATTCTTTTCAGTCTTTGCTTTTTTAATTCCCGCTGCCGGATTTGTGCTGCATAACTCAAATTCCTGTAGCGCTTTAAAAAAACTATTCACCGCTGCATGCTTCCGGTTCCGCGTACTATCTCCGGCGCCTCCCTCCCGCGCTTTAGACAAATACGACATAACATGAATCTTCTTCACCTGATCGAGTGGTTTTTCACGCAACGTCCGTAAAAACTGCTTCACATCCCCCATATAATTTTTTTGCGTATGTATCGTATATCCCGCATCCTTCATCCAGATCAAAAAAGCTTCCAGCTCCTCAGTATATATTTCATCAATTTCTTCAGTTGTATCGAGCTCCACATGTCGCATCTCTTTTTTCATCTCGCTCGCCTCCAATTCAGTTCATATTCCGAAATATACTGTAAAACGATCATTTTCGTCTGATTTTTATCGACAATCCAATCGACATCTTATGCAGGAGGGATTCTAAAAGTCGTTTTAAACCTAAACAGCGTATAATTTATATTATACGCTGTTTTTTTAGTGCTTTTCAAGGGCAAATAGAGCGTTTTTCCTCTTGTCCAGCCTAGTATCGCCTTCAAGCAGACATTTCAAATCACTTAACGGCGTGACATAGGGTCAGAGGGGGGCGATCCCACAATGTAGACAAATTAAAACACGCTCAAGAAAAGTTCACCTAATGTAATTCATTCATATCCAAAACAAAACTAAATAGCCAATAGTCTTGCATGCGGCACCACTTCTCTACTTCATCAGCAAGCTGGGGGGCGCTGCTCTCGATCGGTAGCAGTCAAAATCGCCATAGTGGCCAAAACATGAATATCATGTGCAGCTTCCAACTCGCTATCCGGATCACCTTCCGGCGTGTGCACCATCTCCATATGATAGCCTGCTAGCTGATTGTAATTTTCACCCACTAGCAGCAGTGGATCACCAAGAATTTCACCGATTTCGAGATGATGACCGTGTGATCCAGCTTCTGGGCAAATTTCGAGCAGAGCGTAGAAACAGTCTTGTTCACAGGAAAAGCATGAACTGGCCTGCCTGACGGCAAATTTCTGCTGGACGCCTACATGCCTTTTCATTTAAACTATTAAAAAATTAATTTTCTAAAGAGTGAGATTACAACGACAGCACGAGGCTCCAGCACCCGGATCTTACAAACGAAAATACAAACATCACTTTCCGTCAGCCAAACCCTGATTAATAACTACATAATAATTATTATGTAAACTACGATTGGAGGATGATTGTATGATTAACAGATTGTACTGGTTACCGATCGGTCAGCTTGATATTGATCGTTCCTCACTCAACCATCATGCACAGCCCGGTGAACTGGTGCGCCTGCAAATCTGGTCGTATCTGCTGGAGACAGATCACGGTCCGATTCTCATTGATACCGGTATGCCGGATTCGTTTATCGACAATCCAAATTATTTTAAAAGTACACCGTTTGAAGGGCGCTTCATTCCCCATATGTCAGCCGATGATAGTATCGTGGCTGTACTGGATCGGATCGGCTATCAACCGGACGATATCCATGCCATCGTAATCTCTCATATGCATATGGATCATGCCGGAGGCAATCCGCATTTTCCAAATACACCGATTTATGTGCAGCAGACCGAAGCAGACGCTGCGATCGGTAATCTGGAGTATGCGCCACCGGAATGCGTGCAGGCGGACTTGAATTATCGACTGCTTCAAGGGGATCATGAGCTGGTTCCAGGTTTGCAACTGTTCTATACTCCGGGTCATTCGCCGGGTCATCAGTCCGCGCTGGTCACAACAAAGGAATCAGGTCCGGTCATGCTGACGATTGATGTTGCCTACACGCAGGAGAATTACGCAAACGACGTGCCGTTTGACAGCTTTAACCGTGAACAGGCACGCCAGTCAATCGCCCGCATTCAGCAGATTGTGCAGGAGGTTAAGCCGAATCTGTTGTTCTTCGGTCATGATCCTGAGCAGGTAGTCGTTCAGCCGGTATATCCACAATACAAATAATGTTGATAAAGCAGCTATTTCTCCACCATTCCGGATCTTTTCGGTCCGGGGTATGATGAAAATGGTATTATGAATGCACACAAAATAGACGTATCCGGAGCCGTACTTCATTCGGATCATGGCTTCCAGTATACGTCTATGGCCGTACAACACAGGACTTGAAAAGTTCGGCCTCAAAGGCAAGCGGTGCAGACTGGCAGAATAGTCGTAATTCGGCTAGCTCCCCTCATGATCTCAATTTCTTCATCCGATTTTTAAATAATCATTATTGTATCTCCTCTGCAGTTCTAGTTGCTCCCCTCCATAGCTTTTAGCAAACTGATAAGTGATTCCATATACATTCGCTTTAACTGGTCGGGTTCATCTATAAATTCTGTATGTAAAATGCTGATCTTCAGAAACCTAGCTAACTTTTAAGCGCACAAGTTGATTTTCTGCAAATACACAATGTGATCCTTTGTATTAACTCGCTATTAAGCCCCTGCTTGTTCAGAACAGCCTGAGATATCCAATACGCTCCTTACGGACAAATATTTCAAATGGATTAATACACTTAATCCGTTTATATCAAAAAAACAATTATATACATGAAGTTAATTACGCCTAATCCCCTGTTATCGCTAGCATCAGGAAGTATATCTAAGAACTCATGGGGTGAGTCGCTGTCGACACGGCATGGATGATGAGAAAAAGCAATTTGCTGTCTCGCTCCGTTTTCCCTTGATCATCCAGCACGATATACTTAAAGAAGTCGAAAGGCAAACTTAAATTCAGCCTATGCTCATTTCAAAAATGTAGGTTTATTCATGACAAAGGGAGTGTTCATTATTTATGAGTACCGAAATGCTGGAACGTCGAAGTGAAATTCTAAAACGAAACATCCATCAGTTGCTGGTTCAGGAAAATCAACACGGCGTGACACGTCAGGAAAATTACACGTTGCATAAAATGATCAGAGAGCTGCATCAAACCTCTCATGCCTTGAATACTTCCCGTTGAGATGAAAGGCTGCTAAATTAAATGAAACAAATAACCTTCAGCCCCACTTCCTTAGTGGTGTTGAAGGTTATTTGTTTGCGTAGCCTTTAATTGACAGGTGGTACTCTTTCGTGACGTTACCCTTTGGAGCGACTCAACAGGTATAAGAAGTATGGCGCACCAATGATGGCTACAATTAAACCTGTCGGGATTTCTTTCTGTAAAGGTAAGGATCGTGTGATCGTATCCGCTACAAGTACCAGGAGTGCTCCGACTAAAGCACAGGTTACCAGCAGCATTTTATGCTTCGGCCCCACCAGCTTTCTCGCCAAATGTGGAGCCACCAAACCGACAAAGCCGATACCGCCACTAACCGAAACACTAGAACTGGCCAATCCAACCGCAGCAGCGAGAAGGAGAATACGTTCCTTTTCGATAGCTGTACCCAACCCCGATGCCGTCTGATCTCCCAGATTAAGCACATTCATCACATTTGCTTTGTAGTATGCGAAAGGAAGCAATACAATCAGCCAAGGCAACAGAGCCATCACGAATTTCCAGTTTGAGCCCCAGATGCTTCCTGCTAACCAATTAGCTACAAACGTGTAACTTTCGGGTGTCAGCTTAAGAGTCATAATGATCATCGCAGCACTGATACCCGCCGCTACGCCAATTCCGCTCAGCAGTAGCCTTGTCGGAGAAATTCCTTCACCTTTCTTGTAAGAAAGCGCGTAGATGAGAATAGCAGCTGCTCCTGATCCAATCAGTGCAAGAGCGGGAAGTAAAAACAATGAATTCGTAGTTTGCATAGATGGAAAAAGCAATACAAACAGCATGACCATCAACCCGGCGCCTGCATTAATGCCTAGAATACCAGGGTCCGCTAGGCCGTTACGCGAAACCCCCTGCATGATGCAGCCAGAAACAGCGAGACCTGCACCGATAAGAAGGGAAATAACCATTCGTGGCAATCGGAATTCAAATAGGATTAATTCCTGCTGTGGAGTCCCTTGTCCAAACAAGGTTCTAAATAGCTCCATTGGCGAAAGCCGGATGGTTCCCGTATTCGCACTTATGGTGAACGCAGCAATGAGCAATACGAGCAGAATGACTACAACCATCCAATCATGGATTTTTTTACGATGACTAGCTTTGGCAATAGCCCCATTCGTAACGTTATTCATCTTACAGTGCCCTCCTTTCTTTACGTGCCAGATAAAGGAAGAACGGAACCCCAATTAAGGCAATAAGTACGCCCACCGGTGTTTCCTCAGGTGCGTTAATCATACGGGCTGCCAGATCGGCAAACACAATGAGTAAAGCTCCCATAATGGCCGAGCATGGAATAATCCAGCGATAATCGACGCCAACCAGCTTGCGGGTTATATGGGGAATAATCAATCCCACGAAACCTATAGAACCCACCAACGACACCGCTGCACCCGCCAAAATCAGAACAAGAATCATTCCGACTACCTTTACTACCCCAGTTCGCTGACCAAGGCTCAACGCAATTTCGTCTCCCAAACTGAGCAGCGTAATGGAGCGCGACAACATGAGAGCACCGATAAAAGCTGCCACAACCCAAGGCAAAACTATACCGAGCTGAACCCACTTGATTCCACTAAGCCCTCCGGCATACCAAAAGGCCAAATCCTGTCCAACATCAAAGTACAAACTGATCGCATCTCCTAAGGCAGACAGCAATGCCGTGACAGCTGCACCCGCCAATACAAGACGAACTGGCGTAAGACCTGATTTGGATATGGAGCTTGTACCATATACCATCACAACAGCCAGAGCTGCACCAACAAAGGAATACAACATTAACTGTAAAAAGGAAGAGCCAGGAAAAAGGGCAAAGCAAATCGCCATCGCCAAGCTGGCTCCCGAGTTCAGTCCAAGCAAGCCCGAGTCAGCAAGCGGATTTCGGGTCATTCCTTGCATAATTGCACCTGCAACAGCAAAGCAAATTCCGATTAAAACCCCACCCAGAATCCGAGGTAGACGGATTTCCCAAATAATCTGATGGTTTTGCAACTCGGGTTTAAAATGAAAAACGGCGTTCCATACCTCTTCCAGCCTAATTGAGGCTGCACCAAAAGATAGAGATAGCGCGATACCGAACGCTAAAAGTCCAAGCCCAACTGTCAGGATAAGCGAAGCCGCCCATGGTCGCGAGTGGAATTGAGTCGGCGACTGGTTATGATTACTTTGAGCGGGGCTATCCGATGATTCTGATAATTTCATAACTATTGTTCACCCTTACTGTTGAATAGTATGTAGCTATCACGAACTGTGTTGAAGATGATGTTGATAATGAGAATTATTATCATGCAATCTTTACTATTGTAAATTAATGTGGCAACGGCATCAATAGCAAATTTCGAGGAATGCCTAATACTCTGCCCTATTGTGAACAAATAAAGCCCTTTGGCATAAATACCAAAGGGCTGCCAACAACACCGAAGCGACTACTTCTGTGTGGCGTTCTCTTTATTCCGCTGGACGATCAAATCTGCGATTTCTTCAGCTTGCCCTACAATGGCAATGGGATCGAAGTACCAATATCGATCCTCCTGGAGCTCAAAAACCTTACCTTGCCGGACTGCATTCAGTGATTTCCATATGCTGTCTCCTTCGTAACCGCTCAAATCCTTGTTAACCGTCAGAAAGATATAAGAGCCCGCATATTGATTAATGACTTCTTTTGACACCGATTTCCATTGAGTCTCACCAAATAATTCTTTTTGGACAAGCGGCGGAGGTGTCAAATTCAGTCCTTTGTATACCGCCTGTCCTCCTCTGCCAAAATTATCGCCATATACATAGTATTCTTTTTCCGAAGCTTCCATTACGGTGAAAGTATCTCCAGGCTGAACAATTCCCTTTAGCTTGTCACGTGCAGCCTGCATCCGCTGATCGTATTGGGCAAGCCATGTTTTGGCTTCCTGTTCTTTTCCAAGCAGCTCACCAAAAGCTGTCAGTTCCTCATGAACATTCTTGTACGTTCCATAAGGAATGACGATGGTCGGAGCAATTTTACTATATTTTTCATATTCATGAGCATCTTTGGAACCAATCAGAATCAAGTCAGGCTCCAGAGCCAATACTTTTTCAATGGATACGCTGCCGCGGTCTCCAATGCTTGCAATGCCCTGCACAAGCTCCTTCGAAAACGGATTATCCAGATAATATTTAACACTTCCCACAGGTTTAATTCCTAGTGCTAATAAATCATTCTGGTACATATCTACTACAATCCGCTGAGGGTGAACCGGTATTTTAATATCTCCATGAATCGTTTTGACTGTTTTCATTTCCTCTGACTTTTGTTCGCTAGATATTTGATTCTGCTTTTCATCCGCTTGCTTTACATTTCCACCACAGGCGGTAAGAGCTAAAATGACTGACAGAAGCATCATTACAATCCACATTTTCTTTGTCAAACCTGTTCATTCCTCTCTCTATTTACGGTGTCATATTGGCCTATTTACGTTCCATATTGAGCTTGGTGCAGGCGGCTATATGCCCCTTTTACTGCCAATAACTCTTCATGTCTGCCTTGCTCGGCAATCCCTTGATCTGCAACTACGATAATGCGGTCAGCATTTTTGATCGTTGCCAGACGATGCGCGATAACGAGTGTCGTACGGCCTTGGGATAGCTCTGTCAGCGCTTGCTGAATCGCGGCTTCTGTCTCTGTATCCAATGCTGATGTTGCTTCATCTAAAATGAGAATTGGCGGATTTTTAAGGAACATCCGTGCAATAGACAAACGTTGCTTTTGACCACCAGAGAGCTTCACACCTCGCTCACCGATCATTGTATCCAGACCATCAGGATATGAGCGAACAAGGTCTTCAATCTGAGCTCGACGAGCAGCATCCCAGATTTCTTCTTCCGAAGCATCCAGCTTACCGTAAGCAATATTTTCACGAATCGTTCCATCAAAGAGGAATACATCCTGCTGAACAATTCCAATCATGGATCGCAGCGATTCCAGCTTCATTTCACGGATATCCATTCCATCAATAGTAATGCTACCTTCCTCGACATCGTAGAAGCGAGGCAACAAACTGCAAAGTGTCGTTTTACCTGCTCCTGAAGGACCCACAAGTGCTACGGTTTCACCCGCATGGATAGATAGGTCCACTTTGCGTAATACCTTATCTTTGTTTTCGTAACCAAACGTTACACCTGCAAATTGAATATCTCCATTAAGATGGCTAACCGCCTTGGCCCCAGGCAGATCTTCTACATCCGATTCACTTTCCAGCAAATCCAGGTACCGTCGGAAGCCAGCAATCCCTTTCGGATACGTTTCGATGACAGAATTAATTTGTTTAATCGGCCCCAGGAATACATTAGACAGCATCACAAATGCGATAAATTCCCCGTAGGTCATCTGTCCTTCGATAACAAACCATGTTCCACATACTAGCACAAACAATGAAACCAGCTTCATTAGTATAAAACTAATCGAGGAATTCCAGGCCATAATCCGGTACGCGATCAGCTTCGTTTTACGGAAACGCCCATTATTTTCAGCAAAACGTTCCATTTCATGTGCTTCGTTGGAGAACGCTTGAACAACGCGAATCCCGCTTACATTATTTTCAATACGAGCGTTATAATCCGCAATATCAGAAAACATACGATGGAATGCAGCAGACATTTTACGGCTGAAATAAAGAGACAAGTAAATCATGAGGGGTACAATGATGAAAGTCAGTACAGCCAGCTTCCAGTTAATACCGAGCATGATACCAAAGGCTCCCCCCAGTGTCATCAACGCGATGAACAAATCTTCGGGTCCGTGGTGGGCAATTTCCCCAATATCCATTAGATCGTTGGTCATACGTGAAACGAGATGCCCTGTTTTGTTATTGTCAAAAAAACGAAACGATTGCTTTTGTACCCGATCAAACAGCTTTTTACGCATGTCCGATTCGATGTTAATGCCCAGCTTGTGTCCCCAATAGGTGACCACGTAATTCAGTGCAGCACTTATGACATAAATACCGAGTAGAGCCAGACAGGCATATAAAATCCATTTCCAGTTCCCGCTGGGCAGCAAATCATCGACCACCCGGTTGACTGCAAGCGGAAAAGCCAACTCCAGCAGTGCAGCCAGCAAGGCACAAGAGAAATCAATGATGAACAAAGTCCGGTAAGGACGATAGTATTCAAAAAATCGTCTAAGCATGATTATGACTTCTCCTCTCTTATTTCAATTGAACTGATCACTTCGGATCAACGGAAAACATTTTAACAGCCTCATCGAGTGATTGGTCAACGGCTAGCGGTGAGTAGGTAAACCACGGATCGGCTTTGATGAAATACACTTTGTGGTTTTTGACAGCCGGGAGATTTCTCCACAATGCACTTTGCTCAATTTGCTTAAGCATTCCGTCCTTGCTCGCTTCATCATAAACCAGCATAATAATTCGGTCTCCGGATAGTTCAGGTAACTTTTCCATTGAAATAACATCATAGACATAATTAAATCTCGGGTCCTTCGCCAGCTTCTGACGTATGTACTCAGGAGGATTCAATTCTAGTGAACGGTAAATAACATGTCCTACATTCCGCGCTCCGTATACCCTTAACACATTCTTATCGTAGGCCATATAAATCGTAACCGTTTCATCTTTTTTGAATTTTCCAACCAGCTTCTTTCGGCCTTCCTCAGCCTTTTTGTTGAAACTAGCGATCCACTGCTCGGCTTCCTTGTCCTTACCCAGCACGGCTGCGACATTCCGCAGTTGCTCAAATACATCGCCTTCTCCAAACGAAACGACTACGGTTGGAGCAATTTTCTCTAGCTGCTCCTTCACTTCGGGCGTGGTATATTCTGTTGTGATGATCAGGTCCGGTTGTAACTCCAGCACCTTTTCTACATTTGTCGGGTTCCCAATATCCGCAACTCCGTCAATCTTGCCTTTTAAATAGTCGCCTTCCAACAAATGGGAAGCAGCGCCTGCAGGCTTAACTCCCAAGGCCAGCATAGCATCCAAATATTGTGTCGTGACAACTCGCTGTGGATTTGCAGGGATACTGATCTTATTGCCAGTGGCATCAGTATATTCGCGCATGACAACCGTCTTGGATTGCCCGGAAGGATCATTAGTGCTGGTCTTGTCGTTTGTCTGGTTGTTGCTAGCTGCGTTTCCACATGCACTCAATACAACCATCAAAAGAACCACAAGACAAAGCGTGGATTCCCATTTTAATCTGTACCTTTGTTGCACAATATACGTCCTCCTTAGATATATACAATTCATAATATGATAGTGATTCTCATTATCATACAATTGTTATTCTATCTTTTACTGTCTCTTCTTACAATACAAAAATAAAAAACTTCCATTTATGTGTATGTATCGTCATCGTAGAATAGCCAAAAAAAAAAGGACTGATGCGCATTACAGCATCAGTCCGAATAGCTTAATATGTTGGGCCAAGCGCCCTTTTTATTTCGATTGATCCACTAACTCCAGCTTAGCGGGAATTGATGTTTTCACGGTTTTACCTTGAAGTACATCCTTGGCTGCCTGCACCGCCAATTGACCAATAAGCTCGGGTTGCTGAGCTACGGTGGCTGTCAGTTTCCCTTCCTTAATTGATTTAAGCGCATCCTCGTTACCGTCAAAACCGATGACTGGAATGTTCTTACCTGAGCTTTGGATTGCTTCGATCGCACCCAACGCCATTTCATCATTGTGGGCAAATACTGCCTGAACGTCCGGGTTGCCTTGCAGCAGATTTTCCATCACGTTCAAACCTTTGGTCCGATCAAAATCGGCCGATTGTTTGGCTATGACTTTCAGATCCTTATCTGCTACTTCATGAAATCCTTTTCCGCGTTCACGGGTAGCGGATGCTCCTGGAACACCTTCCAGCTCAATCACCTTGGCACCTTTTCCAACTTGATCAATCACATATCTGGCAGCCATTCGTCCTCCCTCTACGTTGTCTGAAGCGACGAGTGCTTTTACATCGCCTTTGTCAGCAGAACGATCCAGTGTAATAACCGGGATGTTCAATGCATTCGCTGATTGTACCACAGTGGAGATGGCCGACGAATCTGTCGGATTAATGAGCAACGCGTTCACTCCCTGTTGAATCAGATCATCTACGTCATTACTTTGTTTCGCCGAATCATTTTGTGCATCCACAACAATGACCTGCATTCCTTGTTTTTTGGCCTCTGCCACAACTCCGTCTTTGAGAGATACGAAGAATGGATTATTCAGTGTTGAGATCGACAAGCCGATTTTGATGTCCTTCAGGTTCGCGGCCGCTTTAGGCTTCGCCCATTCGGGCGGTTCCAAGGAACACCCTGTCATGAGCAGGAGCAGCAATGCAGTCATTATTAATGTAAGCTTTTTCATATTTTTGTGTCTCCTTCTACGCAGATTAGGTGTATTATGCGGATTTTTTACGGTCAATCAATACTGCAATAGCGATGACTATCCCTTTTACTACCATTTGATAAAATGAGTTAACCCCCAGCAAGTTCAAGCCATTGTTTAGTGTACCGATGATAAGCACACCAATTAACGTACCTACGATTCGTCCGCGTCCTCCTGAGAGACTTGTTCCACCTAATACGACAGCCGCAATGGCGTCCAATTCATAAGAAGTACCTGCTGTCGGTTGCGCCGAGTTCAAACGTGAAGTCAAGATAGCTCCCGCCAATGCGGAGAGCATTCCAGCCAGAGAGTAAATCCAAATTTTTACACGCGGTACTTTAATACCAGATACAATCGAAGCCTTCTCGTTACCACCAATGGCATACGTTTTACGTCCGAATGGTGTTTTATGCAAAATGATCCATAGGACAGCAAAGGTAATAAGCATCGTAATCGCTGGAACCGGAATACCGAACTGATAGCCACGACCGAACAATTGAAATACCAGACTGTCCCCGAGTCCTGTAATAGGGTTACCATTGGTATAAACGAGTGTCAATCCTCTGAAAATGGTCATGGTTGCTAGTGTAGCGATGAACGGAGCCATTTTACCCTTCGTAATCATCAAGCCGTTGACCATCCCCATCACGCCACCCAATGCACAGCCGATGATAATCGCCAAAATAGGATCGAACCCGGCCAGCATCATATTTGCGACAAACGCACTGGATAGTGCTAATATGGAGCCGACTGACAAATCTATTCCGCCTGTGAGAATAACGAAGGTCATACCGAACGCAATCAACGCATTAATGGATACCTGGCGCAATAAATTCAAAATATTAAGCGGTTCCAAAAAGCTGGGATTTAAGACCGATACGATAATCACCAAAATAATGAGTCCCAACAACGGGCCAAGCTTCTGTGTGATTTGTGACATTTGAAAGCCTTTGCTGCTTTTTGATTCATTCATAGTTGTCATATTACTGTCCTCCTGTAGCTAGCGTCATAATATTTTCTTGTGTGGCTTCTTCCCTGCTCAGCTCTCCGCTGATCTTTCCCTCGTGCACCACGACAATACGATCGCTCATGCCGAGTACCTCAGGGAGTTCCGAGGATACCATGATAATCGCGACTCCACGTTCGGTCAGCTCGTTCATCAACTGGTAGATTTCCCGCTTGGCTCCTACATCCACACCTCTCGTCGGTTCGTCAAGAATGAGTACATTTGGACCAATACCTACCCATTTGGCAATAACCACCTTTTGCTGATTACCACCTGACAAACTGCGAACCGTTGTTTCACCCGATTGGGTTTTAATTTGTAAGCGCTTAATTAAAGTGTTAACAAAATCCAACTCTTTTTTACCTGAAATAAATCCTTTTGAGGTAAAGCTGAAGAGATTTGGCAGCACCATATTTTCCCGAATGGAAAAATCCAGAACCAAGCCCTCATCTTTTCGGTCTTCTGTAATAAAGCCAATCCCTAGTTTCACCGCGTCATCCGGCTTGCGAATAGTCACCTTTTTTCCACGTACATGGATCTCACCACGATCCAAAGCATCCAGTCCAAATAACGCCCTCATGATCTCGGTTCGTCCCGAGCCCATCAAGCCTGAAAAACCTACAATTTCACCAGACCGCACAGTAAAATTCACATTTTCAAACAAGCCTTTATGCGTGGCATTTTTGACCTCCAGCACCACTTCTCCCAAAGCGGGCGTTCTTACCGGATAGCGTTCAGTCAGCTCTCTACCTACCATTTTCCGTACAACTTCATCAAAATTCGTATCGGGAATCGCCTGAGTATCCACCGTTTTTCCGTCACGCATGATGGTAATCCGATCACAGATCGCGAATATCTCCTCCATCCGATGTGAAATATACACGATCGAAACACCATCTTTTTTCAAAGAAGTAATAACCTCGAACAGCTTCTGAATTTCACGTTCGGTTAAGGCGGCTGTCGGCTCATCCATCACGATAACTTTAGCATCCGTCATGAGTGCTTTGGCTATTTCAATCATCTGCTGTTGACCCACTGAACACTCGCCTGCTTCACCGTTCAATGGAAGGTTTACCGAAAGCTTGCTGAATTGCTCATTTGCTAACGCTTTCATTTTAGAGCTGTCTAGTAAGCCCCACTTGGATGTCATTTCCTTGCCGATAAACAGATTTTCCAGCACGGTCATCTCCGGCCACACATTCAGTTCCTGGTGAATAAAAGCAATTCCTTTTTGCTCCGCTTCTTTGGGGTCGGCAAAATAGGTTTCCTGGCCGTCAATGATGATCGTTCCCTCATCTCGCCGATGCAGTCCGATTAAAATATTCATCAGCGTTGATTTTCCTGCACCATTTTCACCCATGAGGGCATGTACTTCTCCTTCACGAAGATCAAAGTCAACACCACTCAGTACCTGATTGGTTCCAAAGGCTTTGTGAATTCCTTTCATTTGAATCTGCATGCTGTACCCTCCTTTTTATTCAACATTGATTTATCCAAAATGAACTCCTGCCTGCAAAATACAATTGGCAAATGGCTTAGCCTCTCCTGTACGAATGACCGCCTTCGCATAACGGGTCAGCTCCTTGAATTGTTCATGAGAGCAAAACTCAATGACGGCAGTCTGCTTATTAATCTGTGGATGTTCTAATTGCTCCCCTGCAAAGTTGCGCATAATATACTGCAATGCTTGTTCATTTTCTTGTTTGATTTCTTCGGCCAGCGTTACTTTTTCGATCACCATATCTGCTGCAATGACATCAACAACGTCCTGAAAGGATGGAACACCCAGTTTAAGGGCCAAATCAATTTTGGTAACGCCTTCAGGAACAGGTAAGCCGGCATCAGCCACGACAATATAGTCTGTGTGGCCGAGATCCGCCAGTATTTTGGATATATGACTGTTGAGGATTCCATGTTTCTTCATATTATATTTGCTCCTCCACTTCACGACGGGTTGGCATTCCACCTTGGGCTCCAAATTTGGTTACGGACAATGACGCAGCACGATTAGCAAATTTCACACTGTCGGCCAGCGATTTTCCTTCGGCCAGTGCCACTGCAAAAGCAGCGTTAAACGTATCTCCTGCACCTGTTGTATCAACGGCCTCTACTTTATAAGTAGGAACCACGACTTCCTGTTCTCCGTCGAAGAATCGTACACCGTTGCTGCCCTCAGTCACAAACAGCTTGTTGGGATATTTACGCAACGCTTCTTGCAGGCTCATATCCTTAAACATAATGGCAGCTTCATGCTCGTTTGGCGTAATGTAGGTCGCATTCGCAATTACGCTTTCTTCCACTTCACGAGCCGGGGCTGGATTCAGCAACAAGGGTATCTGGTATTTCGCACAAATCTCGCTTACGTAAACAACCGTTTCTGTTGGTATTTCCTGTTGAATTAGCACAATATCCGAACTTCGGATGACGTCAAGCGCTTCTTCCACATAGGCGGGTGTCACTTCATTATTTGCTGCTTTTACCACGACAATACTGTTATCACCTTCAGCTAGTACAATATGCGCTGTACCGCTTTCCATATGTGTAACCGGTTTCACATAGCCAGTATGAACATGATTTTCTTCAAAATTTCGTAAAATCTGTTCTCCAAAATGGTCATCCCCTACACGTCCAATCATCGTAACGTCTGCTCCGAGTCGTGCTGCGGCTACTGCCTGATTGGCTCCTTTACCTCCAGGTACGGTTGTAAAGCTTTCACCCAATACCGTTTCACCAGCACCGGGACGTTTGGACGAAGTAACTACAAGATCCATAGAACTGCTTCCGATAATCGAAATTTTAGCCATCATAATCCACCTTTCTCGTCGTTTCCCGTTCTATAAATTTGACGGGCAATTGTATGCTTGAATAGGTAAGTACTTTCGAATGAAGATTAGGTACGCTTGACTTCGTTACTTGTGACTGCTCAATCAACTGAATGAGTAGTCCTGCTGCTTCCCAGCCCATTTCATAAGCAGGTTGTCGGATCGTTGACAAAGGCGGGAATAACAAACTGCTTAATGGTATATCATCAAACCCGATAATTTGAACATCATCTGGGATTTTCTTTCCTAATCTATGTGCCTCATGCATCACCGCTGTAGCCACGATATCGTTACTTGCGATAACTCCGTCCGTATCCGGGTACTTGCTAAACAGCTCTTTGGCCCACGACTCGGCCTCCTTGAACGAAAAGGAAGTTGTCTCGACCACATGGTAAGCAATTCCGGATTGCTGAAGCTCTTCAACCGCCCCGCGAAAACGGTCTTGTGCTGGACGAATATGTGCAGGGCCCTGCATGACTGTAATTTGTTTGCTGCCGCGGGCAACCATTTCTTGAGCAGCCAAGCAACCGCCATGGGCTCCATCCGCATATACGGAGAGACTGTCACTGGAAGTTCGATCGAGAAAAACGACCGGGATCTTCAGTTTGGCGTAACAGTCGGCATCGGGATCATTGGTAGAAGAAATAACACCAACGACATTATTTTGAGCAAAAGTATCCATGTAATCCAATTCTTTTTGGCGATCTTCATCACTATTACCGAAAATAATCCGAAAATCATTTTCCTGCATTCGATCCTCCACCCCACGAGCTAACAAGGGAAAGTAAGGGTTCGTAATATCCGGCAGCAGCAGGCCGATTAATCTGGATTTCTTTTTATACAGAGAACGTGCAACTTCATTGGGCTTGTAATTTAACTTCTTCACAGCAGCCTCAACCTTTCGCCGTGTATCCTCATGTACATATCCAGTTTCATTAATAACTCTGGATACGGTCGCTACGGAAACACCTGCAAAGCTGGCGACTTCTTTAATTGTTGTCATAGTGTAGGTTCAACTCCAATGTGTAACCGGTTACACATATAAAATATCATAGCATTAATTTTTTGACAAGCATTAATTATTTGCACGTTGAATGCTTTAGCTTTATAATTCTTATTGTAACTAATGAAGTTCCACCTTTATGCACATTCTAAAGTGGGGAGCACCTCTCCCGGTTACTCAATAAAATACGTATACATGGAGGCTTTTTCCTGATGAATATTGAAGTATGGTCTGATTATATGTGCCCATTCTGTTATATTGGCAAACGCCGTTTGGAGCAAGTATTACAGCAATTTCCACATCGCAATGAGGTGCAATTGACATTCAAGAGTTTCGAATTGAACCCGGATGCTGTGAGAGATAGCGGTAAAACGATCAATGAAGAACTATCCGCTAAATATGGGGTCAGTCTGCAAGAGGCTCAGGCTATGAATGATCGAATGAACGAAAACGCACGCTCTGCGGGTCTTGATTATAATATTCATGCCATGGTGCCGACGAACTCTCTTGATGCTCACCGCTTAACACTTTGGGCTCAAACACAAGGCAAAATGCTGGAGCTGAGCGAGCGTTTATTCCAGGCTGTATTCATCGAAGGCAAGCATACAGGGGATCATGAAGTGCTGGTAGCGCTGGCTACTGAGGTTGGTTTGGATCAAAAGGAAGCGGCTGCTATATTAGCCAGTGATCGTTTTACCGACGAAGTTAGAGCTGATGAATCCGAAGGCGCTGAGTTAGGTGTTCAGGGTGTACCATTCTTTGTATTTGATCGAAAATTTGCTGTTTCTGGTGCCCAGCCGGAGGAAGTATTCCATGATGCGCTTCAAAAAGCATGGGATGAACGCTCACCTTTCACCATGATAAGCGGCAGCTCGTCCAAACAAGATGCAGGTGGTATATGTACCGATGAGGGTTGTGAGCTTCCAGGTCGTGAATGAAGATTATCTATTCCCTAGATAAATTTTAAAAAGCGTGCCAGCACCCAATTAAACCTGAGGCTGGCACGCATCTTTATTTTATAACGATTTAATCATTCCGCCATCCACAAGGATGGTGCTCCCTGTCAAATAGGATGAAGCTGAAGACGCCAGAAAAGCAACAACTTTACCGAACTCTTCAGGCTCTCCATACCGCCCCAATGGAATGCCCTCTTTTGCTTGTTTACGAACCTGATCCGTCGTTTGCTGGGTTTTCTCAGCTCGATGCTCGTCCAAGCTACGCACGCGATCGGTTGCAATTCTCCCCGGTGCTACAGTATGTACCAGAATATTATGAGGAGCTAATTCCAGAGACAATGTTTTCGCTAATCCAGCGACTCCCGTACGTAGCGTATTTGAAATGATTAACCCCGGAATTGGCTGTTTAACTGAGGAAGAAGCAATATTTAAAATCCTACCGTTTTGTTGTTTTTTCATATAAGGTAACACCTCACGGATCAACCTGATATGACTAAGTAAATTTTGTTCAAAGGCCTGTATCCACACTTCATCTGTAAAATCATCAAAGGTACCGGCAGGAGGCCCACCCGCATTGTTAACCAAAATATCAACAGTGCCAAACAAATCAGCTGTACGGCGGATGGCCTGGGAGATATGTTCTGGTTTTGTTACATCGCAAACTACATATTCAACGCGGCCACTCGCTGTTTCCAGTAATTCCGCCTGCGTCCGCTGAAGCTCTGCTTCGTTCCGTCCTGAAATGACGACATTCGCACCCTCGCGTGCCAGCTCCCGTGCGCTTGCCTTGCCGAGTCCTTTACTGGAACCTGCAACAAAGGCTATTTTTCCAGTTAATCCTAAATCCATCTATGACACTCCCTTTTCTCAGTGTTCTCTATTTAATTGTACACATGACCAGCACATAATGCGAATAGCTTGGTAGTATCATGAAGGCTATCTATCTTCTCACCATTAAAAAGAATACGAAATCATTAATTGCAAGGGTAAAACAAAAAGGCCTGACATTTAGTCAGGGGCCCTTTTTGCTTCAAAATTTTGTTTGTTTACAACACGTTATGATGTTGATGTAGTAGTTGTTGTTGGCTGCTCGTATACAACAACGGACTGGCTCTCAGGCTCCCATTTAACATTTGTCCCCAAGGCCTCTCCGATTACCCTTACAGGTACCATTGTCGTCCCATCCACTATGGATGCTGGCTGCTCGATAGAATACGGCTGACCGTTAATATATGCTTTCGGACTGTTAACAAATAATTTGACGGACACGCCGTTACGGGTGACAATAACAGCCTTTTCTTTCGGATCCCAGGAAACCTTTGCATCCAAAGCTTCGGAAGCTGTTCTAAACGGAACAAGTGTGGTCCCCTTGCGGTTAATCGGTTTGGCATCGTACTCTTCACCATTCACGAACAGCTTCATACCCGACGGCCGTCCAGCTTTCTTCGAGAATTCACCGAGCTTTTTGTAGCTGTCCAGGTCGGACACATTAGCCAGTACCGCCTCCTCCTGCATGTATACGGCATCTGTCACATTTCCGTTTTCAGCCAGTAGCTCAGCTGCTTCAGTCAGTGCTTTACCAGAATTCCGAATCAATTCAAGTTCAGCAACCTGCTCTGGAGTCAAACGGTCCGGGTATTTCGTAAGCAGCAGATTCGCAATAACAGCTCCTGCCGGCTTATCCTTTGTATTTTCTACCGCGTGAAGCAGACCCTTGTAACCGTTGCGTCCCTTGTGACCATTATGGTCTTTGGACTCCTCGTACGTATCATCCGTTACTGCAACAGGTTCGGTTTTTCTGATTTCTGCGTGTTTTTCTTTTTTACTGTTTTCATCCTTTTTACCGGATGCTTTGTCCTTTTGTTTTTTGGACTGATCATTGTCTGAGTCATGGGGATTGATTAGCTCTTCCCCGCTCTTTTCATTCCCGTCTTTAACAGACGTCTTTGCTTCCTGTTTGTTCTCCTGATCATTTCCGCGTCCCTGCTTGGCTTCAGCGGTTCCCGCTGCCAATCCCAAGACCAGTATACACGCTAGTAAAGCTGTCCAAGTGTTTCTCATGATGCGATTCCTCCTTATAGTAAAGACCGGGCTCAAATGTCCCTAGATGTATTAACGGCTTCTCTAAGCTGATTTTTTATCTTTTCTTTAACTAATGTGTGAGACACCAATATAGCCGCAGTCCAGATTGCCAAAAACCACTATAAAATTTTATTATACGCCTAACCTATTTACACAGTATAATGAGAATTACACATGCATTTTTTAAGTATCAGCCTTTACATTCGCATAATAGAAAGAAGATGAAACAGACATGTTCGGCACCATTCTTTTGGACGTTGTTTTACCTATTTTTGTACTTATCGGTTTTGGTTGTATCATGCAATATTATTTTCGACTGGATTTGTATACCTTAGCTAAAATCAATTTTTACTATATCACCCCCGCAGTTGTGTTTACGGGTCTTTATAATTCGGAAATTTCTTTAATGCTCATGGGTGAGGTTTCACTTTTTTATGCCTTGTACATAGCTATTCTGTACGTAATCAGCACTACCGTCGCCAGATCTCTGAAATACAGTCCCGGAATGCGTGGAGCTTTTACAAATAGTGTAATGCTAGATAATTCAGGAAATTATGGTCTGCCAATCAATCAGTTGGTGTTCAAAGGTGACCCTTTGGCCATTTCCGTTCAAGCTCTGATTATGACCTTTCAAAGCTTTGTCACATTTACATACGGCACTTTTGTTGTGCAAAACGGCAAGGCCAATACTCGAAAAATATTAATTAATTTTTTAAAAATGCCTGTTCCCTATGCGCTTGCGCTAGGTTTGCTCCTAAATCTGCTGCATAGTCCATTGCCTAATTTACTGGCTGAACCTTTGAATTATATTAGTCAGTCGATGGTTGCCGTGGCTCTGCTTACTTTGGGAGCACAAATTGTGCAATATCCCTTTCGTTTGCGCCGGACAGCCGTGTACATCAGTATGGTACTACGCCTGATTGCTGGTCCAATAGTCGGTTTTATGCTCGTCTTGCTGCTGGGTCTTAAGGGGATTCCCGCTCAAGCCTTGCTCATTGCATCGGGTATGCCTACCGGTGTTAATACAAGTATTTTGGCGGAAGAATATAAAAATGAACCCGATTTTGCCGCACAAACAGTATTACTTTCCACGATTGTGAATGTCATTACGATGACCCTGTTAATTTCAGCATCCCGTCATCTTGTTTGAGGTGTATGATCAATATAAAAAATGGATTAGAGACGCTTTTTGTCTAAGGACACGAGCGTTTCCTTTTCAAGATAAAAGAACATATGTTCCCATTTAGTATTTCCTTTTTCTACTTACAGTGGTGTGTTTGTTTTGTGGATATCGTATGCGAGAAAGAGTTTTTTTCTATTATGAATTTTTCATATAGTGAAATAATTATGCTCTTTGAATCTCTATTATCTGCCTGTTTTCAATTTGTCGTTGCTTTTTCCCCAAAAAAGAATGCGGGACAACAAGGTCATCAAAAATAAAGCCAGCTCACTCATTAGAGTGGCTGACTTAGGATTATCCTTATTAAGGTTTAGGGCTCAATTCCCCATTGCTTGCTTCCAGACAGGTAAGCGGTTATTTTAGCAGAATCTTGTAAACTGTTTGCTGTGGGATTAAATGAATAATCATCGGTTTGTGTGTAACTGCTCCAGTCCTCTTTGGATATCCGGGTTTGCAACTCCACACTTTGACCAGGCTCTAAAGAACCCGCAGCCGATTTAAACCCGATTTCTGCATAAGAATCTGCCCCTTGCTTCGCATTGAATAATGTTTTGAAGCTAGCAATCACATTCCCTGTACCGACGCTCGACCAATCCGTGAAGAAATTTTGTGCTTTCTCCCCGTTAATGGTGTAATAATAACGCAATGTCACATCTGCTAGGGAAATTGATGAGGTTCCCGTATTGGTTATTTTAAATTTGGAACTGATTGTATTGCTTGTGGCGGATACATTCCCATTGAAGGCTTGCACCTTCAGGACGCCCTCGCCTGTTCCCGGCTCACTTGGCGTATCCCCTTTCACCGTAATCGTGAACAACGCATCAGTGCCTGTACTAAAATGGAAGTTGAGCGTGGTCTCTCCTTTAGGAAGTTTCGATAAATACTTGTTAGTAAGAACGACCGTTTCTTCACTAACCGTATAATCTTCACCCTTGTTCAGCACCACGCTCCCCTGCTTGATCGCTTCTAGCGTATTACCGTTAAGTGTAAGCTTGACAGTAATATCGGTATTGTTGTTATCTACTCCATAGGTTGCAGTCGTTGGTGTAATACTTACTTGCCCGGTAGATGGCTGATCACCACCCACACGATCTGCCACCAGAATGCCGCGGCCATTCGTTCCCAGATAAGCACGTCCGTAAACCCGAGGGTCCCCAATAATTTTGGTCACTCGAGCATATTGATGCTTGTCATCATTAATGCGCGCCCAGTTTGCGCCAGCATCGTCCGAACGATAAAATCCACGTGTACCATCAATTTTACCAACGATAAATACCGCTGCATTCGTACGGTTCGGCGCTGCCTTACCAAAGCCTACAAAATCCGCTTCCTGCACATTAGAGAGCTTGGTGAACGTAGCGCCAGAATCCTTGGAATGCCATAAGCCATATGGCCCTCCATCCTCGGAGCCTCCGGCGAACCATACATCTCCTTCTGTTCCTCGTACAGCATCAATATCAGCATTGCCTGCTGTCGGTAAGCCAGTTACCGCTGATGGCGTAAAGGATACGCCTCCATTGGCGCTCACATATATTTTCCCGGAGGCAAATGCGTAATATTTATTAGGATTCACTCGATCAGAGACGATCTTTGCATTCGCTGGAATCCCTGTGCTTGCTGTCCATGCGTTGCCGCCAGTTTTGGAGTAGAACACACCTTTGTCCGATGTACTCCAGAGCAAGCCATTCCCATCTGCCGCTACGGCGATGCTGCCTCCTCCTGCTGTACCGGAAGGCTCGCTATTTGCCTTATACCAGTTGGCTCCGCCATCATTGGAAAAACCGATGGATTTGGCATTTGGATCTTTTTTATAATCCGCTTTACCTACCCGGGCCATAAAAGAAGGATTCAGCTCAGCATAATCGATGCTTTCGCTGCTTGTAAAGGTCGGATTATCCAGCATTTTAGCTGGAGCCTCGAATAGATCGTCATGCCTGAAACCAGAGACATCACCTACTGCGCTCACCAAAGGCGCGCCAACTGGAGGGCTCACCAAATCCAAAATCGCTGTTTCCTCTACCCCTTTAGCGGCTACCGAAATATCCAGCTTTCCACCTTTATCCCAATTGGTCAGATTTTTAGAGCCATAAATCGTAGCTCCCGTGCCGTACAGCATATGGTCTGAATTAAACGGATCTATCTCCAGATCTCCGATCATCCACCCTAGCTTGGGCGATACTTCCGGTGGAGCAGGATTGGCATTGAAAGTCAGCCAAGGCGCACCGCTTATATCCAGATTGTATTTCAGCTTGCGAGACGGATAACCATCGAATTCCCAAATAGGACTCCAGGTTGCCCCACTATCCGTGCTGCGGTAAATCGTTTCATCCGGCCACCAGGCATTCAAGGTAGCAACCATAAGTGTACCTGGCTTCTGGGCATCCACCGTCAGTCCACCATATCCAAAATGATTGTCCGCGCTGCTGCTACCAATAGGGCTAATGTTAGTCCACTGCCCGCTTGCTGTATTCAATTTCCACAGTTCACCCTTTGTTCCGTCATATGGACCAGCTCCATCGCTATAAGAAATATACAAGTTGCCGTCCGCTGATAAAACGCCGTGATGTGGCAAATAGCCCGTAGGCTGCCCCGCTATAGCAGACCAGGTTGTCCCGCCATCTGTACTGCGATAGACACTTTGCTTTTTATCTGCAACACCTACATAGATCGTCTGCGTTGCTTTACTGGAAGAGCCTGTTTTTTTGTCAAAGGTAATCCAGGCCAAACCGACAATGTCGCTGGTATATTCATTGGAAGGGTCCTGTACATACGTCCCTGGATTCGGGAAACTGCTCACCTTGCTCCAAGTTGCTCCGAAGTCAGAGCTTTTCCATAGTCCATTACCACTTCGAGCTCCAAAGAACAAAATATTATTCTTATTTGGATCAATCGTCAGACGTTCACCCATTGAACGCCCCGGCATATTGCCCCCCACCTTAAAAGGAAGCTTGGTTGTCTGCCACGTATTGCCCCTGTCGGTGGAACGCATAATCTGCCCGTTTTCTTTATCCCATGAATTAGTATACGTACCTGTAGCTATATATACACGATTCGGATCAATAGGATCGGTCGCCAGTGCATCGACACCATTTTTGTTCCAATCCTCCCAGCCCACAGAATCCGTCAGCGGAATCCAGCTCTCATTGGCAGCATTCCAGCGGTAAGCTCCTCCAATATCTGTACGGGCATAGATTAGGTCTTTTTCCGTTTCATTAAAAATAATGCCAGGTACAAAACCACCACCTCCACCCGTAACGACACTTTTCCAACTGTAATCGTCACTTGGAGCAGCATGAGCCGGTGCTATCATTCCTGTCCAGGAAGCACCCGCTACCACAAGCGCCAAACAAGCAATTCTCAACCTGTTTTTTGCCTTAGTCAATGAATTCAACCTCCTTCTTCATTATCATTTGAATATGCGAGTCATTTTGAGATCAAAGTAATCAGCCGATTCTGAATACGTTCCTATCGTTATCGTTGCTTCTCACAAATCTGACAAATGTTTTCTCAGGCTCACCCCCATTCAACCAATATATACGGTGTAATACTCGTTTTGTTAGCGCTTACATAGATGTCTTGCTCAATAGATTCGTCATCTTTTTTTCATTTCCTTGTGTGAAAAATCAAGATAATGCAATATTATCTCCTGCTCCTCAGCTTATAATATGAGGTTTGGACTTCCTTCAGAGTTAACACCTTTTATTTAATTCTATTATGAATTTTTCATATAATGAATTAATTACTTCATTTTCATTCTTTATGGATGTCAAAATACTTTGATTTACAACAAAAAACCGCGCATAGCGCGGTTCCAGCTTACATTGCTTCCGTTAATACTGTCGTCAGTCATAAACATATGCATATTATTGCAAGTATTCAAGCGCCAAAGCTAAAAATATATGTCCTGAGACGAGCAATGCTCGCTCATCAAAATCAAAGTGAGGATGGTGATGAGCAAAATGCGTTCGTTCGTCCTCATTGCGTGCACCCACATGAATGAATGCTCCCGGTCGCTGCTCCAAATAATAAGCAAAATCCTCTGCTCCCATGACCGGCTTCAAATTCAAAAAAGCGTCTGCTCCATACAGTCTGCCAATGAGCTCGCGTACACGTTCCGTTTCGGCTTCGGCATTCACCAAAGAAGGATAGCCATTCAAATAGTCAATTTCGTATCCGGCATGATAAGCCTCAGTCAACCCCTTGACGATACTGCGAATTTCATTCTCGACTTCCTTACGCACTTCCTTATTGAACGTACGTACAGTCCCTTCAATTTTGGCCTTATCTGCAATCACATTAAAGGCAGTTCCAGCTTGAAATACCCCAATCGTTAACACTGCTGATTCAATAGGGTCCACCCTGCGACTAACCACCTGCTGCAACCCGTTCACAATTTGACTGCCGATAACAATAGAGTCCACCGTCTGATGCGGTCGTGCGCCATGCCCGCCTTTACCGTTGATCTGGATCGTAAACGCGTCGACAGCCGCCATCGCAGGCCCACTCTTTAATCCAATTTTACCAAGCGGAATTTCAGAGGCGAGGTGAATACCGTATACCGCCTCTACCCCATCCAGACAGCCATCCTCAATCATAAACTTGGCTCCACCAGGCGGTTTTTCTTCTGCATGTTGAAAAATAAACACAAGCTTTCCCTTCAAGGCCTCACGGTTATGGCTCAATACGCGTGCCACTCCAAGTAACGCAGCCGTGTGACCATCATGTCCGCAGGCATGCATAACACCCGAAACGGTCGATTTATAAGGCACATCCTTTTCATCCTGAATGGGAAGCGCATCAAAATCAGCACGAAATGCAATCGTTCTACCTGGCTGACCGCCTTCTAAAAACCCGAGCACACCGTTTCCACCCACATTCGTTCTTACCTCAATGCCAAAAGAGCGCAATTGATCGGCGATAAATGCAGACGTATTCGTTTCTTCAAAAGAAAGCTCGGGATGCTGATGTAGATGTCTTCTCCACGCAATCAGCTCTTGTTCACCATCTTTTAATTCCTGAACCCATTTTTCTAGCATAATACCCTCTTTTCCTATTGAATTTATATGCTTCTATCCTTATCTTACCATGAACGGCCTGTAGAATGTAGTTCTTTTATCATGCTGATAGTAGATCAAAGGGGTGTCTTGAACCTAGGATGGGTAATGACAAGCGGCATAATGTCCTGTGCTAACCGCTGTCAGTCCTGGAACTTCTTCCTCACGGCAACGCGAGGTCGCTAGTGGACAGCGGGTATGAAAACGACAGCCGGATGGAGGCTTCGCAGGCGAAGGAATCTCACCTTGTATCGTAATTAGCTCCCGGCGGTTTTTCGGATTTGGATTAGGTATCGAGGCAACAAGCCCTCGGGTATACGGATAGGCAGGATGCCTGAAACAACTCGTCACTTGGAGCAATTCTACAAGTTCCCCCAAGTACATAACCCCTATACAGAGCAATGGCACGGGCTATCCCGATTCGTTGGCGCGTCCTCCCGAAAACTCATGCGGAAACCGCGAACCATAGCAGATCAGGACCACATCACCGGATCAAACGCCGACATCGGCTCCTGAAATACCATCGCCATCTTTTTGCCGCGAAGTGAGCTTAATTCCTGCTGCGACAAAACGGTCAAATCTATGTACTGCAACCGTATTTCTCCTTGGGCAATTCGTCCGTTTTCATAATCGGTTAGCCGCATAATCGACTTGGGGGTAATCGTTTTTCCGCTGCCGGATTCACCGTTGGGGCAGACCATTTCTCCCGTCCTGATCGTTAGTGATACGTTGTCGAGTGCTTGCAGTAAACCTTTTTTAGTGTGAAATTCGACCGTATAAATGTTCAATCTACAGCAATGATGACAAACGGACTCCCTCCTTCTATAGCATTTAAGAATAGGCTTTTTGATGCTAATTTGCATTTCTTTTCAGGTCCAACTGGTCTCTTAGAAGACTTGAATTGACAACAAAAAAGAGCCGACAGGATACTCTCCCCGACTCTTTTTCATTACTGACTTTCTATTTCGAATTTTTCAGGTATTGAAAAACTGACTTATATTCCCTCTTACCGGATGTGTCTGTTCCCTGTACTCGCCTTTCGTATAACTTCCAATCACCTTTCGCCAAAAGGATTGTGCCGGCCTATTGGTGCTCATTTGGGTCACCTTCCAACGTCCGTTAAAACGTCCAAACAGCTCATGAGCCGCCCAAGTCCCAACCCCATTATGCCGATAAGGACGAAGTACAAAGAACTCAGCCATGTAGTAGTCAGCTTCTCGATTGCTGGACATTCGATCAACGAGTGCAAAGCCCACAGGAATATCCTGTCTCCAAATCAGAAAAGGTAGCTTCTGTTCACCGCTCGTCCAATATTGATACAAGTCTGGATAAGCCGGGAATGTCCCCTTCTCAGTGACATCAATTCGAAGATAGGCTGTAAAATCGTATAAATAAAATTGCATGAGCTGTACAATAATGTCCTTTTGCGACTCCGGTACACTCTTAATAGACAGCTTCAGTTCCGATTTGATATTATACCCCATACATTCACCTCTCTTGGCGGTTCAATCTGTTCTTTAACTTCGAATTACATCCCATCCAGTGCTGTTCAAAATATGCTAAAATACATATATATTATGACCGGACGAGGTGGAACCCAATGAATATACAAAAGATCATCGACCGGCGCAAACTAGATGAAAAAATGCCGGGATTACCATGGTACGTGCAACAATTTATGGATTACAAGCTGCCCGACCTGTCCCCTTCCACGTTACTAGAATATGTGCGGGATTACGAAGCTTTCTTTTCATGGCTTCGCTCGGAAGGCTTGTCTACTGGAGAAACAAATGCCCAAGTTACACTGGAAGAATTGGAGACACTTCATATGGACAGTATTACAGGCTTTCGATTATTCCTGTCTACGAAGCGCGAAGGCTCCAACTCCCGTATTACCATTTCACGTAAGCTGTCGTCCCTGCGTTCGCTTTTTCATTATTTGAGTCAGATCGCTGAGGATGAAAATTTTTATCCATTGCTCAAACGCAACATTATGGCCAAGGTCGAAATCAAGCGCATACATAAACCCAAGGATACGGCGGCCAAGCTTAAAGGTAAAATACTGGAAGAGGAAGAACTGCTTGAATTCATCGGTTATATTTATGAAGGCTATGGTCAGGATTTGGCCGATAACAAGCAGGCGTTATACTCCTATGAACTAAATAAGGAACGGGATGCCTGCATCGCCAGCCTCATTTTGAACTCAGGCCTGCGCGTATCTGAAATCGTCAATCTGAATCTAGATGATTTAGACATAAACAATAAATTATTATATGTGTACCGCAAAGGCAATAACGACGAAACCTTTAAAACGCCGGTGTATTTCCGCGAGCAATCCAAAGATGATCTCATACTTTATTTGTCCCTGAGACATACCCGTTACCGCGCCCCAAAAAAAGAAAAAGCTCTCTTTGTCGCACGTCCTAACGGCAGTACAGAAGGCAAACGGATGACCAAAAGAGCGATTCAGGCAATGATCATCAAGTACGCCAAGCGTTTCGGCAAGCCTTACCTTACCGTGCATAAGCTTCGTCATTCCTTTGCTACTGATTATTATTTACAAAATGATATTTACAAAACAAAGGAACAACTGGGGCACGCTTCGACAGAAACAACAGAAGTGTATGCCCACCTGACTGACAAAACCATGTCCCAGGCGATCGAACGGCGGGTAGAGACTCTAACCGACTCAGCCGATTGATGTCTCACCCCTGCTTATTCCTCATTCCTTCTATCTGCTTTTGAATCTGTTCGAGTAGCCAGCGGCCTGCGGGTCCGTTGGCCTCGGCAGGAAATATCTGTATCATTTCATCTGAGTAGTGACCTTGAGCCCAATCCATTTGATGCTCCCAAACCGCTATCCCCTGCACATTTGTCAGCTTATCGGTAAGCTGAGCATCCGATTGTTCCCGCACCATGACCAGCTTTGGATAATCCTCCTGCTTGAAGCCTTCCAGCAACACACAATCATAGGCCTGAAAATGCCAGATCAGACTGGTGACAGGCTGACTATGCTCCTCTAAAATGGCTGTTCTTCCAGCCGAAACAATAGCTACGCCTTCAGCACCCGCCTGTCGGTGCTTGTACGTATCTGTACCCTCATGATCCATTTCAAATTCATGTCCATCATGCTTGATCACTGCTACGCGTAGACCTGACTTCTGCACATAACGAATCAACCCTCCGAGAAAGGTCGTTTTCCCCGTATTTTTGAATCCGACGATTTGACATACAAATGGATGTTTCGTATTCACGTTACCTGTCCACCTTGTAATACCAGTACTCGCACCTCTTCACCTTTGCGTAATCCTTCTGTTGTAGGAGGAATCACGATCAGACAGTCGCTGTCCTTAATGGTCACCATGACACTAGATTCATCTGCTCTCGCAGGAATCGCGTATACTTGCCCACCACGTATCTCCAGAGAGCTGCGTACAAAGCGTGTATAGTTGTTTACCTTCGTATAATCTGCGCCTAACTTCGCCGTCCAGGTTTGTAAATATGGATGTGCCGAAGATAACATCATTTGGATCGTCGGCCGTACAAACAGCTCACAGCCTACAAAGCACGCACCGGGGTTGCCTGAAAGCGCAAATAACAGCTTGCCGTCAATCACTGCGGCTGTGGTCACACTTCCTGGACGCATCGTAACCTTGTTGAACAGCATATTCACATCTTCCTGTCGTACCAGGTCACCCATAATATCAAAATCCCCCACCGATACTCCTCCACTCGTGACCACGATATCATAGGCAGCTATCGCTTCACGTACAGAGGTACGGGCAAGGCTCAAATCATCATGAATGGCTTGTAAAATGAACGGCTCTCCTCCTGCCTCTCTAATTTGAGAAGCCAGCATATATGTATTACTGTTTCGAATTTTCCCTGGTTGTAACGGCTCATCCACTGCAAGTAATTCCGATCCTGTAGAAAAAACGGCCACCCTTGGCTTTCTGTAAACAGGTACCTGATGTACTCCAAAAGTAGCCAGTACCGAGATGTGCCCTGCTCCCAGGCAGGTTCCCTTACTAAGCAAAAGCTGACCTTCCTGAATCTCATGACCAATCTGTGTTACATTTTTGCCAATCTCCATACGCTTCTTCAAGCCGACATATGTCTGTCCGTTTTCCTCACGCAGCTGTGTTGCTTCCAGCATGACAACTGTGTCCGCCCCTTCAGGTAATTGCGCTCCTGTCATGATACGGGCAGCCATTCCAGTCTCCACCCGCTTGTCCGATACGGTGCCACATGGAATTTCATCAATCACATGTAACCAGATTTCCTGACCGGACGAGCAGACTTCGGTGTCCGAGCCAAGGATCGCATAACCGTCCATACCTGAGCGACGAAAACGGGGATACGGGTGTGGTGCGGTCAAATCCATTGCCAAAGAACGTCCATGCGCCTGCTCCAGCTCTACGTCTTCCCTTTCACCCTGTTTAACATGACTAGCTATCCTGCTTTGCGCCTCTTCCACCTGAACTGCTTTACGCTGGAATTTTTCTGCGTTTAATGATGTATGATTCATAATTTCACTCCGTTCTTCTAAAATGCCCTCTTTCTGTTATAACGCTAAAACCGTTATCTGGCAAATCGGGGGGTGTCTAAGTATGTATGGCAATAAAAATAACCCGTGAATTCTACGGGTCATTTCTATAACTTTTTAAGTGCTTTAAGCTTATTATGAGACATAGAGCAAGTGAAGTCAGATTCTTCGAATCGTACCTCCAAATGCGTTAGACTCGATCTCACAAAACCAAGTCGTGATAGCTGAAAAGCTTCCTTGCAAGTCTGTGCGGTTAGCCCGATCGTATAAAAGCAATGCCCCAAATTGAAAACGCGGTACTTCATCAGTTCTTTTCTTTTTTCTTAAGCTCAGCCGGTATCGGTTTAGCACCAAATACTGTTTTTTCATTTTTGGTAGATTCGTTAGCGTATTTTCCCAGTCTTATATTTAAAGCTCTCGCCAATCTTTTATCCATTTTCGTTCACCTCCTTTCCATAAAGGAAGAATGCTGAATGCTTGAATAGCTAAAGCTAAACATATTATGTGGGACTGTATAAAAAAATTCACTGCGCATACCAAAACACATACAGTTTTATAATATTTGTGGTTATTGGTCTTATGAATATAAATAAAATGATTGGGTGCATAAACTAAAAACACTAATATTGAACAAGCATTAATAATCGAAATTGTTGATAAATTTAAAGAGACGAAGGGTATAGTTACACATATTGCCGTTGTAAAACAGACACAAAATGTAAGATTACTGAAGTGTGCCCCTCCTGAAAATTTTCTTACAAACATGATAGTTACTAGAGCTAATAACGCCCCCCAAAAATGCCCGGTCATCCAAGCGATAACCGCAACCATTAGTATCGACGATACTTCGGTAATTTTTATACCAAGCGCATACTCCATCACTTCTACACTTGTTGGGCCATCAGGATCAGCTTTTTTTATTTCCGTTGCGATGTACCTTGATAGCGCTTCTAGCACCCTCGTAATCTCCTCTCTCTGAAAAGAAATACGACAAACCGAAAGTAAGCAATGAAATGGATAGTAATCCTATGGTATTTGAGCTATAGAGCATATACAAAGTAATAAAAATGGTGGCAGCTGATATTAGAGCACCTAGAATCAACAGCTTATTTAGAGACGATAAGTAATTTTCAGCTCTTAAAAAATCATGTGGAGGCTGAATTATAAACGAGAATCCAAAGTTATATTTTCCCATCACAAAAGAAATAAAGTACGCAATAATAATAGAAGATAACTGAATAACGTAAATAGAAGAGCCAGAAGTATCATTAATAACACCTGGTTCTGCTACTCCGAAAAAATTTGCAAACAGAAATACAAAAAGTTGTAGGTTAATGTAGGCTGTTAGACCAGAACCAGCAGAAAAAGCTGCTAGATGGGTTTTGATCCCTAAACCGAATCTAAAAAAGATAACCATTAACAAATACTGAAGCGGCAAATCTAATTTAGGCAAGCCTATAACTTCCCTCATTAGAAAGGAAAACAAAGCTATGCCCATTGCATAGAATAATATTTTTGTGCGATATTCCCTCACGGGAAGCATATAAAGCTTTAAGACCAAAATAACAGCGGCCAAAGCATCGAATACACCAAGTAATATATATAAAAAAGCAGATAACACAGATACACCATCCTCTTATTTCGCCTGTTGTAATTGTATATTTTACTAATAGATGTGGCAATGAAATAATCTAGTAAACTGGTAATATTTGTTTTTATGTAAGGTAAATATTATTTTTGTCGTCAAAAAATATGAAAAGAACGATTTTAAAATCGTCCTCTTGTTGCAGTTTTAGCCTGTAACCTTCTGAATTATCTATCTGGCATCATCCTTTTGTCGAGCTGCTCAATTACAAGCGGCCAAGCCTGCTCATGTTGGTTCCTTGAATTCTCATCTGGAAAACCTGCATGCGTTAAGTAAAGATGCGTGCCATTACCGTGAGGTTTAAGCTCAACGGTGACCACTGTTTCAGCTCCCTTGGTGCCGCCTTCGCCAGTAACCCAAGTCAGCTCGATAAGTCTGTTTTGCTCAAGTCTTAGAAATCTTCCGTAATGTGGATGAGGCTTCCCTTCAAAATGCGTTTCGAAAAAGAAGGTCGTGTTCAATTCAGCCTCCATTAATACTGATCCTGGGGCTGCAAACCAACTGTCAAACTGCTTCGTCCACGCCTGATACAGGACATTCGGAGAACACTCCATTTTTCGTTCCACCATTAGATTAAATGGTCTTTGTGAAAGATCTGGCCAAGAAATAGATAGTACCATTTAATTTTCAATCCCTTCAATCAAACAGAGTTTTGATTATCTCTACATTATTATATCCATAAAGGTGTAGGTTGCGGCTGCTTTCCCTTATCAGTCCACTTCTACTTGATGGCTGTGCCGCTAGATGATCACCAACGTCATCTCTAAAAATAAAAAAAGGAACTGTGCATCAGTACCACAGTTCCGCGAATCTTTTGTTTTCAAATAAATTGACGATACCCGTCATCGTCGACTTCGTCGGCTGATTTTACCTGAACCGCTACGTGTTTTGGGCTTACTATAAGATCTACGCGGCGAATCAAATATGCTGGAACCACCGCTGTCGCTACGGTCACGTGAAATCGAGCCTCTGCTCGGTGAACTGCTGGACCCTCTGTCGAACAGACTTCCGCTTGATCCAACACTGGAATCCGAGTTCTTTCCTCTACGGGTAACCGAGCCTTTACGCTCCACCGTAATCGGCGGGATCGCTTTTTTCTCCTGCACCGTAGGGGCACGATATTGGCCCTGAGAAGGTCGGTATACATCTCTGCTGGAGTAGCCCCGATAGGAGCCTGAACCACGCAACGAATCAAACAGAGCATCCAGCACAGTTGCGGTTAAGTATCCTTTTAGAAAGCTTGAACTGTAATTTTGTTCGACATACTTTTTACTGTCAATTTCAATGAGTGTATCTTCCTTCTTAGCTGGATCTTGCTGCAAATGGTACCACTCATCGCTATATACCAGAAACATCCGCTCATTGCTCTGCGGTGACATTTGTTCCGGTGTACGCTGTTCTTTCAATTCCTCCGCTACTTCCGGGACTGTCTTACCAGCTGCCCGGTATACATACGAGGTCGAGTTTCCGCTGCCACTAACCGATTCCAGCGGATACGTATCTTTTACACTTGGCGCGCCGCAGCCGCTTAACACGGATACGAACAAGCTCAGCGCCACCATGATCTTTAATGCATACTGCCAGGTGCGTTTGCTCATGTGTAACCCTCTCCTAGCTTGCCCGAATAACCTTGACGTCTCCGGTAATCACTTCTTCTCCTTCATAAAGCATAAAGCGACCGTCCTGCCACTCTACCCGCAACAGATGATAATCATCAGACTGGTACTGCCAAACATGCTGCTCTCCACCCTGTCGGAAAGGAGCACGGCCCATGACGGTAACTTGCCCAGAATATTGCTCCTCCAAATGATACGTTGTATCATCCAGCTCTAAAATGGTCGGCACTTCCTCGGGGTTGTCAAGTCTGCCGTCGATGGCCTGATATAGTCCGAATTGCAGTGTTTCCCGTTCCTCAATATGAAGATAACTGACTTGATTACCATCCTGAAGCGTCAAAACAACGGCATTCCGGGCACGATTATGTACACGACCTACCACTTCATAGGTAACAAGCGACACTTCACAGATATCACCTGGATTTAAGTGAAGCATGCTTTTCTCTGCTTTTGGCGGCTCCGGCTTAGCAAATAGATTTGAAATTCGTTTCCACACACCCATGGTTATATTCCTGCCTTTCTTAGCCTAGAAGCATGCTGTAATGATCAAGGCGCCAACTAGATGCAGCGCTCCTGAAAACAGACCGAAACCAATTTTACCTTCCTGTGTACCTTTATCCAGGTCAAACTGAGCCCAGTACCGCAACAGCAGACGTACAATAACTTCCAAAACAAGCAGGATGACAAAGGCGATCACAGAATACACAAGCGCTTCGAGCAAATTATTAGCTGTAGCGATAGACCCCGACAAAATATAGCCTTGTGCAACCAGCTTCATAATCATTCGTACCGTTACGGCCATATTTCCAGCTTTCACTTCGGCAAAATCCTTATACTTCGTAAATAAAGAGTCGACATACATTAATGCGAAGATCAAAATAGCCCCCGCACCAGTCCATACAAGCATTGCTTTCATCGTTTCTAAAAAATGCATTTCATACCATCCTCCACATCTTCTTGACCTTCATATAATGTTTTGCGCCTCCAGGCAGGGAAAAGCGAAGGAGAAAACGTTTCTCCTTCGCTTCCTGAGCAATCACACTTGGTGGCATTGCTAAAATGTTCTTATTTATTTTCGTATTGCTTTAACAAAGCGGCAAGCTCATCGTCCACGGCGCTTTTCTTATCCAGCTCTTTGAACTCCTCATCCAACGATTTTTCCTTAGAGGACATTTCGTTGCTCGCTTCGGCACGTGCTTCTGCTTGCAGCATTTTTTCTTCCATACGCTTCAATCCGGCAGTTGCCGTATCAGAGCTAAAACCGTTCATAGCTTTGTTAATTTCGGTTTGCGCTTTAGCTGCATTATAACGGGCAACCAGTGTTTCGCGCTTGTTTTTCATTTCTGTCAGCTGTCTGCGCATTTCATCCAGCTTGCCACGTAGATTATCGGCTGCAGCTTTGTTCTGTTCGTAACCAGCTTTGAACTCGTTCATTTTTTGTTCAGCAGATTTCTTTTCTTCCAGCGCACGACGGGCCAGATCTACATTTTGTGCTTTTGCAGCGGTATGTGCCTGTTCTTCACGTTTCTTTACCAAAGCAGCCTGTTCTTCGTATTGCTGTTTGAACCTCTTTTCAATAGCAATTTGAGCGGCTACCGCTTTCTCTGCATCTTCCAGGTCCTCTTGCATATCACGAATGTATTGATCCGTCATTTTAATTGGATCTTCTGCCTTGTCGATAATGGCGTTAATGTTGGACATCGTAAGATCTCTTAATCGTTTGAAAATAGACATGTGAAGTTCCTCCTAGAGTTGAATGCTTAAATTTTAAGCTCTGTACACATGTTTACGCAAGCTTTGCAAAGAGGGTTTCAAAAATATCTAAAAACCGCGCAAGTAAGGCTCTGGGATGTCGGCCTGTACTTTTAGCTCCCGCGATGCATGCAGCGCCCAATAGGGATCACGCAGCATGGCACGCCCTATTGCTACCAGATCAGCTTCTTTCTGCTGAACAACCCGGCGGGCGTCCTCATAATCATCCAGTAAGCCAACAGCAATCACAGGTACATTCAGCTTTTCACGGATGGTATGAGCCAAATCCACCTGATAGCCGGCACGCGCAGACGGGCCTCCGCCAGAACCAATCGGACCCTCACCACCAGAAGAAATATGGAAAATATCCACACCTGCATCACGATATCGTTCCCCTACGCCTGTTATGTATTCCACATTATATCCATCCTCGACGTATTCTTTGGCAGATATCCGCATAAGCACAGGCATATCAGCAGGAAGAACCTCTTTAACAGCATGTATGACCTCAACACCGAACAGTGACAAATCCTGCCCATATTCATCTTCTCTGGTATTTGTTAAAGGCGAATGAAATTGATGGATCAGATAGCCGTGAGCGCCATGTATCTCAACCGTATCAAAACCGGCTTCCACCGCGCGGCGCGCGCCTTCTTTGTATGCCTGGACCAATTCCCTGACTTCAGCTGTCTTTAAGGCGTGCGGCTTTTTAAAGCGTTCGCTAAAAGGAATCGTGGACGGACCCACAGGTTGCTCAGCATCTTCAGCCTTGCGTCCAGCGTGGCCTAGTTGAATACCAATCTTGGCACCATACTTGTGGACTTCCTCTACAATCTTACGATATGCAGGAATATGTTCGTCACTCCAAATACCCAAATCACGATCCGTAATACGTCCATCTGGATGGACCGCTGTCATTTCCACAATAATAAGTCCAGTGCCTCCTACTGCCCGGCTCACATAATGGACATGATGCCAATCCGTTGGATTTCCGTCCTTGGCCTCCACGCTGTATTGGCACATCGGGGGCATGACAATCCGATTTTTTAAAGAAAGCCCCTTTAATTGATAAGGAGTAAACAAGTCGGTCACTTTTATCCATCCTTCCTTCAATTCCATGTCTGTATAATTATGAATTGCATCCCCATTATACACCAGCTGTCACAGTATACCGAATTCGTTGTAAGGCTAAAACTTGCGAAAATGCTCCTGTTTTCGGTCATGTTTAAGAGAATATGTACGTTTAGCTCCATCATCTTCATTGATAATCGTTTCATCGTGGGCTTCTTTCCAGTCGTTTATAAGCCGAACTTGGTTACCAGCATATTTTTAATAAGACAGGTACATAATAGTCGAGAGCACCACTAGGTACCACTGCACGGAAAGGGGGGGATACATATGCCGTACAGGGGAGTGTTGCCATGCTTGGCACTGTTACTAGCATTCTCAAGTTTACCCGTTCACGCGGATGCGCCTCCCAACACCGGAACGCCCCATCCCAAGGAAGCAGCTGTTGCTTCTTCTGTACATCAGAGCACAGATCGAGCAACTCCTACATTAGCAATGCTGCGTAAAAAACATGCGGACATTTTTAAAATGTGCGGCCCACACACCCGCCAAATTGCCCTAACCTTTGATGATGTGCCCGATTCTAGGTATACGCCGCAGGTTTTGGACGTATTACACGCTAATGGCATCAAAGCCACCTTTTTCATCGTCGGTCACCGTGCGGAAAAGCATCCGGGGATCATACGCCGTATTATCCGTGAAGGCCATGCTATAGGAAACCATTCCTATACTCATCCGGATTTTAGGAAGGCCACACCAGAACGCTTTCGCAACCAGATTACAAAAACAGAACGTATTTTACAAGCCAGCGCAGGTTTTCGCCCCAAGTTGATTCGTCCACCCTACGGTGAAATCACGGAGCCTCAAATCCAATGGGCACGTCGTCATGGCTATATGATTGTTAATTGGAATGTAGACTCTCTCGATTGGAAGGGATTAAGTAAAACACAAATTCAACGCAATGTGATCCCAGCTACCGGGCCTGGCTCTATTATTTTAATGCACGCAGGTGGAGGTCAAAGTTCCAACTTGCAAGGCACTGTCCAAGCTCTGCCGGGTCTAATTCACTCTCTAAAAGCTAAGGGATACAAATTTGTGACAGTCCCCCGGCTACTCCACACATCGGAACGGAAATAACCATATGTTTATGATTGAGCTACAAGCTAAAGCAACGTAAAAAGGCTGTCTTACCAGCAGAAGTTTTCTGCTCGTCAAGACAGCCTTTTTTTATGGATAAGACCTGATAAGAATCCGACCTAGTTATATGCGGTAGGATACAGGCATTAAGTTTACATAATATATATTATGTTTAATTAAACCGTATATACGTACAATGCTATTTATCAATAACGTACAGCTTCACATTTTGGAATCCAAAGTCGTTCACAAATGATTTGTTGCCAGGAATAAAGATATCAATCCGCTTTCCTGTAATGGCGCTGCCCTGATCGCGAGCGACAGCTACAAAAGAATGATCCGGCAAACCTGGGTGGGAATAGCCTGTAACCAGCACTTTCGTGCCCATCGGAATGACGTTCGGGTCTACCGCAATTGTACCTAGTTTAAGCGGATTGCCGTAGTAGTCCACTGCCCCCCATTTACCATTCTCGTCGGCTGCGGCAGAATACGCTGAAGCCTTAACATCAACTATTTTGCTATAGTTGAATGTTTTGCCCCACGCTTCAATCGTTGGCCCCTCATTCGCTGGTGCTTTCTCCGTAAGAAGCTGCGGCTTCGAATCCGAAGCTGCCTTCACTCTTTTTTCGCCAGGCACCTTAATTTGCAGACCTGCATATATATTGTTGGAGGCAATGTTTGGGTTCGCCTTCGTTAGCTCGTCTACCGATACCCCATAACGTTGAGCAAGCAAAAAGAAGGTATCGCCCTCTTTGGCAGTGTGAAGCGAAGCAGCATCCGCTACTCCAGCTGTCTGTGTCAGCCCTGCAATAGCTGCGGCAAGCACCGCAAATTTCATCGTTTTACCAATATGTTTTAGATGTTTCAAAGATATGTACCTCCTCTGTTATGCCTGCGAAGTTAGCTGTCGGATTCGGACTCAGGAGAAGCCCTATGCTTGTGCAATTCACCCCTAGGCATATTCCACATCGTCTTATGACGTATCGGAATGACTGCCGTTGTTACGTCCCCCGCACTTCCCATAGTTTGGGCCCAGCTTCAGCGGTTGTCATAACCACATGCTGTCCCGGTAAGTTTTGGCTTACTGCATAATATCACAATTTTGTAACCTTATCCGCATGAAAATGTTGGGAACCTCGAACATCATACTACACTCATTACAATTTTGTCATCAAGAAATCGATATTTGTTACGAAAGTATGGGGAAATGGTGACAAAAAGAAAAAAAGCCCTCCGTTAAACGGAGGGCTTTTTTTATAGATTATATCAGCACTTCCTTACAATACTTTGGCAAGAAAATCACGGGTGCGATCATGGCTTGGAGTACCAAATACCTGCTCTGGTGTACCTTGCTCTACAATTTGACCGTTATCCATAAAGATAATTCGATCGCCCACCTCGCGGGCAAAGCCCATTTCATGCGTCACGATTACCATTGTCATGCCGCCTTCGGCGAGCTTCTTCATTACATCCAGAACCTCTCCAACCATTTCAGGGTCCAATGCAGAAGTCGGCTCATCGAACAGCATTACATGCGGCTGCATGGCCAAAGCACGTGCAATCGCAATACGTTGCTTCTGTCCTCCGGATAGCTGGTTCGGATAGGTATTCTTCTTATCCTCAAGCCCTACGGTACGCAAGAGTTCTAGCGAAATTTTTTCCGCTTCCTTCCCTGACTGTCTTCTAACCTGTGTTGGGGCAAGTGTCAGGTTCTGCAACACTGTTTTATGCGGGAAAAGATTAAAATGCTGGAACACCATCCCCATCTTCTCCCGGGTTACATTAATATTATGGCCACGAGCTGTAATCGGCTCGCCCTCAAATAAAATCTCCCCGTCCGTAGGCTGTTCCAACAGATTCATACAACGCAAAAACGTACTCTTCCCCGAACCACTGGGGCCGATGATGACGACGACTTCACCTTTGGCGATATCTATATCAATGCCTTTTAAAATTTCATTCTTACCGAACGATTTACGCAGTTGTTTAACGGTGATCACTGGCTCTCAACTTCCTTTCCCATAAACCCAGCAGCTTAGACAAGCTGAATGTCATTACAAAATAAATAGCGGCTGCGATTATGAACGGACTTAATCCTTCGTAGGTAATGTTCTTAATGACCTGGGCCTGATACATAATATCCACCATCCCAATGGTCGAAATAATGGAGGATTCTTTAATGATCGTAATAAACTCATTACCGATAGCAGGTAAAATAGATTTAAACGCTTGCGGTAAAATGACGTGACGCATAGCTTTGCCTCTCCCCATCCCGAGCGAGCGGGCAGCTTCCATCTGTCCACGGTCCACTGCCTGGATACCTGCACGGAAAATTTCAGCCAGATACGCCGAGCTATTCAGAGACAATGTGATTATGCCAGACTGAAGTGGCGTAAAGTTGACACCCAGCGTCAAAGCAACCCCGTAATGAATGATCATAAGTTGCACCAGCATAGGTGTGCCACGCAGGATCTCTACATAAGTGGTACCTAACCATTCAATGATGCGTACTCCACTCATTCGCAGCAAGGATATGATTAGACCAATGATAAATCCGAACAATACTCCGAGCGCAGACAGCAACAGAGTGTAGCCGATACCCGTAGCGTATAAACTGCGGTATTTCCAAAAAATATCTACGATGTTATTAGAAGAAACCTGTCGATCTGCTGAGAGTGCACTTGCCTCCGTGGAAAACTTCTCAATCGACCCGTCCGCTTTTAGGCGAGCCAACGTTTTATTTACAGAGGCAAGCAATTCTGCGTTCCCCTTGCGTATACCTACAGCTGTTTCTGCTCCGGCATCCTCAGGCACCGCCTTGGCAAGTGTTACGGTACCATCTAACGTGTATCCTTTAGCAACCGTATCTTCGATCACAACAGCGTTGATACGCTGGGTCCGCAGTTGGAGTACCAGATCCGATATTTTATCCAATGACGTTACAGTGGCATTGGGCACTTTTTGAGCAATTTCTTCCTGAATACTCCCTTTTTGTGCGCCAATCTTCTCGCCTTTCAAAGCATCCATCGTAGGATATTTGTCTTTATCCTCTGGGCGTACCATAATGACTTGCTTGGAGCGATAATATACATCTGAAAAATCAATGCTCTTTCTCCGCTCATCCGTCGGTGTCATACCGGACAGTACCAAGTCTACACGACCACTTTGCAAAGCAGGCAGCAAAGAGTCAAAACTCATGTCCTCAGGGACCATCTCCGCATCCAAATCTTTGGCGATTTCCTTGGCGATATCCACATCGAACCCAACAATGGTATCCTTACCGTTAATGACTTTATGAAACTCATACGGCGGAAAATCGGCACTCATGCCCACTACAAGTTTTTTCTGTGGCTTTGCTTCCGTTCCGTATGCAGTGAGCATGGGAAGACCAGTCAACAGCAAGATAACCGCCGACAAAACCAGGGCGGTAAAACGATATGCCTTTTTCAATCTTTTTTTCTCTCCTTAAATTCTTTATAATAAATAAGATTGTGTCATTATAAATGAATATGCATGATTATGCAATGAATGTTATAGTACAATTTCAGCATACCTAACGCAGTACCTACATTACAGTTTATATAAAGGAGTTTTCAGCATGGATTTTAAGCAGACCATTCAAAAGACAATTGAGCAGCATGCCCCACGGTTTAAGGACATCTCGTTATATATTGGCGCAAATCCTGAACTTGGAAACGAGGAATTTCTGGCCGCTGCCCGTTTAAAAGAAGAACTGGTTTTTCACGGTTTTGAGGTCCAGGCACCCGTATTGGGCATAGAAACCGCCTTTATTGCAACTTACAAATCTGCAAAACCCGGACCGGTTGTCGCTTTTCTGGCAGAATATGACGCTCTGAAAGGTCTAGGACACGCCTGTGGGCACCATTTGATATGTATGATGAGTACAGGTGCTGCCGTCGGCCTCAAGTCGATCATCGACGAAACCGGTGGAGAAGTACGGGTATATGGCACACCTGCCGAAGAAACACGCGGTGCAAAGGTCCCGATGGCCGCTGCCGGGTTGTTTGATGATTGCGACATAGCACTTATGACGCATCCTTATGACCGTTACGAAAAATCAGGCAAATCGCTGGCGATTGATGCTGTACAATTCGAATTTTTTGGTCAATCCGCCCACGCGGCTGCCAGTCCGCACGAGGGCATTAACGCGCTGGACGCTGTGATTCAAACGTTCAATGGCATCAATGCGTTCCGTCAACAAGTAAAAAGTACAGTGCGTATCCATGGGATCATTAATCAGGGTGGGCAAGCAGCCAATATTATTCCTGATTACGCCTCAGCCCAATTTTATGTGAGGGCCGCTACACGTCAAGAACTGAACCCGCTGACTCGCCGTGTTATTCAAATTGCTGAAGGAGCTGCTTTACAGGCCGGGTGTCGTTTAGAGACCTCCAATTATGAGACATCTTATGATGAAATGGTCACAAACCGCGTACTTTCCGATGCCTTTACCGCAAATTTGGTGCAGGCTGGCATTTCGCAAGAAGATATAACGGAAGGTGAAGATCACGGCTCCATGGATATCGGAAATGTATCGCTTCATTGCCCTGCTATCCATCCGTACATTCAAGTTATTGACGAGAAGCATGCCTTGCATACACCAGAATTCCGCGATTTGGCGATGCAGGACCGGGCCATGGAAGGAATGCTGCTGGCTGCGAGAACCTTGGCATGGACTGCTTGCGATGTAATCACGAATCCTGAACTGCTAGCCCAAATAAAAAAAGAATTCTCTCTGCTGAATAACGAAAGCTAAATCTTAATTCCGTGTTCTTTCAGAAAGGAGCAGCCAGCCATCATGGATAGTATGAGCAGCTTTTGGACGTTGTTTATTGTGGTGGACCTCATCATTGTTTGGTTTATATTCCGTGCAATACGCAGGAACCGGGGAAACAGAAAAACACGGCGCCGGAATGCTTTTTTCCTCAGTTCCCCTTCTCCTTCGTCCCTTACACAGGAGCGTCATCCAGAGATTACAGAGCTGATGCAGCTACTGGAGCAATCCATTACCGCCTCCTATGCTCATTGCGTAAGGAGTCGTGTAATGGAAGCCCACCCAGAGCTGACGGACCAAGAATATGATTGGCGCTGGCATGAGCTAAAACGATATTTTATGCTATGCGCGATTATGAATAGAGTGCCTATGTTCAGTAGTGATGTGGATGAATTATGGCACAAAATGTTGATGTTTACCCGCGAATATCAGCAATTCTCGGAAGCTTTTTTTGGTCGTATGCTTCACCATGCGCCCCATTCCGGCGGCTCTAAGCCGATGCCTGAGGAGCGGGCGTGGTTTGACTGGTTGTATGTGGAATGCTTTGGCTGGAACCGCTATAGCGCTAGTTTGTGGGGTACTTTTTTTAATCATCCATTACCGAACGACGAGCTTTCGCGCTATTATAAACTCGCAACTTCGGCGCAGCCAGCAGGTGACCGCTGGAATACGCAGGAGAATACAGCCATTTCACAGCAGGCCCAACAAGCGGTTCATAAGATTGTACAACATCTGCGCGAGCGGGTGAATAAAGCGGTGGATGATCCTGAGGGTACGCAATTGCCTAAGGTCAACTATTTACAGGTCGACTATTTATTATTAGCTGTTGTGTGGTATTCATGGTATCAACCTGAACAATTTGCCGTACACATGCACCCGGATGCTACAGGTAATGCCGTATTAGCTAGCTCATCCGGCTGTAGCTCGGCAAGCGGTTGCTCGAACTGGGATACACATCACTCGCACCATCATTCCTCCCATGACAGTTCTCATCATGGAGGCTCTTCTCACCATGATTCAGGCGATTCTGGTAGTCATTCTTCGTGTAGCAGCGGCTCTTCATGTGGAAGCAGCTGTGGTGGCGGGGGCGACTGATCATAGCAAAAAGGGAATTCCTCAGCCAAACACTGGCTAAAGGGATTCCCTTTTTCATTAACATGACTATGGTGTTCCTACTCTGTTCAGTCCGTCTTTGTTAGCAAATGGTAAATATCCATATATGCTTTAGCTGAAATATCCCAACTATATTCTCCTGCAAAAGCCGTCTGTGTAAGTTTCGACCAATGCTCAGATTGGCGATAAAAATGAACAGCACGACGAATAGTGTTCAGCATATCATGTGCATTGTAGTTCGTGAAACTAAATCCGTTTCCTTCCCCTGTGGACTCATTGTAAGCCTGCACAGTATCGTTAAGACCCCCTGTTTCTCGCACAATAGGGATACTTCCATAACGAAGCGCCAGCAGTTGGCTGATCCCGCAAGGCTCAAACCTTGATGGCATAAGATACATATCACTTGCCGCATATATTTTTCGTGACAGAGGTTCGCTAAAAGCGAGCTGCGCCGACATTTTCAGTGGATAGCGTCCCGCTGCCTCACGAAACCAATGCTCAAAAGCCGGATCCCCTGTTCCCAGCACGACAAACTGGATATCATCATAATACAGGATTTCGTCAAGCACTCTCGTTACCAGATCTAGCCCCTTCATATCTACAAGCCGGGTTACCATGGCAATCATAGGTACGTCTGGCCGCACCGGCAGACCCAACTCTTTTTGCAGGCCAATTTTGTTTTCCTTTTTCTTTGTCAGACTCGTGCGGTACTTCGAATAAATACGATTGTCCGTGGCAGGATTGTAGCTTTTGGTGTCAATTCCGTTCACAATCCCTGTTAAGCGACCCTGATCTCCCAATTTACGAAGCAGACCCTCCAGCCCGTATCCGTAAAATTCAGTTTGAATCTCCTCTGCATAGGTTGGACTCACGGTCGTGACATGATCCGAGTACGTAAGCCCACCTTTCATAAAATTCAGTCTGCCATGATACTCCACACCCTCGGGGGTGAAATAGCTTCCATCCAGGTTGAGCAGCTCAGTTAAGACCTCATACGGAAAATCCCCTTGATACAGCAGATTATGTATCGTAAACACTGTGCGAATATCGCTGTAGAAGGGCAAATGTCGATAATCGGCATTCAGAAGCAGCGGAACCATTGCCGTATGCCAATCATGACAATGCAAAATATCCGGCCGAAAGTTCAGTTCAGGCAGCATTTCTAAAATCGCCCGGTTAAAAAAGGAAAAACGTTCGCCATCATCCATATAACCGTAAATACCGTCACGACCGAAGTAATACTCATTGTCTATAAAATAAACCTTGATTCCGTCTAATGTCAGTTCCTCTATTCCGCAATATTGATTACGCCAGCCTACGGCTACTTGCTTCACCGCTACCGGACGCAGAGACTTTTTATAAGTATCGGGAATCCCCGCATATTTAGGTAAAATGATTCGGACGTCGCACCCCGCCTGACGAAGTGCCTTCGGCAGTGCGCCAATGACATCAGCCAACCCGCCTGTTTTAATAAATGGATGTGCTTCTGCTGCCGCAAACAAAATGTTCATATGTGCTTCCTCCTTATGTGTTTAATCTGCTTTTTTAGGCCTCCGAGGCGCTTTCTTGAGTACAACGATGCTTAAGGGTGGTATGGTCACCTCCAAGCTGTGAAGCTGTCCGTGGCAAGGAATGGAGGCGGTCCGTATCACTCCGGTATTTAGCTGGCTATTTCCCCCAAAGTCCTTATGATCACTGTTCAGCAGTTCGATATAACTCCCGGCCTTTTCCAGCCCAATTCGATAGTTCTCTCTGGGCACGGGCTGAAAGTTAATTAGCACGACCAGTGTATCTCCCGGCTTTTTACCTTTACGTAAATACGTAATTACGCTCTGCCCACGGTCCTCCGCTTCAATCCACTGATATCCATCCCACGAATGATCCAGTTCCCATAACGCCTTTTCCTGAATATACAAATGATTCAGCGCTTTCGTATAAGCGTGCAGCGAACGGTGACTATCATAATCCAGCAGAAACCAGTCAAGCTGCTCTTCATCCTTCCATTCGATGAATTGGCCGAATTCCCCTCCCATAAATAAGAGCTTTTTGCCCGGTGAGGTGATTTGGTAACCGAGAAGCGCTCGAAGCCCGGCAAATTTTTGCTCATAGCTACCTGGCATTTTATCAAGCAGCGACTTCTTACCATGAACAACCTCATCGTGCGACAACGGCAGTGTAAAATTCTCGCTGTACGCATAAGCTATGGGGAATGTCAGCAAATTATGGCGCTCTGGCCTTTGATCGAAATCCGTTTCGATATAATCAAGCGTATCGTTCATCCAGCCCATATTCCACTTGTAATTAAAACCGAGTCCTCCATCGCTTACCGGGGAAGTCACCATCGGCCAGGCACTGGACTCCTCTGCCATCATCAGAGCATACGGATAATAGCGGAATACTGTTTCATTCAGTTGTTGAAGGAAGGCAATAGCCTCCTCATTTTCAATGCCTCCTTTAGAGTTAAAACGATATTGACCGTCCTGCTTTTCAAAATCCAGCCGTAGCATACTTGTCACAGCATCTACGCGCAGGCCGTCAATATGGTACACATCCATCCAGAATAGCGCATTAGAAATCAGGAAAGAACGCACCTCCGGCTTGCTGTAATCAAACGTCAGCGTTCCCCAGCCGGGCTTTTCCGCAATCAGCGGATCCGCGTATTCGAACAGGGGCGATCCGTCAAACAGCCTTAATCCATGAGCATCTTTTGCAAAATGGGCTGGCACCCAATCCATCAGCACTCCGATTCCCGCCTGATGGCAACGATCCACCAAATACATAAAATCATGCGGCTCTCCATAACGGCTTGTGAGTGCAAAATATCCGGTAAGCTGGTAGCCCCAGGAAAGATCATACGGATGTTCACTCAGCGGCATCAGCTCAATATGTGTATACCCCATATCGGTCACATAAGGCACAAGAAGCTCAGCTATTTCCCTGTATGTATAAAACGTACCATCTTCTTTTTGCTTCCAAGTGCCCAGATGAAGCTCGTATATGTGCAGAGGCTTTCCATAAGGTGCTCTACGTTTTCGGCGCCAAATCGCATCGTTCCAAGCATAACCATCTATAGAAGCTACCACAGAAGCCGTTGCCGGTCTCACTTCAGCACGTACCGCGTAAGGGTCTGCTTTCAGAAATCGTTCACCATTTGCACCCGTAATGTCGTATTTGTAAAAAATTCCTTGGGATATCCCCGGAAAAAAACGACTCCAAAAACCGGATTTGGGAACCCTATATAAGGAATCCTGTTCCCCATTCCAGTTGTTGCGATCTGTAGCAAGCCCGACATGGAGAGCATGAGGAGCCCAGACCGTAAAGCGGACGCCCTGTTCTCCGTTCTCCACAGTAAGGTGGGAACCCAAAGATCGGTAGCTGTGATAAAGCGTTCCTTCATGAAACAAATAAATATCTTCTGATGAAATAGCCTGTTGCGGAAGAGTTTGGTCTGTCATCACGTCACCACCCTTATATGTTTTGTAGGTAAAAATGTATGAATCGGTAATGCATTCGCTTTTGGGTCAAAGCTGACCTGAGTTATTACCCCATTCTAGCCACAATGAACAGAAAAATGACTAGGAAAAAAATAAACCTTAGTTTTGGGGGAATCTTATATACCTTTTGGTTTCAAGAGTACCCCATACCGTTTATGTATGTACTACACTGACAACTAAACCGGGAGGGAAACGAAATGTTTAATAAAGAATGCATTGCCATGCTGCTGGCAGGCGGAGAGGGACGCCGTCTTGCTCCCCTTACTTCAACGATTGCAAAACCCGCCGTACCTTTTGGCGGTCATTACCGGATCATCGATTTTCCTCTCAGTAACTGCGTAAATTCAGACATTGATACTGTAGGTGTCTTGACGCAATATGAGGCAGAATCCTTGCACGAACATATCGGAGATGGAACACCATGGGGTCTTACAAAAACAGATGATAAAGGAATTACCCTGCTTCCATCTTATAACACAGGTAACGCTGAATACTTAGGAACGGCAGATGCTATTCATAAGAATATCGAATATATTGACAGCCAAAATCCGGAGCATGTGCTTATTTTATCCGGTGATCATATTTACTATATGAATTATCGTGAAATGCTGAACCACCATAAGGAAAAAGGAGCTGCGGCTACCATTTCTGTCATGGAGGTACCTTGGGATGAAGCACACCGTTTTGGTGTTATGAGTGCCGATGAAGATCTGCGTGTCACAGAATTTGCAGAGAAACCGGATAAACCGGAAAGTAATTTGGCCTCTATGGGGATTTACCTTTTCAAATGGGATTACTTGAGAAATTACTTGTTAGAAGACGCACAGGATGCTCAATCCAGTCATGATTTTGGTAAAGATATCATCCCTAAAATGTTAGCGGACCAAGAATCCTTGTACGTTTATGAATTCCAGGGCTATTGGAAGGACGTAGGTACCGTTAAAAGCCTATGGGATTCACACATGGATTTGTTAGAGGATGATTGTGCTATCGACCTTCAACGCAAGGACTGGCCGATGTATACACGTGAACGCCGCACAAGGTTGAGCGCACAAAAGGTACCTAACCGTCAAACACAACCATTGGGCAGCTTGTTGCATGATTCCTGCCAAGTAGAGGGTCGAATAGAACGCTCCGTTGTATTTAGTGGTGTCGAGGTAGGTAAAGGTTCAGCCATTAAAGAAAGTATCGTTATGCCTGACACACGCATTGGACGTAACGTCCATATTGAACATGCGATTATTGGTGAAGGTGCTGTGATTCGCGATGGTGCTGTCATTAAAGGTAAACCGGGCGAAATTATGGTCATCGGACCCAATGAAACGGTATTTGGTAAAATGGCGGTACGACCGCAAACTACACGTATGCTGAAAGAAGCTTACGAGCGCAATACACGCTTACGTGCCGAAGGTTTTACTTCATAACGTTACCCCAAATTAAAAACAGCCAGCCCTCCCGATTTGAGAGGACTGGCTGTTTTTCTAATTACACCTATAAGTAGGCTTTAAATCTGTCCTTCAGTAAGTTGTGATGGTTCCACGGATTGCTCTGCTTGCAGAGCAGGTAATGAAACCGTAATGGTAGTTCCAGCCCCCAGTTCACTTCTGATGAGCATCTGACCATGATGGCGCTCGATAAACTGTTGCGAGATGGCCAATCCCAGTCCAGTACCACCGTTTTGGTGGTCTACCTGGAAAAAGCGATCTCTGACTCTGGCAAGGTTTTCAGCACTAATTCCAATCCCTGTATCTTGTACGGATATCTCGATATTGCCATCCATCCGTTGTAGAGACAGAAAAATAATCGAACTTTCATGCGAAAACTTGATAGCATTATCCACAATGTTCAAAAACACCTGTTTTAGACGGTTACCGTCTCCATGGACGAGATATGCCGTTTCCTCCGAATCCAGCTGAAGTTTTATCTGCTTCATTTCTGCTTTGGCCCATACGTTCAGCATAATTTCCTGTAAAAGCTCCCGTAGATCCACCGTTCCCATCACAAGCTTCATGGCATTTTGCTCCAGCTTGGAAAAATCGAGAATTTCCTCTACCAAGCCAATCAGCCGATCGGTCTCCTTAGAAATAATCTTCATCCCGATTTTCGTCTCTTCCGGGTCATATCCGCCAGAATTTAACGTTTCACTCCAACCCTTAATAGATGTAAGTGGAGTACGCAATTCATGAGATATGGATGAAATAAAATCATCCTTGATTTGATTTGTTCTGACAATTTCCTGTGCCATATAGTTCAGAGTCGAAGCCAGTTCACCCAACTCATAACGATAATCGCCTTCAATGCGTGCATCAAACCTCCCCTGAGCCATCTGAGCAGATACATCGCGGATATTATTAATCGGTCTAACAATAGAATTCGCGAGCCCTGTGCTGACTACAAATACAATAACCAGTACAGCTGCCATGATGCCAAGAGAAAACAGCGTAATCGTAAACAGCTTATCATTTACCAATTCCAGCGAAGTCGTATACCGAATAACATACACCTGGTCTCCGACGATATTGTCAAGTTTTTGAGATACCGCCATCACCTGCTGCCCCGTACTCGGTTGCTTTCCGATCCATTTGCCTGTATCTCCAGCTAATGCTTGTGTAACATCACTTGTTTGCACACTTAGATCTGCTGCAAAATTCGTCGAGTTATCAATTACATTTCCCTGTTCATCGAGCAATTGCAGTTCAGTGAAGGGTAGAGAAAATGTATTTAACAAATACGATTGCAAAGACTGTTCCGGCTCTTTGAATTTGGGTGCAAATTCACTTACCGATTCGATACGGCTTTCGATATGTTTGTAAATGGAGTCATAATAGTACGACCGGAGTGCAAACATAAAAATGACTTCTACTAACAGAAGCGCCAAGAACACTACGAAAAAATAGTGAAGCACAATCTGTCGGCGAATCCCCTTTTTGATCATTGAGACTGACCTTTCCATTTATATCCATGTCCCCAGACTGTTTGTAAAAAAGCTGGCTCGGATGGATTGTTTTCAATTTTCTGCCGCAGACGTCGGATGTTCACATCCACAATTTTCGGATCGCCCATATATTCCTTGCCCCATACGTGGTCAAGTAGAACATCTCGGCTGAGCGGCGTGTTTTCTTTTTCGAGAAAAAATTGAATCAGGGAAAACTCAGTCGGTGTCAACTCGATCAGCTGCCCGCTCTTCTTAAATTGCTTAGCAATCAAATCTAGCGTGAACGGTCCGGATTGGAAGGATACTTTGGCTGCTGTTTCACGATGTACATTCACCCGACGCAATAACGATTGAATACGTGCAATCAGCTCCGTCGGGCTAAAAGGCTTGCTCACATGATCATCGGCCCCTACAGACAAGGCATACACCTTATCCTGCTCCTGTACTTTCGCTGTGAGAAAAATAATGCCGATGCGCTCATTCGTTTCCCGGATTCTCCGACAGACCTCAAAACCATCCATACCGGGTACCATTACGTCGAGCAGTGCAATATCAATATCCCGCACCGTGTTCAAAATATTCAGAGCCTCATGCCCTTCCGACGCCTCCAACACCTCAAAACCGTTACGTTTCAAGTTAATGACGATAAAGCTGCGAATGGATTCCTCGTCTTCCATGATTAAAACTTTACTCACTCTACTCTACCTGCCTTTCCCCCATCTTGTTTTTAATGGTTTTACGCGGTTCCAGCTCACTGGATCGCTTAATGCCAATGACCTGCGCATTCGTTCTCCACAGTTGGCTATAACCTTCGTTGTTTCGCTCCCATTGTGACAACGAGAAAAATTTAATTTCCGCTATCGTTTTGTCTGTATCATCCAAAATGAAGCGCAAATAACTGTCCTTCTTCGAAACTTTCGGATCAATAGTCACCTTGCCATGCAGCTCTTTCGGTAATCTGAAGTAGACCTGTTCATTAGAATCACGATACTGCTGCTGCTTAAAAAGCGTCCCTTTCGCCCCGTCCCACTGATAGAACGACACAAAATATGGAACCTCATCCAGCGGCTTGTTACTCCAACCTTTAGGCTTCTCCAAATTACCAAATTCCAGAATGCCGTCACCATCCACATCACCACTGGCGATGGTCGCATCCTTGAAGGTGACATCCATAAGATTAAGCTTCCTGAGCTTGCCGTGATCCATCACAATAACATTGGAAACGGTAGTGGTCTGGGCAATTTTGGTGTCTATAATAACCCCCTGCCTACCCTCGGCTACCTTGCCAGCAACGACATTATAGACACTTAAGACCTGACTGTCCAAATCCAACGATCCGATTTCCTTAAAGGTTCCCCCACTGAATTGAAACGTTTTAACAGTAAAGAATTCATTACGTCGCAGCGTGATAATCGTCAAATCATTCAAATTATCCCCGTTCAAGTCCATCTTGTTATGGTTAAAATCATCTACGACGAAGTCCGTATAACCTGTAGCATATATTTTCTCCAGAGTTCCTCCGGTATAGGAATACACGATGAGTCCCTTCTGATCCCCGCCATCGCCACTATCTCCGCTGGAAAAACCCGCTACAATATCGAGTGTTCCATCATTCGTTAAATCCACGAGCTTAAATGACTCCAGCACAGTGCCTTCCCCATCAAACGTCAGCTTCTTTACCCACGTTCCGCCCTGATCTTCAAACAAGGCACCATGTATTTTTACGCTCTCATCTGGTGTTTCATAAAAGAGCACTGCTTCGTCTGTGCCATCATTGTTCAGATCACCCGTCCGAATTGGTGTCGGGTCATCTGGGTCATTCGGCCTTAAAGGCTGTACCGCCCCTAGCTGCGTATTCACTGCACCATTCAACTGCTGTTTCTCGTCAGACATCGTCGGTGTCTCCATCAGCGAAATGGGATCGCTAATAACATTACAGCCGCTTAAAAATCCAGCAAGGAGCAGCAAGGAACAGCAGCCAGCCACCATTCTTAACAGCATTATATTCACTTCTCTTGCCGTCCCCTTCACAATTTGTTCTTTTCTGCTTGTGTCAATCGTCTTCCCTGAATATCAAACACCAACTCACCATCATTCAACCCCCATATACGGGAAGCAAAGTGTTCAGCCATTTCCAGCGGCAATACAGTCATGATCGTCACCCGCTCGTCAGAACACAGCTTGCGAAAGGTCTCCAATACATGCGCTGCCGAAGCTGGATCAAGTCCATTTACAGGCTCATCAGCTAAAATAACTTTAGCTCCGTGCACGAGAGCACGCGCAGTCGCTACCCGCTGCCGCTCGCCACCGCTGAGCTTGTCACATTTATCATGCGCCTTATCCAGCAGACCCAGATCCTCCAGTACGTCCATCGCTCCCATATAATCGTCGGAACGCACCATACCCGTCACCATTCTCCACATTGGAGTTTGACCGGATCTGCCAATGAGCACATTTTTAAGAGCGGTTCGATTCATATTTAGATGCGGGTTTTGCTCCAGGTATGCCCATTCCCGCTTTATTTTCTTCTTGCCCGTCCACCCGGATTTCAGCACATCATTGCCACCTACAATTAAACTGCCTTCATCCCATGGCTCTTGTAAAGCAAGACAGCGAAGCAGCGTTGTTTTGCCGCTTCCACTTGGCCCCACTATGGCAATAAATTCGCCCTGATGAATTTCAGCATCAATTCCTCGAAGTAGCTGGGTCCGTTCAGGCCCCACTTGCTTGGTCAGCTTCCGAATTTTAATCATCTAAGTGATTCCCCTTTGCGCGCCATCAATACTGTTTATATTTTATAGTAAATGTGAAACAAATACCATGCAAACCGCAGTTTTAAACCGCCGTTACTCTTTTTCTGGAAACCAAACCTAACAATCCGAAAACAACGTAACTACCTCCAAGGACAAGAAACATACTGCCTTGGGTTCCAAAGTCCAGCAACCCTCCGCTAATATTAGGTCCGATCACACTTCCCAGATTAAAATGAAAGGATGCCAGTACATTCGCGGCTGCTAAAAATGATTTGGGCAGCAGATCAGCGGCATAGGCCAAACCGAGGGAGAAAAAGGAGCCTACTAAACCACCTGCTAGGGTCAGCAATATCAAAGTGAACATAAATTGATTGCCGCTCCAAGGTAGCAACATAAAGGTCATTCCCCCTGCTATACCTACGCTCATTAGCACCTTTTTACGTCCCCAACGGTCACTCAATATCCCTAGCGGTAGCTGCAGCACTAATCCTCCCAAACTGACGAACGGCAGCAAGGCGGCGATTTCATCGGTATGAAAGCCAATACGCAGGCCATAGACTGGAAAGTTACTGTTCAGGCTCGCTTCCATATAGCCGTATAGAAATGCAGGCAAAAGAGCGTACCATGCCCAGCTGTAGCTACGGCGAAATCTTTGAGTGGGACGCGCCTCGGACTCCAGCTTCTCCGGTCTGGAGTCCGGCAGCTTTATTAACACCAATAACAAAACAAGCAAACATAATAAGGCCAACGCAGCGAATGGAACCAGCATTCCATAATCGAGTAGCCATAATCCCAATGGTCCTAATGCAAAACCCAGACCGTATGACATACCATAAAAGGAAATGTTGCGGCCTCGCTTCTCTGCTGGAGTCACCAGCAATATCCATAGCTGCGCAGAGTAGTGCAATGCACTGTCACCAATACCTACTAGCAGACGCAGTATGAACCATACCCGAATATCAGGGATTAGCGGGAATAGCAGCAGCGTAACGAGCACTAGCACAAGCCCTCCGGCCATCAGCTTTTTGAACCCTAACCACCCCAATGTCCGTTCTGCCACCAACGTCATTGCGAATGAACCAATATACAGGGCAGCCGCATTCATTCCGTTTAGTGAAGATGAAACTCCCATTTGTTCCAATGAGATAGACAGAATAGGTAATAATAAACCTTGGCATAATCCGGCAACAATAATAACAGCAATTAAAATAAAATAATGAACCCGTAACGACGACGACATCCTAGCTCCTCCTGATCGGACAAATAAAATAATTAAAATCAATGTTAAGAAATGATTTGCATTTGATTCCATAATCAATAATAATTCTTATCACTATGTATTCCATGCCGTCCTGCAAAACCGGCAAATCACATATACAAATTCAGGTGTAATTAGTGTATTAAAGAATAGAAGAAAAAAATCGCCATCTGAGATGACGATTTTACGGAAAGAGCTTGTCTGGTATGTATCCGACTCCTTCGGTTAAGGAGCCTCGTATGTTCAATCCGAACCCATTCACGTCACAACGCACTATTTCATATTATAGTGGACAATCTCTGGCAGAACAAGCCATAATAAATAAGTGAGCAATTATTAAAATGCTCATGTTTTGCTTATGGACGGGCTTAATTACGTTCACCGCTCTGGGCTAGAAGACAGAATAGGAGGCATTGGTTCCATGAGTTATCAAATTAAAATAGACACTTCTCCAATTTATGAATTGCTCGGCAGCTTCATGGCCTATGTGACTAAAAAGTGGGTCCAAGATATGGACTTGGGACATGAATGGATCGACAAGGTAGATGCACGACTACAACATGAAGTTCGTACTGAGCTTGCTACAGCTCAGGATTGCCCTTTTAGCGATTATGACGCACTCTATGCCTGGGCGTTACTTCGACCGGAATCGGATGAAATATCTGATTATATCTCTTATTTGGACCACGGTCCGGATAAAGATATGTTTGAGCTGCTCGTTCCGCATATCCCTTTTTTAACCTTTGAAGAATCTTTACGCATTCGTAAGGTATACGCACCACTCCTTAGATTGTGGGATCGTGATTATTTTCGGGCCTTGGAAGGCGAACTACGTGTGTTGGCAGAAGAAGACGCTGCGGAAAAACGCATGCTGCTGAGTAAGATGGAACCGGAAGCACTGGTTGAATATGCGACAGCTGGACTAGTCGTGCCACACGTGGAAGACCTGGATACAGTAGTCCTATTTCCGGTTGTCCATAATCGCCCGATTAATTCATACTGTTTTTATACCCGCACACTTCTGATCCAGTATCCGGTAGATATCCCCGAGGAGAGCGAGGAAGAACCGCCTACGCTTCTGCTACGGCTCACTCGAGCTGTCAATGATCCGCAGCGACTGCGAATTCTACGTTATGTAGCTCAAGGTCCTAAGTCTCTCGAAGACATGCGCCACGATTTGAGCCGTTTGGAAGATACACTCATGTCTGATATGATGATTTTACGAGTGGCTGGTCTGCTCCGTATTCACATCGGACGTTATCATAAGGAAAAATTCAGCATCCGTCCCGATGGCGCGGCTGATTTACAGGTATTTTTGGAATCCTATATTGGATTGTAATTTGAATTGTACTTTTAGTTATAACCGAAGCAGCGTTAAAGCTTTGGCTTGGAAGGAGTATGCATCATGTCGTATCCGAAGCAGCACATTTTATTTGATCTTGATGACACCTTAGTCCACTGCAACAAGTATTTTGACCTTATCCTCAACCACTTTTTCGATTTGCTTCAGGAATGGTTTGCAACTCATAACCTAACGAAAAATACGATTCGTGAAAAACAAATCGAAATTGATGTGGCTGGAGTTCATCAGGTGGGCTTTGCCAGCGAGCATTTCCCACAATCTCTGATAGATACGTACCAATTTTTCTCGGAACAATTCGGACGCCGTCTCGATTCACGGGAAGAGCAGGAGCTTCGCTCTCTTGGCCGAAGTGTATACGAACAGGAAATCGAACCGTATCCAGGCATGGTCGAAACGCTGAACTCCCTCCAAAAAGCAGGGCATTCCCTTCATCTTTATACTGGTGGTGAGCAGATCATTCAAGAAAGAAAGATTGAACAAATGAAACTGGCTACCTACTTTGATGACCGCATCTACATTCGTCAGCATAAAAATGTTGAAGCACTGGAAGAAATCATCCAGATGAATCGCTTGGACCGAAGCATCACCTGGATGATCGGGAATTCTCTGCGCACTGATGTATCTCCAGCCCTTGCCGCAGGTATTCATGCTGTCTATCTCAAGCAGCCTAAGGAATGGATTTACAATATGGTTGAATTGCAAAAAAACGTGAACTCCGTGATGTATACGATACAGAAGCTGACGGAAGTACCACGGGTTATCCACGAAAGCATACAATTACATCAACAAAAAAGGACCCTCGGATAGGGTCCCTTTTTTGTATTTAAATTGTTATTCAACCTTTGTTTCAGCCAAAATAGTGGTCTAAACCCTGTCTCAGGATTCCTCTCGAACGCTAAGTTGTCCTGTACCTGGTTCATTCAGAATAATTCGCGCTTTGACGGTCGATTCATCTTTACGCTTAAAAGACAACAATTGCGTCTGTCCCTTTGTCAACAGAGACTTGAGCATCGTTTCGGTAATCTGCTTGCCAGCATATTCCTTCCAGACGACAAAACCACAGCCCTGCTTGTAGTGGCTGCACCCATACCCTTTACGCCCTTCAATAATGCTTCCGCCACAATTAGAGCATGGGCAGCTACCCAAAGCTTGCCTTTGGCTCACTGAAATGCCTGAGTGTCCGTCGGAAGAGCTGCGTGCAACGGAACCTGCTGTTCCTGCAGCACGACTTGCTGGTGGTGCTGCTTGCTCCAGCGTTGCGCTTCCAGCGTTACCACCGCGTCCTGATGTAGCACGCCCCACCCCCTTGGCGGCGGTGCGTCCACTCGCACGTGCACTACGTGCGCCTTCTTTTCCAGCCGCACGCTTCCCCCTTGCTTCCTCGCCAAAGGCATTGGCCGGAGCCGGTGGCTGCTGCCTCACCTTGTCAATGATGGACAACGTAAATCTTTTAACGTTATCCATAAATTTCTCCTGAGCCGCCTCACCCTTGGAAATTTGATGTAGACGACGTTCCCATTGACCTGTCATCTCCGGCGAGGCTAATAGATCAACCCCGGCATGACGGATCAGATCAATAGCCATCTTTCCCTTTTCCGTAATAAGAATCTTTTTGCCCTTCATTTCAATATAGCCAACCTTTTTCAATCGTTCAATTGTGGCAGCCCGTGTGGCAGGTGTGCCTAAGCCGGCATCCTTCATGACCTCACGTAATTCCTCATTCTCCATCTGTTTGCCCGCGCTTTCCATCGCCTTAAGCAATGTACCCTCCGTGTAGCTTTTGGGGGGCTGAGTTGCCTTTTCTTTCATCTCAGCGCGAACACACTCCACCGGACGCCCCGCATCAATCTCAAACTTCTTGTCCGTCCACTCGTCCGTTTCCTCTTCATCCTCTTTTTTCGATGATTTGCTCTTTTTACCTTTATCCTGGTCAACCTTACTTAAAACCACTTTCCATCCCAAGGAAAGAAGCTCTTTGATATTTGTTTTAAACAGATGCTTGTCCACCTGCGTCATTACGGTATGCATTTTATATTCAGCAGGCGGAAAAAAATGCGACAAAAACCTACGAATAACCAGGTCATATACATTTTGTTCCTCCTTGCTTAGCGTACCTGGTCTTTTTAACGTTGGCAGAATAGCATGGTGATCCTCAACACGAGATGGATTGCAGACCGATTTATTCTGTTTATGGACCAAGTTGGGGTTGGCTTGTTGTACCAGATCAGCATAAGGACCTGTCCCCAGCATCCGTAGCGCCTTGTGCATGCCGTCTATATTTTGCTCTGTTACATAGTTAGAATTAGTACGAGGGTAGGAAATGACCTTGTGACGCTCATAAAGCGCTTGTGCCACATCTAGTGTTTTTTTGGCCGAATAACCGTACTTGGCATTCGCCTCGCGTTGAAGCAACGTTAAATCGTACAATTTAAAAGGATACTCTTTTGTCTGCTTTGTGTCATATTTGGTGATTTTACCCGTTTTTCCGCGAACGGCCGCAGCGATCGCCTCAGCTTCCTCCGGCTTCGTCAGCCGATCCCCCTGCCACGCACCTTTGTACTTGATCTGATCTTGCTTGAATTCAGCCCACACATCATAGAAGGTTTGAGACTGAAATGCCTCAATTTCCTTTTCCCGGTCATGAATCAGTGCCAGCACGGGAGTCTGCACCCGTCCTACTGACAGCAGTGTATTATGACGTGTTGTGAACGCTCTGGAAGCATTCATTCCGATCAGCCAATCCGCTTCACTTCGTGCCCTTGCAGCTTGAGTCAGAAATTCAAATTCTGAAGCATCTCGCAATCGTTCAAAGCCTGTCGCAATACTCTCCGCTGTCAAATCTGAAATCCACAGTCGCTTAACTGGCTGATGCAACTTCAATTGCTGTTGAATCAACGCAAAAATATATTGCCCTTCCCGTCCAGCATCACAAGCATTTACGATGGCATTGCAGCGTTTAGCCAGTTCACCAATTATTTTCAGCTGATCCTTTGTTTTCGGATTCGGTACAATTTTGAACTGCTCAGGGATAATAGGAAGATCCTTAATATTCCATCGTTTGTACTTAGTATCGTATGCATCCGGCTCAGCCAAACCCAGCAAATGTCCGATCGCCCAGGTTACAATGTATTTCTCCCCTTCCAAATAGGTACGGTTATTTTTTGCCCGCGGCTCCATAACGGCGGCAATCGTCCGTCCCATATCTGGTTTCTCAGCAATAATCAACGTCTTCATTCATACTCCATTCCTTCCTGACGGCCTTCTGTTTCTCCTCCATGAATCATACATATACATGGAATGTTAATGAAAACACAGGTATCCCGGCCTCATGCAAAAGGAGCCTTCTCCCGACGAAAGCTCCTTTGTAAATTCATTTAGTCAAACGCTTCAACAATATACGTGTATTATACCATAGATACCATGGTTCTCTCAGGTCATGATTTTATAAAGTCAACAAAAGTTATGTAGATGTTAATTTATATTACATAAGAATCGGCTTTTATCTAATTTTCTTGTGAAATAATCCTTTTTTCTATAAAAAAATCTACACTAAACACCCCTTTTTATGTTATGATCAATTTAGATAAGAAATATATGGTGATACGATTAAATTTAAGTTATGTTATATAACATATATTTCACAATGTTTCACAGCTCAATAATCATTTATTCATTTTTCGCTTCTGGCAGACTCAGCTTGAAATACAATAAAGCCCCATCCGAAGATGGAGCTTTGACTGATCCCTAACATGAAATTTATAATTACACCAAAACGGTAGCGCCCATGAGGTATTTATCAACTTCTCGTGCAGCTTCTCGACCTTCATTAATAGCCCACACGACAAGACTTTGTCCGCGACGCATATCACCTGCAGCAAAAACCTTATCCACATTAGTAACATATTTTCCATAACGTGCTTTAACGTTGGAACGACGGTCCGTCTCCAAACCAATTTGCTCTACAATCGTTTGCTCAGGACCATCAAATCCAATGGCAATAAGAGCGATTTGTGCAGGGAATACGCGCTCCGTACCTGGAATCGGTTGATAGATTTTGCGCCCAGTTTCATCAACAATCCGTTGAATTTGAATGGTGTGTAGCTCTTTCAGATTACCGTTCTCATCACCTACAAATTTGGTCGTCATGATGGAGAACTCACGTGGATCTTCTCCGAACAACGCCTTAGCTTCTTCCTGTGCATAATCGAGAGAATACACGTTTGGAAATTGCGGCCAAGGATTGGCAATCGGGTCACGCTCCATAGGCGCTTTGGTGTGTGTGCCAAATTGAGTGACACTCCGACATCCATGACGCAAAGAAGTAGCTACACAGTCCGAACCCGTATCACCGCCACCGATTACAATAACGTCCTTACCTTGGGAAGACAAATAGTTGCCATCTTCCAGATTGGAGTCCAAGTAACTTTTGATGGTACCATTCAGATAATCCATCGCATAATGAACACCCTTTAAATCGCTACCTTCAATGTTGAATTCTCTTGGCTTCGTAGAACCACCGCATAGGACAACAGCATCATATTCAGCAATCAACTGATCGGTAGGGATATCTTTGCCAATTTCCGTATTTGTGATGAATTGAATACCTTCAGCCTCCAGCAAATCCACACGCCGCTGAACAACCTTCTTATCCAATTTCATGGACGGTATGCCATACATCAATAATCCACCCACACGATCTGCACGCTCATACACAGTCACGCTGTGCCCTGCTTTGTTAAGCTGTGCAGCCGCAGCCAAACCTGCCGGACCCGAACCGACAACAGCCACTCGTTTGCCTGTACGCTTTTCTGGCGGATTAGGGACAACCCAGCCTTCCTCAAAACCCTTTTCGATAATAGCTTCCTCAATGGTTTTAATTGTAACAGACTGTCCGATCAGGCCGACTGTACACGAACCTTCACATGGCGCAGGACAGACACGACCTGTAAATTCCGGGAAGTTATTTGTTTTGTGCAGCCGCTCTAGCGCTTCCTTCCACAAACCACGGTATACGAGATTGTTCCATTCCGGAATGAGATTATGAACCGGGCAGCCTAAAGTTGCTCCCATGATATCCATCCCCGTATGACAATAAGGAGTTCCGCAGTCCATACAACGCGCCCCTTGGGTACGCAGCTCTTCTTCAGACATATGCTTATGGAATTCTTCCCAATCCTTTATACGCTCTGCCGGGTCCCGGTCTGTAGGAAGCTGTCGTGTGTATTCCATAAATCCAGTTGGTGTAGACATGTTACGTTCCCCCATCTCTTCGCTTATGAACCCCGATCATCCATTCAGAATTTAAGTCAAATTCGAATTTGCCTGTTGTATTATGAAAGGGTCTGTTCTCGTTGAATTTGATTTATTGTATCACAATACAGCGTAAAAGTAATGAAAACTTATGCAACTTTTTGCATCAACACCAAAAGGATTTTTTATATGGTTTATTAATTTTTCAAATGAGTGGGGTCGGATACAGTCTATTCTTATTCTGTTTTCTCGTAAACAACAAAACGGTACTCATATGGATTTCTGTCATCCTTGATACCCGGAGTCTCACTAACTATATTCCAACCGTTCCAATCCAGCTCGGGGAACGTTGTATCACCTTCAAAAGTCTCCTCAATCCGAGTCACAATCAGCCGATCGGCATGTGGCCAAAACAGTGCATAAATTTCTGCTCCTCCAATGACCATTAGCTCCTCCTGTTTTGCTAATTGGAGCCCTTCTTCCAGTGAATGAATCACTTCCGCACCTTCCACCCGATAGCGCTGATCTCGAGTCAAGACGACGTTACGTCGGTTTGGCAGGCTTTTTCCTCCAAAGGATTCCCACGTCTTGCGCCCCATGAGTACCGTTTTATTAATCGTCTGCTCTTTGAAAAAGGCCATGTCTCTAGGGAGGCGCCAGGGAAGTTTGTTATCCCGGCCAATCACACCATTTTGTGCCATAGCCCATATCATTGAAATGCCCATTTTTCCACCTCCTCTAATCAGATGGCGACAGGCGCCTTAATCCCTGGATGATACTCGTAATTTTCAAAAGCAAAATCGTCATAGGTATAATCAAAAATCGAATCCGGTTTGCGCAGAATTTTTAACTGAGGCAACGGATAAGGATCACGTTCCAGCTGTGTATGCACTTGTTGCATATGATTTGAATAAATATGCACATCGCCACCTGACCAAATAAATTCGCCGGGCTCCAAACCACACTGCTGTGCAACCATATGCGTAAGCAATGCATAACTCGCGATATTGAACGGCAGCCCTAGAAAGGTATCCACAGAACGCATTGTTAGCATACAGGAAAGCTTTCCTCCAGCTACATAGAACTGAAATACAAAGTGACATGGCGGCAACTTCATGGATTCGATTTCTGCCACATTCCAAGCACTGACGATGTGTCGACGTGAGTCCGGATTGTTTTTAATAGCCTCTATGACATTCGCAATTTGATCAATATGTTGCCCGTCTGTTGTTTCCCACGAGCGCCATTGCGATCCATATACAGGCCCCAGATTCCCCTGCTCGTCCGCCCACTCATCCCAAATGGTAACTCCGTTCTCCTTGAGATAAGAAATGTTGGTATCTCCCCGCAAAAACCATAACAGCTCATGAATAACGGATTTCAAATGAACTCTTTTGGTGGTCACCAAGGGAAAGCCCTTGGCCAGATCAAAACGGAGTTGTCTTCCGAAAACAGATAGTGTCCCCGTTCCTGTACGATCCTCTTTTTTTACTCCATTCTCTAAAATATCCTCCAGCAGTTCCAAATAGTTGCGCACGTTATTCCTCTCCTTTGAGCATGAATAAAAACCTGGCATCGCCAGATTCTAATCTTTAAAATTCTTTTTCTGCACCAATATCTATATTTAGTTTATCATGTACGGTGCTTCGTTGACCATGTACTGTGTGAATTTTCATAGTAGTCCTGAAAATCCTAAAGTTTGAAAAAAAAGAGACAAAGAGCGCAGATATAGCGCTCCTTGCCTCTCTTTGTCATGTATGAAAACCAAAAACGAGATAATGAAAAATGGTATTAGCGACGTGGTGCCAATGCATGGATCGGATGACCCAGCACGACTTCCGCTGCTTCCATAACGATTTCGCCCAATGTAGGGTGAGCATGAATAGTCAAGGAGATATCTTCGAGTGTAGCACCCATTTCAATCGCCAGACCCAGCTCAGCAATAAGGTTGGAAGCTTCCAGACCTACGATTTGCGTACCCAGTACCAGACCTGTGTCAGCGTCAGCTACGATTTTCACAAAACCTTCAGCAGCGTTCAGGGAAACCGCACGACCGTTTGCTCCATAAGAGAACTTGCCAACTTTGACATTGTAGCCTTTTTCTTTGGCTTCTGTCTCTGTGTAGCCTACGCTGGAGCATTCTGGATCTGTGAAAACGACAGCTGGCATACATTTGTAATCTACTACAGACGGCTCGCCTGCGATTGCTTCAGCAGCCACTTTACCTTCGTAAGAAGCTTTGTGTGCCAGAGCAAGACCAGCTACGATATCGCCGATTGCAAAGATGTGAGGAATGCTAGTACGTCCTTGGTGATCAACTTTCACCATTCCGCGCTCATCCAGTTCTACGCCGATCAGATCCAGACCCAGTTCACCGTCTGTGTTTGGACGACGTCCAACAGTTACAAGCAGATAATCAGCAGTTACTTCTTTACTTTCGCCGTTAACGGAGAATTTCACCGTTACGTCTTTATCTGTTTGCTCTGCACTTTCCGCTTTAGCACCAGTGAAGATTTCGATACCAGTTTTCTTCATGCTTTTCGCAACGATCGAAGTCATATCTTTGTCGAAACCAGGAAGCACTGTATCCATACCTTCAATGATCGTTACTTTGGAACCGAATTTGGAGTACATTTGTCCAAGCTCTGCACCAATGTATCCACCACCGATTACGATCAGGCTTTTTGGAATTTCAGGCAGGTTCAATGCTTCTGTAGAAGACAGAATGCGTCCGCCAAATGGGAATGGTTTCAGTTCGATTGGACGGGAACCTGTTGCGATAATTGCATTTTTAAAACGGTAACGTGGTGATTCATGTTCGTTGAATACACGCGCTTCGTTTTCGTTGATGAACATGCACTCGCCATTGAAAACTTCAACTTTGTTGCCTTTGAGCAAGCCGCTTACGCCGCCTGTCATTTTTTTAACAACGCCGTTTTTGAATTCTTGTGTTTTAGCAAAGTCTACTTTTACATTTTCAGCTGTAATACCGAAGGACTCGCCATGTTTAGCTGCTTCGTATTGGTGAGCTGCAGAGATCAAAGCTTTGGATGGAATACATCCACGGTTCAGACAGACACCGCCCAGCTCAGATTTGTCTACGATCAATACGCTTTGTCCCAATTGTGCGGCACGGATGGCAGCTACATAGCCGCCAGGACCCGCACCGATAACCAATGTGTCAATATCCAGAGAAGCGTCTCCTACTACCATTGATTACACCTCCATAACAAGCAGCTCAGGGTTAGCGAGCAGCTGTTTGATATAGTTCATGAAGTTTTGAGCAGTTGCACCGTCAATAATACGGTGGTCAAAGCTCAAGGAAAGAGCCATTACTGGAGCGGCTACAATTTCACCGTTTTTCACGACTGCTTTTTCACTGATGCGGCCAGTACCCAAAATCGCAACTTCAGGGAAGTTAATGATTGGAGTAAAGAACATACCGCCTGCAGAACCGATGTTAGTGATGGAAATTGTACTTCCTCTCATTTCGTTCGCAGCCAATTTTCCATCACGACCGCGCACAGCTAGATCACGAATGGAATCAGCAATCATCCAGATACTCTTACGATCAGCATCTTTGATAACAGGAACGATCAAGCCGTTGTCTGTATCTGTAGCGATACCGATGTTGTAGTATTTTTTGTAGACAATTTCGTTTGCTTCTTCGTCGATTGTGGCATTCAGAGCCGGGAATTGACGAGAAGCAGCAACCAAAGCTTTTACGATGAATGGCAGGTATGTTACTTTTGTGCCTTTCTTCTCAGCAATTGGTTTGATACGAGTACGGAAAGCAACCAGTTCAGTTACATCTACTTCATCCATAATCGTAACGTGCGGAGCCGTATAAGCCGATTTAACCATAGCATTGGAAATAGCCTTGCGGATACCTTTAAATGGTACGCGCTCTTCCTCAGCACGTGGATCTGCTGCTGGTGCGGATGCTGCTGCAGCTTTCGCTTCTTTCTTAGCAGGCTCTTGTGCTTTTGCAGCTTCTTTCGCTACTGGTGTAGCCGCTTGGCCTCCACCATTTTTGAAAGCTTCTACATCTTCTTTGGTGATTTTACCATTTTTGCCGGAGCCACTCACTTGAGCGATGTTTACACCTTGCTCACGAGCAAATTTGCGGACGCTAGGTGTAGCTAATACATCTTTGTTAGAAGCAGCAGGAGTTGCAGCTGGTTTAGTGTTAGCTCCGCCTTGTGCAGCATCCTGTTCTTGTTTAGCAGCAGCTGGTGCTTCTTCTTGTTCAGGAAGTTCACCCTCTGCAGCGATTACAGCTACGACTTGACCTACGTTAAAGATGTCACCGTCTTTGGCAAATACTTCTTGTACTGTACCATTAACCGGACAAGGAACTTCAACTACAGCCTTATCGTTTTGTACTTCCATGATGATATCTTCATCTGTTACTTTGTCGCCGGGCTTGATGTGCATCTTGATGATTTCGCCTTCGTGAAGACCTTCACCCAGCTCTGGGAATTTATATTCAAATCTAGCTGTACCTGCAGCTCCGCTTTGTGCAGCAGCACTTGGCTCAGGGCTAGCAGCTGGTGCTTCTGGTGCTTCTTCTTGTTCAGGAAGTTCACCTTCTGCATCAATTACAGCTACGACTTGACCTACGTTAAAGATGTCACCGTCTTTGGCAAATACTTCTTGTACTGTACCATTAACCGGACAAGGAACTTCAACTACAGCCTTATCGTTTTGTACTTCCATGATGATATCTTCATCTGTTACTTTGTCGCCGGGCTTGATGTGCATCTTGATGATTTCGCCTTCGTGAAGACCTTCACCTAGCTCCGGGAATTTATATTCAAATTTAGCCACGTTTAAAACCTCCCAAATTTACGGTGTGCTTTAATTAAAATTCCAATACTTTATTAACCGCATCAATGATACGTGTTGGCGTTGGCAACCAAGTATCTTCAATTTGAGCAAAAGGATAAACGGTATCCGGGCCTGCTACACGCAGAACAGGTGCTTCCAGATGCAGGATTGCTTTTTCGTTAATTTGTGCAATAACTTCAGCAGCTACACCGGAGCTCTTTTGCGCTTCTTGAACCACGATAGCTCGGTTGGTCTTTTGAATAGAAGCAACAACGGTATCAATGTCAATCGGACTAATGGTACGCAAATCAATGATTTCCACTTTGATACCTTTTGTTTTTTCCAGCTCATCAGCAGCTTTAACCGAAGTGTGCACCATCATACCGTAAGTAATGATCGTCACATCGGAACCTTCACGAACTACGTTAGCTTTGCCCAGTTCAACTGTGTAATCATTCTCAGGAACTTCAGCGCGGAATGCATGATACAAGTTCAAATGCTCCATGAAAAATACTGGATCATTGTCGCGAATAGACGCGATCATAAGACCTTTTGCATCGTAAGGGTTGGAAGGAACAACAACCTTGATACCAGGTGTTTGAGCCAGAAGACCTTCCAAGGAATCTGTATGCAGCTCGGCTGCCTTAACACCGCCACCAAAAGGTGTACGGAATACGATTGGAGAATTGTAACGTCCACCGGAACGGTAGCGCATACGGGATGCTTGAATTGCCATTTGATCGAGTGCTTCAAAGATAAAGCCTACGAACTGGATTTCAGCTACAGGGCGGAAGCCTTGGATACCCAGACCCACAGCAAGACCTCCGATTGCGGATTCCGCCAGCGGAGTATCGAATACACGTTCTTCGCCAAATTCTTTTTGCAGACCTTCTGTAGCGCGGAATACGCCACCTACATGACCTACGTCTTCACCGAAAAGCAGGACGTTAGGGTCGCGTTTCAACTCTACGCGCAGTGCGTCACGAATCGCTTCTTTCATGTTCATTTGTGCCATTTGCTTCATTTCCTCCTTAAACATTGACAGATCAATTTCAGTTCAGGTCAATCGAAAAGCAGACCGGATCGGGTTACCGCCCGGTCTCTTTCAAGTTCAATTATTTAAAATCAGCTTTTTGTTCTTCCAAGTGCTTAGGCGTTGTTTCGAACATGCTATCGATCAGGCCAGGAATTGTCATTTTCTCTGTTTTCTCGGCTTTTTTGATCTCTTCGTTCACTTTTGCCTTAGCTTCTTCTTTTACGCGAGCTGTATCTTCTTCAGTCCAAAGGCCTTTTTTCTCAAGGTATTTCGCAAAGCGGGCAATTGGATCTTTCGCATTCCATTCGCCTTCTTCTTCTTTAGAACGATATTTTGTTGCATCATCAGAAAGGGAATGCGGACGGAAACGGTACGTTACGGCTTCAATCAAAGTAGCACCTTCACCATTACGTCCACGCTCTGCAGCTTCTTGAACGGCTTTAATAACTGCAAGCACGTCCATGCCATCAATTTTCACGCCTTTAATACCAGCAGCTACTGCTTTATGAGCAATCGAAAGAGCAGCCGTTTGTTTTGAAAATGGAGTCGTGATCGCGTAACCATTGTTTTGCACAAAGAAAATAACTGGCAACTTGTATACACCAGCATAGTTCAGGCCTTCGTAGAAATCACCTTCGGAAGAACCGCCGTCACCTGTATATGTAATGGCGACTTGTTTTTGCTTTTTCAGTTTGTAACCCATAGCAATACCCATAGCATGCAAAATTTGCGCGCCAATGATGATTTGCGGCATCAGTACATTAACACCGTCCGGCACTTGGCCGCCGTGTTGATGACCACGGGAATACAAGAAAGCTTGGTATAATGGCAGGCCATGCCAAACGATTTGCGGAATATCGCGGTAGCCTGGAGCAATAAAGTCTTCTTTTTGGAGCGCATATTCGCTACCAATCATGGTTGCTTCTTGTCCGGATACCGGAGCGTAGAAACCGAGACGTCCTTGACGACCTAAGTTAACGGCGCGGTCATCCCAAGTACGTGTAAATACCATTCGATACATAATTTCTTTCAATTGATCATCTGTAAGTTTAGGCAACATATCTTTATTGATAATTTCACCATCCGGAGAAAGTACGGACAGCGCCTCAACTTCCTCTGTGTAAACTTCATAAGGAACCTTGCTCATTTTCTTCACCTCAACAAAAAAATTTGAATATCAAGTTCCGCTGTTATAGGATTATTATACACCTGTTATATCGCTCGCGTCAAAGATTTAGTTATTTTTTTTGAGTTTACCACATTTTTGTGTGTGTAACAGGGTATGTTTTTTACTATAACAGCTTAGTACATGATTGAAATTTTAAACATCTATTGCAATCAGGGTAATCTTAACTTATTGTGATCCCGAATGCAAAATAATACCCAAGAAAGGTGACGAAAAATGACGGATTCTCGGTATTTAAAACGAACCATCCTTAAAGACGAAGTAAACAGCCGCTTTCTTAGCGAGACCAGAACTCTCCGGATATATTTGCCGCCCGGCTATAATGAAATATTGAGCTACCCGGTCGTATACTGTCAGGACGGAGAAGAATTTTTCAATTTTGGCCGCATTGCAACTCACGCCAACCGCCTCATTCTAGATGAGGGCGTCGAACCCTTCATTATTGTAGGTGTGGAAGTGAATACCAAAATCAGAACTCAGGAGTACGCTCCCTTTGGCAATCGTTTTGAGGCGTATACCACCTGTTTTGCAGAAGAGATTATTCCCTATGTGGAGCAAAAGTATCCTATAAGAAAAGATGCAGCGTCCCGCATTTTGGCGGGGGATTCACTGGGAGGCAGTGTGTCTCTGCATTTGGCTTTGATGTATCCTCAGCTGTTCAACCGCATTATCAGCCTCTCAGGTGCTTACTATGAAGCTTCGCAGGAAATCATCGCCCGTGAGAAAGATCTGTCTCATTTGCGGGTGTGGATGACGGTTGGCCTTCAGGAAGATGCATTTGAGAGTGATACTGGCATTTACAACTTTGTAGAACTTAACCGTCAATGTGCAGATTTGCTGCGCGAACGGAACGCTGAAGTTTCTTACCGTGAAAAGGATGGCAAACATTTGTGGGGCTTTTGGCAAAACGAGTTGCCTGACGCGCTAATGTATTTTTTGGATCGCGCCTGAGTAAAAATTCTTCTATAGGGAATGGAGCATTGACCTACTAGGTCATAAAGCTCCTTCCTCATTTTTCAATGCAATTTGGTTGCGCTTTCAAAAAAGTATAACGAAAAACGGCAATTATTGCCGTCATCTGTCGTTCACATTATAGCTTTTCTTCTACGATCTTGTCCAGCAAGGCGTCGCAGCCTGCGTCCATTAATCGATAGGTCTCTTCAAAATTCCCTGTAAAATATGGATCGGGTACTTCTCTTAATTTTTCTTGAGGAAGCAAATCCATAAATTTTAGAATATCAGCCTCCGCTCCACCTGCAATCTTTCGCATGTTTCGTTCATTAGAGTCATCCATGCACACAATATAATCAAACGCATCAAAATCACGGCCCGTTATTTGCCGCGCCTGTATGCCTTGTTCGCTGATTCCATGCAGTTTAAGTTGCTTTAATGTTCCCTCATGCGGGGGATTTCCGATGTGCCAGTCGCCTGTCCCGGCCGAGTCCACCCCGATTTCTTCGCCCAATCCCCGTTCCTGTGCTTTATGTCTCAGTATTGCCTCCCCCATCGGAGAGCGGCAAATATTGCCCAAACACACAAACAAAACGTTAATCATTTCGTTCTCCTTCCTATTACACGTTACACTTCCTTTTTTTCTGTTTCATTGTAGCCATGTCCTCCAAAATTGTGCAAGCCATATTTAACGCGGTATACTTAAAAACGATGGTATATATAGGATCGTATCAGGAAGAAAGGATGTTGATTATGACAAAAAAACGAGCGATTGTATTTTCAGGCGGTCGTCTTAATGAAGAAGATTTACATCAAATACAACCCGATGATTTTATTATAGGTGCAGATAAAGGTGCACTTTTCCTGATCGAGCACGGTATTACACCACATATCTCTGTAGGAGATTTTGATTCGATCACACCAGAGGAAAAAGAAAAGGTAGAATCAGCAAGCCAACGTATGATTGCGTGCGATCCAGTACTTAAAGACTTAACAGATACTGAGCTTGCTTTGGAAATCGCTATGGACGAACGGGCAGATCATGTACTGCTGCTTGGTGTGACTGGCACCCGGATGGACCACACATTGGCTAATGTTCAAATATTGGTACGTGCAATGCAGCATCATATTAGTTGCGCTATTATGGACGCACATAATTATATTGAGCTCACCGGATCAACGCTTGAGATCCAGCCTATGGGTTATACATATACATCGCTGCTTCCTATGACTGCCGAAGTAACAGGCATACAACTGGAAGGATTTATGTATCCGCTACATAATGCCACCCTCAAAATGGGACAATCACGTGCTGTCAGTAATAAGCTAACGGCTCCAAAAGGTACGATTTCCATCAAAAGTGGTCTACTACTCGTTATTCAAAGCAAGGATTAATTATGACATTGTTGTAACCATTGTTTAAATTGTTTTTTCACTCAAAACCCTTTATTCATAAGGGTTTTTCCGTTTGTAGAGATCTATGAATCGATATATTTTTAACAAATTGTAATTTTTAATCGTTTTTTAATAATCACTGTGTAAGTCTTGTCCCTCAAGCATTTGAGAGTTCTTTTCCAACTATTAGGCGGCTTCAAAACTGTTATACTCAACGCTGTCAGTTAGTTAGCAACTCAGCAAAATATTGCACAAATCAATTTCTGGAGGTATTTACAACATGAATATGCAGAAAATCATAAAAAAGGTAATTATCGCAGGAGTCGCAGCCACTATCGGCTTTGGTACTTTTGCAATTGAGGGAACAAATACGGCACAGGCTGCCACTACTACTTCTGTTGGCCAAAAAGTAATTAACTACGGTGAAAAATATATGGGCACTCCCTATAAGTTTGGAGCTTCCACAAGCACGACGCGCAATTTTGACTGTTCTTCTTTCATGAAGCACATATTCAAGAAATACGGAGTGAATTTGCCGCGTACTTCTGTTCAACAGTCCAAAGTTGGACATGCTGTATCCAAGTCCAATTTGAAAAAAGGGGACTTAGTGTTCTTTTCAAGCGGTAGCCGTGCCACGGGTCGCAACATTACCCACGTAGCAGTCTATATGGGCGGGGGTAAAATTCTACACACTTACGGCGGACCTGGCGTGACTATCTCCGATTTGAACTCTAGCAACTGGAAAAGAACATACATTAAAGCACGCCGCGTGCTGTAGTTTGAAACTTATTATGAAATATGCGAGCCGGGACGAAAAGTTCCGGCTTTTTTTATATGCCTTATGCTATTCTGATACGGTTGGTGTTCTGAGTGAATAGCCAATCCCTCGTTCCGTACGGATCATTTTAAACTTATATCCTTTATCTACTTTAACCCTCAAATGTCTGATATAGACGTCTACTACGTTCGTATCAACGATATAATCATGTTTCCAAACATCCTTCAGAATTTGCTGTCTGCTACAAACTTGGTTAAGATGTATCGCCAGATGAAGCAAAAGATCAAATTCTTTCGGAGTTAATTTCAGCTTTTGTTCCCCTCTGCTCACCATTCTGCTTGCATTGTCTATATGTAAATCACCCGCCTCGATTGCCCTTTTCACATCACGTTCAATACCAAAAATCCGCAATAAATTAGCCACTCTAGCCTGAAAAACTCTAGGATAAAAGGGCAGGACGATCACATCATGTGCTCCTTGTTCAAAGCAGGAAACAATATGGTCCTCCTCATCTGATGAAGTCATAACAAATAGCGGGACATGAGGATGGTATTGCTGCAATGTGCGAAGTAAGCCATGTGAATCCGTCGGTTCATCTTCTATATTGAGTAGTAACAAATCCACAGGATTATGGGCTACATAAGAGCTTGCATCTGTCGTATTGCAAACATGAACCACCTGATAACCTGCCTGCTCCAATGGATAAACAAATACGGGAGACGCTTCATTTACATTCACGAGTAGAATTAACGGGCTCATCTTTTCACCCACCTGGTTTGGACATAGCATTACATATTGGATACGAACAAGTTTGTGTTGTAAGCCATTAAGCATATCTATATTATTGTAACAAAAAAGCAGAAAATCATTCTTCAAAGAATGGTCTTCTGCTCTTATAGTTTAACCCAAATAGCGATGATACAGACTTCTTGCTTTTGCCACGTCCTTTGTCCCATGAATCAACGCTCTGCCATCTGCAAAAATAACCAAGCGATGCTCGCTTGTACTAAAGGAAACCAAAAACGGATTCCGCTCTACTTTTCCTTCTCCCAAAGAAGCAAATCTATCTGCTGTTTCTGCAAGATTCAGATGTGTCGGGTTTGCTGGTCTAATTTGAACGGTATCCCTACCGCACAAAACATCTGTCTTCTGCCGATGAGAGGCCGATAAATAGGGATATGTCGGTTGGCTGCCGCAAGAAGGACAGTTCTCCTTTTTAACGCTATCTACCGCTATTGCTACATACTCATTTTTCCACAAATCAAACGAAAGCAGCTTTCCTCTCAAATCTTCTGGATATCCACCAAGAAGTTTGAAAGCTTCCGTAGTTTGGTTAGCCGTGACCATCTGTACGGCCTGCGGAATAATCCCGGCGGTATCACAGGTTTCTCCACCAAACGGTACAGTTTCCAGCAGACAGTGAAGACAAGGCGTTTGACCCGGTAAGATGGTATAGGTTACACCATAGCTGCCCACACATCCCCCATAAATCCAAGGTATCCGATGCTTGAGTGCCATGTCGTTCATAAGAAGTCGGGTATCGAAATTATCAGTTGCATCCATCATGAGATCTACCCCCTGGATCAACTCTTCCAGCTCTTCCACCCCAACATCCAGTACATGTGCATGTATAACCGTTTCCGAATTAATATCCTTTAATCTTCGCTGAGCAGCTACTGCTTTGGGATATCTTTGCGCAGCATCACTTTCCTGAAAAAGCTGCTGGCGCTGCAAATTGCTCCATTCCACATAATCCCGGTCTACGAGGCTCACTGTACCTACGCCCCCGCGAACGAGCGTTTCCGCAATACCTGTACCTAACGCTCCGGCACCTATGATTAGTACGTGGGAAGAAGCAAGCCGGCGTTGTCCTGTCGGTCCAAAGGGCACGAATCTTTCCTGTCTGGAATAACGGTCACTTGGATGTGTTTCTCCTGCACCGGATTTGTCAGTTACCTTCATGCCTGAACCATACCTTCTGTCGGACTGCTTGCTGAAGCGTAACGTTTTACAGGAATCATCCCCGCCTCAAAACCATATCTTCCAGCACGAACAGCCAGTTTCATGGCCTCGGCCATTTTTACTGGGTCCTTCGCTCCTGATACGGCTGTGTTCAACAAAACAGCATCTGCCCCTAACTGCATCGCCATTGCCGCGTCACCGGGTGAGCGAATACCCGCATCGACAATAACCGGAACCTCCGCCTGTTCAATAATTAGCCCTAATGAAAACGGATTGAGCAAACCATGTCCTGTACCAATCGGTGAAGCTCCAGGCATAACGGCGTGTACTCCAAGCTCTTGTAGCCGCTTTGCTAGAATCACATCGTCCGATATGTAGGGCAGCACGATAAAGCCTTCTTCCAACAGCTTATCACTAGCTTTCAACGTTTCAAAAGGGTCAGGGAGCAGTGTCTTGCTATCCCCAATGACTTCCACCTTAATCATATCGCACAGGCCGGAGGCTTTTGCCAATTTGGCAATACGAATCGCCTCCACTGCTGTTGTAGCCCCTGCTGTGTTGGGAAGAAGTGTATACCGGCTCAAATCCAGCATATCGAGAAAATGCTGCTTATCCCGTTCCTCCAAGTTCAATCTCCGTACAGCAAACGTCAATATTTCCGTCTCAGCAGCCTCTACGGCTTGGGATTGGATATCCAGATCAGAGAATTTTCCTGTTCCCAACAACAACCTCGAGGTAAAAGATGCTTTTCCAATGGTTAACATAATCAACCGCCTCCCACAAAATGTACAATCTCTAGGCAATCTCCATCCTTCAGTACCGCTTCATCATGATCTTCACGGCTCAGTATATGCCGGTTCAGCTCCACCACTACGGTTTTCACCTTTACATCAAGCTCATGTAGCAATTGATTCACATGAGTGATTCGATTAGAAAAGGTCATGCTCTGGCCGTTAATCGTCAGCTTCATAAGCTTTTCTCCTTGAGGAGCTCAGAAGAAAAACTACTTATCCCAAGTTCTGCTGCACCAGCTCCATTAAGCATAGCTGCCATCGCACGCCCGGTAGCATCACTCAGCAGGACACCGTTGCGATAATGCCCGACCGCAGCATATACGCCCTCGACCCCAGGAACAGTACCTATAAAAGGATGACCTGATGCAGCCTGCGGCCGTAAGCCCGCCCAAGCGCGTATAAAAGAAGCTTCACGGACGCGCGGCAGCCAGGCAGAGGCACGTGCCAGCAACCCCTCCAAGCCTCCTACGGTCACTTCTTCGTCATATTGATGCGGAAGGCTCGTTGCCCCAATCCAAAGCTCGTTATTCTGTTTAGGCACGAGGTAAATATCATCAGCATAAATGGTGTATTCTAATGGGTGATCATTCAAGGAGACCGCTACCGCTTCGCCCTTGACCGGATAAAGTGGATATTCAAACCCAACCTGCGCCAGTAATTTCATGCTATCCAAGCCTCCAGCAATAATGACCTGATCGCAGGAAAAAAAGCCACTATCTGTTCGGACACCGCAAACTCGACCATCCTGTATGACCAGTTGCTCTGCCCGTGTACCAGACGATACCGTTGCTCCCAGCACCGCAGCAGCACCTGCATAAGCACGACAAAGCTGGACAGGAGCCACTTGTGTCTCCTTTGAACGATATATTGCTCCGATCGCTTGTTCATCCAAACCTGGAATTCGTCGGGCCAATTCCCTCGCATCCCACCAGATAGGACAATCATCCTCTCGCGTTTTAGCAGCTTTCCAGCGTTTTTGGCCTTCAGTTTCCGTACGGAAAGGGGTCACAAATCCTTCTGTACGGAATTCCACCGAAATACCCGACAAACGCTCCAGATCACAGACAAGCTCAGGGAATGCATCTCGACTTCTGCGAGCAAATCGTGCCAGCTCAGAGTCGGTGAACTCTTCACTTTCCGCTGCCAGCATTCCAACCGCTGCTCCTGAGGCTCCCTCACCCGGGATCAATCGTTCCAGCATGATCGTACTTCTTCCCTCCTTGGCCACATGATAAGCAATGGAACTGCCGATGACACCTCCACCTATGACCAAGCATTCAGCATGTCCTATCGCTCTTGCCTCTGTGTGTATCTTTAGCATTTGTTCCGTGTCTCCTCTCCATAAACCATTCTGCTTTCAGCTTGCCTCTACTCTCGTTTTCTCGCTACAAGCTATGAACTACAAGATCTGCCATTCGCCTATATTCCATCGCAGCTGCAACGGGCGACTCAGCCTCCCATATACCAGACATCACCGCAATTCCGCTTGCTCCGGCCATATAAAGCTCCGGGATATGGTGCGGTTGTATGCCGCCCAGCGCGATCACCGGAATGTTCGACAGCCTGCAAATATGTTCAAGCTGAGCTAAACCCCGCGGTACAATACCAGGCTTACAATGGGTCTCATATACATGACCATAAAGTACATAGTCTGCTCCTGCCTGCTCGGCAGTCTGCGCTTCCTCCAAGGAATGCACAGACACTCCACAGCGTGTACTCTTTGAAAGTAGACTTTTCACATCCACAACAGGTAACCCATTAGCTGGTAGCTGGACGGTTCCAACCAAAGTAAGTAAAGCTACATCCACACGATCATTTACTACAATTTGTTGCAAAGGAACTTCCTGCTCCACCATGCTGCGAGTCAAAGAAAGCAATGCAGAGGCACCATTCTGTTTTAAACGTGCGTGTACATAATGAACATACGGACAAATCATAGCAGCCACTCGGGCGGCTTGTGCAAAAGTGCCCTTTTCCATCGAAATTGCGTGTAATTCGATTTTGTCTTCACCTCACATTGGATTAAAGGATCTAAGCTTAGCCAGCCACGTCTACCAGCAGTAATGAAAGGGGATTGTATGTGAATCCGTCTACGGAAGCTCGAACAACTTAAAATGAACGAAACGCAAAAAAACCACTTCCCCAAGGAAGTGGTTTAACGAACGTCCAATAATCGAACGGACCATGATATCCGTATACGTGTATCGTCCCACGCACAAACAAAATAAAGATGGTGTTGCCTTGTTTGTACGGCGCTCACTTCCCTACGCTGGCATAACCCAGATCAGGTGCAAAGGGTCCGAAATCCATTTATTCCGTCTCAGCCGCATGGGCGGCTCCCCTAGTGTGACTATTTTATTGTATAAGCTAAAGATAGCTTAGCATATTTTCCTAATTCTGCAAACCCCACTTCGTGTGAAATAGCAGAACTGGATTTAACTGATTTTAGTTAACTTTACTTGACCACTCTTCCACATTCCACGTTTTGGTTACCCAATCCTCGTAAAAGTCCGGTTCGTGAGATACAAGCAATACGGTCCCTTTGTATTCCTTTAAGGCACGTTTCAGCTCATCCTTTGCTTTAACATCCAAGTGGTTGGTAGGCTCATCGAACAATACCCAGTTGCTTTCACGCATTAACAGTTTGCAAAGACGGACTTTAGCCTGTTCTCCACCACTAAGCGCAGATAGCGGACGTGTGATATGCTCATTTTTCAAACCGCAGCGCGCCAAATGCGCTCGTACTTCATGCTGGTTCAAATGCGGAAATTCATTCCACACATCGTCAATCGGTGTAATTTTCTCCGCCTTTACTTCCTGCTCAAAATAAGCGGGCTGCAAAAAATCACCTTGATAGGTTTTTCCACTGATTGGCGGAATTTTTCCCAATATGGTTTTGAGCAATGTCGATTTACCGACACCGTTGTAGCCAACAATTGCAATTTTTTCGCCACGTTCAATCGTCATGGACATTTTAGGCAAAAGGGCATGTGTATAACCAATCTCAAAATCAATACCCTCAAATACCGTCTTTCCGCTTGCACGTGCCTCTTTGAATTGAAAGGTTGGTTTTGCGGCTTCTTCAGGCTTATCAATACGTTCGATCCGATCAAGCTGCTTTTCACGGCTCTTTGCTCGGCCTGAGGTAGAAGCACGCGCTTTATTACGCTGAATAAAATCTTCCTGTTTCTTAATAAAGTCCTGTTGCTTCTCATAAGCATCAATATGCTGAGCTTTGTTCAGATCCGCCATTTCAAGAAACTTTTCATAGTTAGCTGAATAACGGGTCATCTTGGCAAATTCAAGATGGTAAATAACATTAACGACCTGGTTCATAAACTCAGTATCATGTGAAATAAGGATAAAAGCATAGGGATAATCCTTCAAATAGCGCGTAAGCCATTCAATATGCTCTACATCCAAGTAGTTGGTAGGCTCATCCAGCAGCAGGACATTCGGCTTTTCCAACAGCAATTTAGCAAGAAGCACCTTTGTCCGTTGCCCGCCGCTAAGTGCAGATACATCCCGATCCAGTCCTATGGCCGACAGACCTAGTCCATTCGCCATTTCTTCAACCTTCACATCAATGAGGTAAAAATCCCCCATATCCAGTTGCTCCTGAATTTCACCCATCTGTTCCAGCAACACTTCCAACTCTTCAGGAGAAGCATCCCCCATTTTGTCAGTAATCTGCATCATTTCCTTTTCCAATTCCAACAAAGGAAGAAAAGCGTCTTTTAATACATCACGTACCGTTTTGCCCGGTGTCAGCTTGGTGTGCTGATCCAGATAACCGTAACGTACACGTGGAGTCCATTCTACTTTACCCTCATCCTTAAGCAATTTTCCAGTGAGAATGTTCATGAGTGTCGATTTACCAACACCGTTAGCTCCTACCAAACCTACACGTTCCCCCGCAAGCAATCGAAAGGAAACATTTTTAAATAATGCGCGGTCCCCAAAGTTGTGGGATACATTTTCTACAGTCAATAAACTCATAAGCTGTTTTTGGCTCCTTATTGTCATCGGCGCTGCCGACTGTTCTTATTTCATATGCATTTCGTTTCTTTCAAAGCCTTATTGTAGCACATTCTACAACCATATCGGAATATTGAAAACAGTGAATTTTAAGGTTTTTTGGTATGGATCTGCCTAAAAAAACAAAAACCACCCATGAGGGTGATTATTTTAAGCCATTATAACAATTGTACTCAAAGTATCCCGCAGCTGCTGCAGATTTTTCATCCGTAAAACGTTCACTCGCTTTAAAGGGAGCTGGACATGAATCTCTATAAAAATATTTCATTCTAGTTTCTGGTTCTATGCCACCGATAATGTCTTGCTTTCTGACGACTCTCCCACCACCAAATCCATAGTTATTGTAATACCTGTCTCCGACCGGAATGCCTTGGATAAACGCGATCAGACCCACATCATCTATCGTGTTGTACCACTCCTCTTGCGGAATGATCGGTAGTGTGAATGTATAGGATATGCCGTTACGTGCAGCTTTTTCGTTATGGACATTAATCATTCGCGCCAGGTCCTCTTGAACGCTGCCAACAATAGTGGAACGACGTATTTGCTCAAAAGCTTCTGAATTATTCAGTAAAGATATAGGAGTCTGATCCTGAAGTTCCTTTTGAAAGCCCTCCACCCACCTGTGATTCCGCGCATCGTATGCGTGCACATAATTATCCAAGCTGAACCCCACACTGTTGCCTACTGAATCAACATAGGCATATGGCTTTTTTTCGCTCCATTTGTGGGCAATAGCAGCTTGTCCACGCTCGTCTGTATAGGCTTCTGAAGTGAACGCATAATAACCGTCATAATCCAGAATTACAATGGCTGGTATATAATCCAATAATGCACGTTGTGCTACTATATCCTCATCAATGCCTACATTAAGAAAAAGGGTATGCAGGAACGTGTTCAGCGCTGCTTCTTTATCTACACGAAAAAACTTATCCGATCCGTATCCGGCCTCGCGTTCCTGACGTTCATTCTGTGAGAGCACGACCCCTGCATCCTGAACTGCGGTACGGAGAGCCGACGTATATTTCATTTCTAGCTGCTGCACTTCACGCTGATTCTGCACCCGTAAGTCACTAACTACACCAAAGGGCAAAAACAAAAGTATAAATATGACTGCAAAATCAGTAATCTTCATTCAGAACCATGCCCCCGTAAGAAGCTGTAACTGCCGGCTTGCCGCTATCTGCCCCACCGAGAAGCCATGAATTGTACAAGTTCGCAGGAGTCCGATTCGTATTATGTAACCGGACCGTAAAATAATCCCCGGCCATCAAGGTATACCGACGTGTCTGATCTGATTTTGGCTGCTGATTGTGAGGAAACAGTACAGCCAAGATTTGCGGATTATAGTACCCATCATATACAGTTTCATAGTTGCCCAGAAAACTGTCTGGCTTCGCGGCATCTGCATAGTCCGGTACATACTTTTTGTGCATATGCTCCAAGTCAACTTCGTACGTATTGCCTGTCAATTCCAGATCACGCATAAAATCGTTATACATCGTCGGTGTAATGTAACCTTTGGTTCTTACCATATCAACAAAACGTACAGTTGAATGATATGTATTTAACCCGGATATATCATCCTGCCGGTCAGCAGCTTGAACTGCGGGTACGATGTACAAAAGCAATACAGCGAGCAGCGTCCCCAACAACTTGGATATTGTTTGAACCACTTCAGTCTTCCCCCAATTTCTCAAAACGTACAGATGTTATGTCCCCATTCCCATTACGCTGTGGATACATGGAATATAAAGAGGAAGTATCCAGGGCAGATACATCAGGCTCAAATGGTTCAGAATACACATCGTACTCTGTCCCGTCGACTTGAACCGAAATCCCCTCCTGTAAGTTCATGCGAATTGCCTGTATGACCTGTGTTCCTTTAATCCGTTCCGGCAATCCCACCCCAGCAGTACGGGCTATTCGCCCTTCAGAATGCTCCTCTTGCTGTGATCTTAATTCCAGTGCACCATCCAGCTGGCTGGACAAGTCTGCTGCCGTTACACATGCGGTTATGAACAGAATAACTGACACACCAAGCCTCAGCATACTTGAAGCGTGATCAGACATACTCCATCCCCCTTATGATTATTATCTTTGCTGTAGTGCTTAGGACTGGGTAAACAACAACCCACGGACAACGTTCGATTTGTCCTTTACGATTTCAGCCTTGAATTTGCCACTTGGATTTACGTATTCATTCTCTTTCTCATTAAGCGTATTCGTGATTTTCCCAGTCTTATCACTGCCACCATTCACTGCACCATACTGTTCACTGTCTGGGCTAATGTTCAGAGCATTACCGTACCACTGGCCTGCCATATTTTTACCGGTTTTAATCTGAATGCCGAATTGGTCCTTCCCCTGAAACTTCCGTAGCGCGTTGGTCACCTGGGAACCACTAATCGTTGTGCCGTCATATACCGTAAAAGAGGCTTGAGACAATTCGGTCTGGATATCAGCAAAATTGTTTTGTGCCGTTTTAGTCGCCTCCTGGGCTGAAATAAACAGTATAACTACAATCGTAATTAGAGCGATGGTCAAAAATATCCCAGCGGCTACCTTTAAAGCTGTTGATGCGTTATTCATATTTTTCTCTCCTCAGCTTGTTATTTTGTATTAGTCATATTAGAACTTTCTTACTGAATTTTTTGTATTTGCTCATAATAGTTATCCATTTGAACAAAACTCATGCCGATCAACGGAATCACCAAATATAAAAAGATAAGACCATACATCGGGGCAAAACCAATCATCCTTCCCCAGATAGCCTTGCTGTCTATTATTTTTTCATACTCCTGTCTTCTTTGTTCGAAATAGTAGGACATATGGGATTCCAAATCATCAAAGGCCTCACGAATCGTAATTTTACCCAAAGATAAATGGAGCTTGTCCACTAGACGCTGAAACTCCGGCAAAGGTGCCTCTTCTTTTAACAAGTCAAGAGCTGCCTCTGGCCCATGTTCATAATGAAGCAAACATTTTTGCAGAGGTCTTTTGAATATAACTGAAAATCTGTTCAGCCACTCCAATATTTCTTCGACAGACATTCGTTCCATAACCCGCAAAATGGAAATAACTGTTTGAAATTGATACACCTCGTGCCTCATATCCAACCGACGCATTTTTCGTTGCAAATATAATAAAAGCATAGGCATTTGATAGGCTACATACCCAACAATCAAACTAATCAGCACTTCCCACCACTTGATGTATTCATCATTCCAATCTTTCAGCTTTTGGAGAATACGCCGAGTATTTGTGGATAGCTGTTCAGGAGTAACAGTTCCATTGGCATTATGTTCTAAAGCAGCGTACGTTCGTTCGTATGTGCTGTCCGCTCTCATGTTCAGCAAATGCATGATTTTGCGATCAATCCCACTCTGCTTCAAAGCTTCTTTTTGCTCCATCGGACTTAAATGTCCAAACATTTGACCCGATTGTACCGGGGCGTGAAGGATATGCGTTTTCTCAGCTTCATGTAAAAAAAATATCGTACTAATACTGAGAACCAAACCTACGATAAAAAGAGCTATTCTGCGTATGTAGAGCCACTCCAGCTTTATCTCCGCACCACTTTCTTTTAATAGACGGGTTATCTGGAAATAAGAAGATATATGCTGACGCGGAATTAAAGAATCCACCACATTACGGATGATGGGAAAACGGTATAGCTTCTGTTCCCAAACCCTCCGTCCTCTACCCGCACGATATCCTGTTTCATCGGTCTGTTGAAGCTTCTGTAACAGAAAATAAGATACGATTATCACAATATAAACGGACAATTTCGTGATATAACCCAATTTTCCCTGATAAAACTCATCCATGGATGGAAAGCTGGATCTCGCCCATGTCTCGATTGGGGTGGTAAAGAAAACAGGTGCCAGTGCGATCACGTTTAGACTTTTTAATAGATAGTCCAGTTTATTTCTTCGCAGCAACTCCAACTGGATTTCGCGTGCGAGACTGCCGAGCCCCTTCAAATAAATGGAGCCCCCCTCCTCAATCCGATCACCAAACTCCATTACCATATACGAGATACCGGCAAATGCTTTTAAAAATCGATTAGGAGCCGACTCATAGTATCTTTCCAATGCTTCGTGCGGATCAACATCTGTTAGCGCCTCATGGATGAGTCGTGCGTGTCTCCCAGCCTCTGCCTCCGCCAAATCGGCCGCTTCGGATATGGCTTCCTCCACCATACCGTGCTGATGGTAATAATGACGTACATTGGCGAATAATTCGATCATCTGTGCAAGTAGCCTTTTTTCCATCCGGCTAATGGCCATATCCAAAATAAGACTGTTGATTACCACTCCGCATAAAACGGCCAATATAGCAAACTCTATTCCTGGCTTCATCATGACCAGTACAACGCCACTGCAAGCAAAAGCCCCCCAGATGAACAGTGTCATCTTCATAGTCTGTAGGCGAAGCTTGTACTCATCGTAGGCATGCTGACCAGCTAGTCGCTTACGTACACTCGTGATGTAGCCAGATAAGAAAGGGACCTTCATACATAGCGTGTACAACTTATGCAGTAAGGCTTGCAGCTCACGTTGCAGTACCGCTTTTCCCTTACGTCCTTCCTGCACAGAATAAATTCGTCCTCTGCGAACTGCATGACTACTACGCTTATGCAACCCCCACAAAACTATATATAGAAGCGCAAAGCTCCCACCTGATATAAGTAAAATCCATAATGAAATTTCTTTAAGACTCATAGTCTTCCTCCCAATAGCGGGTCAAAAAACTGCGGAAATCTCTGGCATCCTTTACATTCATCTGCTCACACATTTCTTTTGCACTTTTGGCTGTTAAGGGCTCCATCGGTATATAGCTTCCGTTCCGATATTCCATAACGTGGCGATAACTGTAGCTCAATGAAGCATTGGAGCCTGCATCCGTATGATCCGGGTCACACGGCACACATTCTGTGATCCGTTCGATGTAGCGTCGCCCCTCCGCATCACGTTTGAGATGCACATCAAAGTTAATGACATGAACTACCTGTTCCTCAGCGATGCCTTCATGCTGAAATACTCCTGTTTTGAGCAATGAATTACGAAGTGAAAACACGAGATCACGAAATGTTTTGGCATGATGAGTAAAAATGGTGAACAGACTGGCAACCTGCGACATTTGAATCATCCAAGCAGCTACTTCATCACTTGCTACTTCGCCTAGGATATTGACGGTTCCATCTGTTTTTTTCTGCAAGTCAAGCCCTTGTTTGTCCTGAAATATGGTCCGTTTCTCGAAAGGTAAGAATGTTACGGCGACTGTAAATGCTGCGCAGATGCAGTTCAAAGGCCATTTCCTGAACACGAAGCGTATACGAAGCATAAATATGCTTGACCATCGCCATTAACAACGTCGTCTTACCTGAACCCTGCGCGCCTGTAATAGCAGTAATCCGGCTGCCTTTCATTAAATAAGAAAGTAGTTGGATTGGAAAATCAGCATTCTGTCCCTTAATTAACTGTTCCAGCGATGCGCTTTGAATATCGAATTTACGAACAAAGAAAGCCCACGATTCTGAGAAAGGAGGGCGCACCACCACTACCCGTGACCCATCCTTCATTTCGTTGACCTTATAACCATTCGCTTCGGAAAGCTGGCCCGGGTAATTGTATTTGTAAATATTTTGGCACACCCTTTTAAGTTCACGCTCAGATCCGAAGGAAAGGAACGAAAGATGGATCGTTTTACCTTTATAAAAAATCCACACGCTCTCATAACCATTGGCAGTAGACGCAGATGTTTGTTCAAATGCATACCCATCCGAAGGCCAGTCTGATGATGCAGGAATCCCACCTTCCGGCATACCACTGACACCCCCACTTACACCGTCGATCCGCTGGTCACGAATATCATCAATGACGGAAAAGCCTTTGTAATGCTGATAAATGCGTTGGACAATAATATCCACTTTCTCCAAAAAGGAAAGAGGGCGGTACTCACAGTCATAGATATAACGAATATCCTCTGCGGTAACGAGATAACTTCCATCTTCTTCACCTTGCTGTGAATACCTCATTTCGGCCAAGTCATAAGTATCCAATAAACGTGATAGTGCATCAGCGCCAAACTTCTGCTGGTATTGGTAAAATATAATTTCGAATTGATCCTGTATGCTAAACAACTCAGGTCTGGAGAATGGCATAACAGTATCGACGATTTTCTCGTTCAAGCCGTAACCGTTAATCAGAAGCTCAGCCATCAGATTTTTAACAAAACGTTTATCTCCAATGCTGCCATTGGCACAGTCCTTTAACGCCCTGCGTAGTTCCGCCCTTTGATGGATACGCCGTCTATATTCCTCTTCATGCAATCCGGCATCCGCCATCTGGCTATGACTCAGTTCATGAAGTGCATTTTTGATATACTCTATTAATGTTTCGAATGTGGCATCTTCGTTCTTTTTTTCTACCCGAAGGGTTGAATGTCGCGAGTGAAGATTCCCTCGATATTTAACAATAATCAGTACGATGCACATCAGTACTATGCAGGTAAGAATCAATCCGTTGATCATTTGAGCGGACAGCATTTAAGCGCCCCTCTCCAAAGCCTTGAGTCGAAGATCGGACTCTGCCGCCTCCAGAATAGCTTTGCTGATATGTCGTATACTCTGCGCCCATCCTACGGGCATAAAAAGCTTGCGATGCTGCTCTTTTCCACTTCGTACCTCACGTTGCACATGGCCGATCACATCCCTGCGGTTCCATGCGTCCATAAATCCGGTGCTATAAGGGACTGTATACAAAGCACCTTTGTAGCCATATCTCCTGCGAATATTCGTTTCATTCACTTGAGAATGCACATCATATTTCCCAAGTACTATTAATAAGGGCAATGATGAGTAGGTAGATAACGGAGACACGGATTCAAAATAAGCATCTAATTCTCGCATATTCTGAGTGAGTGAAAGAACGGCCAGTTTGGCTCGTGCACATGCTTCATGCTGTACAGCCCCCCACCCTGCTCCACTTCCTGCATCAATCAGCGTTAAATCATAATATTGATTCGCTGTATCTATTACTGCCCGTACAAGCCCTGGAGATAGTAACGGCGGTGCAGCTCCAAAGGTGGAGGTTCCCTCAAGTACATCCAAAGTATGTTCGAGTACAGGTGTCGTATAATTACGAATATTTTCTTTAGACAGTGCCCCTCGCAGAACTAAACGTGCGGCAGCATCCCAGCCCCCTTCCTGAAGCTGTAGGGTTGGATCGTCCATACCATACTCTTGTATAGGTAATCCTGATTCAATACCGGTATATCTACGACCTAAATGTGTCAATAATAGTCTTCCTCTATATAGATTCCCTAAGGTAATTGCTATTGCTGCCGCCAAAGAGCTACTTCCACTAGCCCCCTTAATGGGGCTCCAAAACAAAATGGTACTCATGCCCTACTCCTTTCCGCACGCTTTAGCGCACGACGACTCACTTTTAATTCCCAACTCATCCATTCCCCAATACAACGGCATAATTCTTTCTTATACATTCTGGATAGCGGTTTTAGTAGTAGCTGTTTTTTATGCTCATTTTCCAGTTTCAGAGCAAGCAGCCCCTCATCCCATGGCAGAACATATGGCTCTTGCTGCCAAGAAGCCGGGAAATGGTTCATGTATTCCCACAGATACGGCTCCTCCACACCACAATCCACAGCCTGTAAAAATAGCTTGTGAAATACAAGATCTTTGGGGAATTCGGGTTGACTGAATAAATGCTCAAGCCAATTCTGTCCGTTGTGCATTAGCATACGGCTATAATCACTGACCCAAACTCGCAGTTCTGCCCCTTTCCAAACAGAAATTGGACAAAAATCAGGTAACTCTACATCCAAAATAACAATGTCATAAGCCTGCTCCGCCTTTTGATCAGTCATCATAACGGTATGCAGGTCTTCCCATGCTGTAAATCCAATTGCTACATCAAAACCACTAAACTGCGTAATGGGAAGTGGTTTGTCGAGCATCCCTATGCTATACCGATACTGTCCCCGCAGCGTAGCATCCACAAGCAGTACCTGTTGGCCGGAAGCTGCTAATATGCTGCTGATATATAACAAGGTATCGCTTTTGTCACAAAGCCCGGCAAATATCCATGTTTTCATACTTCCGTTCCTTTTCTCTCATTTATTTGGCATACGGAGCAGAGCTTTCGCCCTGCGTCAGAATCTTTGTTTGTTCTTGATGATCCTGCTCGTTCTCATATTCATTTCTTGTATCATCTATCCCGCTTGCTGGGTTTTCTATAGTAGCACCCGCATGCTGGGCTACAATTTCCTCACTCAAACTTCTTTCCACGGGTGTTGAAATCACATTGTTTGACGCATTAATTGCATTTTCAAGCGAATCCCGCAGCTGCTTGGACAGCTTTTGTTCAGCCACGCGTATCAAATTCGGATCACTATTCATTAACGCTAACACCTGCGCATTAGGCGGATAGGTCGGGATTGCCTTGGGCTGAAATTGGGGATCGACATATGTCAGGGCATAGATAGATGCTTTATGCAGATAAGCATCAACAATCGCACTCGAAAGCGATAATATTTCCTGCTCATTCAAAGTGACCCAGACAATTGGACCTTCCAGTCGAGAAATCTTCTTCTTAGATAATAGAATGTAATCCTGCCCTGTTGGAAATTGAATGCGGATATCCACTTCGTCACCCGACTTGAGGCTGTTGGGCAATACTACCACCTTTAGCTCACGGTTGCGTAAATCTTTAGGTGTGGGCTCATCAGCAGTAACCATGGCCGATGTAAGCACAGATCCCTTTTTTAGCTCAATTTTGGCTGTGGTACCAGAAACCTCACTTTTATCTGTCAGCAAATTTGATGGGGCCTGAGAACCGGGAACTTTAATTGCCTTCAAATCATTAGTTGCAATCTGTTCACCTGGAGAAATGTCACGGACAACCGCCCAACCTTTTTTCGCGGTTCGTTGCTCCTGTTCATACACTTTCCATTTCAGTTCTGCCTCTACCTCAGCCTGTTTCCTGACCTCATTCATCTGATGGATATTAACCATAAGGTAGCCAGCAAAGATAATGCCAACAATCCCTGCACCAATACATCCGGCGTATAGCTTTTGTTTACTACTTTTTCTTAGCTTGGACACACAACTTCTCCCCTGCCTCTTTTTGATATATACCGTTCTATTTAGCGCTGTCGTTTAAGGAATCCGAAACGTTTTTTTCGGGTATCTGGAATGACTCCGCGAAACAGCTCGTCCAGCACCTGATCCATCTCATCATCTTGTTCGAAGGGGTCTGAGTGGAACGGTAGAGCAAACACTTTATCGTGATCCAGCTCCTTACGAAGCCTGCGGACCGCTTCGGAGGGTGCCAATGGCAAGCAGTAATTCCATTTGTGCTGCGGGTGGCGCTGAAGAGATCGGGCTAGCCCTGCTATATCCTGAACTCTCCATTCGGCCCCTGAGCCAACGACAAGCGGATAATCGGCTCTCAAGAATTCTTCCAGTCGTTCATTGTCCTGCCCACTCCCCAGGTCCAATACTATAAATCTATAGGAACCACCCAACAAAGAAATGACATCCGCACGAGATGTTTGCCGCCAGTAGTGTACTCCATCAACTTCAAAACGCCGACTTGAACTCGATTGTCCAACGGATGTGCCTTCTACGACTTCTTGAAGTCGGGCAAATGCTTTGGCTGTGCTGTGCAGCTCAACCAAAGCTACGGAGCGGGTCCTTCGAGCCAGATAGTGGCTCACCGCAATTGCTGTATGAGTAGCACCGGAGCCGGCAGAGACACCCAATACAGCCACTACCCTTGTACCTGCATAATCCATTGAGGCATCATTAACGGATATTCCTTGTTGAGCAGGCTGAAAATCCGCACTGTGCCGCAGTTCTCCAATGACCTCCCCGGCAGATTGAAATCGTTCCTCAGGATGCTGACGCAGCAGTTTTCGAATCACCGGGATCAATTGGCGGGGCAATTCTCCGCGAATATACCCTTCTACTCCCGCAGTCCACTCGCTATATTTGCCTCCTGTACATAGATACAATAGCAGCGCTCCCAAACTGTATAAGTCTGAACGAGCATCCGTCTGACCTGCTCCATATTGCTCCGGGGCAGCGAAGCCCACTGTGCCCAGCTTTACCGTATCTTGATCCAGTTCAGCCTTATAGCTCCTCGCTATTCCAAAATCAATCAGTATAAATTCCATTTCCGGTGTCAGCATAATATTCGTCGGTTTCAGATCCCGGTAAATGACTGGCGGTTGACGGGTATGCAAATAATCCAACACATCCAGTACCTGCAAAGCGAATGGGACGATTTGCTCCTGTGGAATATAGCCTTCATAGCCCTTCATGTATGCTTCCAGCGTAATTCCTTCGATGTAATCCATGACCAGGTATACCGCACCAGATCGAGGATGCTCAAAAAAATCAACAATTCTCGGTAAACGTGGATGACTTAGCGAAATCAGCATCTCTGCCTCCGTACGTACAAGCTTCATCACTTGTGGCCCGGCAACCGACTCCTTCACCGCCCATTGCTTGCCTGGCAGTTTTAAATCCTCTGCCATGAACACGCGGCTCATTCCTCCCGAACCCAATGTGCGAACAATACGGTAACGCTCACCGACAATGGATCCGAATTCCAACTGTGATGGTTGCTTCATTATTCTCCTACCTCCTTTCTAAAGCAGACAACGCAAAAAAGGGAAAGCTGCCGCAAAATCAAATTTCCATGTCGCCATGAAAACCGTTTTCGCGGGATGCTTTCCCTTGATTTAAACATGATTATTATTTTTAAGGAACAATTTGGATTTATTATATAGCACACCTGTATCTATTGTAAAGTATTATTTTCCATACTTGATCATGTACAGGGTAATTTCATCTCGGTTATGGAATAGCTGCTTAGCTCGCTGAATCTGCATGCCGGACTCCTCAAATGAAGCAATTACATCATGAATGAGCGCCAAGGGCTTTTTATGCATTAGCTTGACCGTAACGATAGCAGTACCACCACTTCGCAAACTATATAGTAAATCAGTAACGAGCCTTGCCATTTGCTTAGGACTCCAGCTCATATCACAAACCAGCAGATCGAACGAATTCTCTTTAAATTTGACTTCACTTGCATTTTTACGCAAAAAAGTCAGATTGGCGTACTTCATCAGTGATGGCTCCATCTTTGCCGGATCAACCGCTGTAACTTTCAGTCCCCGCTCCAGTAAGAAGGAAGTCCATCCACCCGGTGCTGCCCCAATATCCAGTCCCTGACGGAAAGCGCCAAAATCTATGCCGAACGTTGCTTCTGCTTCCAATAGCTTGAATTTGGCACGAGAAATTTGTCCATCTTCTTTTTGAAAACGAACCGCGCCTCCGCTCCAATCCGATAGGTTATCCTCAGGACGTGATACACCTGCATACCACGTATCTGTATCTGCAAAAACGGACACAATAAGATCGGCACCTTGTACTGTCTGCTCCATAGGTAGATCACTTATTTGTTCACTCAAAGCCTGCTTGAGCGCACCTGCGCTTTCAGTCCAACTGCTATTAGATCCTTTGCGCACTTGTAAAGAAACACGTTGATCCATCAGTTCCTTGCGGTTACGGATGAATGCAACCAGCCGTTCCTGCACCTGAACCAGGTCCGTTCCTTCTTCCTGAAAATGAACAGGAAACAAGTGACGTAAAAACATCGGCGGCTGAGCTGTAATTGTCCTCACTGCCTCAATTTCTTCCGCAGGTAATGTAGCCAGAAAAATTTCACCAGGTAAAAGCATCGTGCTTTTTACAGAGCCAAATAATCTTCTAAGCTCCTCTTGAGCATAGGGTGCAAAACCATGATTGGCCGTACAAACAAATCTTGATGATGACAAAGTAGATTCACTTTGTTCATCTGTACTCATATATAGTTCCTCCAAAATAACATTACCCTCCAGTGCACACCCGAATCCATGGACGTTCTCCATCCCAATCCAGCTCAACCGGAACTTCATATGTGTGCATAATCAATTCTTTCGTTAAAACTTCTTTTTTCGGTCCAGCTGCTGCGACCTTACCATCACGAATCAATGCAACATGCGTAAAGAGGGGGACAATCTCCTCAATGTGGTGAGTCACATAAACCACTGATAAGTCTAGCTTGCGGAGCCGATCAATCTCGACCAGCATTTTTTCCCGCTCAAATAGATCCAACCCGGCACAAGGCTCATCCATAATTAGCAGACGAGGTTCTGCCATCAGTGAGCGGGCCAGCATCACCTTTTTACGTTCTCCTTGAGATAACGTCCCCAGTGGGTGATGAATCAAGTCGCCTAAATTCATACCCTCCAGCAAAGATATGGCCTTTTCTTTTGCCTCTGTCGGAATTTCCTGATAAAAGCGCAAAAAAGCATACGCACCTGTAGCGACAACTTCCCAAACGGGATCTTTTAGCGCCAGCTTTTCCAACAAGGTCTGGCTGATATATCCGATTTGTTTGCGAACTTCCCGCACATCACATTGACCATACATTTGCCCAAGCACTTCAACCGTTCCATGACTTGGAAACATATATCCTGTCATCATTTCCAGCAATGTTGTTTTACCGGAACCATTGCGACCCAGAATAGCCCAATGTTCACCTTCTCGTATGTCCAGGCTTACATCGTCCAAAATCCGTCTTTCTTCCCGCTGCAACGTAATGCTCTTCATGGATATCATTCCATCACGCTCCTTATTTTGCTCAGCAAGTGTTCTACAGATTCCATTTTGTAGATGATTTCAGGATTTTTGTTTTCACCATTATATATAAGAAGCGCGGGAACGCTGGATATCCGGTACTCCTGTACCAGTTCAGGAATATAGTTAATGTTGCTCTGCACCACTGCTTCTTCAGGGAGCAAATGCTCTGCTACCTCCAGCATTTTACGGGCAGCCGCGCATGTTCCGCACATGGGAGTGTACACAAACAAAGCCAGCTTGCATCCCTCCCATATGGCACGGCGCGCCTCTTTTTGTCCGATCTCTTTCATCGTTCAGACCCTTTTCTGATCTCTCGCATACGCTCTTCGGGTATGGGCCCGTTGTGTACGATGACTCCCTCTGGCTTATTCGCATAGAGTAGCTCATACATGACTCGCCGCCCCTCTGGACTGGACGAATGCAAGTAAATTTCACGTGGATATAACCGTTTCTCTGCGATAGCAGCAGCCACATCCTTTCCCGTAGGCTGACCTGGACCCAAATCATAATCTAGCGATAGTATCGAAATAGGGTATTCATGAAGCAGCAGCAGACACTCATCCGCATCTCTTGCCAACTTAAAACCCGGAGGACAAGGCCGATAATCGTCCATAAACAAATACATCAACTTCTCCTCCTTTTTCCATATATGCAAGCTCACAAGCCTCAAAGATAGTTATTATCAATCAGACCGATTTACTCCCAGCTTAGAATCATTTGAATATCCTCCTGATGTGTCCCATCAGGTCCCGTCTCACTCTCCAAAACGATAGGAATCCCTCTTACAGCCTCCTGATCTGTCATCCAATGCATGCCCTCAGTACCAATGTAGCCTTGTCCCACACGAGCATGTCTGTCTTTTTTAGAGCCATATGGGTATTTAGAATCGTTCAAATGAACTCCACACAGAGCTGACCAATAGCCGAGACGATTCCCTTTTTCGATCAAAGCCTCGTCCATTCCACCGTTCCACAATCCCGCTGCATATGCATGACAAGTGTCTAAGCAAAAGCCGATACTGTCAGGATACCGGCACAGCTGACGGATCTGCACCATTTCCTCAAGCGTGGTTCCCATGGGGCCATGATCTCCCGCCTGATTTTCGATCAATATTTTAGCATTTCCCAGCCAGCCTTCCAGCACATCATTAAAACAGTTAATGATATTACGGTAGCCCTCTAGAGGGTCTAACGAATGCATATGACCAAAATGAACGACAATCCCTTTTGACCCACAGGCTTCAGCAATATCCAGATCATTGCGTAATGAAGCAATCGTCAGCTCATAAAGTTCCTGACCACGCTCGGACCCATGAGCCGGATTAACGGGATATGGTGAATGAGCAATGGATTGAAGCTGGTGCTCTAAACAGTAAGCGTTGCAAGCAGCAGCATCAGTAGCACTCCATTCCTTCAGCCTAAGACTACGAGGATTTTTCGGGAAATATTGAAATGAACGTCCCCCCTGCTCTCGCGCACGCATAGCGGCTTTGGAAAAGCCACCACGCGTACTCACATGGGAGCCGATGAGCAATTTAGGCATCATGCTGCTGTACCGGGCAATAAAATGCTTTTTTCCCCGCCAGTTCAACCCTTACAATTTTCCCGCCACTTGGAGATTCTTCTCCTTCGCGGTCATATACTCGGCACTGATGATCAAATCCACCTGTTAGCGTGTCCCCCTCCATTAGAGGCATTTCCATGTACCCGCCTTCCGCTGTAGCTTCACGTAGTACGGATTGAGTGGCATGATATAGCTTTTCCACTTTTTCTGGCGACTGCACAATGTTCTGTACTTTGGAACCCGGTGTAAATCCGGCGATATAAGCAATTTCGTCTGAATAACAATTGCCAATACCCGAAAAAATCTGCTGATTCACCAGCGTTGTTTTCAAAATCCCCCGGCGTCCCTTCAGCCGTGCTGTAAACTTTTCCAACGTCATGCGACGGTCTAACGGATCAGGTCCCAGGTCTGACAAAGCTTCTTCTGTTTCTTTAGCCGTTAGCAGGTGCAGATAACCTAAGCGCAGTCCGATAAAATAAAGCTTTACTCCACTAAAATCTAATTCGATTTGAACTGTACGATCTGGACGCTGCTCCTCCGTTCCCAGATATAACAGTCCTCCGAGCATCAGATGAAGTACGAGCCGCCCGCCCGTGTTTAAATGAAAAATCAAATGCTTGCCTCGACGCTCTAAATATACAACGGTCGTTCCCAGCAATTGCTTCTCAAACGTTTCCACTTCAGTATTAATGGACTTTTCACGGCTAACCGTAACTCCAGTAATCGGAATGTCCAAAATTTGTTTTGATAATAAGATTCTGTAGTTTTCCATTTCAGGAAGTTCCGGCATAAAACATCTTTCCTTTCGTAGCTACATAGCTTTTAATTCTCGCAAGTTTTGTAAGACATATACTTTCTATTATTTCAGCTCTTCTTTCATCCAGTCCTGCAGTTCAGCGAGATTGTCAAACATCAGGTCAGGTTTCACTCCAACGGTACGCACATGCTCGTCCATATTAGCGCGGGTCGTCACGCCCGACAGGATCAGAGCTGTTTTACAACCTGCTGCTGCACCTGCCGCAATATCTGTAAGCATATTATCGCCCACAACCAGAGCTTCATCCGCCCTAATGTTTAAGCGGTTCAGCGCATAGTTCATCAATACGCTTGAAGGCTTGCCGATGACAATAGGCTTCACCTGTGAAGCCGCTTCAATTGCAGCTCCAATCGTACCTGCACCTGGCGTTAGCCCATCATGTGAAGGCAATTGGAGATCCGGGTTTGTCAAAATAAAAGTTGCTCCTTCCCGAATCCAGCGCATGGCAGCGGCCAGCGCATCATATGTAAATTGACGATCTATCCCCTGCACCACATAATCAGGATGGTTCTCAACAAGCTGCAAACCGGCTCCTGTGAGTGCATCGCGTAATCCTGTTTCACCAATACAAAATACACGAGCTCCAGGACTTTGCTGTGCAACATATTGTGCAGCTGCTAACGCCGAAGTATATACTTCATGGCTGGCCGCTTCAATTCCCATACCAACCAAATGCTCAGCCACCGAATCGGGTGTACGTGAAGCATTGTTTGTAACATAGGCATAAGGTATCTGGTCTGAACGCAATTGGGATATGAACAGATCCGCACCCTTGATCATCCGATTTCCATGATAAAGTGTTCCATCCAGATCAATTAGTAACGATTTTATCGCAATCCCCTCCCCTACTTCAAATCCATTCACATCATAGCATTAAAAATTATAATTCATCCCATGAACGATGTTCTCCTTCTTATTTAACCACCTTAATTATTCAGGTCATAAAATAATCGGCCGTCTCTATTCATCTCATCTATCTTAAGTCAAAAATGCTTATGAAGTCCATGAATTGCTGGTAAAACGTCCAAAATAGTGCCATTCCTCGCTAAAAGCCGTCGCTTTCCCATGACATAAGTTCACTTCTTCGTCGAAATCCATCGAAGGCGCTATTTCCTCAAAGGAAATCTCCTGTATTTCCTGGTCATGCTCAAGAAATATAATCCTTTAAATTCGATATATAGAAACTCGAATAGGACATGCCTCCATATGTGGTAGAACAAATTCATCCCCCACCACCCTGCACGGGTTCTCATCTCTTGTCGCATCCTGCGCTTTCCCGGAAAATAATTTCGGTGAAAAACAAAGGCACCGAGGCAAGCCCCGGCACCCATGCACATATCTTCTCCAATCGTTTATTAACCGATATCGGGTACCGGTAACAACACATGCTGCTCCGCAAGCAATGAATTAGGAAATATGCTTTGCGCTTCCTCCAGCAATGGCTGAAGCTGCTCCTGATCTTTATACCTAGAACTAAAATGCGTCATGATTAACTGACCCGCACCTGCGGCTTTTGCAGCTTCCGCTGCCTGAAGCGCTGTACTATGATGATACTCGTAAGCTGTATCTGCCAGTTCATGCAGAAAAGTGGCTTCATGAACGACGACAGTTGCATCTTGAGCCAGCACTACCGTATTCGGACAAGGTCTCGTATCCCCTAAAATCGTGATGATACGCCCTTTTTTCGGCGAACCCAGTACATCCTGCGGATGCAAAATAACTCCACCCTCTACCTCCACGCTTTCCCCACGCTTTAACTTACCGTACACCGGGCCAGGCTTAATACCATATCGCTCCAACAGCTCTTGGTTAAGCTTACCGGGCTTATCCATCTCTACAACTCGGTAGCCATAGCTGTCAATCCGATGAACCAGCAAAGCTGACTCTACCCGGAATTGTCCATCATCAAACAGAACCCCGCCCGTATGCTCCACAATATGTAGTTGGTAATTGATACGCGATTGGCTGATCCCTAAAGATAGCTCGATATATTGCTGGATTCCAGGTGGCCCATATACCGTCAGTGGTGTCGTTCCCCCTTGATACGCTCTGCTCGACAGCAGTCCCGGCAGTCCAAAAAGATGATCCCCATGCAAATGGGTGATAAATATTTTTTCAAGTCTGCTTAGTTTGAGCGGCGAACGCAATACCTCTTGTTGAGTGCCTTCGCCGCAGTCGAACAGCCACATGCTTCTTCGTTCTTCCAGCAAACGAAGAGCGATGGACGTTACATTTCGCTGAATCGTAGGCACCCCTGCATTTGTACCGAGAAAATAAAATTCCATAACTTTAACCTTCTTCCTGCTGACCAGCAAAAAACCTCCGAAGCTCGGAGGGTATTTGCTATCCCATCTGATAAAGGTGTTAAACCTTTTCGACGTTAAAATACTGCGCCTGAGGGTGGCTGAACACCATGGCTGATACTGAAGCCTCCGGTTCCATCATAAACCCTTCCGTCAGCTCAACGCCAATATCCTCAGGTTTTAACAACTGGAACAACGGCCCCTGATCCTCGAGATCTGGACATGCCGGATAGCCAAAGGATACCCGAATGCCTTGATATCTGGCACCGTGTCGCTGTTTCATTGTCATATCGGCAGGGTCCGGGAACCCCCAGCTATCCCTGATAATATGGTGAAGCCGTTCCGCTAACCCTTCTGCTACTTCGAGTGCTACCGCTTGAAGTGCATGCGAGCGCAGATAATCTCCTTTATCTTTCCACTGGGTAGATATCTGCTGAATCCCATGACCAGCTGTAACGACCATGAAACCTACATAGTCCATAACTCCGGATTCCACTGATTTCAAGAAATCAGCCAGACATAGATAAGGCTCTACCTGCTGGCGCGGGAATGTAAATGTGTGCAGTACCTTGCTCACATCCGAGGGATCATAGATCAGAACTTGATCTCCTTGGGACTGCGCTGGAAAGAAACGATACATAGCATGTGCCTGGATGATTCCGTCTGTCACAGCTTCAAACATGATGCTGTCCACGGTTTCCTTCAACTGAATCGCTTTCGGATCTTCCGAAGCCAGCAGCTGTTCAACATTGCCTTTTAAACCAAGATGATGCCCCATTAGCATCTGCATATTCACGTAAGGCAAAATATAATTCAGTGGATAGTTGCGTAGTACATGGCGATCCGTATCTGGTGGAATATAAACGGGCAAATCCTGAGCAATATTAGAGCGCACAGCTCGAGTGAGCTTAGGGAGCGGCTTGGCTTCCACGACGATTGCCGCTTCAGCCTCCCGCTCAGCCTCCATGTCCTCAGCCATTTTTTTGCGGGACTCAGGATTCATAAGCTTATTGGCAATATCCAGACCATCCATAGCATCCTTTGCATAGGCAACCAGACCATCATACTCAGGACGGATACGATTTTTAGTGAACTTACGTGTTAAAGCAGCTCCACCCACCATTATTGGAATATCAATATTTGCATTTTTTAAATCCTGTGCGGTCAGCACCATTTGTTGTGCCGATTTAACAAGCAGTCCGGATAAGCCAATCATATCGGCCTTTTCTTCACGGTAAGCTTCAATAATGCGTTCTGGTGGTACTTTTATACCCAGATTCACGATATGGTAACCATTGTTGGATAGAATAATCTCTACCAGATTCTTACCAATGTCATGCACATCACCTTTGACTGTAGCCAACAAAATCTTACCTTTTACTGAGGATTCATTCTTCTCCATGAACGGCTCCAAATAGGCCACGGACGCCTTCATCACTTCAGCGCTTTGCAGCACCTCTGCAACAATCAGTTCGTTATTGTTAAACAGTCGTCCTACTTCCTCCATCCCCTTCATCAGCGGGCCGTTAATAATCTCCAGCGAAGAATATTTCACGAGCGCTTGCTCCAGATCCGGAATGAGTCCCTCTTTACTTCCCTCGACTACATAGGAAGCCAGTCGTTCTTCGAGCGAAAGGTTTGATATCTTTTCTTTTTTCTCCACTTTCTTGTTACGGAAAGCTGCTACAAAAGCGGATAAAGTATCGTCATTTGTTTTATAGATCAAGTCTTCCGCAAGTTTCCGCTCATGCTCTGGAATGGATGCATAACGTTCAAGCTTCTCAGTGTTTACAATCGCATAGTCCAGACCTGCTTTGGTGCATTCATATAAATAGACGGAATTGAGCACTTCACGACCCGCTTCCGGCAAACCAAAAGATACGTTACTGATGCCCAGGATGGTATGTACCCCGGGAAGCGCTTCTTTAATAATGCGAATGCCCTCTATCGTTTCCTTAGCTGAACCGATATATTGCTCATCACCTGTTCCTACTGGAAATACGAGCGTATCAAAAATTAGATCCTCCGCTGCCAAACCGTAACGGTTCACCAACAGATCATAAGAACGTTTAGCTACCTCAAGCTTATCCTCACGTGAAATAGCCTGTCCGCGTTCATCAATGGTTCCAACAACAACAGCGGCGCCGTACTTATGAATAAGAGGAGCCATTTTCTCAAATTTCTCTTCACCATCCTCCAAATTAATGGAGTTAATAATCGCCTTACCTTGCGAATATTGAAGTGCTTTATCAATGACTTTAATATCCGTGGTATCAATCACCAAAGGTACTTTTACCTTGTTTACAACCAGTTTCAAAAACGCTTCCATATCCGTCATTTCATCGCGATCCGGGTCCTGCACACAAATATCAATGACATGCGCTCCGCTTTTTACCTGAGCGCGGGCAATTTCAGATGCCTCTTCATATTTGCCTTCCACGATCAAACGCTTGAATTTGCGGGAGCCTAGAACATTCGTTCGCTCACCAACCATATACGGACGATTGTCCTGTTCAATATATACAGGCTCAATGCCTGATACGGCAGGAGGATGATGACCTACCAGCGGACGTGGCTCAAACTGCGCCATACTTTCACTCATAACTCGAATATGCTCAGGCGTGGTACCACAACAACCCCCAGCAATATTCAGCCAGCCTTTTTCAGCGAAAGCAGCCATTTTACGTGCTAATGAATCAGGCGATTCATGGTATTGGCCATTTTCATCGGGCAAGCCCGCATTTGGATAACAGCTAATAGCTGCAGAGGACATTTCAGACAGAGAGCGAATATGATCACGCATAAACTCTGGACCTGTAGCACAATTCAATCCAATCGAAATTGGATGTAAGTGTTCAAGTGATATGCAAAAGGATTCGATATTTTGTCCGGCCAACGTCGTTCCCATAGGCTCAATCGTGCCTGAAATCATTAGCGGAAGCTCGATACCTGTCTGCTCAAAAGCCTGCCGAATTCCGATGCTTCCAGCCTTGACGTTAAGCGTATCCTGTGAGGTCTCCAAAAGGAGCACATCCACGCCGCCTTCAATAAGCGCCAAGGCCTGCTCTTGATAGCTGTCAATCAGCTCAGCAAATGTAACACCACCTGTGACAGACAAGGTTTTCGTGGTTGGACCCATAGCTCCTACTACAAAACGAGGCTTGTCCGCAGTGCTGTATTTATCCACCGCGTTACGCGCCAGTTTGGCTGCCACCAGATTAATTTCACGGGCACGTTCTGGTATATCGTAATCCGCCAAAACGACGGATGTTGCTCCAAATGTATTCGTTTCAATTAGGTCTGCCCCAGCCTTCAAGTAAGCTTCATGAATCCCTTGAATGACATCTGGTCTCGTTAAGACCAGCATTTCATTACAGCCCTCCAGCTCTTCCCCACCAAAATCATCGGGGGAAAGGTCTTCCTGTTGAATCATGGTGCCCATGGCCCCATCAAGAAGGAGTATTCTTCGTTGTAATGCATCCTGCAAGCTAACTTTATCCAAATTTCTTCACCCCCGCAAAACGTTAAATCCTAGTTTAGCAGAAACCGTATCATTTAGATAGATTGAAGTAAAAACATACGTTTTATACAGGTTGTTCTTTGTAAAAACGACTTCTCTAATCCATTTTTATAGTTTGTAGCATTACAGAACGTACTTAACCCCTGACCCTTTAGCTATAGTCATTTGCATTATAAAATGTTGAAATCCTGTATTGTACAACGTTTCAAGACATGGTATTCTTTATACAATATTAATCCAAGTGGAAAAGAGGGAATAAATATATGGCCGAAATCTTAATACGTAATACGAACGAACGAATTAGCGGTGAAGAACAAGTACGTGAATTTCTGGAGAGTCACGAGATATTGTATGAACATTGGGATACTTCCAAATTGTCCGGGGAGCTGCAAGAGAACTTTACCTTAACAGATGATCAAAAGGCCGCTGTTCTCCAAACATTTGAACCCGAAATCAAGGATTTAGCCGCACGTCGCGGATATAAAATATGGGACGTTATCACTTTATCTGAAGCAACGGCGAATTTGGACGAGCTACTGGCCAAGTTTGAGCAAATTCACACCCACACCGAGGATGAAATTCGTGCCATTGTCGCCGGTAAAGGCATCTTCATCATTAAAGGCCCTGAAGAGATCGGCTATTTTAACGTAGAGCTTTCACCGGGGGACGTTATCTCCGTACCTGAAAATATACCTCACTTCTTCACTTTAATGGAGAATCAAAAGATCGTCGCAATCCGATTGTTCATCGAAGAAAATGGCTGGATTGCCGAACCGTATGAAGACCCAACCTTCATTAAAGCATAATTACGAATTTATCCTTGTGTGAATAAAAAAACTCCCTCTGCTCTGTAACAATCGAGCGAAGGGAGTTTTTTTTATACTCGTTTCTAAAGACTCTGGATTTCTTACTTTAACGATTGAATAATTCCGCCCAATTCAGACAGATGCTTGATTTCGAACTTCGGCTTGATCTCTGTGGTATTGGTTTTAGCGTTCCGGTTCACCCACACCGAGTGTACACCTGCTGCCAACGCTCCTTGAATATCAGTCGTCAGCTTATCTCCTACCATTAAAGCATGTTCAGGCTCAATACCAAGAAGCCCCAAAGCATGCTGGAATATAGACGGATCAGGCTTGCCTCGACCAAATGAACCTGAAATGACAACATGATCAAAAAAAGGAGCTAATTGAGGAACTCCATCCAGTTTCTCCTGTTGTAGATCAGGGGAGCCATTTGTCAGCAATAACAGTTTGTAATGTCCCTTCAATTGTTCTAGAATCTCAAACGTTTCTTCATATACATGTGGACGCGCGCGTCTTTCCGAAGCAAATTGGGTAGCCAGCTTTTCCGCCAACTTCTCATTATCTATCCCTAGTTGCTGGAGTCCTCTGCGCCATGATTCCTTTCGATAAACAGGGGCCAACTGTTCCAATTGGCGGAATTCAGGTTGCTCACCTGCTGTAAAATTCGCCCACAATCCTTCAAACGGGTTAATGCCGATCATTTGAGTAAAACTAAAGGTTTCATAGGATTCATACAAAGCGCGTGCTTCCTTACGTACCGCTTCCTCCAGAGTTTTCGAATCAACGCCTGCTTCACGGGAGCCTGTTTGGCATGCTGCATCAAATGCCTCTTCTACACTACGTTCATCCCATAAAAGGGTATCATCAAGATCAAACATTACCGCCTGAATCGTCATCTGAATTATCCACTCTCTTTCCACAGTATATGTACACCTATTTGCTCGGTTAAGTATTTGAATCGTTATGTGTGCCCATATTAAGCAAGCGGCCGCAGCATGTTATATGAAATAACATCATACGGCCTTTGTTAAAGAGCTACAGGCTAAATCAGTTATTTCTTGTCCACCTGTATCTGATTGGATAGCGCAAACTTCTCAAGTCGCTCTGCAATGGCATCCGTGTCATAGCGACCTAATGATTTTGTGAAAATGAAATTACCGCCCTTACCTTTTCTTTCAACGGTTACGTAACCCTTTTCAATCTTGATGGCTTTCATGTCCCCAGCCGTCATTGGACGTTCTCTACCACCTTTCAGCATATAGAGAGTATCCTTTCCCACTTTCAGATAAGGACGACGGATGAAAAAGATAACAGCCAGCATCAAGTACAGGCCGAATACAAGCCAATCCATCCCTCGCATGCCAGTCTTAGTCAAAAAGTAACTCATAAGCATGTACAATACAGAAAGACCAGCCAGCATAATTGGCACAGTAATGTTACGGCCACGGAAAATATCCATTGCAGAACCTGCGCCGTTAATGGTTTGAATGCCTTGCTTTTTGCGCGATTTATTTAAATGCGCAGTGTTTTTGCGTACTTTTCTTTCAAATGATCGGGCCATCTCTCAATTCCTTCCCAGATATATTACAATAAAACAATTGCCTCAAAGCTGATCTATATAGATACCGAGAACGGTACCTAAAACAAAAGGCAAATTGCAGGCTTGGGCGCTTTAACAACATTAATGCTTCAGCCCGTCATTTCCCTTCGATGTATCATCGTCCACAAATTCAATTGTTTCAAGCTGCTGCCGAAAATTACGGCGAATGTTACCTAAATAAATTTCCCGAAGATTGGCGCGCTCTATGGCTTCCTCTTCCGTCAATCCCTCAGATTTTGCTTTACGCGCTAATTCATTGATGCGCTGTACTAAGCTGTCTATATCCAAATTATGTCCCCTCCATAAAAGCAAAGATATAATACACTTTGACATGTAGAAAAGAGCTTGTCAAGGCTCCCGCATTACGCTCCCTGACAAGCTCTAATTGTCTATAGATCAGAAGTGCGGAAGCTTGAGTATCTGACCTGCCTGCACTCCCCGGTCCTCCAAACCGTTAATCCGCACAATTCCTTCTATATATACCCGTGTATCCATTCGTTCCGGTTTATGATTTGCGGCAATCTCCCACAACGTATCTCCAGGTTGTACGGTCAGTTTAGTCACTTCTCCCTTGGAAACTGAGGGTGCCGCGAAAACCGTAAGTACACCTGCCCCTGCAATCCAAGCAACAATCACTAAAATAAGAAGCTTAAGTAAAAGACTATTAGTAATAATTTGCATAAAATGCGCTCTACCCTCTTTTCGGGTCTCCTGCAAATTTTCTGAATTCATCGGAAAAATACTTTGATAAGTGCTATATTTCATCATTGGCTGCGACCTCCAAACGTTTGTTCTTATGTTTTCACAATATAACACGAACATTTGTTTTGTTCAATAGAAAAGAGAACAAAAGTTCGCGATTATTTTTAGGGATTATTTAGAACTTATGTTTGTACGAACGGAGGTTCTATGCTATAATTTTCCCAAACGTTACTAAATGGGGTTGATACGGTATGTCTAAGATTTCGAGCCGCCAGCAGGCCATTCTTGAATTTATCCGCAATGAAGTGCGTCTAAAGGGATACCCCCCTTCTGTACGCGAAATAGGCGAGGCTGTCGGATTGGCCTCCAGTTCTACGGTTCACGGTCATTTGGATCGTTTAGAGAAAAAAGGACTCATTCGACGCGATCCTACAAAACCACGGGCTATTGAGTTACTCGGTCAAGACGAATCGGATAACAGCAACTTGATTAATTACTCCATTAGTCGTGTCCCCGTCGTCGGCAAAGTAACTGCTGGCCTTCCTATTACGGCGACAGAAAATATTGAAGATTACTTTCCTCTTCCCCAACACTTTGTTGGTGAGGATAAAATATTCATGTTATCTGTTGTAGGCGAAAGCATGATTGAGGCTGGGATTGCTAACGGAGACTATGTAATCGTACGTCAGCAGCAGACCGCTGATAATGGCGATATTGTTGTAGCTATGACAGATGAAGACGAAGCTACAGTTAAAACCTTCTACAAAGAAAAAGATCATATCCGGCTTCAACCTGAAAACCCAGCCTTTGAACCGCTTCGCCTGACACACGTCAGCATTTTGGGCAAGGTTGTAGGACTCTTCCGGGACTTCCACTGATTTCTCGTTCTTTCTTCCCCGTTATTCTAACCACTAATACAAAACCGGCTGCCTAGGGCAAGCCGGTTTTGTATTGTTATTATGTATCTCACAACTATTTTTTTCATTTCAGCAACCTATTCCTATTGTTTCTACTATAAAATCAGCCTCCTCATCTCAAATAATCACCGATTGATCTTGAGCAGCTATACTGTTATGGGCAAAACTAATAGATCTTTCTTTGTTTTAGATAAATATGGTATATTAATTACTCATAGCTCTGTAGGAGGAATTAAATGAAAAAAATTATAATTTCAGCGTTTGTTGTGATATTTATCGCCATAAGCTGTGTAGTACCAACAATAGATCATTTGTATGCAGAAGAGAAATCACACATAACAACCTACGATCGTATTCAGTACATACAAATACTTATCCATTTCAGGTATTTAGAAAAGCAACTCGAAGCTGTAATTTCCGAAAGAAACAATTACCCAGAAGACAGCCAAGAATATAAACTGCTCTCTGAACAACTGAATCATATTCTTGCTCAAGAGGCGTACTACGAGAAAAAACTTAACACTCTTAATAGTAAATAATTTTATACTAAACTGCATATTATTTATCTACACTATTAGACTCATGCCGAGCTGCCTGTAACATTCTCCTGCAACGTAAAGTTGAAATGGCGAAGACAGCTTCGCATGAGTTTTTTGTTAACCATTAGGAATATAGGTACCAGCTTCTTTTTGCTTTTAATAGATTTATGCTGATACATTACTATCACAATTGACATAGTATATAGCAGACCTAAGCAAAGGAGATATGCAGATGATCAGAAATAGAGTTAAAACGTATAAGCATCGCATCGGGAAAAACAGATATCTGGTCGTTAAAGTCTTTCAAGCCGCAGCTGCTAAAACAGGAAGCGGAAATGCACTAGCAACCAATGCCTTGAATATCAAAATTTCCAAGCGTAAGCATAAACACCACTAAGATTCATCCGTACCTTCATTTCCTTGAAGGGAGGTGATCATATGAGCAGAAGACATTGCAGACGTGATTTGAGAAGAAGAAGATCAAACATCCGTTCGAATCAAAGAGCCGTTGCGCGTGCAAGAGGTAACGCACTGGCTGTTAATCTGTTTAGCGTGAATGATAGACAACGCAGACGTTAATAATCGTTTTCAAGCAAAAGCAGGAAGGATTCTTCCTGCTTTTTTTTGTGTTAAACGGTACACCTAACTACTGCTATGAATCGTTGAAGCAAGCGGACGAGATCGTAGAATATCAGACATAGTTGAACAGTCGCTACAATTTTGCTCTTTTTATAAATCTAACAGACAGGAAATGGTGGCTCTCTTTTAGAATAGTGTACGTAGAGAAATTAAACCAGGAGGAGACAAGCCATGATAATTAAAATGTCACTTTCGAATATGGGAGATTTTAAGAAGTCAAATGAGAATAACGGCTTTATTGTGTCAGGGAGGATTATACCTAAATACGAGAACGATAATTGGACATATATAGAAGAAAGTTTCCCCGAACCATATTTTAAACAGTATGAGGATGATGACGTTGACATCAGTTATATTGATGAACAAGGAAAATCTATTTTTTTATATTATGATGAGAACGACTGTGTTGGGCAAATTAAACTTTGTACTAATTGGAATGGCTATGCTCTAATTGAGGATATTGCCGTCGCTAAAGACTGGAGACACAAGGGAATCGGAGCAGCCTTATTGAGTAAAGCAACCGAGTGGGCTAAGCAGAATAACCTTGTTGGTCTTATGCTTGAAACACAGGATGTGAATGTTTTAGCTTGTCGATTCTATGCTAAAAATAACTTTGTAATCGGCGGAGTTGATACTATGCTATATTCTAACTTTTCCACAGCCCATGAAAAAGCGATTTTTTGGTATTATAAGTTTAAGCATTCAAATTAGCCTAAAATCAAACTGATCAGCAAACAAAGCTCTGCCAACCAATTAAGGTTAGCAGAGCTTTTGATTTATTTAGAATATCCACTTACTTCAAACGTGAGGATGCGATCATTTTCAGCATGTAATCCTTTTCTGCTCTTATCAGGAATCTGAAACTGAACGTCTATATACAATAACAGTTAAAATCCCGCTAATTATAATGACCACTGTAAAAATCAATAACATATTGCTATATAAATAAGCAGATGGAAAATTAATGATTGGTATAAATTTTTGATGAATAAAACGTATTGATAATAAGCCTCCTACAACTGAAATCCCTGTTCCTTCTGATAAAAAGCTTATAAAATTAAGCAAGCTCATTCCTGCACCAGCTTCTTCTTGTCTTAAACTACTTGAAACAATAGTGGATATTTGTTTTAAATATAAGAAACAAACCACTCCAGAAATAAGATACATTCAAGACATGAGTGCAGCCTCCTGATATGTTATGCGCAAATTATATTCCGAGTACAAAAAATAAGCTCCATATCATTGGAGGTTTAATACAGCGCGTATTTCCATACGAGAAAATGTAATGATCTTTGGGGCACCATTCCAGCCCTCTATGATTACAATATAGAGCGTATATCGCTCTTGTTGTCCCCCTCTTCCAAAGCCAGCAGACGCGCCTTTATGTCCACTACACTGCTACCTGTTTTCAACTCCAGTTCCTTCATGTTGGGCCCACGTCATTGGTCAGTAGTATAACTGTAGAGTATTGGTAGTAGCGTTTTGATATCGGGTAACAAAGCGCTCAACTTCTTTGTTACCTGTCGTTTTCCGTATACTATACAGATCAGAACAATGAACGATAAAAGAGGATACAACTATTGCGCAACAATAGCGGATTAGACGGTTGCCAAAGCGACACTGAACTTTTGCAGAAGTTTACGATGGTGTACGTGAAGCCATGGAAAGAATATGGGGGCGATATTCCTGAGCCAGTAGGATAAGACAAGAACTAGCAGTAAACTTAATGTGTGTATTCATAAAAGCCTGTGTCGTCCAATGTCAAAAAGGGCTGCCGCAAATGTTTCCTTGAACCAGCATTGTCTTTAAAAACTTGAGCAAATGAGAAATTTACAATGAAATCCGGAGTTCACAACTCCGTTAACCCAGTCTAAACAGACGTATCTCAGCTAGTACCAGCCTCAAACAGCAGGTCATTCACCAGATTGATGCCAAGATGCCAAAGGCTGAGGATAGCTGCCACTTCCGTAAAACAGTTTCCAATTAAGCGTACAATCGCAGCACGTTAGATACATTTAAACTAATCAGGAAATTATCCAAGTAGGGGGAAATAACCATGGCATTTGAAGGTTATAGAGAAGACAAACGAGGACATTGGTTTGACTGGCCATTTCCCTTGTCGGTATCAATACTGTATGTAGATGCGGATGTAGACGTAGATGTAGATGAAACAGAAACGAAATGGTACCTCATTGTCGAAGAAGAAAAACATTTGATCCGAATTAGGGATGAAAAGCAAATTGAACTGCTTAATCACTGCATGTATGGAATCTTGTTAAATGACGAGAAGATCAACTGGATTATTGATAAAAATGGCGGTAGATTTACCTATCACGACAGTGTGCAAGATTTCATCAAATTCCAGAAAGAATACCTGGATATATTCTAAAAGCCGTGAACAGTTAAAAGCTCTGCAGACCAATTAAGGTAACAGAGCTTTTCGATTTATTTAAAGTATTCACTTACTTCAAACGTTAAGGATTTTTTAATATTTAATTATAGCTGATCCTGCTTTAGTCCACTCTTTTGATTCTAATTGAATCCATCCATATACTTTTGAATCGGAGTTGATCTTTTGTTTTATCAGAGAAAGGTTCTCATAACTACTGGAACCTTAAAGACTCCCTGTTTTTGGGGCAATTTTTACTGATAACGTATTTTCTATACTCGGTGTATTTTCGTCACTTGTCCAGACCAACCGATTATAATAATTAGCATTAAAAGGATTTTCCAAACCATTAATTTAAAATTTCACTCTTTTCACTGTAACAGATACATCTGTATATGTCGTGTCATCTTTAAATATTACTGATTGTGATAAAACTATTTCTTGATTTGAAAAATTTTTGTAAGTGTCAAGTGTTACAGTTGCTGCATCTGCAGAAGCTGACAACGGAGCAATAACTCCTCTCCTTCTTTTAATCTTCGTCAATAAACATACAGCTTAATGACTGTCAAAGTTAGGGGAGCTTTGTCTGACATGAAAAATACACATTTCATTATGTGTCCTTTTTCGTGTCTACTCTAAATCTAAACTAAAATAGCTTCCGTTTAACTTAATCGACTCAGGAGAAAACTTCTCCTGAGTACCACAATAGTCTATAACCGATATTAAATCCTCTTCCAATGGCTGAAATACATATACTCTTACCTGGCTTAACGCAGCTGCAAATAATTCGATATTCGACTTTAACATTTTATATGCGTGGTTCATGCTGATCACCTCGAATAAGCTAGGGCTATTCTGGCTAAATCGCAAAAAAATCCTTCTATAAATATTCATACCATTCCGTGATTCATTAAAAATAAGAATATTCGACACATAAATATGAAATACAACAAACAAAGACAAGGAAATAGCTGTTTACTTTGCAGGGGCACTTCATGTTTGCGGATGCTTCTTAATTTACTTTGCGAAGAAACCAAGATCAGATAGCGACTTGACCTTCTTCGGCTTTTTATTTTCCACCTTACCACCGTGGAGAATGATTTCGAATTCCCGGTTTCTGTTCTTGGCCTTCATGAGCGCTCTAATCTTTGGAATGGTCATATTAGTCCATTCTGAATCAGAAATACCATTACTCACGTATAGAGCCAAAGTTCTATCCAGTTTATTTTCCGATCATCCTCAGGAACCTCTTGGTCTTCTTCGTCGTAGGCTCATAAACTTCATCAGGTGGAAACAACTCCTTATAGAAATCGTTCTAAGAGGCCATCCAACTCCTTAATGCCCTCTTCGTCTACATTCTTGTATTCTTCCTCCGTCAGTCCTTCTACCAACACAAGGTTAAAGGCTTCCTTATGCAATGCTCAACTTTAGGCCAATCGACCTCGGCCCGTTCTTCTGTAGCTTCCATTTTTCGCGACTAATCAAAAAAGAAAATTTATATTGATTGCCGCTCATGAGTTTGTCGTACCTGACGGATCAAAGCAATAGTTCCGATTTGTCACAACAAAAAAGAAGGTGGGAGAAGTTTCCCGACCTTCTTAGCATTCATATTTCTATGTCTGAATAATATCATCTTTTTTACGTTCTCTTGCCATGCTACACAATCCCCTCATAAATGCGTCTGCTTACTATGAGTGTAATTAGACAAACTGACGATGGAAATCGTACAGTCTTTTCTAAGGCGGCTACATATAATGTTCTATATATCATTAAGAATGGCTTAAACAGTCAACTTTAATATAGTAAGAGTTGTATTGGTAAAGTTATGAAGTTGGGCTGGAGTTGCATTTGCATTTACCAATTGAATAGTTGTAGGAACGACCCCTACAGTAATAATGACTTCTGCCGAAATTGGTCCGCCACCGTTACCCGTGAAGGGAACAGGGGTAACAGGGATTCCATTTACGGTAAGGTTAAAGTTAGCATCACCTTGGTTATGAATTGTAAAATCTATTAGATAGCTCCCCGTTTCGTTGATTGTTATCGTTGTAGATGGAGGAGTGAAAGTAAATGCACCACCAACATTAGCTAAAACTCCTGTAAAGGTAATTGGTGAGTTACCCGGAACTGTGTCAGTTCCCGTACCAGGATCTGCTCGGAAAACACTTAAGAAGTCTGTTATCCCGGCGCCTGCAGGCCCTGCTACCCCCGTTGCTCCTGCTGGTCCTACCGCCCCCGCTGGACCTGCTGGACCTACCGCTCCTGCCGGTCCCACTGGTCCTGCTGGTCCTACTGCTCCTGCTGGTCCTGTTGGTCCGACAATTCCTTGAAAACCTTGTAGCCCTTGCTGGCCTTGAGCGCCTGGAACTCCCTGTGGACCCGGCAGTCCCTGCGGTCCCTGAGGTCCCTGAGGTCCTTGAGGTCCTTGAGGTCCTCGGATCCCTTTAACAATAACTTTCGGTAACACTTTGACTTTTTTAACTACACATCTTCTAAATTTTCTCCGATGCATATTCTTCTGCCAACAATAATGTCGAAACATAATTAATGGTCACCTCCAAAGTCTAGTCAAAGTAGCTTATTGTGCAATTAACCAAAAAGATTGGGCTATTGACTTCATTTCAGGAAAATAGGCATAGGTCTGACCCTATCGTGTTAGCATTATTACAGCTCATCCTTCTGAAGCTTAATACCCAGTTCAATCAACCGGTCCAAATCCTACACTGTCTGTATTTTTATATTTCCAGCTTGCAAATCCTTTACCCAAAAAGGGAGATGAGATAATGACTAGATTGTTAGATGCTCGAACATCTCAAAACGCAAGTTACGGTAATACAATCTCTATTCCCTTGCCAGCCAATACACCCGTTGCCATTGCTGAGCTTGGCTTAGATGTAACGGGCGCAGGGGAAAACATGCGTGTACAATTATCCGGGATAGCTGAGCTTGCATTTCCTACCCCTCCACCATTCGACTCCGTTATTTCTTTTTCCATTGTTAGAGGCAATTTCGATTCGCTTGTTGCTTACGCCCTTTACTCTGTAAGTGTCTCCGAAGCAAACCCAAACGCTGTACAGGTCGTCACCATAAATGCTTCCGATTACAACATCCCTCTACCACCTTCAAATGAATTGGTGTATACCTTATATCTATTTTGCACAGCAGATGCTACCCGAATAGGAATAGAAAGTTTTAATGCTGTTGCCTACTCAGATTAAAATTGAACCATCACATGGAGGGCAAAGCCCTCTTATTTTTCTTATATCTGTCCTTGAGAGACGATACTTTCCATCTGTCGTTCTTTTTTGGTATAGTTTACTTAAAGGGGCTGATCAAATGGGATTCATGCTTATTTTTATTGCGATTATTTTTTTCTCACTTGGTATTTTAAGTAAACGAAATCCCACTTGGGGATGGCGTGCAAACGAAGCCTGGAAGATCAAAGGGGACTCTGAACCAAGTGATGCTTACATTGATGACATGAAATTTAGAGGCTCTGTTTCGATACTCTTTGGGTTCTTCTTTTTAACATGTGGACTTTTAGTTATATTCCTGTAAATTCTACTATCTGTTTTCAATCCTCAAAATACCCTTATCCAAAAGACACTTGCTGTTTAGCTGAAGCTCCTAAAATATCATTTAGCATATTTTCAAAAACAGAAATCTGTCTCTTATCCATAGTTTCCAGCAATCGAACTTCCTTAATTTCAAAGACCGGCCTGCCGTTGTAATAAGTAGTAAAGATCATTTTCTCCCATTGTATTTACTCATCTAACCAGTCACCCTATAAGGAAGAACAATGCAGAAACTCGACTCGTCACTCTCGAGAGTGAATGGTTTAGAAGAGCCAGTATACCCGAGTGTAGTTACTTCGTTTTCTAAGACTTTCAAGACATCCAACACATATTTTGCAATCAACATTAGTTTAAAAATTTTCCCCTTGAAAGCGATTGGCGTTATGCTTTCTGTTCGAGCAAACGCATATATAACATCATGCGCTATTGCTACTTGAAGCTAGGGCTACAATGAAGTATGTACAGGAGAGACTTGGACATAGTAGCATCCAAATAACAGCCAACGTTTATGCACACATCTCCAAAAAAATAGAGATGAATAGCATGGAGAACTATGAGTCTGTTACTGAAAATTTATTCTGATAATAAAATTTTTGGGGGCAATTAGGGGGGCAATTATAAATAAACTTAATAAATTTTTTTACCTACCACAAACAAAAAAATCCCTCAACGCTTTGAGCGCCAAGGGATTTCCCATTTTAGTAAAGAGTCAGATATTGATCGCGTTCCCATTGATGAACCTGTGTTCTGTTTATGTACGAATTTATCGTTTCATCTTCTCCTATATTAGGATAACGATTTATAGAATATTTCATCAGAAGCGTTGTTCACAATCTATCATAACTTTTCATGAGTTGGGGGACATTTGGGGGATGCTTAGGGGGACGACTTTAAAAGCAATGTAAGGGGCAAATGGGTGTGAACCATTCTGCCCCGTTTTGCATACTACTTTACGAAAGTGAATTCATGAATCCACGAAGGGGCTTCCACTATTACAACGACCGGCAGGGTAATCCCAAATACTTGAAGCATGGATAAGGTATAAATTTCAGCATTCTCTTTTTTTATGTCCCATTTAATCTTTAATCTGTGTATTTGCATTGATGCACGTCCTTTGTCGTATTTACTGGAGTGCCTCTCAGTGATATAATTTGCACGAATAGACATCTACTGGAGGATCTCTGATTGAAAATCTCCCGTGGGAGATGCCGACTTAAGGAGTTACTCGAAGAACGTCGTATAAAACAAATCGATCTTGCTAGGCGCACAGGCTACAGCAGACATTTGATATCCAATTGGGCCAACAATCAGGATAAAATGTCGGCTGATGTTATGATTAACGTAGCCTATGCTCTCGATTGTAGAATAGAAGACTTATACGAACTGATCTTTGAGTGAGCCTGTTGGCTCTCCCTTGGATAAAAGTATGGATAAACCATACTTTTTATAAATAACTCTACTCCCCTTCCTTTTTTCTTTTCATTAGCAATTATGCCTATAATCGAACATATCTATTTTTGACATGCCTATACTACTATTAAATCCCAATATTAGGGTTTTGGCAACAAAAATTCGGGCGCTGAATGTCTCTTAACATTCGACATTATAAGACACTTATTTTCGACAAAAAAAGAGTCGCTATTTCGTAGCAACTCCTGTGAAGATTATTTTTGAATTTATGAAGCCCATTTCTTCAACAACCTCGTCAAATCGGTGGTAAGCGATTGGACACCTTTTTGATGTTTTTGTTATTTCATCTTCAAAGTAAGCATCTTTGAAAATACCATTAACGATTTTCACTTTTTCTACATTAAGAGTATTACTTCTGTCCACATTCAAAAAGCGAAATCCGTTACAATTCAAAAAGTTTTCCCAATGTCTCAAGGTACCTACCATATAGTATGTTTTATCAAATGTGTGAACCAGTATCTGATCTCGCTTTCTCCCCTTAGAAATGAAAAGAACTTTGTCCACTTGAACATTTTCGCCTTTTTCTATTCCTCCGGGATCTGCTGATACGGTTAAACTTAGCATTTAACATTCCCCGCTTACTTTAACAATTCTTTTGGTGGTTCGGGACTGTGAATCCATGACAGACTTGCCGTACTCACTGATGCAACCGCAAGTGTTGTCAACATTGCAGCAACATTGTAATACATACTTGCCTTCACTTTACTTGGTTTGGTTTTCTTCATTTTTCACACCTCCTTCTATTAGTGTTAAACTCTGAACAAAAAAACTAGCAGCTACTACCGAATAACCCAACCACAGATTTAGAGCAACAATTGCAACTCCCGTAAACTTTAGCAACGGATAGTACTGCTTTGATATACGTGTCTTCCCCTCTATCCGCGATGGCGCGTAAACCAAGATAAGTACAATACTTATTATCGACGTAATAACGATCCAATTGTAATTAAAACTTGCGAAAGATAAAGCAGTAAGTAGAACTGTAGATACAACAATACACATTATATTGCTCTTTAAATGTATCCCTCCTACAATTTGACGCAACACTGAAAAAGATATCATCGCTAACAAAGTTTCCTGCATCCTGTCCGTAAAAAACGAGATACCGATAGTCAGTAAAATAATTGAAACTGTATTGATCGCAACGGATATCCCGTGTTTTAGAACATCTATAGATGAAGGATGATCAGGGACAACTGTTTTGATGTGAGTTGCAATATTAAGAGCGATAGTGTCAAGACTTTTTATAGTAATCACGCTCCGTTTTTAATGCATAATACAAAAACATGGCAGATGCTAAGGCTATAAATAGAATACTTAAAAAGAAATTATTGACGTAAAACATAAATGCACAAGCTGCCAATACTCCTATTATTAAAATAATAACGAGTACATACTCCCACTTAAAACGTAGATTCTCATAATCTGCTGTAAAGCCTATTTTAAATTTATACAGAAACCACGAAATAGCTAACACCCACGCACTGGTAACCGCTTGCGCTAACGATCCTTCTGCAGAGGTCTGCATTTCTGTTGTTAAGGTACCAAAAAGCATTAATATAATCGCTGCTTGGAATAATGTATACAAAAATGTGCCTGTAATGGATATGATGGCTGCCCAAATAATCGGCATCCTAACAACAGTGGTTATCAATAACGTGAACAATATAATGTTTATGGTTGGAGCAAAGAAAGCTAAAGAAGTTTCTTCCCTTAAAATGAAACTTTGCAAATTCATTATCAATCCAATAAACAATGCAGGCCATACATAGTCTAAAGCCCTAACTCTGAAAATAGTTAACATTAAAACGAACGCTGCAAATGTTTCTACAATTGAGAAAAGCAAGAACCTAATAGGCTCCCACATAACACATAACCCCTTCACATAATTGGTAACAAATATGCTTTAATTCTATATTTGTTACTTGTTAGAGGCAATCCAATTACCATGTTAAATGGAAGTATTTATGTATTATGTGAGGTAATTATTTTCAGCCTGCCGATATAATATCCTCCAGCTTAATCCAGCTATAATCATCTTCCCCTCGGAACAGCTTTACTTCCCTACGCGCAGTGTTAATTGATGTAACTACACCAGTCATTTCCGTATCATCGAACGGGCTAAATACTGTCACTGTCACGGTCGTACGTGTATTGTAAGACTCTATTAAAGCCTGCTCAATCAACTGTACCTCTTGATCGTCCAGCTCGGGTTTACCGCGCCGCTGACGGTCTTTCATTAAACGTAAGTATCCTTCTTTATGCTCTGGCAAGATAATCCGCGAACTCTCCCATAAACCATTACCCTCAAGTTTCTTTCCCATGTATGTAGCCTCCTGATGTAATATGTTCAAATTATATCCCGAACATTTGTTCCTTACAAGGGCTTTTGTTTTCTACTTCTAAGACTTTTGTGCTAGAAAATTATTCCTAGGTCATATATACTAATTTCACTATAATATTACCAATAGATAGGGGTTATGTAATGACTGCAATTGCTGTGATTGCTTTGCTGGCTTTTTTTGTGTTTTTTGTTTTGTGGGCTATAGCTTTAATAAGAAAGAACGGCAAGGCTAAGAAAATGTTTCTCTTTGGTTTAGCTGCTCTCTTAGTATTTATTATTGGAATATCAGTCGCTGACACTCAGAAACCAACCGAAACTAATTCAAAATCTGTAGCTACTACGCCTGTTAAAGAGAAAGAAGTTACTACTGAATCAGTACACAAGGAACAGACTGACGCTAAAAAACCATTGATTGACACATCGCTTCCTTTTGATAAGTTTTCATCTGCACTCTTTGCATTGCCAGTATCCAAGCAAGGGGAAACATTCGACAGTGTAAGAAATCAAGTTGTTTCATGGTCAGGTGTTGTTATTGAAGCTGGATCAAGCAGCCTCTATGTCTATGGTAAACCAGCAGATTACAACGGTGAACTATGGTCAGATATTAGCGCTGAAAAGAAAAAACTCGGGGATGTTATTGTTGTAAAAGTTTCAGATCGTTCAGAATTGAATGGTCTTAATCCGGGGGATATAGTTACCTTTAAGGGTGAACTTGGTTCCCGTGGTGTTAAGGGAGAAGCCAATTGGAAACTATATAACGGAAAAATAGAGGGTCGGACAGTAGCAGAATCGCCAAACCTCGGAACCATTACCAAAGCTAAATATAACAAGATTAAAAATGGAATGACTTATGAGGAAATTGCGAAAATTATCGGTGGTCCCGGTGAGGCTCTTTCAGAGGTTGGTGAAAAAGGAGACGAATTTTATACTGTAATGTATTCGTATAAAGGTGAAGTCGGACCTGGTGCAAATGCCGTTTTCACATTCCAAGGCAACAAACTACAAGCAAAAGCACAATTTGGTCTCGAATAAAACAGCCCCGGAGCAATCCGGGGTTTTAATATTTCTATAACCATTATGACTATTGTCAACAGAGGTAATTCCATTGCCTGTATAAAATGAATATGATAACATAAGAATAGAAAAAGGGAACGGCTACCACCGCTCCCTTGTACGACTTACCGCTATAAGAGCGGTCAGCAATTGAGGTTTGATCCAGAAATAGACCGTATCCTCGCCAGGGCGGTCTATTTCCGTTTATGGAAAGAAAGTATCAGAATCACCAACGTTGCGAATTGAATCATCAACATCAGCGTGTCTTTAACTTCCATGGCGTCACCTCCCTTCCGGGAGATTAGCCGACCGCCCTTTATAGCCGTTTTGTCGCACAATCCAGATTATACCACAACCAAGCCCCAGGTAGGTCCCGAGCTTGTTTAATTAATAGAATTCAATTTTGAACTAGCGTTCTAGTTAGTTATAGGGTTCCCAGTTCGGGTCGCGTATATCTTTATCTAAGGCTTTTCTCACAAACTCTATGCATTTTTCTTCGCAAGCGCCAAATACTTTATAATTTTGCTGGCCCTGTCTTAAAGATACTATGTTTGCCCCTCCATCATAATCCGGATCTGCAAACTGAATACCATCATCTTCCCAAAAACAAATTTTACAAATATCATAGGTTCCAGGCGGTTCATCGTCTAAGGTTTTGTAACCACAGCAAGGACAAGTATATTTTCCCACCGCTATAAGACCTCTCCTTATTATGTATCTATTTTTTTGTTCCGTTAGCTAGTTATGTGATTCCTTCATTACTTGTAATTAAAGGAGATAGGAAGATATCTTTTGGATAAACCGCTTTAAACATCAATATATCGGTCTGTATATCCTGTCCGTATCTGTATCAATCACGAAACCAACCTCTGTGTCATCTTCAAAACGTAATCGATCAAAATTATGAAGTCGACAAAATATATCAGGTAAATCTCTAATATTAAGACTCAGCATTTTTGCTTGTATATACTTTTGATATAGTTCTTCTTGTGTACATAGGGGACCAGTAATCAAATTCTGAAAAAAGTAACCTTCAATTTTAATAATCATAATATCACCACTGGTGGTAACCATTCTTTATAAATTTAGAATACTTACATAACAATAGCTCAACTAAAGCGCATGTTAAGTTAACCTTTGTGAACAAGTTAAATCTCCCTTGCTACCACATTTGTTTATGATAGCTTCTATTTTTCCGTTAATTTATTAAATATCTCTCTATCATTGGAAGTGAAGTCGGAAATCCGTTTCTTTTTCACGTATGTGTTGGTACTTGAATCCAATTTAATGAAGCTATTTTCACCAACCACATATACGATATTTTTTTTTATCTTATATGACACAATATTATCAACAGCTTTTTCCAGTGGATCAGCAAGATGATTATAAAGTATTAAAGGGTCTTGCGGCCCCCCTCTCAAAATTTGAAAAGTCCCGTCACCAAAATATTCTACGGTATCTTTGCCTGATGGGTATTTATACTTCGTATTATCTCCAAAATTCACCAGGAAAATTAGAGTAGTAGTTGTAACTAGTATAGCAATCAAGATAATGATGTATCTACGCTTCATCTGCAATTCATACCTCACTTCCAAGCTTTTCTTATATCAGTTACTGTAACATACGATGTATACTCATTGAGCGTTCCCCATGATTCCATTAAATTTGTTAGATTGGCCGCAGCCCAACCAAGTTTGTTATCCCCAGTAAACATTTGTTTAAAATTATATTCGAAATTATATACATCATAATATATTGCAGTAATTTTCCATTGCCCGTGAACGTAATCTCCATTTATTTTATAATACATGTTGTGAAAAGCATTATATAAATCTCTATTACTTTCTAGCCCCTCAGATCCATTATATGAAAAACTTTTAACTTTATTAGCTTTAGCTTTTTTGACTGCGGCATTAACTATGGCGATGTGCTCTTTAGATTTTTTAACTTGCTGCGCCTCGTATGACCATTCGTTAAAGTTTAAATTTCCTGGTTTGTAATCAAGTGAATGTTTAAGTAAATTGGCTGTGATGTCCCCGTACTTTTTTCGAGCTATAGGAACAGCTACTAATGTAAATGCTTTACGATCAGGATAATGTATTACAGTGTCTGTCGAATCTTTTACCTTCTCTACGCCTCGTACCCAAGTCTTTTCTAGTTCTACCATAGGATTTTCAAACGGAAAAGTAATATTTCCTGCATATACTAACATATTCTTACTATATGCACCTTCCAGTACTTTTTGCGAGACATCAGACTGATCCTTTTCTCTTGTTTCCTTAGGTTCTAACTGAGGACTGTATTGAATTTTTCCCAATTGATCTTCTTTTTGTTTTAGAACAAGTTCAAACTCAAGGATCTCTTTACTGGTATCAATCTGTTCTTGATACTTAACTACATAAGCGTGTGTAAACGTAATATCTCGGATTGTGTTTTCATTTCTAACGATTTGGATATTACATTTGCGATAGTAATCCTCACTATCAGGTTTATATTCTGTGTTTGCCCATGTATACAGCATGTTGGAATTATCCGCATTGTCTATAACTGAAGGAAGCGAATGAAGCGGAATTTTGCTTCGAATATGTAGCGAATGAGCCAAGTTTGTAGACTTAGCTGAAAGGTTTATGGAACTATTATTCTTATAAGTAAAGCCAGTGATTTCACCTTTTACAAACTCAATTGGCTCACCACCGGATTTGCGTTCTATTCTTAATGAAATACTCATTAAAATAATCTCCTTTGTTAATTTAATCTGGTTTTGTAGGAAAAATTTATGAAAACTAATTTCCAAATATTAATATATACGAAAAATATTAAATAGTAAACATATTTTCAACGTGGTAAAGGACGACAATTGAGTTTCGTAACCTCGGCAAATTATATGAAGAAGCTAAAACGAAATATAATCCAGCCTAACACAGGCCTGTTAAAAACGATAAAAGCTCTGCCGACCAATTAAGGTTAGCAGAGCTTTTAATTTATTTAGAGTATTCACTTACTTCAAATGTTAGGATACGATCAAACAGCATATAATCCTTACGGCTGCTGAATGGGCCTTTATTGTTATCGTGCTTGTTAATAGCATATGAAGCAGATCCTGAACCTGCCTGTTTGCCCTCATACCATGAAATGAAGTCATTGACCTCTTTCATGCTCAGGTCGAATTCTTTCTCCAAACCAGTTGTCATGGTGACTACCAGAATGGCACGGTTGCCTGAAGGTTGTTCAGGATCAGGTTGTTCGCCTCCACCTCCTTGTGGAGTGGCAGAAGCCTCATTTGAGTATTCAGAATCGACGCCATTCACTTTAGCACTGACCACAAAATAATATTTTGTTCCGTTGGTCAGGCCGGGGATAACGAAGTTGCCGTATACATCTTTAGTAGCTGTGGCGGTTTCAGTGTATTTGCCTGATTCTGTTCCGTACTTGACTGTATAGCTTTCTGCGTTCTCAATTTTATCCCATTTTAAAGTAACCTGACTGTCTCCAGCTGTTGCTTTGAGATTAGTGGCAGTATTAACATCCAACAATTTTCCATTTTTATCAATATCGATTGCATCCAAATCATAGACACCGGAAAACTGTGGAACAGTAATTGTTACATTATGCCTTCCTTCTGATAGTCCTGTTTTTTCAAATGTTAGATTTTGTCTTGAAAACGGTCCACTTTGAGAAAAAACTTCATTAACATTATCTATTGTAATCTGCACATTATTTGGCCTATCTGGATATCTTGTACCAATTAGTCTCAGTTTTGTTCCATAGAATGAGAACTTAATCTGCGCTCCTGATTGGCTCGTCCATTTTGAAGTGCTGTTGTATTCATCCCCAGAATAATCATCTACCCACGATCCAAGGTACTTAATACTCTTATTCCCATCATCATAACGTTCCCATCCTTCTTCTCGTTCAGCAAGCCTTTGTCCTACTGAAGCTGCGTAAGAACTTGAGTTAAAAAACGTGATCATTACAAACAAAAGAACTCCGAACAAAATACCAAATTTTTTTGTAAAACGAATACTCACAAATATTCCCCCTAAGTAATCTCTATAACAGATACTACGGTAATATATTCCTCGAATCATGTCTAAACATAAACTTGCTAATCTATAAATATGTTCTATATTCTTGCATATTTATTTTTTATTGGATATTAAAAATGACTCATGCCAGCTTCTATACTGGTTGAGTCCTTATCTTTATTTCACTATGAATCTTACCTTAGTTCCGTCTGCATATTTATCTAACTGATGACTTACCCATGATCCTGCTCCCCGGTTATCACTAGGCGTTATGTATCGGATATCAGCACCTGCACCGCCTTCTGCACACATTGCCATCGGCCATTCATCGCGGTCATATCCTTTTTTCGTCGGATAGCCCTTGAGCGACTCCTTCCTATTTTCCTCGGCTCCATCCCTGTCAATCGTGCATACTGCGGAATGTCCGGCTGCAATGGCATCTCTAATATGTCCCCCTGTTTCAGGGTAGCGTGAACTTGGAAACTCCAACGTATACCCAGCTACTGCTTGTTGACTGATTACTGCCGGTTCAGCATAAACACCTTGAACAGAAAAAATAGCTGCCAACAAAAATACGATTAATCCTTTTGCGATTCCTTTTATCATATGACACCTCCATAGTATTTAATCTTCTCAATACTATATTGGGAGAAATGTCGAAGTATCGCGTATATTGTCACATAATAAAAAGAACTCATACCAGTTTTCGGGCAGAGCTCATTACTCCAGAAATTAAAAACCACATTTAAACTTATTTTTGTATATATAGACATTAATGTTTAGACATCCCTTTTTCAATTTTGTATGATTACTGAGCAAATAAACAAAAAGGGGACTTATACATGAAAAGAAAGCTCAATTTAATTTTATGCTTCACTTTACTTATTACTATTTTTCTCCCATTGTCATCAGTGAGTGCCTATACTGGAGGGTATGCCAACGGAAAAAATGTAGTTGCAATGGTACCTGATACTTATTTTATAGGAAGACCGCATGTAAGCAAAGCAAATACAACGCTTATAACAGATAACAATGAAGAAACAAGCTACTTACTTCCTAAAGATAAGATGATTATGATTGATTTAGGTACAGATAGAACTATTGATTCATATAAGCTTAAAAGTGATTATAAAAGTTTAAGAATTAGTTTCTACGACCGAGACACAGGCTATATAGACCAATTAGAAACCAACGTTGGTAATGGAGAACTGACGAAGCTTCCAAATGAAAAATTGTTAGAACGTGTTAGATTTGTCACTTTGTATACGCTTAGTGGCGAAGACATTAATATTAGCGAATTCGACTTCTTTTATAGTAAAGATCCAGGGTCAACTCCAGATCCTACACCTACACCCGACCCCACACCTACTCCGGGCCCAGAACAGCCAACCGGTGAACGCGCAATCTTAGTTGTCACTATGGATACTGGTCTTGAAAAAGAGTTTGACCTGAGTATGAAAGAAGTTAATGATTTTATTGCATGGTATGAGGCTAAACAAGCGGGTTCAGGCACAGCTTCTTATGCAATTAATAAACATAAAAATAACATAGGCCCTTTTAGCAGTCGCAATGATTACGTAATATTCAATAAAATCCTTACATTTGAAGTAAGCGAATACTCAACTAAATAAACAGTACGAAGGACTCCATTCTGGCTACATACCAGTGGAGTCCTTTTTCACATCTACTCTAAATTCAAATTGATTCCGTATGTAATACACCCCAGCAATCTTAACCGAATCAGGCGAAAACTTTTCTATAGTGCCACCATAGTCTATAACCGATATAAAATCCTCACCTAACGGCTGTACAACATATACTCTCACCTGGCTTAATGCAGCTGCAAATAGTTCGATATCCGACTTTAATACTTTATATGTATGGTTCATGCTATCACCTCAGTAATTCATTCGGCGCATGGTGGTAAATTCCTGCAAGTAAAAAATTCCCCGCCAAGCAATTAAGGTTAGCGGGGAATTTATTTGCTTACGCTTAAGCCCCTCCTTGTTGATCGAAAAGTACGATATTCTGATGGTGGCTATGAGTCTGAGCAGGTATAGTCACGATAAACAAAAAACTAGCTGCGACAATCAATAGCGCCATTTTTCTTAACATCAGCTATCCACACCCTTTCAATAAATTCTAAATATGCTGCCTTGGTTTCGGATACTGCATAAGCTCGATAACGCTCAAACAACACCATACATTTTATAAAATAAGTCTCATTATTTAGTGTATGATAACTTACCATTGAATACATCAAGTATTTGAAGCCATCGTCGTATGTACCTCGATATAAATGATAATAAGCTAATTCATAACTCAAACGTGCATACTGTTCTGGTATAACTTGTTTCGTATATATGTCATTAGATTGCGGAAATTGCAAAAGTGAATTAACATCCGTTTCAAAACGCTGAAGTATATCACTTACGTCTATCTGGTATCGGTTTGCCGTCATCATAATGTTCAACAGTTGGGCAACTTTATCTTGTTCAGATGTATCTGATGGTGCACCAATGTATTCAACATAATCATATAAGGCGTTTATATCTCCAGATAAAAGCTTATTTGCGACAGCGTTAGCTTGCGCCCAACCTTTGAATAAATTAATCCAATATAGTGTATCCTCGTCCATCTCTCTAACCCACTCTAAATCCGCATAGGCGTATGTATATTGTAGAGCTTGCTGATAATCGCCTTTGGCTTCACAGACACCTGCACACAGCAGGTCAGCATAAGAAATGTACACAAACAGAGGACGCGTTAGCTTGTTAGTAGATTCACATTCCCGACTCTTGTGTTCGTGTTTCAAATTATATTGAATTTCCGCTTTAGCTCTCATTAATTTAGCTATTTCGTCAACCTTGTCCCATTTACGCAAAGACCTGTACACATTAGCCAAATCCTTTAACGCATCAAGTTGTTCTAAATCATCTAGGCGCTCGACATAAGGCTCAAATAGTATAGCTGCCTTGTGATTGCGGCTTTGATCGTCTCCAACTTGAATCGTAAATATACGATATTGACAGACTGCCAATCGTTCTGAATGTTGATATTTCTCCGCTTCAGCTACCCCCTCATAGAGCAGCAATGCAGCCGCATGTCGTTCCTGCGACAACAATTCTTCTGCAATGTCAAATAGTTTGGGCGAATACAGTAGATTGTCCATGATAGCTCCCACCACTCGACGGATCGCATCCAACTTGTCCAAGTCCGCACAGCGAAACAAAAATGGCTCGATTCGCCTCATATTTGGAGGATGTTCGATGATGTAATTTTCCACGAACAAGTCGTAAAAATGGCCTTCTGGCAAACCCATAGCCTCAGTAATTCGATCCAGTTGTTTAATAGACAAAGGCTTATTTCCTGTTACAATAGCACTTACTGCTCCCCTATTCATATCCGCAATATGACCAAATTGTGTTAAACTCAATCCTTCTTGTTGTAGGTATCTGTCTAATTCTGCTCTAATCGTAGGTGTATGCTTCATATCATATCCACCTTCCACACAGAAATTCCAAAACTTTTTATTATTGCATTCTATTGTTGTCCATAATTTAGCAGTTGTCAATAAGTTTTGAAATATATGTCATGCAATACTTAAATGAAATATGTATTTTCGAATATTAATGGTTTGTTACCATTTTGTTAATAATAATGTACATTTTATTCCTTTTTCTGTGGTATGATTGGTTAGTAGTACAAATTATACCATTCGAGAGGACGGTTTTTGATGAACTTTAAAAACACAGCAATTATCCTTACAAGTGCTTTGGCTCTAATGGCAGTAGCTCCTGTAGCTGCTTCTGCCGCACCAGTTACGGGGGTTACATTCTCGAAGGATCACGGAGGTATAGTTATCCAAAAAACTGGTCCAGAGACACATGAGGTTCTTGGTGGGACAAGTCCGTTGATGGAATTTACTGTTGAAAAAGGTTATGGGCACGTAAGTATTAAAGTGAAGAATACAGGGACATCAACAATTACGTGGAGCTTGGTGCATAAAGATTCTGGGAGACAGTACATTACAAAGACCGTAGGCAAAAGAGACACATTACCATGGGATAGTCTCAATTCATTCCCAAATGGAATGCCTTCAGGAAAATACGAAGTTCAATTCAGAGCCAACGGAGACAGAGTTGAAGGCGAAGCTTGGGCTATTACTGGTCAGTACCCATCAGACATTAGCTAACCGTTACTACAAACAGGGGAGCGTCTTGGAATTAAATCCAAGGCGCTTTAATACATATGTACAAAAATCAAGTTACGTTGCTGGATTTTTATCACTTCTTTTTGCCCAAATTCCGGGTGGGCAAGGTCCTGCACTTGGGGCTGCAATTATTGGATCAGGAGCAGGAGTGCTTGCACAACTCCTTAAAGCCAAAGACAAGGGAAAAGGAATTACAGTTAACCTGATGTGGACTGGTTACTCCATTTCAACTAATTACAACTAATTATTGATTGTCTTTCTTAAACAGCCCCTTGGCGGCAAGGAAAGCTACATAATAGTAAAGGGAGCTGATATTATCTATAATTCATTTACCTCAATATTTTTTGTTGTATTGACCGCAATTTCCCTTATAACGCTTCCAAAATTGGAAGCGAGGGTAAGTAAAAGTACAATGTTAAAAGTGAGAGTTGCAATAACAGTAATAACCCTGCTTATAGGAGTCATTCTCTATATAATTGACCCTCAGTGGTGGATCATTGTTGCTTTTGCATTGTATTTCTGTATACTTCCGATAATTTTGAAATGGCGTAGAAAATCACGTCGACCTTAGTATATACCTACTATTTATTTATGAGTTGCCATACTCAGCGTCAAAACAAAGCCTTCCTTTAACGGAGGGCTTTTGTAATACATATCAACACAAAAAATACCCTACCAGCTAAATGCCAGTAGGGTATTTGCTTTATACAGATTTAATTTTATTTGGGTTAAATTCTTCCCATGCTTTTTGGACAGCCGCTTCGACCTCTTCCGGCTTGATAGATACGCCGATCTGATCCATCTTGACAGTCAGGTACTTAACAGCTTCGTGAAATTTTTCTGCACCAGCTCCAGCATAATTACGCTCTACCCATGAATAGGCGTCTTGGGCCAGTTGTCCAATTCTGTTGCGCTGCTCGATGCTGAAACGTGCTTCATAAATTGGCTTAACTTTGCGATACAAGGAGGCCGCCAGTATAAGCATACCAAGCGTACCAAGTCCAATCAGTGACAGCGTAATATTTGTGATATATTGTTCGATCATAGTTATTTATCCCCCTTGAGAATGTTTTGGCGTAGACGACTTAGAGCAGCAGCCGCTTCTTCTCGTGTGATTGGAGCGCCGGGACGCGTTCCATCAAAGTAACCATTCTTGGTCATTTCCTCCCATACATCTGCTGCCCACGGGCTAACCTTGTTAATGTCTCTCTGCTTTTCTGTCACTGTATTTTCCCCCTTCTTGTTGAACCGCGTCCGCAATTCGTCCGCCGTACCGTCAAACTCATTCAGATCCACATTTCCAGCGATGCCCTTAATCTTACCGCTATCGCTGTACTGCCAAATATCCCAACGTTTCCACGTCGCTGTGTCGCTCGGGACGCGAGTATCACTGTACCGGGCTATCCAAAGCTTGTACCCACCCAATGAGGCGTTAAAGTTAGCAGCAAAGGCATTACCTGTATAGATAATAGGCTTTCGTCCAGTGAGGCGTTCCAGCTCTAAGAGAAAGGCCAACGCTACCGCGCTAATGAGCGTTTTGGATAGATTGCCGGGATTGTTTTCATAATCCATCACTGCTGGAAGGTCCAGCGCTTTTGCGCCGCCAATCTGCTCCAGCACTTCAGCGAAATGCCTTGCTTCCGCTTTTGCAGCTTCAACGCTGGTTGCATCGACAAAATGGTATGCTCCCAGTAACACCCCGGCAGCCCTGGCCCCTTTTGCATTCGTAATAAATGTCGGATCGACATAACGTTGCCCCTGGCTGGCCTTAATGAAGGCAAATGAAATTCCGTCCGCTTTGACCACCTTCCAATCAATATTGCCCTGATAGCGAGAGACGTCTATCCCCTGCGCGTTACCTTTTTTCCTTGTCTGCATTTTCCCCGTCACCTTCCTTTTCTCCGCTTTTACTCTTTAAAACTTCCACAGCCTGCCGAATGATCGACGGGACTGGCGCACCAAGCCTGCCGCCATTTTCAACTATCGAAAGCAGCTCATTTGCCATATAAAAATAGGCAACCGCATCCCGGAATAGGTGCGAATCGCCTAAGACTCCATCAATTAGATGGGATACAGCAACCATTGCAAAAATAAAAACCTTTCGGGCAATACCGATCAGGCCGATCTTACTTTTCAAGCCGGGTCCGGTTCCCTTCTTACCCTCGGCTCCCGCCGCGAACAGCCCTGTCACATAATCAATAATGACCAGTGCAAGCAACACCCCCAATACTCCCGACCACCCACCGTAAAAATACGTCACAGCGCTGCTCCCTAAAGCAGTGCTGAACTTAAAAACCTCCCACTTATCCACCTTGCTTCCCCCGTCTCTTTGTTCAGGAAACTTTTCCTGAGCTATCATCGTCTGTTTTCTGATCCTTTTCCTCTTGGGCCTGTATCTCTGCTAATGCATTTCCTACTGCTATATCTAATCCCTCAAGTATTTCTTTACGTTTATGTGGTTGTGAAGCAATTACAGCAGAAATGACCTCAGTCAAATCCTCAACAGGTCTGGTTAGATCCAGTTGTATATCCAATGTAGATTTTATTTTTGCCACGGGTTTCATCACCTCCCTCAGACACAAAAAAAAGACACCTTTAGTTTGCAGATGCCTTTGATTGCTCCTTATTATAAATTTTCAAAAGCCATTCACGACCTAACTGTGTAAATCTACGGTGATATATCACTTTTCCGTTATCAAGAACTTCTTGTTTGATTTCAACATAGCCGCAATCCGCAAATCTGCTATACAACAACCATGTGTCATTCTGCCTGAATTGAATCTTTCGATTGCCTAAATCATGGTTAAGAGCAATTGCTGACTTAAATCCGAGTTCTTTGGCAATCTCTGTGGCAGTATAGGTTTTGTTAACATGCATTAGGATTGCATTTGTTCTTTCCGCCTGTACTCTGGCAGCACGTTCTTCCTTGAGCTTAGTCAACAGTTCAATTCCAAAGTCAGGATTATTGAGGATATTGTCAATCACATTATCCGTAGCATATATTCCATGCTTCCTGATCGACGGCAATATTTCATCAGCTACCTTGGCCTGAAATGCTTCGGCTACTTCGTTTCTTGCCTTCATTGCCAGTCGATAAAAGATGTTTTCAGGAATAAAAGTATCTTTCGACACTTCTGTCGAAAACTTCAAATCCGATATATACTGCCTCACTCTATCCCATTTGACATACTCTGCACTTTTGGATTTGTCTGTAAATCCTAATCCGCGAGCCACATCCTCCAAATTCAATTGCGGCGTGCCGTTTCCATCAATAAATCCTCTTACTCCGTGAATTGTAAGTATATCCATTACGATCTCACCTTTCTTTGTACGCAAAATAAGCCCCTGAGTTATCAGAGGCTTTCATACTTGTATCTTAAATTGATTTTGTTACTATAACGCTGCGGATTTTAAAGAGAAATATTGTTCAGTGAATATAAAGTTGTAGACTGATATTGACGTCATTAAGTTAACGGGCAGAAATGTTCAATCATTTACGTTTTACATGTACCCGGATAAATGAACAAGTTGTCAGACAGCAAGAACACAGGCGAAATGTACCCGAGTAGAACGCGGATACATACCTATTAATTTGGAAGTGTTAAAGTTTTTTCTAACATGCATAAATTATCCAACCATGTCGCATAACAATCTCATACATTATTTTATTACAAAGAAGGGGGTTAATCTTCAATGCATACAAGAAAAGAGATAAGATCGCTATCACCGGAGGAACTCCTTGCGTTTCGAAGGGCTATGATTGAATTGCAGCGGCGTGATGGAACGAATAGTTACATCGATCTTGCAGGATACCATTGGATACCACGAGAATTTTGTCCGCATGGGGAATCTATTTTCCTTCCGTGGCATAGGGTCTATATCCGCTTATTTGAACAAGCACTACAATCAATCGACCCTTCTGTTTCTTTGCCTTTTTGGGATTGGACCTCAAGCGAATCGTTAGCTCAAGGCTTGGCTCCTGCACATGGCGATGAAATGTTCGATGACGGCGGAGTACCCCGACTGAATCCTCTCTTCTCCGGTCCAATAGAGGATCGGAGTCGTCAGACTCGCCGAAATCCTCCGCAAGCTCTCAGACGTTTAAGGGAACACGCCAGCGCAGCAATTGATGCAATGAGTGATTCAAATGATTTTATGAGTTTTACTGTTGCAATCGAGGGGCCACATGGGGACATACACGGTTGGGTTGGTGGGCCCGGTGGAGATATGTCAACAATTCTACGTTCTGCATACGACCCAATATTCTGGTCTCACCATGCTAACGTTGATCGACAGTGGGCTATTTGGCAAAAGTGTAACCCACAGGGAAATCCTCCACCTGAGATAATGTCATTATCATTGGAATCCCGCGGTTTTCCGGGGTGGTCTGTGGCTGATACGCTTGATCTCTCGTCACCACGACTTGATTATACGTATGAAGGACTAGATACAGTTACTTGTCCTATACGGACTTTACATGAATTATTTGGTAAACCTCGAATTAAAGTGGAAATTAAAAATATAGTTATTACCAGGGGTTCCTTTATTGTTGATATCTACCTCCGTAGGAAGAACTCTGCTCTGGAGGAGGGCGTTTTCAGTGGATCGTTTAGCATTTTCGGGCTCCCAAGCAACGAAGGGGGACATTTTCCCGGCCATCATCATCACCATACGCCCGTAAACAGGCTTATTGATGTTACGGAAGCTTTTTACGGCATGGAACTTGGCGAGGATCAATTGCATTATGTTGATATACAACTTCAGGCAGTTAATATGGATGGTGAATCCGTAGATCCTGCTGCTCTCCCGATTGAAGGGGTAGAACTAACAATCCCCGATAGGTCATGATAAGGGTTTAAATCGTTGGTATTTGAATACTAGCGTGCCTTGAAAAGAGAACTTTGTATTAGTAAGTGTTATTGCTAAGATTTCTAGTGGGTAATCGACGATATAGTTCAATAGAACCTCGGCAGTCTAGGATTTTATTTTCTCGGCCTTGGCTGCCGTTGTTTCTATTATTGAGTGCAGTCTAATACTATTTCACCTTGAAATTCACGATTTGCTAGAGTGCAACTTGACCGATACGGATTTTCCGTATTGCTAATAATCCACCATACGCAAATTGAGGATGGTTCAATATCTAACCGTCTTGATGTTCAAGATTAACTCGGCTGAAAATTCAGCCCAGTTCAACTCAATTTTGAGGCGATTAAAAGGACTCCTAAAATTTCAGGAGTCCTGATTTACTGACCCCAAAAATGGGGTGAGTGTGTTTACCTTAATTCGATAAGACCGTCTAGTGTAGTAATAAATTCCTTGAAGGATACATCATTTAGTTCAGCAAGTTTAACTCAAGATATTGATCAGGTGAAGAATTTAATATAAAGTCCATTATCTCTTCTTCTATTATGTTTGCCTCCAGAAAAATGGGGCATACACCTCTAACAGAATCTAGGCAACAAGATAAATAATTTTGACTATAAATTATACTATTGTATAATTGTCTATGATTAGGTTAGAGGGTATAACCCTTGAATAAGGTCACCTTACTCCGGCCAAGAAGACAGGTGACAACTTTGTTGGGAGTCGCTTTGTTAAGCGGCTCTTTTTAATTTGCATGTTTATTTCTCGGGTGATCACCTAGATACTTATCATAGATAGTTCTAGAGACTGCAATGTCTAACTTGAACTTGTCCGACATTGTCATCAGGTTAACAGCATCTTCTAAAACAGCTTGTCTTTCTACAAGCATCTCGGGTGTCATTTGGTCTTTCTTGATCATCTTGGGGTGACCATGCATAGAAGAAATTGCTTTGTTTGCAATGGTATTAGCTTTAATAAAGTCAACTCTTACTGGTTGTCTTAATCCACTGCAAAGTTTACCCATGGCTTCTTTTTGATGATCTTTATCTAACATACGAAAGATTTGGAAACCTTCAAGTCCAGTAGACTGGCGAAGCTGCTTGATTATGTCGAAAACCCAATCTTGGAAAGCCTCAGCTTCTTTACGGCGTGATCTCATAATCATTCGGTAGACTGCTTTTTCAGAGATAATCGCAACTTCTTGCTTTCCCCCGAGGGTGTCGGTTAAAGCTACATCCTTTTGAGTATCAGGCAAGCGACCTACCGCATCACGATTGTTTCTTATGCCGAGTACCCTAGTGACATCCACGGCTACTGCCCACCAATCACCTAGTGTCTTCTCTACAAAACGAATTTCGTGTCCCATCCAATTCTCAATACGAATATTCATATTATTCCTCCTTTTTGGTGATACTTAAAATAGTGTACTAGGCTATAGTTAAAGTTAGATTTTTTATTTTTACCGATAGGTTTAGATAACCTTTTATTATAATTATATCCGTTTATCTAAGATGCCTACATTGTTTTTCTTATTTCTTTCCTTCTTGTCTTTTAATCCCGATATGGATTAGTATTAGACTTATAAGGATTAAACTGCTTCGGAAAATAGATCATCTAAAGAGTTCACTTTAAAGATAACTTTCAGCTTCTTTGCCATGCCAACATTAATGTTCTCTGGATTTCTCTCTAGACGCCCATAGTACGCTTGAGATATCCCTAATTCCTTGGCAACATCTTCTTGAGACATGATGTTGGTTAATCTGTAGTATGCTAACTTGTTAATTGGCTTTCTCATTTTCCCACCCCTTTAGTACTTAATGGTCTAAATAAATTCCATTGCAGTCTTAATATATGCTTGTTATAGTCTAATGTCAATACTTGGAGGTATTCATTTTGGAAGTTTTTTCTGCGCGCCTCAAATGGCTAAGAGAATCAAAGGGTTTTAGCCAGCAAGAAATGGCTGATATGCTAGATCTCTCGCAGTCCTATTACGGAAGATTCGAAAGAAATAAAGGCGAACCCAATCTAGAAACACTCGCAAAGATTTCTTCTATTCTTAAAGAAAGTGTAGATTTCTTACTAGGACTTGAAGAATTGACAATAGAAGCTAAAGAGTTACTTGAGAGATCTTTAGAACTAGCAGAATCAATTAAATCCACTAATGACAGCGTGATAAGAATGTTTGAAAATAACATGTCGGCAGCCATTGAAAGTCTTGATCCAAGATTACAGAAAGCTCTTCTTAAGAATTACCAGAAGGACTTATCTCTTTACAAAGCAAAATATAAAAAGGCAGCAACTGAATTTGCATTAATGGTAGTTAAAATTCCTTTCTCTAAGTTTTATGGAGAAGGATTAATTGATGATGAAGGTAATATTCTTTATAATCCAGAAATAGATAAAGATAATATTCTTCATGAATCAGAAAAAATAGTAGATGAGTATCTAGAATTAGATTAACTAGTTTCTTGAACTACTTAATTAATTAGTTAGATAGAATAAGAACAAAAAGGACTCCTAAAACTTAGGGAGTCCTTTTTGTTCTTATTCTATTTGAGCGATTTCTAAACAACTACTTTTCTAGTTCAGCTTTTTGCTTTTCATTTCATTCCACGAACTCATGTGGAGTGCGACTTTTAATTTGAGCAATACTGTCTTATTCCTTTTTTTCATGAGTTATTTAAGTGAAGCTATAGCTTTATCTATTTCTTCTAGTTCAGTCTTATATTTAGCTATATTTGTTTCAGCTTCTTGTAATACTTCTTCCGTGCCTTTTGTCTTGGAGTCCAGAGTGTCCATCGCCTTTTTATTTCCTGCGTATTCTTCTCTAAATTTGCTGTATTTTTCAAGAGTTTTTTGCAAGTTTTCTTTATCTTTTTCTGTATCTATTACAAATTTCTCAAGCTCCAACTTTCTATCTTCCAGTTTAGAAACAGGCCATCCTTGGTATTTATTCGAAACAGACTGTATCACATCAGCAGTTTGTTTTGAAGAAAAATTATCTGGTGATTCAATTTGAATCGTTTTTCCATCCACTTTTAAATTCGCCCCCAAAGAGTCGGTGACAGCGCGAAGCGGAACATGCGCCTTTCCGTCAACAACAATTGCGTTTTCTGATAATGAGTTGCCATTGACCTTGACTGTATATTCCCCTGCTACTGTCCGCCCAATCATGGACTTAATTTGATCCGCAAAAGCGCTACCAGCTGTGGCAATAACCGTACCGATTAGCATCCCGCTAAGTAAAACCAACAAATAAGACCATTTTTTCATGTAACGTTCCTCCTACACAGTATATATGTCCTAATATTACCATCGGTAGGAGATGCAGTAAACATTATGTTGTCGAACTGCTAGAGCTTCCACCAGCAGGAATATTAACTGTAGCCACGGTTTTGCCTTGGCTGAACAATTTTAGATTCCTGGAACCAGGGTCGAATGTTGCATTAACGATCAAACCATTAAACAAATCTCCATGTATTTTGTCAATATCGTTACGTAAATCTCTAAGTTTATTTTCGAGACCATTAATGCTCCCTACCTCTAAAGCAAGTCCACTCACAAATGCTTCGGAAAAATCCACAGGACCTTTTAAATAAGTGGCATCGTCTACAGATCGAATAATAATAGGTCCCATGTTTCCCAAATGAAATCCTTCTCTATCTCCGTAGACGCTTCCTCTTGGCGAGCTATCATCCATAAACAATAAGCCGCCACCATCATTATACTGACCTAATGAAACAGCTTCTCCACCACGAGAGTTATAAGCAGTAAGGCCAATAGAGTTTATCTCTATGCGCCTACCCTCTTTGGCTGTTCGGAATAAGGCTCCTGTAATAATACCGCCCTCGATCTCATTACCGATTAACTTACTACCACGTATTGTACTTGCATTAACTGTACTAGCCCTAATATCTGAAGCGTTCATTTCTGAATTGTCAATTTGGCCTGTGAGCTTGATTGATCTAGCTACTACATTACCCTGCATATCTACCCTGAACGGTGCAATAGTATAGTCGTCATTTCCAGCACTTATTCCGTTGGTATTGATTTTGGTTACGTTATCACCGCTACCAATAACCAAAGATACAAAGTTACCCAGTTGCCCGACAATCTGCTCAGCTACCACCCCGCGCGCTGTAATAGCCGTTCTTGCTGTTTTACCTCCATCTGTGGTTAAGACAACACCATTTGAGGTCATAATGACCTGATTCTGTGCATTGGTCTTGTCCTGTAGGATTATACCGCGCTGATCGTACTTAATTTCCGTTTTTGAGTTGTCTATATCAATGACTGCCTGCTTTGCGAAGGATTCAAAAACTTCCGTCCGGATCTTACCATTAGAAAATAGATTATTGATAATATTTTTGTTCCGCTCCAGGTCAGAAATGATATCTGCATAATCGCGTAAATTGACATTGGATATGGTAGGCTCTGAATGTTTGTCGCGACTATACGGATACTCTGTAAGTTCTGTGATTCGAGCTTTGAGTTTGTTCATATCCATAGCCGGATCAATACACATTACCGTGTCACCTAAATGTGGTTCTGGCTCTGTATTGTCAATTTTAAATAGGTCTGCCGTTGATACCGTTACCTCCAGCGTTACATTCTCCTGTTCGGCAAGAGCCTTCCGCGTAGCCTTCAACAAATCCTCCGGTTCCTCAATATCCTGCTCTATAATCTCACCATCATAAAACGGCACGGAATCACTGGCCCAATATTGAGCGTATGGCGATATTAAGTAATTCACCGCCAGCTTTCCGTTTACAATAGTTCCCGATATACTGGAAAGCAAGCTCCGCTCCTCGTCGGTCAGTTTGGACGCATCCATGCCTATGAATGTCCGTCCATCCTTCATCTGAGCAAACATGCGCGTCACTAGAGACTCGCCTTTGTCTTTGAACGAACTGGATACGATATTCTTTTTAAGCCGGTACTGTAATCCGCTGTCGGTTCCGATCTTTTTTCTAAGGTTAATAGTGAAGTTGTCTGGTTCGACCTCGCACTCATACATCTGAATGATCTTATTTAGTGCTTCAAGACAAGTGCCACGTCCGAAGTCTTTTACATCATGCAAATCGAACGTGTCATGAATAACAAACTTAAACCGTCCACCTGTAGCAACTGTAATCAGGTCTGTAAGCTGGTTAATATGGATACCATAGGCTTCTGCAATGTATGAAGCATATGGAAACTTGTAATCATTAAGTCTGAACATGATGTGGTTGCAGTAGATGTTTGCAGTCAGCTTTCGGCCTTCGCGTGACCGGCTTCGGGATTGGATAACATAAAATTGACCACGCTCATCCCGAACGTGGCCCTTGATTGCTATCTTTTCACGATAATCCTCACTGGTCATTGGAACCATGAAGGTTAATTCATAATCACTATTGATCCTGCGCCGCCGCTGAATGTCATAAGAGTCCACTAGCGTTCCAACGCGACGCATGTTTTTATCAAACACTTGCATAGTTGGAGTAGGCATAAGTCACCTCAATATAAGTATTTATCCCGGTGTGTAATGCGGAACAAAACCGTCCGGCCTGTCTCTGGGTCCGTCCAGGTCAGGTTATTATTGCCGAGATTCAAATCGAAGAAATCACCATTGTAAAGATGCGAGACGTTCTGACCATTTCTCATAATTTTGAATTTTCCTGCATCTATAGTAATGACTTCACCAGGACGGAATACGTCCGTAAACTCAATATAATCTGTATGGAATCGGCTGGCCTCGGCAGGCTGCAATCGTCCCTCTCCCGACATCGGTAAAGCTTGTAGAATAATTTCACGAGTATACTGTGCATCTGTTACGTGTCCATCGCCGGACATTGGCATAGCTTCTAAGTCATAAGACCGAACAAAATCAGATTGCGCCCGGCCTTCGCCTGAAAGTTCCACGCCTGCGGTCATATCCAAGTTAAAATCTAAAATGTATTCAATTGATACGCTGGAGTCTGGAGTATTGAAAGACATTAGATTGAATGCATTGTCAGTTTCGGCCCCGCTAATCTCTTTACGCTGGGAATACATTTGTGACTGACCGGATAAATGAGCGGACAGATCTATTACATTCCCATCCGTTGAACTGCCCGAATTAAGAGCAAGGCCATTAAATCCACCTGTATTAAACATAGACCTCCCTCCTAAATTAAGTCCTTCTTTGCCCGATACATGTAAGCCTCATCTGTGTGTTATAAACATTGTGTTCTGCCGAATCACTTTGAAAGACTTTGAATGATATTACGTCTCCTGCTGCTAGATATTGTTGATCATCCATCGTTAAAAATGTGACCAGTCCCGTACCTAGCCCAGCTCCTTGGCGAGTGGTTAAGTTGCTCCCATTTTTGTACACTGTTATATCAGCGATTTTATTATTTGGAAGGCTTTCTATCGTGACCAGTGAATTAATGTGATACCATCCACTTTTATTAATGACCACCGTGTTTCCATCGCGCATAGAATTGCTGTCTTCCATCACCGTTGTTATTGGTACATCAGCTGGTACAGAATTAGCTGGCAACGTATATCCTCCGCTACGAAGATACACAAAAGGCGTATTCCCAAATATTTGGCCTGATAATGGCGATTTTTCATCCGTTGCACCTTTTGGAACTGTGCCAGTCACGACGATAATAGAACCCAGCTGCGATTGTATACCTGTAACGTTCCCGGACCCTGTGCAATTTTCGATATAGAACCAAGAACGGGCATCAGCAGCTATGCCAATATTGCGATTAGAAATTTTACAGTTTACGATTCGTGCATTAGCGTCATAGCTACTAATACCATGCTGGCCTGTTGAAGCACCTTCAATTACAACGTTTTCAATCAAAGTTCGGTTACAGTAGACCAGAGATATACCAACCTTTTCAGTTGTTGTGATTGTCATATTGTAGATGCCTGCACGGTTTGTAAAATTGTCTAATGTGACAGATTTAACCTTGTATAAGCTAGCATCTTCTGTTTCTCCCTTTAGTTCCAGCGTCTGAGCACGCAGCTTGTGCTTCATCTCAACATCTTCATCATACGTTCCTGGTAACAGCACAATGGAGAACCGGGACAGGCTTATAGGCTTCATGACGCTCACAGCTTTGGCAATGGTCTTGAATGCCTCGGCCTTAGTCAGACCATCATTAGAGTCTGAACCGTTAACAGCATCCACGTAATATATAAAGGCATCCGTTAGCTCCATGCCTTGTAATTTATCGTCAATGGCTCCAATGTTTTTTTGTACTGCTCGCAAGTCGGACGCGGTAAAATTACGTGCCACCACAGCCCCGGATGCCCAAGCACGCGCTACACCTTCAAACCCGCGCATACAGCCTTTAAGCGTGTTATCTTCTATGCTTGTATATGTGATCGTTTCCGCTACATCCCCATTACCTACAACCGCTATACCCTCACCTTGAAGCAATACAGCAGCGTTGGTTACCTTGATTTCGGTCTGAGTCGCGTTAATGATTTCAGCCAGTTCAGTCCGTGGTGAATTTGCTACTGGAGCGTACATTTTTTCCATAATTATTCCCTACCCCTCGTCAATCGAAATCTGACCAGACATAAAACGAAGTGTGTCATTAGTTTGGACTGTACGCGGCGTTTTCACGGCTCCGTGATACATTAGATTGCCCCCTGTTGCTGCCGTGCGAATACCAATATGGGTAACCAAGCCCCAATCAGCCGTTGCAATCGGGAAAGATACATCTGCCGAACTGGCTGCAACTGCCCTACGATCCGCAATGACTGGCGCACCAAACGTTACAGCACGCCGTACATAGCCGCCTCCCATCACTTCCTGTCCTGTATCTGCATCCGTTGGATTGCTTGTGTACAGAGCTATATATACAATCTGAGGGGCAGCAAAATTTGTACCCCGTAAAGCAGCGTTTATACAAGCCGTTTTCCACCAGTTTGATTTACTAAGTAATATATCTGCCATAAAAAGACCCCCTACTCAATTTGATATTCATTTGCAATTCGAAAATTGCGTATGTCGTTTTCACCAATGTTGGTCAGGACGATAACAGGGCTGGCCCTTTCGTCTCCAACTGAAGTAACTGAAACAGTCTGCGGCGATTGTGTGATGGTGACCTCTTCAATGTTCTCGTCACTCTCGGGAAACGGATGTTCACCCATTTTGATTGGTATAGTTAACTCTCCGTCCCAAAGTATTTTTTCGATATCCAATGTTCCGGCATAGCGTCCAATATATCGCCTTCCTGGTAAGTCCGAAAACGTGAATACGATATCCCCTTTTTTGGCATTAAAAAGAGCCGCCACTTGGGCGACTCTCCTATGGTAATCAAGGGTTGTATCATCTGCCATAACGACACATTCAAGGTTAATTGTCCTCGCTCCGTAAGTACTGCCAAAGTCTAATTCCCCATCCCTCTCGGCTATTTCAAGAGAATGGTCCTTTGTTGGCGGCAGCACAGGTATATTGTGAGTTTTAAGCCCTAATCCAATGGATTTAAAGGACTTTCCATCTGCCGTAGCGTCAATCATTAAGACTTACCTCCCCTTGTCTGCAACCTCCGTACAAAGTTGTCCCGTTCGCTCCAGAACACCTTTGCTGCGGATTCGTCTTCAATATAAGTATCGCCTGATTTTATTACGAACTGGTTGCTGATTTGCTGCGGATTTGAACCGCCCGAAGCCATTGGCATAGAAAAGTCTGGCATGGAGAAATTAAGTGCTGGCATTTTGAAATTGATAATTTTGAACAAGTTGCTCTGCTGTTGATCATTCAGGTACATTTCTCCTGCGCGAGCAATGACCGGAACTTCCGCGCCCCTATCCCCCCGAACGACACCGCCTGAATGGAATTTTTGAAGCTTTCCTGTGTCCTTTTTGATACCATACTTATTCCGCAGAGTGGCATTTTCCTCGTGCAGTTTGGCCTTCTCAGCAGCGCCTGCCGAATACCATTTATCAATATTAGAATTGTATCGCGCCAAATCGCTGTCCTTTTCTGATATTGAGGAACCTGTATCCAAGGATGCAGACAATGAGGTGGCATTGATTTCAGCCATTTTCATTTGATAGTCTAAGATGAATTGATCCAACTGACGCAATATTTCTGCGTTTTTCTCAGATTCCTTTGAAATCTGAGTATTTTTCAAATCTTCAGCTTTAGATTCAACTCCATCTGAATACTCATCATATTTCTCGGATAGCTGATCATAATGTTGTTTGGCTGCTTCAATCTGGTCATTGTAGTCCTTTTCCCGTTCAGTCTTCTCGTCTTGGAGCTTCTTCTTCTGATCCTCCAATCCACGCTTAGCAAGCGTCCGGTTATGTTCCCGCTGCAAATCTTCAATATCTTTTTCAGTCTGTTTCCGTTCAGCAATACCTTCGGGACCGACAGCAGATTGTAGCAGGGCAAGGCGTGCTTGTTTTTCCGCCATTGCACGTTCATAATCCTCGTCTTCGTTAGCTGTCTGCATCTTAGCAAGCAAGTCGTCTATGGCCTTAATTTTAGCATCCTGAGCCTCAATAAAAGCATCCCGTTCCGCCTCAATACGCTTTACTTCCTCATCCCGAGTCTTTTCAAGCCCTTCCTTTTCCTTCTTGGCAGCTTCAGAAGCAGCCTTCTTCTGATCCTCCAAAAGTTGCTTCTTTAAGTCATGGACCTGTACATCAATTTCTATCCGTTGTTCTGATCCTTCTTTATAAAGAGCCTGCATTTTTGTCCATAAATTGAGTTGATCGGAAACAGATATGGCTTCCATACTCTTCTGGTAATTGATTCTTTTTTGGAAGTCTGACAAAAACTCATCTTCCAGAGCTTTACGTTTCTCGTAAATCTTCTGCTGCAACTCAAAACTCTGTTCGGCGGTACGTTCCTTTGCCTTACTCATACGCATATAAGCGTCATATTCCATTTTGAGGATAGCAATTTGGGTTTGCCCCGCCATTTCCATTTTGGAAGTTTCTTTATCAATCCATTTTTCCGAGTTTTGGTATCGAAGCTCGTTATACTTCACGGACAGATCATAAATTTGCTTTTGGATTTCACGCCTATTTGCTGGTAGCAAGTAAGATTTAGATTGTTCCTTCTTGTAAAAATCCAAGCTGGTTTTTACCATCTCAATTTCTTGTTTGTTGGCCTGCCGCATACGCTCGGTTCTTCGCTCAAGATTCTCCACGTCTTCCTGAAATCTTGAATCATTCAGTTTCTGAACATCGCGGCTCCATTGCTTCATTGCATCCTTATCTTCCAAAAGGTACTGCTTATGTCGTTGAGCCAGTTGTTTGTACCAAGCTATTTTCTGGTCTATAGACCATTCATTACGTTCTGCGATGTATTTGAAGTTGTCCATATCATCGCTGTAGGAATCCTTACGAGCATCCGCAGCTTCTTTAGCAGCTTTTTCAGCCGATTTTTCTGCATCACTCTTTCCTTTTCTTCCTTTTTTCTCTTTGCTTGATGAATCGCTAACTCCAAATTTAGGGTCTTTGTATAGCTTCGATAAAGCGTTAATCCGAGTATCAAAGGATTTTGCTTGATTTTCATATTCAGTGTATATTTCATCAAGCTTTTTTTTGTTATCCAGTTTTTTCTTATCAACATCAAGTTGATTCTTAAAAGGAGCGTTTAAAACTGATCTAATGCCAGTCATGCTATTAAGTTCAGTTTGTCTTTTCGCAACCTCCAACGAACTCTGAGCCATTACACCATTGAGAGCAGCTTTTAATTGAGCTAAATTTCTAATAGCTTCTGCTTCAATGCTATAAGCTTTTAAACGTTCATCAGTAGACACTTTTGTGTTGAATGCTGAAGCTTTCTCGGATTTCAAATCGTCGATTGCTTTCTGAATTTTTGCTTTTCGGAGAACTTCCACAGCGTCTTTTTCAAATTTCCATCCATCACTTGTCTTATATATTTCTGCTGCCAGTTGAGGATATTTTAGTATTAGGTCCGTGGCAGCAGCGGCGTTGAGAGACTGTCCTTTTGAAAGGTCGCTCAAGAGATTATTCATCTCAGATACAGCAGTGCCATTTCCTTGAATTTGCTCCCTTAAATCTGCTAATGCTTCCGCTTGAGCTTTGGCACTTTCAGCTGCTGTACCCGACTTACCTGCGAATTGATCAACCGCATCAACTGCAACTTGGCCAAGCTGCACTGCGACTTCAGCGGCAGAGGCGGAAAGTTTATGGTTCTCCTTCTCTAAGCCATTTACTTCGTCTTGGAGAAGCTGAACGGAGTTAGAAGCTTCGTCCAAACTCTTTCCGGTAAAAACGTTTTTAAAGAACTCTCCCATTTGTGAAGCTAAGCTGTCTTTAACTTTAAGGAGTTTCTCTTTTGTTTGCTCCAGCTCTTCGGTATTCTTTTTCAGCTGATTGTTAATCTCGCTTTGTTGATCAGTAAGCATATTCTTTCGTGCTTCATTTTGCTTTGCAATCAGTGTATTCAAAGCATCAACCTGTATTTGTACAGCCTTTTCACTAAAGTTTGCGGATTCAAGCTGTTTAGCCCCATCCTTACCTACTGTTATAATTAAGGCTTTTGTGACCTCTTCCAGTTGTTTCTTTATCTGAGTTTGTCTCTCAATTGAGGTACCGCTAATTTTTAGTGAATCAGAAAGCGATTTATGAGCATTAACGAGTTTGGGAAGTAAGTCGATTTGTCGCTGATACTGACTTATCATTTGTTGAGCAGCCGAATCAGCATCTTTCAAGTTTTGTGCTCTTTCACGCGCTGCTTTTTCTTCTTTTCCACTTTCCCAAATGACAAGAGCAATTGCCCCAGCCAGCAAAGTCAAACCCGCTGTTGCAGCAGCCATCATTACTGTGGATAACGCTTGCGCCCTAGTCATAGCTGTAGTTGCAATTGTTGCCTCTGCTGTTGCAGCAGTAGAGGCCTGAGTTGCTGCGCTACGTTGGACGGTAGACAATGTCGCTCCTTGAGAAGAGACAATATTCACTTCGTTGGCTGTAGTGTTTGCAGCAACAGCCACCGTTTCTGCAACCTTAGCTGTTGTAAGTACTTTCACAGCAGCTACTACATTCATAATTGGCCCGCTGAGGGCTTTATAAGCTAGAAGTAAACCTCCAATAGCTGCCGTACCCTCAAACACTCCCGACGGTACTTTGGTAAGGCCAATAAGCAGTTGGTCAATCGCGTCCAAGACGTTCTTAATCGTTCTTCTTAGCCCGTCGTCGCCTGCATTGTTAAATATTTCAAGCAAAGAGGCTTTGGTTTGAGCAGCTTTACGCTGAATGGTATCCATTTGAACCTTCAGGTATTCCATTGTCGATCCGGTTGAGCCTATAGAGGCCGCTGTACCAAGCAAAATATCCCCGGCATTAAGGGAAGCTGCCAATTTGGCATACTGATACACACCGCGTGAGATATCAGCATAAGACTTTGTAAGGTCATAGTTTTTGTCGATTACTTTGGTAGAAAGATCCAACAAAATATCTTCTGCTTTTCTCCATTGCTCTGAGCCATTAACAACTTCTTTGGTTGCAACGCCCAAACGTTCAATTTCTCCCACAGCCTTGTCGGTACGAATCGTACCCAAAACTGTCTTCCACATGTTGCCGAGATTTTCACCAGAGAGCGCTGTGTTACGTACACCGGCTGAAATAAGACCGTTCATGAAATCAAAACTTACGCCTGTTTCAGCAGCAATCTTACCTGTACGCTCGAAGGCTGCTCCCAAGTCTTTAGCTGGTGCCATCGTATCATGGGCAACTTTGGACCAAGAGTCCAGAACGCGCCCACCCAACACCATAGCGTCATTGCTGTTCTTGATTTGCACGCCATACTGAGCAAATGTAGACTCCATTGATTTTGTCGCATCTTCCAAGGATACAAGGTCAACGGTACTGAGCATTGTTGACTTACGTACCATCTCCTGAACAACACCTGCATCCTTATACATCCGGCCCCAAAGACGTGCTGATTCGGTAACGTCCATAATTTCTGAGCCAAGGTCATGAGCCGTCCGGATAAATTTGGTCGTTTGGTCATGAAGCTTTTCGGTGTTCATAACCATCTCTTTCGTGCCAGCGTTGTATTCCAAAAAATAATGCTCATTGGTCTGGATATAACCCGCCATGTTGGACTCAATGCCGACTAATCCCTCTTTGAGTGCTTCCTGTGTTTTATGCATGGCTGCATATGCCGTGTTGAATACAAGCGCATGAGTAGCCATATCACCTACTCTGCTAATCCAGTTAGGAGTTGTATTAAAAGTCTGCTTCATTTGCGCTTCGGTTTGGCTTAAAGAGCGCCGGATCTTCTGTTCTTCCTGAAGTACTTTCTCACGGACTTGTGCCTCTTTTTGCTCCCTGGCACGTAATGCATTCACCCAAAACTTTTCGTAGTCTTGTGCGTTCTTACGTGCCTGCTGTGCTTCTTTCTCTGCCAGTTGAGATATCTTCATCCGTATGGACTGTTCTTCCATTAAGACACGTTCGCGCGTCCTGTCGTCAGTACCAGCCCCTGAGGCCTTTGCCGATCTCTGACCCGCCAATGAAGCTTTATTCTGCAAAGCTTCCATACGCTTCAGGTGTTCGCGTTCCTGTTGTTCTATTGCGTCTTCACGCTTTTTTACAATGGCCTGCTGTGCTCTAAGCTTCTCGTCGGTTATCTTATTGGCCTGCTCCAATTGATTCTTCCGAGCAGTATTTAATTCTGCTTGTGCAGTGCGTTGCTTAACAAGAGCTTCGGATTCAGCGAGGATCTTCTTCCGTCTGTCTTCTGCACTCAAAGCAAACTTATCTGCACTACTGGCTAAGGATTTAAAATTCTTCTCACTTAGCCCCAGTTCAGAATTTAAAACTTTAAAGGATTCAGCATTCGCCCTTGCTCCGTTGTCTATTACTTTGAAAGCTGGTAGTATCTTGGTGGTATCCAAGCTTATACGCGCACCTACTACATCTTTACTTAAATCCGCCACTTTGCTCACCTCTTCATAGGGTTCAGGAAACTTTTCCTGCCCTGAATACAGAAAAAGAGGCATCCTGCATGATTGCGGATGCCTCTTAATTTACTTGGTGAAGAAACCAAGATCAGATAATGTCTTAACCTTCTTCGGCTTTTTGTTTTCAACATTGCCACCGTGAAGAATGATTTCAAATTCCCGGTTTCTGTTCTTAGCCTTCATGAGCGCTCTAATTTTTGGAATAGTCATATTAGGCCACTCCGAATCAGAAATACCATTGCTCACACATAAAGCCCAAAGTTCTAACCAGTCCGTTTCATGCTCATCCTCGACAGGGTTAGACTCCTCCTGTTCTGACTCTTCATCTGGAGGAAACGACTCAGAATAGAAATCGGTCTAACAAATCATCCAGTACTGCAATACCGTCCTGGTCAATCAGTTCGTACTCTTTTTCCGTTATTTCCTCAACCAGCACGAGATTAAACACCTTTTTGTACATTTCCTCCACTTTAGGCCAGTCAACTGCTTCCCGGTCTTCGGTAGCCTCCCATTTTTTCCGGCCTATCGAAAAGGAAAACTTGTGTACTACACCATCCATTTCTTCACGAACCTGACGGATCAATGCAATAGTCCCGATCTTCACATGCTTTTTGATGCCCTCTGCCAACCGAATTTCTGAACCTATATTAAGAGTTTTATCCAACTGTTTGTCTGTACTCATTAAATTTCCTCCTCAATGTATGTAACCCCCTACCTGAACGATAGGGGGTTTAGTATTGATTAGATACCGAAAATGATTTCTACTGCATATCCATTAGGATTCTCTGGCGTGATATCCGGCTCCATAATCTCCAGCGCCAATGTATTGGTGGTTGGCTTTTTGCGCTCTTGGGACACGTCCAAAGTCCCGCCCCCGAGAGCCTTCCAAATAGTGAGCTGGCAAGGGACTTCTTTACCGTTCCGATCATCGGTTAAGGAAAAGCGGTGTACCAGTTTAAATGGTTTCGGACGGCGTTTACCACTTAAGCTACTTCTTGTAGCATTCTCTTTTGACCATTTGAACGTAACGGTTATTAACTTCCCTTCGTTTGCAACATCAGATGTAATTTTACCCTCGGTAATTACATACTGTTCTGCTGTTGGAGCAGATGCTACACGAGTCAGTTCAGTGAGTTCTCCTGAGGCAGTATCTTTTAAATACACACGGTCACTCTTAGCGACAAAAGTTCCGCTATACTTTGAAGGCGCTTTTAGCTGATAACCATCCGTAGCAGTCAAGAATCCTTGCTCCACTTCGTCAAATTGAACCGTACCTTTTTCTGATTCGGCCCCTTGAGACAACTCAGCGAGGATGTCTGAATAACGAGGAACCTCCATAGAGGCTTTATCCCCTAAATCCTTAGCAGTATAGTGGAATGCATATCCACTATCGCCGCCCATTACTTTGTCCCAATCAAACTGTAATTGTAAAGTTACTTTAGTGATTTTGTCGTCTAGAAACTTGAGCCTTCCGCCTTCTTCATAAACCTGCGCTGACCCCACGCCATCAAATACTAAAGGTTGCATATAGTTTCATCCTCCTTATGTGTGAATACAAAAAGAACCGATCAGATTATTTGACCAGTTCCCATAAACGCTTATCAATCTCCGCAATTCGTCCGTACTCTTTAGTGAGCTTGTAGCCCTCTTTCGGATTCCAAACACCCATAATACCCAATCCTTTAGCAAGCGTGATTTTTTCAGCAATCAGCGTATCCCACTCGGTAGGTTCTGGTTTAGGAGGATTAGGTTGAGTCCAATTCAATTCGGCTTCATAAGTTGTACCAGCAAGAGTGACAACATTAAATTTGTACTTCTTGGTTGCATTTGCTTCGCTAAACCATAGAGTTTCCTGATCATCCGGTTCAATTTTAACCCCATCTTTTTCAATACTGGATATGTTGGTTTTAGCCAAAGAAACTCGCTTTTGTGTTGAATCCAGCAGCTCATATTCAACGTGGTTAATTCCATTATGATCACCGGATCTCCCGGTTGCTTTCCATACAGCTGCTTCTGCCATTCTGCTCACCTCAATTCATTCTCAAGTAATCAACATCGAAAATTGCTTTGTACCCCTTGGCCCCTTGGATGCCAGTAGCAAAATCTGAGTCATAGGATAGCACACAAAGATAGGACATAAACCCCTGTGCAAACAACCTTTTTTCGTGCAATGTTTTGAATGCTCTTTCAAATAGAAGCTTTGCTTCATATGCTGTCTTACCGTAAAAGTCGATACAGAACTTACCTTCGAACACCAGTGGATTAGTGGCATATCGTCCCGGCATGACATATTGGCAGATATGTGGAACTGTATCCTTAGTAACCGTTATCTCAGGCTCCATGCCTTTCGTAAATCGCTTTACGACATCAGCAGAGGGTGATGAAGGAGTAAGCTTCAGCATGCTCATAAGTTCCGAATCTGCTTTCAAAGCATTCTGAACAGCATCAATAAGTTGTAGGCTCACTCCCTCACCTCCTTGAAGTATCTGTGATACGGAAACTCAGTTATTACACGGCTAATGCCATCCAGAATACGTTTCCGGTTAGACTGAATTGCAATACGCAAAAAGTAGGTTGGCGGTGTGGCCCTGAATGAAGGATCGATGTCACCGCGCTCCGCAAGTTCCTCCAAGTCCACCCCAGCATAGCCCCCACCTGATTCCTTCATGGTTCCGTCAATCGCCCGGTACTTCCCTCTTGAGCGACCAACAATGATACGATCACCTTTGGATCTCAGTCGGTTCCATGCTTCGCTGTTCATGTAGGTTATTAAGCCGGGATTTTGGCTACTGTCTGCCATCTTGGAGCCTTTACCGAATTGCTCAAGCCATACTTGCCAGTAATGCGCTGTAATGTCGCCTGAAATCATCTGATTCGCTAGCACAAACATGTGCATTTCCAAGTGGTCCCGAACTGCCGGATAATACCGTATGCCGCTTTTAGCCGTAAGCATGACCAACTTTGTTAATCCGGTAATCTCAACAGCCAATTTATTCTCCAGATCCTTTGCGGCCCGCGCTGCATCATAGCCCGTAATCATCGACGGTCCTCCGAAAGCTGAACGTATAGCAGATTAGGGTACTTGATCTTATCTACCACATCTACCTGGTATGTCTTCCCGCCCATTACAATCCGGTCAGGCGCGGATAGACTTGAGTCTTGAGGGTCTCTTACATCGACTGTCGTCTGTAACTGCAAGATAAACACGGTACTCGGCAGCAAGCCCGGCTCCTGTTGCCGCAATTGTGCTGTGACATACTGTGCAAAGCACACAATATCAGCAGCAACAGATACAAAGTCAGGACCACCTATAGGGTTATCGTTGGCATCATAAGCTTGCTGGTATCTTTGCACCTCGATTAAAGCATTCGTTTTAATCAGAGAGCAGTACTTGTCCTTCTCAGTTGTTGTACGTAGAGTCTGTACCAAATAAGACGATTCGTTCTGAACTATATCTCCCGGCTTTACAGATGATTTCGAAGAAAACAAACCATTGTACATATACTCTTTTCCGATAACCGTTGTGGCTTTCGTTTCCCTAGACAATATAACGACATCGGGCTCACCATTGACAGTACAAGGTGAATGCCTATGAGCGAAGTCTTTAAACATTAGTGACGCCGCCTTTCTCTCGCCCGGGTCGGCCCAGCTACACCGAATACCGGAACATCTGTCCCATGCTGTACTGTTGATATGGACTCGATAAACTCATAGGCTTCATCAACAAGCTGAACAGCGTACTTTTTCCAATCAACAACCTGATTTTCAAAAGAGAAGTCAAAGTCCTTTTTAGACTTCTTGATTCTCGCTGTCATGGAAGGGGCCAGTATGGCAGCAACCATACAAACGGCTGCTGCATACACATAAGTTTGATCATCACCAGTTAACTCAGCATAATCAGGAACGGCTTTTACAATCCTCGATTCTCCAATGGGCAAAACAGAAAGAGCGTCTATGTCAGCATCGGATATTACATCCTCACCAACGCCTAGACGCCCTCTAATTTCTTCATGATATGTTTCTGTAATGAGTATCTTATTTGCCATCTGCTGCACCGCCAGCAGCACTGATAGCCTGTTTCAATTCTTCAATACTCATTTTGGTGTATCCGGGTATTTTTAATTCCTTAGCTGAGGCTTTCAATTCTTTCAACTCACCATCAGACTGAAGAATATCAATTTGCTCAAGTAATTCCGCTTCTCGCGCTTTAGACTGTTCTAATTCGGCCTGAAGTTGCAACTCCCGTTCTGAAGGAGAACCATCAACAGCCCCGTTACCATCTACAATTTCCGCAAGCAATTGTCCGGTTGCCGCATTACGAATTTCTTTCTTTGCGATATCTACAAGACCGTCAGGGGCATCTGTTACGATGTCCCCGGCATTGTATTGTCCAACAGCATCAACCAATACTTTTACAGTTGTCATAAATTGAGTTCTCCCCCTTACGCCACTGTAGCGAAGATATGCCAGTTGACGTATTTCAGCCGCGGCAGCACAGTCGCACCATTGATGACTTGCCATTGATCAGGGTCACCTTGAATCAGTTTGGTGAGAGCAAATTTCCCAGTATGGCCTGTAAAAATATCCTCATAGTTATTTGGACTTGTAACAAGATCCATAATGGAGCCTGTCATGCCTTGACCGATGATAATTACGGCATTGTCAGGAATAAACGGGTAGAACGTCCCGGTATCATCAATGTAGCCACCATCGTAAACTTCATACTGAAGCCCGCTCAAATTTTGGCTGACAATTTCAGAAAGTGAGCCATCAGTTACAACATCCTTGCCATATGTGTATCTAATCAATTCGCGAATTTTCTCATTTTGCTTCATGTAGCTGTCTACCTTTTTATTGGCCAGAATCTTAACTCCTCTTGCACCACTTCCCCGGAATAGAAGGAGCCACTCATCCAAGTTTTTCAGCGGATCAGCGGTTGCCGTATTGCTCCAGAGCACATCTGCCGTTGGCTTGTTAGTGGCAGGGACGCCGTAATCAATCGTTCTGGCAGGTTTGTTTGCTGTTGCTGGAACGATAAGGTTGCCGGTCAGGGACTGCCAACGCATCCACTCAAAACGTGTCTCAAGCCGCATATTCAAGTTGACCAGTTGATCTACCATATACTCCTCTGCCCACTGTTGCTGCAAGTTATTACCTGGCTTTCTCAAAGTGGCAATCTTTTCACGATCAATAATGGACTTTTCTCTCCATTCCTGGTTCGTGAAGTTCATATGTTTCACCACAGGAGACGTATGAATTGGTGAAGGATCATTCAGCCCAGTAGCAGGTGTCATCCCCGTGTCGTCATAAGTAACGTCATATTCGATGGTGAGTCCAAGTTCAGGTTTGAAGTCAACGCCATTTGTCAGTAGTTGAGCCCCGCGAAAACTGTTAATATCCGTCCGAATGTTCTGGACGACTTCCGTAAGGAAATATGGATCAAGTACGTTTGCCATGTATGTTTATCCCCCTTATACAAAGTAGCAAAGCTTCAGCGCTGTTTTAGCTGCTGCATCTAAGCCAGTCAATTTGGATGAATCAAAAACACCTGCAATCCACGCAGATGCGCCGATATCAGAAAGTGTTGTGTCATGATCATTATCAAGGATGCACAAAGCCACTTCGGAGCCGTTGGTTGCTGCGGAACTATAAGCTACCGCTTTATCCTTATCCGCTCCTGCTGCTGTTATCTTGCCGATAACCGTACCTTTTTTCAGTATTCCTTGCCCTTGTTTTAGCAAAATCCCTCCTGGTAGTTTAGCTTGAAGGTCGGTAGATGCTAGAACCTCCGTAAACTCTTGAGTAATAACCTGACCGGGACCAGGAGCACCATTATACTGAGATTGCATCATAATTATTTATCCTCCTTCAGCAGATTACCTCTGCCTGTATTCTTAAGTGCCGCCCGAGCTTCTTCACGAGCCAATGCTTTAAGTTGTTCTGGCGTTTTCTCGCCACCATCATTATTTTGTGAGTTAGTTGGTGGTGTTCCATTCAGCGCTCCCTCAGGAAGGTTTACATCGTCACCTTGTGTATGGCGACCACCACCGCCCAAAGCAGCTTGTGCCTGTGCTTCATACGTTGCTCCAATCTTTTCAATTTCAGATACCGGCAAATGAGAAAATGCCGTTTTCATAGCTTCTACATTAAAGGCTTCACCAAGAGCGCGGATACCAGCTCCACATGCTTGTTCAGTGACCTTCACCTTATATGTTGCTCCATCAGCGGCCTGGGCGCTCAACGATGTCAGTCTGCTCAAAATTTCAGTATCATTCTCCACACTTAGCGCCGCCCGGATTTGTCCGAGTACATTATTAGCCGCTGCCAATGCAGTAGCTTGTGTTTGTTGTGCTGCCAAAGCAGCAGCTTTTTGTTCGTCTGTCACAGTGTCATCTCCTTGGGCCAGTGTCTCGGCCTGTTCTTTTGTTTGATGCTGCTTAGATACAAAAGCATTCATACCGCCTTTGTTGCTGAAAAAATAAAAGACGCGTTCATCGCCATCAAGCGATTTCGCATCTAAAGGTAATGGTTCGTATTCAGTTTGTCGCTGCTGCTCAGCTTCAGCATGTTGTTTCACCGACAGAGATTCACGTGTTATTCCAGCACCTTCATATCCTCCATCAAATACAATGGAGTTTTCCATGATATATCCATCATCCGCGAGAACAAGACATTCTTTGTCATCGTACGTTTGCCCACGAATGTGTGAACATGCTGAGGAACCATAATAATCACTGCCACAAATGCTACACGTATGCTTCGTAGTAACAAACCCTGCCGAGGTATCAAAGATAGTTCCTGAATCAATACCGGTAGCCAGTTGATCCGTTGAGATCCCATTAGCTTCTAGCCCTTTTGCCATGTAATGATCACCGTAAAGTTCCAGTTCCCCTCCCTCTTCGATAATTCGGCTGTCAAAAGTTCTGCCATACGGGAAAGATAAGGCTTCCCACTTCTGCCACGGATGGTCAACCAGCAAGGCTACTCCCTCTTTAACTTGATCAGCCATTTTACGTAGGAAGTTTGGGGTAATCTTCATTTTGTACTTATCAATACGCTTGGTTCCAATGATTCTCGCTTGAAACACATGAGTTTGTTCATCGGTCAATGGGACTAATGCTTTTTGATTGATCTTTGCCAGTTGTTCCTGTGTAGGTTTTGCCATAATGTTTTATTCACCTCCTTCTGGTGGAGTCTGTACTTTATTTGAATCAGATTCAAGCTTTTTCATAAGCAGCGGGAGTAACTCAGCCGGAACTTTGGCATTAATACCAAGAGTCCAACGTATTTCCTCAGCAGCTTCCAACGGTGTGATGTAGAAATTCTTCTCCGCTGTGATGTAGTTATCGATCTTTGAACGTCGGTCACGTTCAATCTCATTTTCAGAGCGTAGATCAATGGGGAGGTAGTCAGCTTCAACTTTTGTTTGAGTCCCTTTTACTCTTGCGGACAACGAAAAAGCCCGCTGCCAGAAACGTTTGGTTACGCTCCGCGCGGACTCTACATTTTTGATATATATTTGAGTGTCAATTGAACTGTATGTTTCGGTTGATCCTTGATGCCTGGAAAGGATGGTGAGCAGCGTCTTGAGTGAAGTCGCCATTTGGGTATCAATAATATCGATGAGCTTTTTAATATCAATCATCGGCCCTGAATTACCGCCTTTGAGATATTCGACTTTTACAGTATCCCAGTGGACAAGGGCATCGTCTGGATTGAGTGAGTTGAAATGGTTTATCATCTCTTCCATTCGCTCTTTGAGCCATTTCTGTTGACCATCGGGATTACTTTTCAAGTTGTTCGGCATATTCTTCAGCATGATTTCTTCCAACATGGAGATATCAAGCCGTGGATATCCTTGGTTGTGCACTACTGCTTTTAGATCAGCCAGCACTTGGAGGTGGAAGAAAACTACTTGCAGCACTGGAAGCATGGGCGTTCGTCCATAAGGATCATCAGCCATCGGATCAAACTCTTCATATATGAATGTTGGTGTATCGATCTTTTTGTAATTGCCAAACCACTCTTCATTCGCGTTCCTTCGTGGGTTCTTGACATATTGCCACGGCGTGAGCCGGTTGGTATCCGGTTGCCTTCGGAACCAAATTAGAGCCGGATCAACCGGGACGATATCAATTACATCGTTACATCGCTCATTCAGTACTACTTCCCCAGCACAAGCTCCGCGAACCATGATCATCATCCGCTGGATCGTGTCTAGTTTACCTAATGACCTTCCATGCTGGTATCCCGGCGAAGGTAGCGGTGTATTAAGCATAGCTTTGAGTTCATCCAGTACCCGTTGTCCGCCCTTATCTGCATTTCCGTTTGGCTTCTTAGCTGTAAATGTTAATTCGGTATCTCCCATACGTAAGTATGTGTATAGAGCATAGGATACGTCTGGATGAACAGATATTAGAAGTTCAAGTAACTCCTCTGCCGTGTAGCTCTGCAACTTAGTAAGGTCAATATTATGAGCGTGCTGATGTTTTTTAGGCAGCCAGTTAAATATACCCCACGGGTTAGCGTTATTAGGTACTGATGCTCTGCCCACACCCATCATCTGACGCTTTACCGCTGTTGGAAGAACAGCATTAGCAAATGAATATACAGCTCTATGATACCATTTCAAGATTTCACCGCCTTTCATTGCAAACTTCTATGAATAAAGGATAACATCCTTTTTATTCGGATTTACTACTGATTTTCGAGAGGATAGGCATTATGCTTACATATATCTTTTTTTAATGCGGAATATTGGAACAAAAAAGTGGTCAGGAAAAGTTTCCTGACCACTTATAATATCGTAATGCTTAGTCCACGTACCTACGGCATTACGTTTTATTCTACAATTTCCAGATCCAAGTATTGTCCATCCCAAACATCAAGTTTATACTTTCCGGGCGGCAACTCGCCTGTAGAAATAATAACTGGTTTATTTACTTCATCATCCGTAACAATTATCTTTTTACCCCAGTTTTCTGCGACCAAATCGTCGTAGTTACCTTGGCCTCCCCAAACAAATGTATTTAGCAGATACACTTCTGAAACATCTGAAAGAGAGAATGTAATATCGCCTCCTTTTTTAACCTTTAATATATCCCCGATAGGTTGAATCATTGTAATTCTGACCGTTCTTCTATTTCCCCAGGTCTGAAATTCTTTATTGAATTCACCATTGGATGTAACCACAGCGTCTGTGACTAAACGGAAATTATAAACCAACCGATCCTCCAAATGTTTAGGCAATATAAAGACTTTATTGTCCTCAACTCTTACAGTCCCATTTTCCTTTGTGAAAGGCGTAAAAGGACTGTCACCAACAGACCACTGAACGATATCTTCTGTTGTCTTCCCGTCCGCAAGCTGTAATAAGCGATTATAATCAAAAGAGAATTGATCAAGTCTATCCTTTCTTTCAGGATATTGTACAAATATCGGTGACTGATCCAGAGGCTCGTTCTCATCCAAAACCGTTATTTCCTTGCTATGAAAGTTACTATTTTTGTCATAAACCGTCAGATCAAACTCATAGTTTTTGGGATAATTCCAATGATTAATATCATATGTCGCGAAACTGACGGTTTTATTAGCCGGAACCTCCATTTTCAAAACCTCGCCGCTTTCGACACCCAACTCAAGGGATTGGAGATTACGGTAATCTATGAATTCACTTGAAAAGTAAGCAGTGCCATCATAAGAGCTAGTAAAATAAACGGACTCTCCGACTGTTACTATTTTTTTAGGAACAGAAATGTTAGCGCCCCCATTATGCTCTGGTGCTTGAGGTGTATCATCTTTCTTGTCGTCACTTTTTTTATGATCATCTTTTTTGGAATTATCGAATTCATTAGAGTTACTAGAAGAACCCCCACCGCCACCTGATGTTGTTGGCCCCTGTAATCCCAAAGTTTTTGACGAATCGCCTATTGTGACTTTAACATCACTACTTACCTTGTCGCCATTTGTCAGAGATTTAGGTTTTGTTTGAAAAGAAACATTTTCAGCATTAACTACGGCTTTATCAACAGAACCTAATCCTATTACTTTGGCAGCAGCATTAAGAACTAACGAGAGAATAGAAGACTCTTTTGCTGTATCTATGGTTGTACCCGTAGCGTTATCAGCTACGTTTAATGCATCAATCTGTCCATTTGGGATATTTACATTAATAGCGAATGCTTCTACATTCACAGTGTGAAAATAACCTGTAAGGCTCACATTAGATTTTGCGGGGAGCTCATTTGTTAGAGTAACTCGATCAACACTTGCTCCTTGTGAGACATCGAGGGCTGCGCCCGTCTTGATTTTTACTTCGCTAATGGACGTTGCTCCTTCTGCCACCAAACGAACAGTTCCATCCACTTTGTTTACAATGATGCTAACCAGCATAGAATTGTTCAGATGAACGCTATGCTCTCCACCGCCGTAAACGTAGGTTTGACCGTGAATTTTAACATTTTTCAAGAATACGTCGCCGTTCCCGACGGCTTTCCCGATAATTAAATCACCCGCGATTTCCGTATTTTGAAGCGTTACACCCGTTGTGTTGATGATAACATTGCCTGCCTGCTTGTCGAGTCCAGTCGAAGGCCCATATGTTCCTGATTCTCCATACCAAGCACCAAAATGATTAACAGCACGATCAAGAATCGTAACCGCCTCAGCACGAGTCAACGATTTTTGTGGCTGAAATGTACCATTCTGGTAACCCTCAATAATACCGGCTGCAACTACAGCATTAACGGCCTTTTGGGACCAATTGTGCAGTGATGTGCTATCTTTAAAGGTTTTATTGGTATCAGAAGAAGAGATCTGAAGTAATTGGTTTACAGTAACAGCCGCTTCTTCTCTACTCAATACTTGCGTAGGACGAAAGCTACCATCTTCAAATCCTTTCATATATCCAGCATAAACTGCATCAGTAACGGTTGAAGCAAACCAATCATCTTTATTCACATCGGTAAAAGATGCTGCTTGTCCTGGCTGAATTTGAAATGCACGATTTAGTAAAGCAGCCCATTCACTTCTCGTAATCGGACGATTCGGTTCAAAACGAGCGTTTTCTACACCTGAAACCACACCTCGGTGGCTCCATTTTGTAACGTTATCCGTTGCCCAATGGTTCACCATATCCCCATAAGGTTGAGATACAGTAGAACTTTCTTCCTTTGTTACTTGGTGTGAACTATCGGCTGCGAATATGGGGCTAGCCCATACAGAGGTCGCTAAAATTCCAGCCGTGAAAACATTAACCCACTTCTTCATCTTTTTTGTCCTCTCATTTATGTAGTGTTAAACCAAGACTATGTACCTAATATTTTAGGTATATAGAATCACTTACCTATTATTACAAGATTAATCGATGATGTCACTACTTTTTAATTCATAAGAGGATTTTTCTTGAATAAATATCAAAAGGAAGACGTATATTCGTATACCAGTCAACATGATCACGAAACGCGTACATGCCTTCCCTGAACTCCTTACACATTTCGTTCATAAACAGAAGTAAAGCTTAAGACATACATTCAATCCTACAAAATCAAAAAAAGAGCCCCCGAAGGTTGCTCCTAATTGAGAAACAGCTTAGCCCAATAATATAAAATAACCAGAACACCTACACTTGCTAGGATTCCAGTTAATCTTTTTCCAAGTATTTTTTTAATGGGAATGCATACTACACACCAAAAGACTGAGGCTAAAATAAATATTAATAGCTTGTTTCCTCCTACAGCACCCCACATATCTACATTTGCACCTTCAAAAACATTCAAAAAGATTCCTCCCTAGTTTTTGTCTAATTCCAAAATTATATATCCACTCCCTTTCTCGCTTTTTATCCTGCTTTCCTGGTTACAGAATTCTTTTGTTTAACCTGCATAATCATTTCAATAAGCTGCTCTCGGTTAATCAAGCGAACGTTATTGGATCTTGCTAGTCTGTATGCTTGCTCAGTGTAATCGCTATTTGTCACGACCCATGCTGAAGATGCACGGTAATGTGCTACCGCACCGTAAACCTCCTGAACCGCTTTAAGCCCAACATTTTTACTGTACCGTTTCGCCTGAACTACGATACGCTGACCGTTTTTTGTAAGAACCAGATCGGCACCGTAATCTCCAGAAGCTTGTGTAACCTCAGCTTTGTATCCTTGAGCTCTGAACAGATGTCCTAAATATTTTTCGAATTGATGACCATCCATTTTATCAATTTCAGCAATTCCAGAATTACGTAGCCTTGTTGCAGCAGCCATTTGACGATAAAAGATAAATGCTATGACCATTGCTACTGCTACAAAAGATGCAAAAACAGAGGCACCGATTGAACCCGTAACTGAGTAGATAAAGAAAAACGGGGCTATTAGCGCAATCCCTGCAATAGCCTCTTCAATAGAATTTTTCTGCTTTCTTCTCCGTCTTCTAGCCATTAATAATTCCCCCTTATTCTGTATATATCGTCAATAAAGTGATTGGAATTAATAGGTAGAAGGAAAGCACGCTGCGGAATTGAACCGCGCAAGGGTTCTGACCAGGCTGTTTCATGTTTCCGCTGGTTAACTGGTTCCTTGCCGCCTGCGCGTGCCGTAAAGCCCCGGAATGATCCGGGGAGCAATGTGGGGTCATGCTTAATTACTTGAGCGCCAGAGCTGCTGCCTTAACGTGAGCTGGAATGGTGTATCCGTCCTTTTCCGTCAGGCTGCCATCAGCATGCACGGTTACTGCGAGCTGCTCGTACTCGTCGCCACTTGCTGGGATAACTGGATGATCGTATGCGTGTTGGCCTTCAAATTTAATGGCGGTACTGTACTCGCTCTTAGACTCTGCTGCTTCCTGTGTACTTTCAATGTGCAAGATTCTAAACCGATCCAAATATGCGTACCCACCGTTTCTTACTGCGCTTGCTTCTGTAGACATATTCATTTCCTCCTAATATGGTTTTATAGAGAAATCAAAAAAGGCCGGCACATTGGCCGACCTGATCACCGAGGCTCAAAAGCTAAGGTGTGTTCCTTATTTGATTTTCCATGCTATAAATTTACCACATGAAAAGTCCAGTAGCAGTTCATAAAACGGTCAATTTCCAATCAAATAGCAGTCAACAAAAAAGGAACCCATTATCAGGCTCCTTATCAAAACATTAAACTTTTAAGGCTTTTCTTAATGAATCTTTCATGTTACTAACAAAATTATCGCGTGTCTCAGGAGATAACTCCAAAAGAGAAAGATAAGGATTTAAATCCTCCAATTCAACTAATAATAGTTCTCCCGAAGGTGTACGACATGCATCAACACGTTGAATACCACAATCAAGGTTATTCCAATCAATGAATTTTTGAGCAAAGGACAAGTCTTGTTCAGTTGGTGCATATTCTTTCAATTCCCAGCGTTTATCTTTATCAGGCGCATTCATTGCATATTGAAAGTTCTTGTCAATGAAGTAAAATGATACTTCGTATTCAAAAGGAATAAACGGCTGGACCAGGATACTATGGTTCTCATTATCTATTTCATTAGTTACTTCCGCTTGAGAAATACGCTTCATGCCAATGGAATCGGCACCATCTTTTGGTTTAACAATGAAGTCTTCAACATTGGGTAGATGTTTAATATTTTCAATGGAATCTATTGTAGGTATGACAGGGAAATTCGCGTTTGTTAACTCAAGCAAATACTCTTTTCCATTCATATCTGCCTTGCCATTAAATGAATTGTAAGTATTTAATCCCTTGCCCACTATTCTTTTTCGAAAAGCTTCATACTTTTCTTTAAAGTTCGCAACAGGGCCTGCATTTCGAAAGACGATTAAATCGATAACATCCTCGAAGCTCTCTATATCCTCCGGATGGCAAATTACCAAATCAAACTCTTCTCTAAGTTGGGAAGTGAGGTAGAGGTCTTCTTCATAATAGTTCCTACCTTTAGCTGGATAGTAAAGGTCTGTTACAAATAACAACTTCTTCACGTAGGAGCACCTAACTTTCGTATTAATTTTATTAACTCATTCTTAACATATTATACGATGCTAATCTCCTATTCAAAGAAAACAAAGAAAAGGCAAAAGAGGAACGCCCGGTCATGTGCCGCCTTTTGCGGCCGTGCGCTTCATTCTCGCCCGATTTCCACAGTACAAATATATCACGTAAAAAGTCTAACGAACGGCAACAAAACGGCAAGATTCTGGCAAAAAACCGGAACCCCTTTTTACACGACTGAGCTGGCTGGAACTGAGTTTTCAACAAGGACGGTTAAGCGGAGCATTCCGGCAAGTGTGTCCAGTGCTGCCTGTTTAATCTCTCTTAACCTGCGATCACTCATGTGCAGTTCCCCCGCAATGATATAGTCAAACTCTCCCTCATTGTCCAGGTAACTCCGCTGGATAACCTCACGTTGAATGCTGGAAAGTTTACTCATCGCCAGTTCCAGTAGCTCATCCTTTGCTTGAAACTTTGCTTCCTTGTCCACATTGAATATGGCGATTTCCTCCGTCTGCTTGCTGATCGTATTGGTGGGTTGATGCTCTCTATATGAATACTCCTGTGCAACCGCTATCTTTTATCTTATAAAACCGCTCTACCACATTATCTTTTTACTGCCACACTACCTATTGAAGGAAGCATAATATGTGTATCTGGTTCCATTAAATATTCTCCGAATGTCAAAACAAAAGCGTCAGCTCTGTCTGGAGACTTAAGCCCACGCCTTTTCATATCTTTCTTACTTTCAAGCAGTATTTTCCCTTTACTGGTCATGTTCCATTTACGTGCTGTAAGTTGGGTTATAAGAACATCATCATCAGGCAATTGCAGAACGCTCACATCTCCATTTATAAAATTGCTCATATTCTGTTCTAATTGTTCCTTTATGGATGCCCACATTTCAGTAACCAGGTTCCCATAGTGCTCATCTAAAGAAGAAGAGCCATTGTTAATTGGAATGATCTCATATGGTAGCCCTTCTTCAGCTACGATTTCATTTAGTCGATCCGTTACTCCTCCACCTACACCGCTATCATCTACTCTTATTCTGATTCGATTTAAATATGGATGAGCTTTATGTAGCTCTTTAGCCAGGCTGATTACCCAACCAGCAGTAACCATTGTGTCTTTCTTGAAATGATGGTGTTCTCCTACAACTCTTGGCCCTATACCAGCAAACATTGAGGTTTCATCATCACCAAATCGTGCAACGTCAACGCCTATGGTTAGCGTATCTCCGCTGGGGTCCAGCTTCACTTCTTTAGCTGCAAATTCAGCCACTTCCAACGAAATAAATGTATCCGATTCTCCACGGGGGAATTCACCTTCAACCCGGACTCTCCATACATCACTGCCTTCACCATACTTACGCTTGAGCATAGCGATATTATCCTTGCTTGTTCTTGGACTGTCCAAGCATGAAACCTTGCGTGTCTTATAATCCGCTCTGTCCTTATTGTGCGAATCATAAAAAACACCCGACGTTTTTGTCGGGTTGCCGCACATCAATATTTTATTGAACTCACCCGACAGAGTACCTAAAATGGCTTCCATGATTGGATCAGCAACACCCGATGCCTCATCCACAATAAATAGCATGTAGTCCTCGTGAAAGCCTTGCATATTCTCAGGCTTGGTAGCTGTACGAGCTGTAGCGAACCAGCGTTCCTCGTAGTTCTTCATGTAGATTTTGGTTTTAGTCCATTTAAGGATTCTTTTCAGCACTGGGCTTTTGGACTGCCATTTATTTATCTCAGCCCATAACACGTCATGTAGCTGCTGTCTTGTAGGAGCTGTACAAATCACTTTTGGATAAGGGAAGCAGGACAGAAACCAAAGGGCTGTTGCAGCTTCCAGCCCAGTTTTTCCTACGCCTTGACCTGAACGTACTGAAACGCGCGGATTATTAGCTAAATCCATTAGAGTGCTTGCCTGCCAATCATCAGGATAGAACTTAAGCATCTCTTGGCAGAACAATGTGGGATTCTTGCGATACTCAGGAATCCGTTTCTTGAATGCTTGAAGCCTCCGTTTCGTCTCCGGTGAATCCTTCTGTTTCATCACCTACCACCGCCTCTACCCAATCGTCAATTAGATCATCCTCTGTATTGCCTTCTCCCGTAACCTTGGCCCTTTCGAGTTCAAGTTTCTCACGCTGAATCTTAAGTTTTTCGTCCTCAAGCATCCGTTTATGTTTGTCTGGGAGCAGATCCATGTATTTAGTCAGTACGTCCAAAGCCTTAGTTTTATCGTGTAGTTTAACACTTACACCATCCTTGCCCTGCTTCACCTCTGAAACCAGAGTCCCATCAATTTCATCACTATTTTTGAAAGCTACAAAATTATATCTGTACTTCTTAGTGTCTCCAGTGTCTGGATCAAAGACTGGCTCACCTTCCAGTCCTAGAATATCTTCTTCCTTTTGACCAAACTCTACGTAATCAGTAATGTCTGCAAAAGCGATCTTCATATATTCCATCAGCACACGTTGTGCATTCAACCCCACCTCGTGGATCATGGATTCCTTATGCTGTCGAATAATGTTTTGAATTTCAACTTTCTTCAACAGAGCGAAACCAATTTGATAGGCGGTTTTCTTACTGTATCCCGCCGCAATCGCTGACCTGGTAGCATTGAAGTCTCGAAGGTATTCATAAGTGAATATCCTTTGCTTAGGCGTTAATCCGTCCTCATCGGGAATTTCCGGTTCAGGTTCTTCAACAGTCGCTGGAACGCTCTGTACTTTTTTGGAACGTTCCATATTACCGGAGCGTTCCGGTATTTTTTTCGGAACGTTCCGTATTTCTGGAGCAGCGTCTTTTAGCTCTTTAGAGAGCGCATCAACTGTTAGCAGGGTAGCATATACCTCTCTTGGCTTATCACCTTGATATGTACCAACGAATTTACGCCGCTCCATTTCATCAATCAGTCGGGCCGCGCTGCTATAACCTATCCTCATTCTTCTCTGCAATAAAGAAACCGAGGCTTGTTTGGCCTCGGCTATAATTTGGACAGCTTTTAGAAAAAGCTCATCCGAATATGATGTTGGTTCTTCATCTTTATTTGGAGGTTCCTTTTTTTGATTAGTTTCATTTTCATTAGAACGTTCCGTATGTTTTCCTTCCCCAACAATCAAACTCTCCCACTTATCTTTAGCCTTCCATCCTCTTACCGTACCTTCAGATACACTAAGTTGAGAGGCTATTTCTGTGAGACGTATTTTGCCGGAACTGGCTTTGTATAAATCAAATGCTTCGTCCCGTTTCGGATCTCTCTTTCGTCCCATATCTTATTATTCACCCCTTTTGATAATGTATCTGAAGCTAAGGAAAAGTTTCCTGAACGAAGAAAAAACGCCTTATTAGACGCTGTTGTAGATGAATTTACTATATGTATAATGTATCATCTTCTCGGTTCACGTTTACTACGTATTTAGTGTTTTTTAATTTATAAAAGTGATAGAATTTACTTGGGAATTATTTCAAAGTAGTGGTGAAAAACCCACAGAGATTCATCTAAATAAAAGGCGGTGGCTAAATTGATAAACACATCTAATTACGTGAAAACCTATACCACTTTAAGTGACTTAACAGGCGGGGAAAAAAATAGTAAGGAAGAAATTATTAAAAAAATTAGTAAAGTTCCACTTGGCGGCGTATTTATAATACTGTCACAAATGAATTCTTATGGGGGAGAAAACCTTGAAATAAGAAAGATATTTCTCGATTATCTTAAAAGCATAGGAAGCAAAGATCTATCTCAAGTTTTAGGTGATAGTTCATTATATTCAGAGCAAGGACTTTTAACATTATGGAAATGGTTTTTCGTTTATGGAAATTACAACTCAATCAACGAAAGCGTAGATCCAATTATTGGAGTAAACCAGATCATTCATCTTTGTATTGCTGTTTCTGATTACCTGTGTGATGAGATATCGGAGGAGAAAGCAAATAATTATTTTTTCTCAAATTCTGTGTTTAACAATAAGTCAAATCTAGGTTCCGATTTAGCGAGGTCTTCTCTAATTTTTGGAGAAATAGCCCAAAATGAAAATAATTTTGTATCTAAGGACTTTATAGATATTAACAAGATGTTTTCTGATAAATATGGTTACTCAATACAGGATTATCTAGCTATAATTTATGGTCTTATTGCTGGTTTTCTAAATAAAGGAACTAGCAATGCCGCTATAAGATCTGATTGGAATAAATCTATTAATTATTTTGATAAAACTCATAATCCAGATTTAGGAAAGAAAATAATTGATGAAATTTCTACTTCATTTCTAGACGCAAAAATATGGGCTCAAACATCCATAAACAATCCATGGGATTATACTTTGTTTCGTCAGAAACCATTACTAAAATTAGAAAACGGAAATTTTTATCCTATAAATCTATCGCTGTTATTTGATAAAGTTTTAAGTGATTTATATTTTAAAATCAGAGAAACCTCCCCTAAAAACAGTACACAAATAATAAGTTTTTTCGGAAAATGTTTCGAAAAATACGTGGAGATAATAACCAAAGAAACACTTGGGAGCCGAAAGAACAATATTCCATATGAGTTTATTCCTGAATTTAGTTATGGAAATAAAAGATCTAATAAATCCCCTGATGCACTTATAAGAGTTAAAGACACTTTGTTAGCAGTAGAAGCAAAGGTTTATCGTTTAAAGATGGACTCACTTTTTGGAGTTAAACCTGCTATTGAGTCGGATACAAAGAGGTTTGCTATAGACCCTATAAATCAAATGCAAAACCGATTAAGCGAATTGAAGACACGATCTCATCAAATTATGAATGGTATTTCCAAAATATATCTAATATCACTTACATTCGGGTACTATCCTACGCTTAAACCTTTTGAAGAGATGATTGATCAGATGATTGATGCGTCTGATTTACCGATCAAGGGAATTATTCACATGGATATAGAAGAGTATGAATTCTTTTTAGAGTTAATTTCTAGAAAAGCCTCGTCACCTGCATCTCATTATCTTGAGAACAAAAAACAACTTGCTCCTTATACTTCTTTTAAAAATTTCTTATTTTCTAGCTCTTTGTATCCTAAAAGACCTCAATACATTAAAGATAAGATACTGGAACACAGTAATAATATGAGGGAGACATTGTTTCAAACTGCACTGCGCTAATATTACTTTGAAGGCAAATAACAAAAGCCGATGGTTCTCAGGTTCTAACACGCTCATCGAGTGTGTAACCGATCAATCCATCAGCTGCTTTTTGATGTGCTTATAACTTTGAGTACAGGCAGCATGTTATTAAGCGGTAATTTGTAACATGCTGCTACCGCTAATCCGCCATGCCTGCAATGGACCTTCAGTGGACATCCTTCTTGATCCAGGTTTATATTACCCTCTGAGTCCTGTCTCCGATTTAGTTTTAAATACGCCCTAACCCTCCGTCATGCGCTTGCCACTGCCGCCCCCATATACATGCGGTATGGTTCCCAACGGGAATTATTTCACAGCGATTACCGTCAATCGCTATAGTCCGCATTACGTGCGGAACAATCTGCCGCCCTTATTGATGGGGTGTTATTACCCTCTTTACGGCTGTCTCCAATTAGTTGTAGTTAGTTTCGATGTGGGCGAGGCGTGTATCGGGCCTTGCGTCTATTCCGCCACCACATTTAAATCTTAACGATTACAGAAGTTGACCGGCTAGTGCTTTAAGGCCACTTGGTATAGCAATTTGTTTGCCATTATCCTCATTTCCGTTTACATAAGCTGTGTCTTTGTCTGCATAATAGATTACACCTTCGCCGCCGATAACCGGAAAACCGCTTTCGTCGTAATCCAGATTTGTACCCACATACTTGCCATGCTTAACTGCTTCATCTACCAATGGATGGAGATGGAGAATTTTTTCCTTGTCCAAGTAAGCGTAACTATGTGCCATGTTTATTGCCTCCTAAAATAGTTTTAATTTGTTCCTGAATAAAGTGTAAATCCTTTCTACTCCGTACCTACTACGGATTTGCTAGTTCCTACTATCAGCAGAAAATAAAGTGGTAGACTGAGCCTAGAAATTGAAAACAGCGACAACCAAGGACGAAAAAAAGTCCTAGACTGTCGCTGTTCCATTGAACTAACGTTTCCCGTTAGCGTAATCAGCGATAAATAAATAAGCTCAAATTTTTTTAATATACGCGGCGGATATATTTTTGTTCAAATCTTGTTTCTCTACTTATTGTGTAGAAACAGCCCTTTATGCTTATTGAAAAAATCAAAGTACACTTTTGGGTTTTCTAATTCCCACCATTGCTTTATGTCGACTGGATTAGCTTCTAAATCATATATTTTTGTAAACTCCATCGCCAGTAAAAACGGTGAGTGCGTTGCAATGATAAATTGACATCCGCAATAGTGAGCCATTTCCTCTATCATTTTGACAAGTTCAAGCTGCATTTTAGGAGATAGACTGTTCTCCGGTTCATCCAAACAATATAATGTGTCATTTTTAAATTTGGAATTAAAATAACTCAGGGCTGTCTCCCCATTGCTGTTCAGTTTAATTTCGGTGCCGGCGACTCTGCGAATAAACTCCCTGCGTGAAATTGATTTTTTTCTTGAGAGCACCTGTAACCTCAATGCTTCATAATCATCCATGCTATTCATTTTCACTGTATTGCCGAATTTCAGATTTCCCCATTCCGATCTTATATCTTCTGTGCTATCCACGATTTCATCGTTGTTTGTGCGGACTGTAAGCATATAATCAAAAATATCGTCACTTGTGATTATCCTGCTTCCATTTGGAATTCGATGTTTAAATCCCTCGTCGTCAAGTCCAAGTTCAAATTTACAATGTTCAACATATGAACTGAACAATTCACTTGAATTGAATGGTGCAATACGATTTAGTTCCAATTTATTCGCTATGAGATTTAGAAGTGTGCTTTTCCCCGAGCCGTTTCCTCCATATAAAATTGTGATTTTTGAAAAGCTCAATTCGGAAAACCGATTTTTTGAGAAAATGCCACATGGGTAAGTTTCGTCGACATATCCAAACCTACCGCCATTGTATGCCATTCTTTGTTCTATCAATGAGGATTCTTCATCTATAGGCAATATGAATTTATCTAAATACATTTTCATTCCTCCGTAATTCATCTAACCTGCTCTTATGTTTTCTCTTCCGTTTCAATTTGAAGTTTTCAACTAGTAAACCTCCCTCAATAATGTGGGAGCTTCCTCTTTTAAAAGCATTGATTGCTCAATCCCCTTCCATTCATAGTCGATGTAGGTATTATAGCAGACGAAATCTACTTATCTTATCTTGGTTGTGCTAATCTGCCCGTTAGCTTAATGAAGCACCCTCAAGACTATTACTTTATTTTCAGTCTAGAACTTTAGACACCTAAAGTTAAGACCGCAAAGGCTTAAGCCCTTACGGTCTAATTTACTTCTGGCATCCTCAGTCCGATTTCACCTTCCCGGTTACGCCCTCTCCCGTAGTCTATAACCACAAGATCCAAAGTGCGATTTATTTTCAGACTGTTTGCTATATTGGCAATGGCTCTGCGCCGCTTGTCCGCAAAAGTAGTTTCTGAAATACTTGGAATATCACTGCGATAACCGTTTTTCATGTACTGTTGTGCTTTGAGATATTTCATGCCATCTAGAAACAACAGTTTGGCTATCAATCCCTCGTGCTTGTCGCGCATATTGTTTACTGCAAATTTAACGTTATTTGTGATGAATTTATAAAATTTATAGTTCACGTGACGCTGATCCTTGAGGATAACCGTATTAGCTGTCACATCTGCCGTTAATTCTTGCCCAGTTACCCGTTTAGCAACCGATCCTTCAGCCGCGAGTATATCATAGGCCGACATTCCATTTTCAATCTGTTGGAGGGAATATTCATAATTTTTTATCACATCGACTAGATCAGCGTATTTGCCCAGCAACCATTTCGTTTTTCGAATATCATCTTGTTCAAGATCATCGAAAAAATTTACCTGGATTATCTTCTGAGTATCGGCAGAATCATCTTCTTTGCTACGTATAATTACAGACTGTTCGTTATCCATATTTGTTCACTCCTTGCAAAACTAAATGTATCCGGTATAATCTGCTCAATCAACATATACCTATCTATACTGACTACACCCACATATAACAGTAATGCGCATAATATAGAGGTATAGGCTCTTATCATGGGGTGTCTCCTGTAGGATGAAGGAGAGCTCTTATCCTGGCTATCTCTGCATTAGCTTCAGTTAACTCTTTTTCAAGCCGGACACATTCTTCTGCGAGAGCATAGGTGTCTTTATCTGCTTTTTCTCGAATTTTACGAATTAATTCAAATCGTTTGGATTGCTTCAGCTCGGCTATCAGGGATTCAGATTCCTTTTGAGTATCGACGAGTACCTTTATATTATTTTTCAATATTTTATTTTCGGTTTCCAAAAAATACAGTCGTTTTGCTGCACCATCTGCCCGATTCTTTTCTTTTTCGGCTTCCAGTATCCAGTAATCCATGCGTTTTTCCCAGTCTGGTTTATCTGTCATTGTTGTTCCTCCCCAGGTTCATATTTACCGAAAGCAACATCAGCAAGAAATTTATTTGGCCTACGGTCGTGCTTTTCCTGAATCAATTTGTACAACTGCACACAAGAAGGGCAAAATTCAAATCCCGTGTAATTCGTAGCGCATTCCTTGCACATTCCGTTGTTACAAGTCTGATGCTGCCCTCCGATCATGCGACCTCTTTCATCTTTCATGCTGGTCCAACTGTACCCAATGACGAAATCGCATAGCTGGGTAGACTCTCTTTTTTTACAGAATGAACATGGATACTTTGGCATTTTAAATACTTCCGGCATACCATTCATCCTCCCTTAGTGGGTACCCAAACCATAAGGCATGAGTACCCATGTATGATGTTTTGGTTACATTCCCGATGTGAATGCCAACAGCGGTTCCCCTAGCCAACGATTATTAACGATCTCTCGGACTGTTATCATCCCAACCTTGTCTTCATCCTCATAAACCTGAAGATTCATACTGACAATTTCTACTTCTTCATCTGGGTAAAGGTCGCTGTCCTCCAGCCCGGTTAAACTCTTGTACCACTCTTTGGCTTCCTCCAACGAATAGGCGGCTACAGCGTCGCATTCGCATATCTGGTACACACGAACATCCACAAGACCCTTTGTTTCCGCTATCTGCAATTCATTCATTCTCATTCATCCTCCCTTAGTGGGTGTAGGTCCTACACCCTGTATTGGTTTAATCATCATAAGTGTTGAGTTAAAACTTCGGATCTCATATTGTCTACTACAACTTCATTTAACATATTGTTCACCTCAATTAAATCTGGTAAAATTAAATTCAAAAAATTAGGAGAAAAATATGAACCTTTTAACAGTACTTCTTATGTGTATTCCGCTTTATGCTGCATTCAGAGCTTTTATAATCACTCGTGATCCAGAAGCAAAAAAAAGAATTCCAAAAACGACACTAAAAGCTCTAACTTTTTTTGCTTATTTTATATTTATCGTTTTGGGATTTTTTATAATTACAGAAGGTATAGAATACCTCTCTCAGTTATAATTGAATTGGTAGTTGCAAGTAGTTTTATAAATCTGAAGGGATTTAGAGTACGGGGTAAAGGCTGTTATGCCTCAACCCTCTTTGATTTATCTAATATCTATGTCAATCAGCTCTAATCCCCCTAATTCCTCTATTTCTTGTGGGCTTAGGCTCATTTTGGGCTTTTCAGACCGAATCTGCGCTCCAATCTCACGTATGCTATTCCCTTCGTATTCTCCTAGATATACCAACTGTCTCACCGCTACTGTTCCATACGCTTTGTATTTCCTCATTGTTTATCTCTCCTTTATAGGTAGTAGGCTTAGGTCTCTTCCTCGTAATCATCTTCATAAGACTCAATATGCTGCACATCATCACCTTCTGAGGTTCCCATAAATTCGCCATTGATATAGTAGGTATAGGCTGTATATGGTTGCGTCTGAACGCAATCAGTGCAGTATACTTTGCCGTCAACGACGAAATGCTCTGTATCTGGCTGGATTTCATTAGGGCAGTTACTACAGACCCGCTTACTCACGTTATCTCTCCTTTGATATAGGGGATGCCCTAAAATAGTGTTAATTGCATATTCTCAATGCGCTGTATACCAGCTTCAGCAAAATCTTTGTCTCGTTCGATAACAATGTATTTACGGTTGGTACGGATAGCTGCTGCAGCCGTGACGCAGCTCCCACCGCAATTGTCCAGCACCGTTTCACCTTCATTCGTGTAGGTGCGTATAAGGTATTCACACAGCTCCACGGGCTTCTGATTGGGGTGTATTCGCTCCGGGTCGTCATTGTTAACGACTGGGAAATACAGCACGCTCCGGGGCAATCTGTCAGTCTGACCAGCTTCATTTGTCCAAGGTGTTCCGGAACCATACACAGTTGATTTATGGTTATTTGTCGCCTTGTTCATCGGCTTGTGGCCTTGTGTCATTTGCGGGTTATAAGTAGGAGGCCGCTTATAAAACACCAAGATATTTTCATGAGCCTGCAGCGGCATGCTTGCCGAGTTCAAATGCCCGGTCGCCTTATTTTTCTCCCAGATCCACTCATATCTGAATAGCTTGAGATTGCTGGCTGCCAACGTCTTATCAAATGGTGCCTTGGCGAACAGGACAATCGCTCCGTTATCCTTTATGATCCGTTCGTAATGCCGCCATAGAGGGGCAAACGGCAGGACTGCATCCCACGGGCTTTTTGTTGTGCCGAACGGTAGATCACACAGGATCATGTTCACGCTACCTGAAGGTATGCTTGGGAATACATCGAAGCAGTTGGCGTTTATTATTTGATTTAACATTGGTTCAGACATCCTCGGCTTCCCAATGTTCAACATAATCAAACGATTCCTCCGTTTCATACCGCCCTTGGTAATCCCACGTGAAGGTTCCCTTATTAAAATCAATTGATGTTACCTGTACTGGCTCCGACTGGTTGATAAGTTTTGCCTTTAGCGATTCGATATTTATTTTCATTGTGCTGTTCCCTCCTTCTTATCCCCTATGGGGCTATACTGTTTAATCCTCGAAACGTTCTCCATAACCATAAGATGGAGCCGGCTTACTAAAATTGTTCAAGGCATCAGATATCATATTTGTAAAAACAAGCATTTCTTTATCATCCATCGCTTCCAACAAACGCACTTCCCTAGCTTTCAAAGTTCGTCCTGCCGCTGAAGTAATCAGTTCAATGACTGGCTTTATGCTCTCCAAGCGTTCATTTTTATCGAATTCCACACGCTGCCGCGCCGCCAGTTTACGGTTGTGCTCTTCCCAATCCTGTTCATCGAACCAAAAGTAATCGCCGTATTTATCACGGAATGCCGATATCCAAAATTGAAGGAGTTCTTCATTTATTTGTATCCGATCATGGCAAGGCCAGCAGAGTCGTAGTCCGTTCGTCTTTACGCCACGTCCTTTCCTGCCGCGTGGGTAAACGTGATGAGTAGTTGTAGCTTCGGCAGCTTTACAGCATTCGCAGATTCCGTTTGAATCAGCAATCAGTTCCGCTATTACATCCTTCGGGAATTCTCCACGCTCCTTGGTATTAGGCCGTGACTGGTGGTGAGAGAGAATATCTTTCTTCCATTCAGGAACAGGTTTTTTATCCTTTTTCCGTTGTCCAAGGCTGCTGTAAGCCTTCTTTTGCTTGGGCTTTTTCTCCGGCTTCCAAAATGTTTGATGGGACATTCCCCTCGCCACCTTTCCGACAATTTAAATTCGTTTTTCCTTTGCTTATGCTTATATTTTGAGCCTAAACCACTACGGCTCCACTACGGATTTTAGAGGTTTGAGCAACCCCACTTCCTCTAAAACGGAATAATGTTTATACCTTTCTTCCGTTGTTACACGCACTTTATTTATCGTATGTGATGCGTAGAAAGCTACAGCCTGCTGGACCTCAACAGGCTCATCTTCGAGCTTGTTTAAATCGAGCTTTTTCACAAGCATCCCTCCCTTATGCGCCGATTATATTTTTCTTGAAAATCACCCTTTATTTTAGGCGGTAAGGTATCAATTACCTCATTCCATATGTTTAATAATTCGCTGTTAAGCGAAGCGAACTTTTGTATATTCACGTAACGTTCCACCAATGCTGTAGTGAACTCATCCATTTCTTGTTCTGTCATACACCATGCCTCCATTACGTTTTTTGGTTCCAGTACAATGTTGCTCGTTCGGATACAATGTAGAGCGTAGGAAAAGTTTCCTGAGTTGATCATTTGGCTTGTATCAATCTCGCCTGAGAATCTCGCAATGCTGTGGACTTGATACGTTATTCTGTATCGTATATCGAATTGTAGTTCTTGACCTAATAATATACGATATCGAATATAGAGTCAATGCATGTTGCTAATAAATATTCGGTATCGTATAATTCGACTGAGAGGTGAATTGCATTGCTTAAAGTGAAACCGAATTTGACGCCTTTGTTAAAAAAGAAAGGTATCATTCAAATGGAATTGTCTGAAATGACTGGAATTCCACAAGGTTCAATTAGTAGATTTGATAAAAATAGTCGCCATGAAGCCTGGCATTTATTTGCTATCGCTAAAGCGCTAGATGTTACCATTGAAGATTTGTTTATTACTGAGGAGCAAGAGGATTAATTAAGAACCCTCTATGCTCCTTTTGTTTTGCCTAAATCGGATTAAGAAGTCTTTCAAGCCGTATAACCTCTTTCTGAAGGTACTAAATTAAATCAGCTGCCTCCTCCAGCGCCATGAGCTTCCAGTCATAGGACATATCTGGTACCTGGTCTATGGTGGTTCCATACTTCTTGAGGCCTTTCTCATTTTGTTTGTCCAGCAATTCTATGATCCGTCGTGTTACTTCTGGACGTTCAATTTCATTTTGAGAGTGCTTCATTTAATCGCCTCCTCCGTCTCCGGTAGAATAAGCATATCTCCGTCATACTTCAACTCCGCCTGATTAGGGTCAATCACTGGTCCCCAATGGTTATTAGCCTGCATGATGTGGACTATATCAGCCGCATATGTTTCGTCGATGTTAACTACCAGATAGGTATTTAAAGCTGGCTTTCCATTCAGATGTCGCAACTCTTGGATCTTCCAAAGAATGCGGGACAACTCACTTTTATCCCGATCATCAAGGTATTTCTCAGCATCCTCATTTTTGATTACGGTGAATCTGACTTTTATTCCGGCCAGTTCTGACATTTTTAATCTCTCCTTCGGCTCGTTTTACTAATTTATTGATTGCTCGCTTTCGATCTGCCCGTTCTTTCTTGGCCTGCTGTGTAGGGATAAATTCGCCACGCCGCTTTACAAGTATTTCAATTGGTAAAGTCGGGTATTTTAGTAGGAAAAGCTTCAGCTTCACTCTAAAGGTAGCCGTTTCAACTCCCTTTATGTCAATTACTCGCTGGCTTCCGTCAAGATCAGTAACAAGGAAATCTGCAATGTAGGTCACCTTCGGGCTTTCCTGTAAGACGTATTTGGGCTGACAGACAAAATCCTTTATTTCCCCCAGCTGCTTCTGCAAGAGCAATTCCTGATAGTACTCACCTTCCATTTTGCTGTCGAAGCGAATACCAGTTACATCAAGGTTATATTTCTTTACCAACCATTCCTCGAATAGTGTTCCATCGGCTGTAACAATCACTTTTTTGGCATTGTATTTACTCATCTATCCAGCCACCCTATAAGGGAGTACAATGTAGAAACTAGACTCGTCACTCCGAAGAGTGAGAGGTTTTAAAGAACCAGTGTACCCGAGTGTAATTACATCGTTTTCTAAGACCTTCAATGCATCCAACACATATTTTGCATTCAACGTCAGGTTGAAATTTTCTCCGTTGAAACTGATTGGTGTTATGCTTTCTGTTGCCTTGCCCGTTTCCTTCCCCTTACCTCGAATGTTAATTTCTTTTTCTGAAACAGAGAATGTGACAGCGTTATTTTTTTCCTCTTTCGCCAGAGTGAAAATAAGCTCCAATGATTCGATCAGTTCTTTTCGGTTAACAGTTATTTCGGTAACTAATTTAATAGCCATAGCATGGGTTGTATCAGGATAAATACCTTCTAGGACACGAGAATAAAATATAAATCTTTCTGTTCGTGCGAACGCATATATCACTTCTCCGCTAGTAGACTTGGAAAAACCGAATTCTACCTCATCGTTGTCATTTACGATCTTCTGTAACTCAATTATTCCTCTAGCTTCAATAACAGCCGTGCCGATATTTCCAATATCAAATTCTCTCTCAGCATGGGCCAGTCGGTGTCGGTTCGTTGCCACCATCTGAATTTTCCCGGTCTGAAGAATAACGTTTACCCCTGTAATGATAGGCAATGATTTTCCGTCTATATCTGCCGCGAAAACTGTCTTTTTGATTAGATTTTTTAAGTCTTTTCCCTTAATCTCAACAAACTCATTTTCATTTATCTCTGGAGGAGCAGGATATTCTTCTGGAGGCATTCCAGTAATCTCAATCTCCTTATTCCGTGACTTTATGGTGACTTGATCCCCATTTTTAACTTGCAGTTCTATTTTCCCATTGATCTTCTGGAGAATATCCAATAGAACTTTGGGCAGTGCCGCGGAACCAGTCTCTTTGATGTCTATGTTTTCCTCGACAAATGATTGGATAGTTGCTCGGTCATCGGTACCAGTAACGGTTACCCTGTCCTCCGTTGCTTCGATCAAAAAGCAACTCAATATGGGGATTATTACTTTTGTTGAAATTGCCTTGCTGGCATCTTCTAAAGCCTCAGCTAATAGAGAACTGTCCACTACTATATTCATAAGGTTTGATCTCCTTTTTCGCATTAGGATTGCACTCTGGGCAAGGTCCCAGCATTACGATGGAGCCTTTGAACTGATAAGCCACCTTACTGCCGCTGCAAGTGCTACACATACCCTTAATCCCTCCGTCTATTTCTACCACCCACCGGCAGTATCTTTACAAATGGTTCTATTCGCTCAAAGATCCGGGCCGCTTTTTTGTCATTCTGTTTCTGTTCGCTCGGCTTGCTGTCTTTCACATTCGCCAAGTGCTGTTTTAACTCAATCATAGTTAGGTTTGACGTATAGATCGTCGGTAACCTCTCCATGCGCCGCTGGAGTATAGGCCCCAACACTTCATCCCTCGTCCATGTGGTAAGCGTTTCAGCTCCAATGTCGTCAAGTATGAGTACAGGCGCCGTTCTGAGAGCATCCAGTTTGCTCTCCACCGTTTCCGTCTTGGAACCGATAGCGTCCTTGACCTCTAGCAAAAAGTCGGGCACATAGACCATGAGTACATCTACATCACATTTTGCAAGCTCTTGAACAATTGCTCCGGCAATCCTGCTCTTGCCCACACCCATTTGCCCATAAAGATATAATCCTTCAACCGTTTCACCTGGAACGAACGTGCTACAGAATATTACTGCTGCCGTGATCGCAGCCAGCCTCTGCGGATCTGGCTCTATGTCATCAAAGGTAGCCTCCAGTATGTGTGATGGTATATAGTGGCTCTTGATCCTCTGTCCGATTCCCTGCTGCTTCTCATACTGCTTCAGCAAATCGCATTTCCGAAACCGGAATACCAGCTCGTCCGATTGGGTTGGACTCGGTTCCTCAACGCTCATGTGCCCCTTCTGTTCGTTTTGACATGCTTTTAAGCCGGGGCAAGCGTCGCATGCATCGCAGTATGAAAGATGCTGTGATACATCCCTGTAGTGCCTTGGACTTGTTAAATCTGCTGTCCGATCAGGGTATTTCTGTTTTAGTCGTTGGATCTCAGGGTGGTTCTCTATGTGCTGAATGGCAGCAGCTTGGCGTTCGTGAAATCGTGAAGGTACTAAAGCCTTTAATTCTTCTTGGAAGCTTCCCACATTATCAGCCTCCCTGCTTTGCTCTTAACTTAGCCAGCATTTTTTGTAAATCATCCGTGTTGTATTGCTCGTCCGATTGAAGCACAGAATCACTTTCCTGTTCACACTCAACTGTGACAGCGCTTTGATCAGCAGTTTGATGAAATGCATGCAGTGAATAAATGACCGTAGCACAGTAGCTTACACTTCTAATCTCGTCGCGCTTATGCTTGGGTTTGAAATTGTCAAATGCCTGGTCAATGCCATCTAAAACAGTTTGAAGTGGTACACCTTCTTTGATTAGCTCGTCGATCGTTTGATCATCAGCAATCGTTATTTCTAGGCCCTTCCCACGACGACGAAGATATTTATCAGCTACAGCCTGCCGATAATCAATATCCGAAGATGATATTTCATTCTGTTCAGAGTCAGTATCTGTTTCAGAAGTGGCAGGAACGGTACCTTGCCGGGAAGACGGTATCCCCTCATCTTTGGAATTGATTTCATTATCAGACGTTAAACAACAACTACTGTCTTTAATATTGTCTTTAAACATGTCTTTAGGAGTGCCTTCGTCCTTACTCCCACAAGGGTTTTCATCCTCTTTGACTTCCACTTTTCGTAAGTCGCCACTTACACTTTTCGTAACTCCTGACTTACACTTTTCGTAACTTTTCACTTCATCACCCGCCTGTTTACTTACACTTTTCGTAACTTTATATACAGCAAGATTTATTGAAATAAGTTCTTTGAATTTTTCCTCGTTCCATTCTTTAACGAGACTTACACGCCATTCATCATAATTTTTATTTAAAGAATAAATTTGCTTGCCATCCCACTCTATTACTTTGCACTGCTTCAGATAGGTAATTTCCTTCTTAGCATCCTGTATACGTACACCACACAGCTCAAAATTAGTTAGTAGAGGGATTGTTGCACTTTTCTTCTGGCATCCGTAGGAAAGCCGCAAAATGAGTTTTAATATCTTTTGCTGCCTCTCAGTAAACTTCCGGCTTATGATCTCATCCCAAATGCTGTTGGCTATTCCTATGAACCCGTCTTTTAATTGGGGACTTACCACTCACCTCACCCCGGTACTTTCTGATTACTATCTAGTTCCGCTGGCGTTGTTTCCAAACTCCGCTAGCAGAACCTTGAGGCTATATTTTAAAGAGTTTATTACCTGGTCATTACTTTCTACAGCATTACTCCAGCGGACCTTATCAGCTTCAGCATCTGCTTCTTGGTTGCGAAGTTTGATTACCGCCAACTCCGCTCGCTGCTCCCTAAGATTCTCTGCCGCAATATACGCTTCTGCATAAACACGCTTTCTCTCAGCATAGATCCGCTTATACTCTCTTACGGCATCAGCAGCCTTACGCCCCAAGATAACCTGGACTTCTGTCAACAATTCAATCTTACGAGCCAGGGTAGCAGGGTAATCATGGCTGCATTGATCCGCAAGACTATAAAGCTCTCCGAGCGTATATTGTTTTTGTAGAGACAATGCAGCCACTCCTTAACCCTCTATTAATATTCTTCGCCGTAATAAGTATCAACTTCGTCTTCATCCACGATAACCTTGGCTCCAGTCGCAAAAATTTGGAACATCAATTTTTCAAAATGGTAGAACGATGTCATAATATCTTTGTTATTGGAAAGGTTTTGACCATCAATTTTAGAGTCATAGACGTGTCCTTCTTTGTCCAAGTGGAGTTGATATTTGTATCTGTACTTTGATTTTTCAGAACCCCACGAATCTCTACTTTCGCTTTCTGGATCAAAATAGATGTGACGATACCCATCCTCCTCGCCTTCCAAAATGAAAGATATTTTTTCACCATCTCGTTCGTGGTCATCATTCTCATCTTTCTTCATTGCTTCAATCAATTCAGACAACTTGTATTCAGGTTTAATACCGACAAGCATTTGTTCCATGTTTTCTTTAATTTTTTGCACACCTTGAATATGGAGAGCCGCATTCAGCTGAGATTTAACTTCATTCAAAACCATGAGGTTATATCCGCTTATACCCAGTTTTCTCATATCGATTTGCAATTGCTCTTTTACATGATTTTCTAACTCTTTACGGAAATCTCCGTAACTGCCAAAGTAATCTTCTATCACTTTTTTGATAGTAGTCTCAAGTTGCTTTTTAATGACCTCCTCAACAAAACCGTCTTTTTGAATTGTTTGCATCGCATCATTTACTAAATTATTTAAGTTCATATTATTACGCTCCTATTTTCAATTTTTAAATTACGTGATATACTGCCGTTGAAATGTTTATTAAATGATCGTGTTGGTAGCACGATTGTTTGTCTGGGCTTCTCTGTCTTTTCTTTTGCGGTATAACTTACGGCAATAGTAATTACAGAAAAGTCCTTCTTCATTTGGAATGGGGTGTTTCTGACCTTCGAATATCTCTTTACCACAATGATCGCAGCAACCTATTCCTTTACCGGATATCTTGTATCCTGATTTCTTAGGAGCCTCTAGCCCTTCATATTCTTCATTTTTAAATTCCTCAAGTTCACTTAATTCAGCAGTAAGCAAATCTATTTGAGCATGAATTTCGTCAGTCGATAATCCGAATTTGATAGCGTCAATGCTGTCTTCATATAACTCACGTAATTGCGCTGTAAGCACTCTAGATCGTTTATGATCGTCCAACTCTCTCAGCTCCATATCTCCGCCTCAAGTTCGGATATTTTAGCCTTCAATTGCCTTTCTTGTTCCTTCAAAGGTTTCATCTTCTGAATACATACGTGATTAGGCCATGGACTATCTGTAATAGCATATTGAGTTTTATAAATGGCCTGAAGCTTTTGTTCAGTAAGTTCTTTTTCCTTTTGAAGAGAAAGCTTTTCCTTATCCTGCTCTGTTAGCTCTAGCATCTCAATATCTACTGAATGTTGACAATTCAACCAGCGATTCATGAGTAATACAGCGGCTATAAGTGAGTCTGCTGGTTGATCTAATGTAAACTTGATGCCTTCATCATCCACGATTGGAATAGAGTAAATCTTGCTGCTCATTTTGACTTGTCCTTACGCCGGATGTTACGAACGATAATGGCATGCTGTAATTCATTTTCGAACCAGATACGAGCCAGTTCCGGTAGAGTCATAATCCTTCACCTCTTAGATATAGTCTTCTGGACGAAAGTCTTTAACGAAGTAAATGGAATCATCAAAATCAATACGCCGGATGTGACTGTACTTCGCAACTGAGAACAAAACTTTCAACTTACTCCAAATCATGCGGCGATATTTTCCGACCGTTTCGTTAAATTTTTCATCTGTCTCCTTGTAACGATCTTTTGTGAGAGTAATGGACCTGATTCTTACTGCATCCTGTAACTGATAGCATTCAGCATCTGTAAGCGTCACGCTATCCCGAACCTCTTGAACCATCATCTGAACTTCTTCCACTTTTTCAGTAACATCCAAATGCATTTGCTTAATACCGTCCACAAGACCACGAATCGCCATGCCTTGAGCCTCAGTTAGTTGCATTTGCTTTTCAACTACAGACAAGAAATCTGGCTGTTGATTAGGATTAATTAGCGTCATTTTTCTACCACCTTTCTGCTGTTTACAGCTGGACGAATCTGTTCGATAAAGGCTTCCAACATGTCCAAACTTTCAGACAACCGTTTCTTTTCAGAGCTACTTGCACTGCCTATTGCACCCAACATGAATGAAGTAATTCCAACCTTTTGCAGAAACTGTTTCACATGGATACTCACTTGGATCGTATTACTGTCCGCTTCAAAGCGAAGCTTCTTCATTTGAGCAGCAGCCTCCTGTTCGTTGAAGTCGTCTGGCTGCTGGAGTTTGATAGTCTCAAGTTCTTCTTTAGCTCTTTGGTAGCCACTCTTCAATTGTTCAACCTTTAAACGTTCTTTTTCCAAATCATCATTGAGCTTGTTTTTCCAATATTCATCGCGTTGCTTGAGCTGCGCCTCTGCCTCTTTTTCTTTTTGACGAATGAAAATGCCTGTTTCTTCCTCATGACGCTCTACAGCCGCAGATACGGCATCCTCAAGTTGATCCGCAGGAATGGCATCCTTGTACTGTCTTTGCAGCTCAAGCTTGTCAAGTTCTGCTTGCTCCGCTCTCTCTTCGGCTTCACGGACAGCGGCCTCCAATCGGTTTTTTGTCTCCACGAACGCTTTATGAGTGCTAATCAATCCTTCATCAAGCTGCTGGATAATCTCCGGTGTGGCATTCTCAGCGATGAACTTCGCCTTATCGTACTGTCTACCAGAGCCGAACCCTGCTTGATCCGCTACAATGTCTCGTACTTGCCCGGTAGGTTGGTCAGGAAAATTTTCCGTACCTCCAGCCATGCGCTCTTTGGCTTTCAAACGTTCGGCCTCTTCAAGTCGCCGCGCCCATTCTACTCGTTCAGAAAAAGTGAACTCTTTACGATGTTCATTTTCAGAAATCTCAAGCTGAAGCTGATGTTCAAAGTCTTTGATTTCCATAATTCTTACTGTCACTTCTGAGCGTCCAAGGAACTGATGCGCTCTCAAACGCCGCTCTCCGGCAATAAGCTGATAATCCGGTGTTACTACAATAGGGTTAATGAGTCCGTTTTGTTCTATATCTCGGGCCAGTTCTTCAATTCCACCAAAATCTTTGCGGATACGATCACTGACCTTGATTTTGTTAATGTCAACTTGCAAGTTGATTCTCCTTTCTTTACATCCCCTCTGTGATAAAATGTAAGTTGTTGTAGCTTATCAAATCATCAAAGGAAAGAGGTGCTATTTTGTATAGATATTCTCGCTAGTTGTTGATGGAGTAGAACGTGCTTACATTCTTTATATCATTCAGTCGGTTATCCAGTTGTCATATATTGGGTATAGTCATACTATTTCTTCTTTCTTGAGTGTTTTGATTCAACTAAGTAATCGAGAGTCGGCAGCGGTAGTCGTCATTTAGGCTGATCTAGCAGCCATTGCTCCAAAAACTTCCGAGTCTCCCTCGCAGGGAAGTACCATTTGCTGCTCACTTTTCGCTTTGGAAAATCGGGATGAAAAAAAAATTGCTCTTGTATGAAATTCCAACTCATACATGTGCGACGCTTTAATTCAGCCGCATCCCAAAATACGTACTCTACATCAGCTTCTTTTAAGACCTCCGCTATCTTCGATTTGACCAGTTGAAAGGCTTCTTTTTCGTCAATGCTGACTGACAACATGTTCATCCCTCCTTAACTGTTGCTTTCTGTTAATTTTTTGGGAACCAGCTTGATCTCCAGCCCCAAAGCATCGCAAGCTTTTCTAAGCGTGGTTTCGTTCCACCGACGACTTCCATTTAGCAAATTGTGCATGTACTGCGGGGAACATCCAACTAAATGAGCTAAATCAGAAGGATTTAATCCTTTTTCATTTATAAGTGGCCTCATTTGTTCAGAAACCTTCATTTCATCACCTCCGTTGAATCAATATTAATCTATTTGATTAATTAAATCAAACGAAAAATTAATCAAATAGATTCAAATTGAAGCATTTTAGATTATTAATCATATAGATTAATATAAATGCTCTTTTTTTCGCCTATTTGCTTCTTTTTAATCTATTTGCTGTTTGTATTTTAATCTATTTGTTGATATCATTAATTCATCAATTAGTTTAAAAGGAGCGGTCACAGGACATGTCTAGTTATCCTAACCGGATAAGAGAGATTAGAAAATCAAAAAAGAAATCAGGAGTACAAGTAGCGGAATTTTTAGGAATTACCCCTCAATTTCTATACAACATTGAAAAAGGAAGCCGAACCTTAAATACTGAGGTGGCTTCAAAATTAGCCGAGTATTTTGATGTAACTGTAGATTACCTCCTTGGCCGTACAGAAGCCGATGATCTCCAGTACCCAGAGTGGGCCACATCAAAGGACATTCGAGATTTTAAAACAATACTTGAAGAAGATGTGCCGGTAATGTTCGACGGCGTACTAATCTCAGAAGATGACAAAGAAAAAATTAAACGGGTCATGGAAGCTATGTTCTGGGATGCTAAAAAGAACAAAAAAGATTAGTTGTATTTGAATAAAATAGCTTCTTTAAATATTCACTTTGCGCTTTCACCGCTGCGAGGCGGTTTAACATACACAAAAAACGGAACGCATGTTCCATTGGAGGAATAAATATGGCAAACTTTAAAAGATTAAAGAGTGGATGGCGGTATCGGTTAAAGTACACCGATCCGTTTACACAGCAGCAAAAGGAGAAATCAGAACGGGGGTTCCGTACAAAACCGGAAGCAGAGTTAGCTGCAGCAGAATTTTTAAAGAAAATAAAACAAGGCTACGAACAGATTGATATGCCTCTCGTTGATTATATAGAAAGTTGGATCATTAACTATAAAAAAGGAGATGTTAGAAAAAACACACTTAAACAACATATGAATAATCTAAAAACACACATCAAGCCTTATTTTAAACAATTAATGATAAAAGATTTAAAACCAGATATGTACCAAAAATTTTTAGATGCTTGTTTAGAAAAAAACTTAAGCCGAAGAACAGTCGAAATAATTAACTCAACAGTTTACAGTGCTTTAGAACTCGCAGTAATTCAAGGAAAGTTAGAACGTAATCCATGCATAGGATCAATTATTAAGGGAGAGAGGAAACAAAAAACTATTGATTTCATTGATTCTGAGGATATTCCTCGTTTTCTTTATACAGCAAGAGGATATGGTTATATCTACTGGATATTTTTCAAGTTACTGTTGGAGACTGGCATGCGTAAGGGTGAAGCCGCTGCTTTAAAGTGGTCTGATATTAATTTTAAGGAGAAAAAAATTCACATTAATGAAACTTTGGATTTTCAACCTGATAACGAGGACGAGCTATTCGGGGAAACAAAAACCTTTAGATCAAAACGAACAATCAGTGTAAGTACATCTCTAATCAACGATTTGAAATATCATGCTAGTTGGCAGAATCAGAATAAAATTAATCTTGGAGAAACAATGTACCGACATGATTTAAATCTCGTTCTATGCCGGAATGACGGGCGTCCTATGCCGAAGTCAACACTATTTAACGCATTTAAGCGTATCTTGAAACGTGCTAGTCTCGATGAGGTTTTACGTATCCATTCTCTTCGTCACACCTACGCAGTGCTCATGCTTGAAGCTGGAGCCGATATAAAGTTTGTCCAGGAACAGCTTGGTCATGGTAGTGTGCAGATTACATCTGATGTATACGCACACATTTCTAAAAAGTTAGAGAAACGTAACATAGATAGATATGAGGAATATACAAGCAAAATTCTCGGCTCAAACAATTTGAAGTTGGGGGACGTTTGGGGGACACCCCAGAAGAATTGATAACCTCCTCTGAAATGTCCCCCATTACAATTCCCCAAAAAACCGCATACTTACAGGATTCTATCTATTAATACAGCGTCAGATATTGATCGCGTTCCCATTGATGTACTTGGGTTCTGTACATATCCCATTCAATTTCCTTAAGCTCATAGAAGTAGGCCAGAGCATGGTCGCCCAGTGCGTCAGAGATAACTTCGCTCCGAATAAGCTCAGACAAAGCTTCTTTCAAGTCTGCTGGCAAACTTGGAATGCCTTCTTCAATCCGCTCTTCCTCAGACATTACGTAAATGTTACGATCAATCGGAGCTGGCAGAGCCAACTGACGTTTGATACCATCCAAACCTGCTCTCAGCATCACTGCCAAGGCCAAATAAGGATTCGCTGCCGGGTCAGGGTTACGAACTTCGACGCGAGTGCTCAGACCACGGGACGCGGGAATCCGAATCATTGGACTGCGATTGCTTGCAGACCAAGCCACATAACAAGGCGCTTCATAACCTGGTACGAGACGTTTGTAGGAATTTACCGTTGGATTCGTGATCGCTGCCATTGCACGTGCATGTTTAAGAATACCAGCCATATAGTGGCGGGCCGTCTGGCTTAATCCGAGTTCGTCCGTTTCATCATAAAATACGTTTTCATTGTCCTTAAACAACGATTGATTGCAGTGCATACCGGAGCCATTTACACCAAACAAAGGTTTTGGCATAAAGGTAGCATGCAACCCATGCTGACGAGCAATCGTCTTAACAACGAGCTTGAACGTTTGAATCTGGTCGGCAGCTTTAATCGCATCTGCATATTTAAAGTCAATTTCATGCTGACCAGGTGCAACTTCATGATGAGATGCTTCAATTTCGAAGCCCATCTCTTCAAGCTTAAGTACAATTTCACGACGGCAGTTTTCACCCAGATCCATCGGAGCCAGGTCAAAATACCCGCCTTGGTCATTCAGTTCTGTAGTTGGCTCGCCTTTTTCATCCGTTTTGAACAAGAAGAATTCAGGCTCTGGTCCGACATTCATCGAAGTGTATCCCAACTCTTCTGCTTCCTTAAGTACACGTTTCAAGATGCCCCGCGGGTCACCTGCAAACGGAACTCCATCCGGCTTGTAAATATCGCAGATCAAACGAGCTACACGATCCGAGGTTACCCAAGGGAATACCACCCAAGTGTCCAAATCCGGATATAAATACATATCAGATTCTTCAATACGCACATAACCTTCTATGGAAGAACCGTCAAACATCATTTTATTATCCAATGCCTTTTCCAGTTGACTAACCGGAATTTCAACGTTCTTAATAGTGCCCAGCAAATCTGTAAATTGCAAACGAATAAAACGAACATTTTCCTCTTTCGCAATCCGAAGGATATCTTCTCTGCTATAACTCACTCTAACCTCTCCCTTTCTGTAACGACTATATACGAATCTGTTGTTCTATAAATTACTTAAATGATGAGACCTGGTTTTAAAGTAAGGCGACCTTATACCAAGAGGTAAGTCAAAGCATTATCTCTTATTGAAGAACCGTGATAATTCGCCTTGGATTAGGGACACCTGTCCTGGTCTTTTGCCTGCAACAAGTTGTTGTTTCAGTAAGCGGTGAAGCTGAGTATCGGACATTTCACGGCGTTTGACTTCCGTATCTGCAGTAATAACCGTAGCTTCCTCCGATTCCTTGGTAACCGGATTCATGACTTGTTTAATTCCCGCAATGTTAACACCCTTCTCGATCAACGCCTTAATTTCAAGCAGACGCTCTACGTCATTAAAAGAAAAAAGACGTTGGTTTCCCGATGTACGGGCAGGAACTATCAAGTTATGCTGTTCATAATAACGAATCTGACGTGCTGACAAGTCCGTTAGCTTCATGACAATACCTATTGGAAATAAGGCCATATTTCTGCGAATTTCGTCGCCCATTTGTCATCAACCTTCCAGTGATCTATTATTCACCTTATTGTACATTTAGCTGATGCAAAGTGTCAATGACATGTTAGAAAAACTCACAATAATTTACGTTCTTTCATCGTTTGCAGAGCCATAAGCACTCCAAATTTAACATGAGAGTAGGTTAAGCCCCCTTGCATGTAACCAATATAAGGCTCACGAATCGGAGCATCTGCGGATAGTTCCAAACTTCCCCCTTGTATGAACGTACCTGCTGCCATGATAACTGGATGCTCATAACCAGGCATATCCCACGGCTCCGGCACCACATGGCTATCCACGGCAGCCGCACGCTGAATTCCCTGTACAAAAGCAATTAGATGTTCTGGTCCGCTAAAAGAAATAGCCTGAATCAAATCCGTACGCTCTTCATGCCAGGCAGGTTTGGTCTCAAATCCCATCTCCTCAAAGACCGCAGCTGCGAATACACTCCCTTTAACCGCTTGCCCAACCAGTGTTGGGGCAAGGAATAGTCCCTGAAATATGCCTCGTGTAGTACCTAACATGGCACCTACTTCTCCACCGATTCCAGGTGCAGTTAATCGGTAGGATGCCAGCTCTACATACTTTTGTTTGCCGCAGATATATCCACCCGTTTCAGCAATGCCACCACCGGGATTTTTAATCAACGAACCTGCCATCAAATCGACACCGACCTGAGTAGGTTCCAGCTTCTCGGTAAATTCACCGTAGCAATTGTCAACAAAGACAATGACGTCAGGTTTTATTTCCTTCACACGTGCTGTCATTTCTTCAATATCTGCTACACTAAACGAAGCTCTCCAATCATAACCGCGTGAACGCTGAATAGCGATCACTTTGGTATTGGCATGGATAGCAGCCTCCACCGCTTCCCAGTCCACTTTACCTTCCGCTGTCAGTGCGGTTTCTCCATAAGTAACGCCAAAATCTTGCAATGATCCTGTTCCGTCGCCGGGCTTACCAATCACTTTGTGCAGGGTATCATAAGGCCTCCCGGTAATGTATAACAGTTCATCCCCTGGACGCAGCACACCAAATAAAGCAGTGGCAATTGTATGAGTACCCGAAGCAAAATGCGGACGCACCAACGCTGCCTCCGCACCGAACACATCCGCATAGACTTCTTCCAGCACCTCACGTCCCCGGTCATTGTAAGCATATCCCGTAGAACCCGCAAAATGAAAATCGCTCACTTGCTTCCGCTGGAATGCCTGAATTACCTTCCACTGATTTGAATCTACAATATGATCTATGTGCTGTATACGTTCTTGTATTTTATGTTCTGCCGTTTCCTGAATTTGCTGAATTTCTGGACTAAAAACTACCATTTACCTTCTTGACCCTCTCTCTTACGCAGCCTTAGGCTATTCATGTTATATTATTGTTCACTTTGAACGATGAGCATTATCATTTTATTGACCCAAAAACATCATTACATGTTAACCTTCTGTGAACTCGCTGAGTGCATGACCATACTTTTCGTACTCGCCTCTTTGAATTTCAACCTCATAAATGACATCATTTCCATCATACTCTGTCAGCAGTACATCTCCTATTCGATAAAGCACCGAGGTTAAATCCCCACGTTCCGCAGGAATGCGGAATCTCAGCGTATCACCGCTCAAATGCTCTTGAATCAGTTCACGAATGCGCAGCAAATCGCCTTCATCAAAAGCGCTAATTTTCAAATAGCCCTCCCCAGAAGGAAGCATTTCCAGTTGCTCAGGGGTACAGGCATCTTTTTTGTTAAATAATACGATCTGAGGCTTGTCCGCAGCCCCTAGCTGCTGCAAGATCGTCTCTACAACTTTCATCTGTTCGTCTCGCATATCCGAGGAAGCATCCACGACATGCAAAATGAGATGAGCCTCATTCGCCTCCTCCAAAGTAGCCCGGAAGGAAGCAACCAAATCATGAGGAAGATTTTGGATAAAACCCACCGTATCCGTAAGAATAACTTCTTTTCCACTCGGTAGCTCCATTGTTCTGGAGGTAGGATCCAGCGTCGCAAACAGTTGATTCTCAATATATACATCGGCTGCTGTCAGTTGCTTCAACAGCGTCGATTTGCCCGCATTGGTATAGCCAACAAGTGCCACCTGTACAATGCCGCTCTTTTGCCTGCGCTCCCTGTGCAAATACCGGTGGCGGGTCACTTCCTCCAGTTGGCGTTTCAGATCACTGATTCGATCACGAATATGACGGCGGTCTGTCTCCAGCTTGCTTTCACCAGGACCACGTGTTCCGATTCCACCACCGAGACGCGAGAGATTTTTGCCATGTCCAGACAAACGTGGAAGTAAATATGACAACTGCGCCAGTTCAACCTGAATAATACCTTCCCGTGTTTTTGCACGTTGTGCAAAAATGTCCAGAATCAATTGTGTCCGGTCAATAATTTTGAGATCCAGACTTTCTTCCAGATTCCGTACTTGGGCCCCCGAGAGCTCCTGATCAAAAATAGCTGTATTCGCTCCCAATTCTTCAGCAACTGCGCGCAATTCCTCTACTTTTCCTTTGCCAATAAACCATTTTGAATCCTTAGCTTCCTTATTCTGTGTCAGGACGCTCAATACTTCAACTCCCGCTGTCTCAGCCAGTTTCACCAGCTCATCCAACGAGTATTCCGTATTGATGCCAGATCGTTTGACTTCATCCGTAATTAGACTGACCAGTACCGCCTTGTCCTGCATTTCGGTTTGTGTATCATGAGTGGAGTTCGCCATATTGTTTGCTCCTTTATATTCATGTCAACTCTCGAACAGAGACCGACCTGATGTTCAGGCCGGCCCCCGCTCGATGTCATACCATTCGATGTGATTCAGATTCCTATTATCGCCTATCTTTTGTCCATTTTCAAATCCTCTGGACGCAGCGTCATCAATTCCTGTTTGCCAGGTTGCCCGCTCCGGTACTGATTGAGCAACCTGACAGCTTGGTGCCGAATCGCTTTTTCAATCACGTTACGAACATATCGTGCATTACTAAATGCATGAAGACTGTCATTACGCTCGTTTAGCAAATGCTCCTTCATTTTAATTATGGACTGAGGCATGAGAATATAATCCCGCTCCTTGGCCATCATCTCGGAAATTTGGATAAGCTGATCCACAGTATAATCAGGAAAATCCAACTGGATTGGAAAGCGAGAAGGAAGACCAGGATTTGTTCGTAGAAAAAAGTCCATTTCCCCCGAGTATCCAGCGAGAATCAAAATAAATTGATTTTTTTGGTCTTCCATGGACTTTACCAAGGTATCAATCGCTTCTTTTCCAAAATCCTTTTCCCCTCCGCGTGCCAAACTGTAAGCCTCATCAATGAACAACACGCCGCCAAGAGATTTCTTTACCAGATCTCGCGTTTTTTGTGCCGTATGGCCAATATACTCACCGACCAGATCAGCCCTCTCTACCTCAATCAGATGACCTTTGCTCAGTACACCCATTTTTTGCAGCATTTTAGCGATAATGCGGGCTACTGTCGTTTTGCCTGTACCTGGATTTCCTTTGAAAATCATGTGATATACGTGTGCATTGCTCAATAATCCCGCATCCGTGCGCATATGGGCGATTTGCAAAAAGGCATATACCTCAAATACCAGGTCTTTGATGTTATCCAAGCCGACGAGATGATCGAGTTCTTTCTGAATTTCCTGATAAAGACTGAGATACTGCGGTAGCGCCTGTGACTTGGTTGAAGCCACTGCTTCCGTCTCGTCCACAGTCACCGAAGCTATCGGCTCCGGGCTACGCAGCACGACATTAATTTGTCTGGAAGGTCTCTCCTCCGACCGCTTGCCCGCGGCGATTCCCCGTCCGTTCATGCATCCATCACCTCAACATTTCTTCAGGCACAGCTTACCCTACTAATGTATTCGGTCTGGCATGTCCTTATTAGCATAAAAGCAACGGGAACGTGCACAAAGCCTTTTCTTTAATTCAGGCAACCCAAGTTTGAGCGCTGATCCACCACCGTTGCAGCGTCCATTTAGCGTATGCCAATACTTCTCTTGATTGATGAATTGGCATATTCAGCACTTTGGATTCCGTCAGAGCCATCTGAGGATGATCAAATTTCAAGAATTGAGCAATCTCCATCGCCCGAGGGCCATGATAGCTATGTGTGATGATCACGGTGGAGGTCCATCCATATTCATTCATGATGCGCTGGCTATAGAGCAGATTTTCGTAAGTACTGGTCGCATGGTTTTCCAACACAATATGCTGTACAGGGACCCCCCTATCTACCAAATAGCGTTGCATGCCCTCAGCCTCCGTATACGGAAAATCTGGTTTATCCAGTCCCCCACTTACAATTAGACGCTGTACCGTCCCGTTGCGGTATAAGCGCAAGGCTTCTTCCAGCCTTTCCTTCAATCCAGGACTGGGCACAGCCCCCCACATAGAAGCACCTAGTACGATTCCAATTTGCACTTGCTTGAGCGGAGTGGTAGAGGCGGCTGTATTCATGTCCCACACTCGGATACCTGCCCATACCAATCCGACCAAAATGAAAATCATCAAACAAAGTACAAGACGCTTGGATACCATAGATATCTTCTTAAGGCGACTCTGCCCGCTTTTCAACTCAGGGCGTTTGGGCCTAGTGTCTTTAATCCACTGCAAAACTTTCACCGTTCTCTCTTGAAATCACCGTTGTGAAACCATTCTGCCCGGTGTTTCAGCGACATTTTAAAATAGGGGAACACGTGGGCATCTATCTGATGTAACACATCAGCCGCTGTACGGTTAGCCAATTCTGCCTCTTGCGTTGAGATATGCCCCCGTTGTAACGCCTCCTCCAATTCATCCTCATCCACTAGGAAGATTTCACCGTTTTTAAGCACCACAACATCCAAATACAAATCGTCAAACCATGGGACTCCTTGATCGGTCACACCCTGATTTCGGCAGGTATCAATGTACCATTCAACGATTTGCTCTCGGTTGTCAAACATAGCAGTCACCACATAGTACTCACCTTTTGGATAATATTGTAGCCAGGAATATCCTTTATCGGCTATGCAAAACGTATGACCACCGTAACTTTTCCATAACGGCTCCTTGAGACTCAAAATTGTATACAGGGTCACATATCCTGTAAACGCGTCACTTTCTACATACCGGCAAGCAAACTTGCGATTGGTGATTCTGCGCCAGTTGGCCCGGTCTCCGAATTTGCGCTTCATAAATGATGTTCCTCTCCAACATTGGTAAAACCAGCTTACCATATTTAAACTGTACACTCAAAAAGAACCCCTTTACTAAAGCAAAAAAAGGTATTCTCAGACCGTGAAACGGTCCGAAAATACCTTTGATTTGAAGCAAATTCAACTTACATAAAGCAATACTTGCTAATCCCGATTGTGACGTCCACGATTGGAGTTCGAATGACCGTTAGAATTGCCTTCTTGAGTTCCATCCGTTGTGACTTCAGTCGTAGATGCATCCGTATTTTCTGGATTTACCATAGTATCTTCATCAGAAATACCTGCATCCGGTGTAGTAGTCTGACCATTTCCCTGATTTGTATCGTTTCCATTGCCGGAATTGCTATTATTGTTACCTGTGCCTCCAGCACCATTCCCACTAGTATCTCCAGGAGATGCCGGAACCTGACCTGAGCCATTATTGTTGTCGATACCGCCAGGAGCTGTATTTCCCTGATCTGTACCGTTTTGTCCGTCTGTAGCCCCGCCATTATCCGGTAAGGTTCCATTCTCGTTTGGATCAGTCCCTTGTTGTGGATCAACCGGAGTAGTCTCTGCCGGAATTTCCACACGGATCGTATTAGAAGCCTCGGATTCTTTACCATCCGCTCCATAAGCCACTACATAATATTCATACGTGTTTCCAGCTATAGGAGACGTATCTTCACCACTCGTGCCCTTCATGGCCTCCATGATTGTTGCAAAGCCTGCATCAGAAGTCCCTTTGCGATACACACGGTATTGTACATTATCCCCCGTCGCCGCAGTCCAGGACAACGATACAATTTGGGTGTCCTGACTATAAGACCCGCTCAGCCCGCTTGGAGCGGTAGCCTGAACCGGCTCTTCTGGCTTCTGCTCAACTGGTGGTTCATATCCCTTCGGCTCGCTGAATTGCGTAACCGGATGCCCCTTGAGAGCTTCACCCATGACCCTTCCGAAAAAGGCTGCCGACTGCCCACTGTAGTTTCTGAGCATATGTTTGCTGTCCGGCTTATCATAACCCATCCATACTGCTCCGGTATATTCTGGCGTATAGCCGACAAACCAGATGTCCCGGTTACCACTGTTACCGCTAATTCCACTTTGGGTCGTACCCGTTTTACCAGCTACAGGCCAGTCAATACGTGCTTTGCGACCTGTGCCGCTATTGACTACATTTTGCATCATTTGTGTCATTTCATAAGCCGTTTTTTCACTCATTACAGATTTAGATTCCTCTTCATGAGTATAAACTACCTGATCATCACTATTATTAATTTGTTTAATGGAATAAGCCTTTTGGAATTGTCCTTTATTGGCAAAAGCGCTGTAGGCCTGCGCCATTTCAAGGGTATTCGTTCCTTTGCTTAATCCACCCAATGCGATAGCAAGTGAGTGATCATTTTTGTCCATCGGAATGCCTACGCTCTCGGCAAATTGAACCCCTTTTTCCACACCGATTTGGTTCAGCAACCATACAGGCGGAATATTTTCAGACTTCGTAATGGCATCGAGCATGCTGATGGTCGACGAGTAACCATGCAAGTTTTTCGGACTGTATCCGTTAAAACTCTGGCGTTCGTTACTCAAAGGGGTATCCATCGTAAATTTACCGGATTCAAGAGCTGGCGCATAGGCTACAATCGGCTTGAAAGCCGATCCTGGCTGTCTGCGGCTCTGTGTCGCACGATTGAAGGTTCCCTTTTTATAATCTCGTCCGGGTGCCATCGCGGCAATTCCACCTGTTTGGTTGTTAATAATGACCATCGAGGCTTGAACAGGCTGATCGTCAGGACTTTTTTCGAACATGTCATCATCTGCCATCGCCTGATCCAGCGCATTTTGGGCCTGGGCATCCATTGTCGTATGAATCTTATAACCACCAATAATCAAATCATTGCCGCTAACTCCTGGCAGTGCATCCTCTGCCTCATCCATGACGTATTCCATAAAATTTTGATACTTTTGAACTTTTTCTGGTTGTTTGTAATTGTAATTTACAGCCTTGGCCTCTTCCATCTCTTGCTTTCCAATCATCCCTTGCTCAAACATCAGCTGGAGAACCACCGCACGTCGTGCCTTCGAGTTCTCCGGGTTACTGATCGGATTATACTTGGATGGCCCTTTCGGAATAGCTGCCAGTGTAGCAACCTGCCACAATTTTAATTTGTTTAAGTCTGATACACCAAAATAGCCTTCCGACGCTGCCTTAATTCCAGAATACGAGCGTCCAAACCAAATCCGGTTCAGATATAGTGTAATGATGTCTTCTTTAGTCAAATTCCGCTCCAGCGCCATTGCGATGGATACCTCGGTCGCTTTACGGAAAAAGGTTTTGTCACGTGTCAAAAACAAGTTTTTGGCTAGCTGCTGAGTTAGTGTGCTGCCGCCCTCCACTGCCGAACGAGCCACGATATCCTTTACGGCCGCCCGACCGATAGACCAAATATCAACACCTTGATGCTCATAAAACCGTTTATCCTCTGTCGCCACAAAAGCTTTTTTCAGTAGGTCTGGTATTTCTTCACTTTTAACAGGATCGCTTTTTTGCACAGACAACTCACCCATGAGCACACCGTTGCGGTCATAAACCTTCGATGTCTCGTTCACTGTAATTTTGTCTTTGTTGGCTTTGTAAATTTTTTCGCCATTAACCATGACAAATAAATATCCACCAAGTGCACAGAATATGGCTAAGGCCGCTGTAATAAATAGCGTCCACCCCACTCGCTTACCTGTTATTTTCTTTTTCTTGCCCTTCGGCTTCTCTTTAGATGTGTTTCTATTGCGATTGCCGGATCTGGACAATGAATCGTTTGGCATTCCCCTGACTCCCTTTCGCGAATAATCATATGATACCTAACATAAGCCTAAAGCTTGCTGTTGGCAGCATGAAAGTAAACGGAATGAAAAGAACAACCCTGATCAGGTTGCTCCCGGTCACATTCCTATACAGTTAGACGAGACGGACGCCTGAAAAGTTTCATGAACCCGGGCGACCGTCAAGCCGTAATCAGTTATCGCTAGCGTTATCCTGTTGCTGTACAAGCGATACATTGCGTTGCGGTGTAAAGGTGGAGATGGCATGCTTGTAAATCAGCTGTTGCTTTCCATCCGAGTCGATAACAATCGTAAAATTGTCAAATGCTTTAATCGTCCCTCGCACTTGAAATCCATTGATGAGGTATACCGTTACAGGTATAGAATCCTTGCGCAATTGATTCAGAAACGTATCTTGGATATTAATGGACTTGTTCATTTTAGCCGTACCCCCAATAATCATTTGGATTGTTTTGAAGTATATTCAAGGTCTGTCCGGAACTTTCCTGCTATAATTTCGTGTATTCGGGCTGCATGAGCAGAAAAATTTCCGAAATCAGTGACATCTACCCACTGGATATCCTTCATATGGCGAAACCACGAGAGCTGTCGCTTCGCAAAATGACGCGTATCCCGTTTTAGCCAAGTCACCGCCTCTTCCAAAGACACCTCTCCCCGCAGGTAGGAGGATATCTCTTTATAGCCTAGACCTTGCATGGAGATGGCATCGCTTCGCACTCCCCGTTCCATTAAGGAGGTTACCTCAGCAACAAGCCCTTGATCGAGCATCCCGTCAATTCGGTCTTCAATACGTTTATATAGCATTTGCCTATCCATTGTCAAACCTACGATGCAGAGTTGGTAGGGAGATTCCTTTTTTTGACTGGCAAGTTGAGAGCTAAGTGTCGTTCCGCTAACATGGTAAATTTCCAGTGCCCGAACGACACGACGACGATCATTAGGATGCAGACGAAGTGCACTTTCGGGATCAACCGCCTGTAGTCGCGCATGAAGCGCGTCAGCTCCAAACTGTTCGGCATAGTCAAGCTGTTCCTGACGAAAAGCTTCGTCAGCCCCCACCTCGGAAAACTGGTATTCATAGCAGACTGATTCTACATATAAACCTGTTCCGCCTACGATAAACGGTAGCTTTCCTCTAGATTGAATATCAGGTATGAGACGACGACAGTCTTCCTGAAATTGGGCTACTGAATATGGGTATTCAGGCTCATGAATATCAATTAAATGGTGCTTGATTCCTTCCATTTCCTGTTCGGAAATTTTGGCAGTTCCAACGTCCATATGACGGTATACCTGCATGGAATCCCCGGAAATAATTTCCGCGTCAAATTGTCGAGCCATCTCGATGCTTAGTTTCGTCTTGCCAACCGCAGTCGGGCCAACAAGAACAAGTAGTTTAGGCTTAGGTGCCACTGTCAATATCAATCACTCCGTACACTGTTTTCGTTGTGCCCCGCTGCTCTACACGGAAGCCGAGGCGGGCAAATTCCCCGCTACCCCGTTTTTCTTTTAATACAATTGTTTTTCGTGCAATCCGTTTCGCATGAACAATACTTTCCTCATTCAACGCCTCTGGATTAGCCAACCCTCTCAATGGACCGATTGCGCTGGAATCGAGCAACGGATCACGAAACATAGGGTCAAAATAAATAATATCTATACTGCGATCCGGCAAACTGCGCAAATAGTCCAAATGATGACCAAAACGAACGTCAATGTTGGAAAAAGCCTGATCTACTTCAGCGTTGCCGGAACGGTAATGCCTCATTCCATCCTTGATTAAAGCATAGACGGGGAAAGAACTCTCCACAGCCGTGACTTGTCCAGAGCTTCCCGTTCCAATTGAAAATAGAAGAGAATCCGTACCAAGTCCTGCGGTGCAATCCAGTACAGTATCACCCGGGACGAGCCGGGCAGCCGTCAACATCGGGTCAGGTTCACCCTTTAATACCCGTTTGGCGCGAATGAAGCCCATACTCGGATGAAAAACCATCGGTGATTGTTCTGGGCTGATCAGTCTCACTCCGCCCTGCACCAGAACCAATGCTTGGCGGACTCTGTGAACCGCGATTAGCTTAGCTACCGATATGCCACGACGAGGGGCATACAACACCCCTAACTCGGCTGCAAGCAGCTTCGCTCGCTCCACAACCTCAGCCGAGGGGGAATCTCCTGTCGTGACCAGTAATTCGACTTTCTTCTCCCGTAGCCTCGACCGCTCTTCTTCATGGTTTTCCCGATCCTGCAACATATATATACTCCCTTACATTACTCTTTTAAACAGCTTCTCTAAATCATATGTGGAAAAGGAAACCACAATAGGTCGCCCATGAGGGCAAGTATATGGTTGTTTGCATGCTGCCAAACGCTCTAGCAGCACGCTAGCCTGTCGGTCAGTCAGCTTCTGGTTTGCCTTAATCGAAGCCCGGCAGGAGCACATGATTGAGGCTGCTTCCCGCAGCTTTGCAAGATCAATGGCTCTTTCCTCGAGCACCCATCCGGCCATTTCCTCAATAACATCCGCTTCTTCCCCTTGGGGAAGCCAGTACGGGTAAGAGCTGACACGGAAAGTTTGACCGCCAAAATGCTCCAAATACACCCCCGCCTGCTCAAACCAGTGCAGCCTTGTTTTCAACTTTTCTGTCTCGGAAGGCGTAAAATCCAGTGTAATTGGCAGTAGCAATTCCTGCGATACTGACTCGGGATTACCGAATTTTTCATAATAAAATTCATAATTGACTCGTTCATGTGCGGCATGTTGATCAATTAAATACAAGCCCTGGTCGTTCTGTGCAATCAGATATGTCCCGTGGTGCTGACCGATTAAATTCAGTTCAGGAAAAGTGGGCAACTCTGGAACTTCTCCCGACACCGCTGCCAATTGCTCTGCATTCAGACGTTGCTGGCGAGGCTTCTGATCCGCGAAATGACGGGAATCCGTAGCGTGTCCTTCAATCGGCGGCACAGAAGATGGGTAAGCAGCAGAAGCAGCCGTTTCCTTTATCCCTCCACTGTATAAAGAAGATGTGCCTATTGCAGCATTATCTCCTTCGGACGACTGTACAGTCGCTCCATCAGGGAGCGGCACGTCCCCTCTAACTTCACTCCCGTTGTTTTCTTCCACAAAATCTGCATCCAGTTCATCATCACTAATACTTTTACCTGAAAGGTTGTTTGCCCGTCCAATGGCTGAGAGGCTATCCCTGCTCGGACGTTGCTCACGCTCCTGGCTACCTCTATTATTCTCTTCGTTTCTGTTCAAGTAATTGGATTGGCCCGGTACCTGGTTCTCCGGCGAGGTCACGGAAAGTGGCAGTGCTCCCCCCCGGTCTTTGCCGGAAGGAGCATCCCCTTCCGCACCATTTCCCTTCAAGAAGTGAAACTGCTCCTGCACAAACGAGCCACTGTCCTTGCCACCGATCTCGCGCTTGACTGCCTTCGGAATCAGCACTTGCTGCCCTAAAACAGCTTTTACCGAATCCTCGACCAACTGAAACAGTTCAGCTTCTTTGCTGAACCTTACCTCCAGCTTGGCAGGATGAACGTTAACATCCACCAAAGAAGGATGCATTTCCAGTTGGATCACAGCCAGCGGAAAACGATTGATCGGCAATAAGGTATGATACGCCTTGAGCAACGCCTGATTAAGCCCGTAGCTACGCACAAAACGTCCATTCACTACCGTCGATATCGCATTCCGATTCGATCTGGTCCACTCTGGGCGGCTGATATAGCCGCTAATTCGGTAATCGAGGCTCTCTCCTTCCAGCAGCAGCATGGACTTCGCCGCAGAAGTTCCATAAATAGCGGCAATCACCTGGAGCAAATCACCATTACCCAGCGTTTGCAACAATGTATTGCCATTATGCCGCAATGTGAAGGCAACCTCAGGGTGCGAAAGCGCCATTCGGTACAATACATCCGAAATGTGTCCCAGCTCGGTCTGGATTGTTTTCATATATTTCAGCCGTGCAGGTGTATTATAGAACAGCTCCCGTACGGTAAAATCCGTCCCTTGCCTGCTAGCGGCATCCTCGTGAAGCACCAGCTTGCCGCCCTCAATCACCAATTTACGGGCACGCCCGTCATCTCCGGCTGCTGTAAGCAGCTCTACTTTCGATACAGCCGCTATACTTGGCAACGCCTCTCCCCGAAAGCCGAGACTTGTGATCTGAAACAGGTCGCGACCATGTCCAATTTTGCTTGTCGCGTGCCGATAGAATGCCGTCTCCACATCCTCAGGCTCAATGCCACTTCCATTATCCGTCACCCGGATACTTTGCAGACCGCCTTCTTCTACCCATACGTCCACCCGCGTACCGCCTGCATCAATCGCATTTTCCACCAGCTCCTTCACGACGGAGGCTGGACGTTCCACGACCTCACCGGCAGCAATCTGGTTCGCAATATGTTCATCCAGTACCCGAATTTTAGACATCCTTTTAACCTCCTCCTGACTTCAAAGTGTGATGAAAAATAGGAATAAATGTCACTTATTTTAACTACAGGCCATTGGCCTTGTTTTTAAGATCATTTAACAGCTGCATTGCCTGTAAAGGAGTCATATTCATGACATCAGCATTTTTCACCTTGCGCAAAATTTGGCGCACAATCGGATTAGTCTCTACTGTCTCTGCATGGGGCTTGGAGGCGGCAAGCTCCTGCTCTCCGAAAATGGACAGCTGTACCACTTCGGTTGCTCCTTGCTCCAACCTGCTGGAATCCTCCACAGTCTGTAGAGTATCTTCTTTTACCAGGGTGGCCTGCTGTGATAAAGACTGAGTTGATGATGCAGTTTCTCCGCTTTCTCGCAATGTCTGGCCTGAATTATATTCGGTCAAAGAAGAAATATCTTCCGTCTCTGAAACTGTACGAAGATCAGTCCCTTCCTTCCCTCCTACTACTATCTCGGTACCTGCCGTTACTTGAGCTGCTGCCTGTTCAAAACCATTCAGCAGTCCATTCGCTCGCTCAATAATGTTATTGGGCAAGCCTGCAAGCCGAGCACAATAAATGCCATAGCTACTGCTAGCCGCTCCCGGTATGAGCTTGCGTAGGAAATTCACCTTGTCGCCGCTTTCCTGCACGGCCATAGAGTAATTTCGCAGCGAAGACAGGCCTTGCTCCAAATGCGCCAGCTCATGGAAATGCGTGGATACCAGCGCCTTACAGCCGATCGTGTCATGGACAAATTCGATGACTGCCTGTGCAATTGCCATCCCTTCACTAGTGGACGTACCTCGTCCCAGTTCATCAATAATGATCAAGCTTCGCGGAGTTGCCTTGTCCGTCATTACTTGGATATCTGCCATTTCGACCATAAACGTACTCTGCCCACCGATGAGATCATCCGCCGCGCCGATCCGTGTAAAAATGCGATCCAGCATCGGCACCTTGGCACGTGCAGCTGGGACAAAGCAGCCAATTTGAGCCATAATTGCAATAAGCGCAACCTGACGCATATACGTACTTTTCCCAGCCATGTTCGGCCCGGTGATAAGTAGAATATGCGCATCGCCTTCCTCCAACACCGTGCTGTTGGCGATAAAACCGCCATCTTTCATTACGGCTTCCACCACGGGATGGCGTCCCTGCTCCACTACGAAATCATATCCTGTAGTCAGCTCAGGTTTCACGAATCCCCGTTCCGCACTAACCGATGCCAGCGACTGATACACATCAATTTCAGCCACTTGCTCTGCCAGCTTTTGCAAACGTGGAATTTCAGCGTTCAGTTTACTGCGAAGCTCGGAGAAAAGCGTGTACTCCAGATCAACCATTTTATCCTCGGCTTCCAGAATTAGAGATTCCTTTTCCTTCAACTCAGGTGTGATATACCGTTCCGCATTCGCCAACGTCTGTTTGCGTTCATATCGACCTTCTGGTAATGAAGCCAAATTGGATTTGGTCACCTCGATATAATAACCAAATACTTTGTTGTATCCAATTTTAAGTGACCGAATGCCGGTTGCTGCACGTTCCTTGGCCTCTAGCTCAGCGATCCAACGCTTACCGTTCACACTCGCCTCGCGCAGTTCGTCCAGACGCTGATGGTAGCCTTCCTTAATAAGACCTCCATCCCTTACGGAAATTGGCGGTTCATCCGCCACCGCTTCCTCAATCAACGCACACAGGTCTGTACAGCTATCCAGCGTTTGTGCAATCCGTCTCAGCGTCTTCGAAGGAGATCCAGCACACAGCTCGCGTAAAGAAGGAATTTGGGCCAGCGACAGCTTGAGGGCGATCAGATCACGTGCATTAGCACTACCAAAGGCGATCCGCCCAACTAGACGCTCCAGATCGTAAATCTCTTTAAGCTGAGCACGTACATCCTCTCGGAAAATAAACTGGTGGTATAGCTTGTCCACCGCCTCCAAGCGTTCCTCAATAAGACTGCTGCTCAACAGTGGCTTGTCAATCCAACGACGCAACAGACGGGCTCCCATGGAAGTCTCTGTGCGGTCCAACAGCCACAGCAGCGAGCCTTTCTTGGAGCGTTCCCGTACCGTCTCCACCAGTTCCAGATTCCTGCGGGTAAATGGATCCAGAATCATAAAATGGTTTGGCTCATATACCGAGATTTGGGTCAATTGGCCTAACGATCTTTTTTGCGTTTCATTCAAATAGGAAATCAAGCGCGATACGCACCGTCTGCGTTCCTCCGTAAGCCTTGCCCACGTGGCTTCCCCAAATTGATCCCGAACCAGATCATCCTTGGATTTGTCCCAGGCCGTATACACAACACGCCGTCCAACGGGGGACATACGGGATGTCACAAAATCCAGCAGATGACCATCTCCCAACATTTCGGAAGGCTCATAAATGTTAATTTCATCTAGTAGCCATTCTTTCGAATCAGGCACAGAGGTCACATACAATTCACCTGTTGACAAGTCACACGCCGCAAGCGCCAGCATCCCGTCCGTCTCTGTGACACATACCATGTAGTTGTTGGATTTGTCACCCAGCACCTTGCCTTCCATTACCGTTCCCGGGGTCACAACGCGGACAATATCCCGCCGCACCATCCCCTTCGTAGCTGAGGCTTCCTCCATTTGCTCACAGATGGCCACCTTATAACCCTTCTCAATGAGACGCTGTATGTAATTTTCAGCTGAATGATAAGGCACGCCGCACATCGGAATTTTTTCCGTGGCGCCACCCTCACGACCCGTAAGTGTAATTTCCAGCTCCTTGGATGCAAGAATTGCATCATCGAAAAACATCTCGTAAAAATCTCCCAGACGGAAAAACAAAAATGCATCTTTAGCCTGCTCTTTTATGGATAAATACTGCTCAATCATCGGTGTATATTTGGACATACCGTTCACTAACCCCCACACTTTGTTCCGTTTAAACTTATAATTATCTCTCATTATATCAAAAATGACAGTCGATAACATGAAACCGTTCCTGGTGTCGACACTTGATTTTACGTAAGCTTCCAATATGGGCGCAAATCCCTTGATTCATCCCACTGTTTCCCCTTGCGGAGGCTGTCCAGCAATGGCGCTACATAAGCTTCATATTGCGAGTATATTTCCAGTGAAACCATATCCAAAATAAGAGGTTCCATATACTCCTTAAGCACAGATTGATTTCCTTCATAAAAGGCTCTGTGAGCCTCCTCCTGACCCAGCGGCCTACGTTGCAAACGCGGATATTGAGAAGCAATGAGAAACGCCATTCCAATCACACCTTTCGCCAGCTGTGGCGAAATAAGAAAACTGGGCAGTGTACGATATTCAAAGCCTCCATACGACTGACGGCGAAAATCACCCAAATTGCCATAATGCGGTCTGCGCCGGGCCGCACGCTTGTCTTCCAGTAGCGCCAAAGGCAGTGCCAAATAGTTATCCAGTGCCCGGAGCAAGGCACCGTTTAGCGAAACCCCGCTGAAGTGCAGGTGTCCGCCCAGCGGAAAACCCGGTTGCGGCATCCCCCCCGCCTGCCAGATGAGTGTGCGGTCAGCAATGCGCCGGGCTGCGGTTGCAAAAGCTTGACGCAGATGCTTAAGCAGATGGGCCGGATCTCCACTTGGCGCAGGACGAAGCTCAGCGACTGGATACAGTGTTCGTCCCCGGCGGGTAACAGCATCGCAGCCGGCTATGCCGAGACGACCCAAATATCTTGATGCCGGAACGACCCGTCCCTCTGGCATACGAACCAGCACAAATTCAGGGTCCATTCCGATGAGTAGTCGATCTCTCCCTCGTTCCGCTGAAAGATTCTCACCCTCAATATCCCCTTCGCGCGCAGCAATTTCATATAGCGTGGCCAAACGTCTATCGTTCAGCCATGGCTGTGCCGAGACTTCGCGCACCTGGCAGCTGCGCTCCCCCAGCGGCGTCAGTACCACCTCACCACTGTCCAAACCCAGTGTGTACAACGCACGTACAGCCAGCCGCTCCATCCGGACATAGAGCGGTGAATGTTGATCCAGCTCAGATAGATCGTGTGCGCGGACTTTGGAAGGTCCCTCGATGGCACGTCTACGAATTTCCAACACTCGCAGTTGATGGATTTGCACCGCGTAGCCTATCGCAAAATCTGCAAGGCTGCTATCCATCCACTGCACCGCTATGCCTGAACGCTCCAGTCTACGTTTTTTTTCATCATTGGACATCTGTCTGAAGCGTATGAGCGCCTGTCCCGGCTGCTGCATCGTATTCCCCCCTACGGACTACGTACGGATTTCAACCCACAACAACAAAAAAGGAGGGCCTTTGCCCCCTGCGCAGAATCAGCCGGCGCAAAGAGTAAAGCGGCCCTCTTTTTGGTTACTTCTGTCAGAGCTCGTCGTCAATGAGGTCGGGGTCGAGCTCCTCATAGTCCCCCTCTTCCGCTCCAAAATCAAAGTCTTTTTCAAAATCATCGCTGCTACCATTCGGGAATACTTCTACAACAATCTTCGTTTCCGCCACCAGCTCCACCGCAAATTCCCGCTCGACCCGGATCATTACGCTGCCACCTCCAGAAGACACACTGGCCTCGACACAACTCGGCTCCTGTGTAGCTTCGGCGGATACTTCCACTGTAGACGCCCGGTGCTTCGGATCAAGATACGAGAGCGGCACATTTTCTACGTACGACACCGTTTCCTTGGCCACATCGGTCTGCGAGTTTTTATCGTATGAGTACCAAATATTGATATCATACGTCCCGACGACCTCAATGCCGTCCCCCGCCGCCACAGCTTCATACTGGTGGTTAATAATCCATGCCCCTAAAATGCTCGTTGGATTATTCGGCGGAGTTACGGTATGGGTTACGGTAGAGAATCTGCGACCTTTACCACAGATCGCTTTGGTAATAATCTCTCTACGATTTTTATGACTTAATGCCATTCTTGAACCTCCTCCATACAATCAATCATTCCATACATATGTATGCAGGTTGTGGGCGAATGTTGAGTGAATAGGCGAAAAGGAAAAAATATTATTTGTATAAGCATATGCCGCGATGGCTTGAACTCATGCACGCCAATGTGTTACATGCTGCTCAACGATCTGTAAAAATTCGCTAAGAGCCGGAGATTTCCACTTTTTCGTGTGATAAGCGACCTGAGTAGCCACCTGCTGTTCACTGTCATCCCAGGCTAAACGCGCCATTTTACCTTCTCGCAGCTCATTTTGTACCGTTACCAGCGGAAGCAGCGCTATACCCAATCCAGCCATGACACACTGCTTGATGGCTTCAATACTCCAAAATTCTAGGCTAGGGTCTGAAAAAATTCCGTGTTTATTCAAATACTGCTCAAAAAGGATACGGTACGTACATCCTGCCTCCGTATGCAAAATGGTTTCGTCCTTCAAGTCGGCAGGCTCTACCCGGCTATAGGTAACCAGCGAATGCATAAGTGGCGCTACCAAGGCCATCGGCTCGTGAATAAGCGTGGTGACATTCAATTCTCTATCCTCCGTCTCAGGCTGAAGCAAAAAAGCCAAATCCAGCTCACCAGAACGGATCAAATCGCGTAATTCCCAGCATTCGCCGGGTTTAAGGACAATTTTAACCTTCGGATACCGTTCCCTGTATTCACGGATTAGACTCGGTAGACGAAAAGCGGCCAGAGACTCTGGTGCTCCTATTTTCAGCGTGCCCGCCAATTCTGTTTCTGAACGAAGTGCATCCTTAGCCATAGCATGCATCTTGGAAATTTCCTGCGCATAGGGCAGCAGACGTCGTCCGGCATCCGTCAGCATGATTTTTTTGCCAATGCGATCAAAAAGCGGCGTACCCAACTCTGTCTCTAGCGCTTGAATTTGAGCAGTGATACTCGACTGTGCATAATCCAGTATACGCGCTGCTCGCGTAAAACTGCCTGCCTCAACTACATTTAAAAAGGTAAACAAATGCCGCGATTCCATAATCCGCTCCTTCAATCGGTTTTTCCGATGCAAGCAATCGTTATATTCCGTTTTTCCGATAGATTGATTATCTGATAAGCTGGAGAAAATAACAAGAGAAAGAAGGCTTTTCTGCATGACAAATGAAAGTAAACTTCAATCCACCATTGGTCTTCCACAGGCCATTGCTCTCTATATCGGAGCTGTACTGGGTTCGGGGATATTGATTGTGCCTGGTCTTGCTGCCCAAATGGCGGGGCCGGCATCGCTGCTGGCATGGGGTTTTATGACCCTGCTCATCCTGCCAATGGCACTTTCCATGGGGCTTCTATCTGCCAAATTCCCGAATGCGGGAGGGGTATCGCACTTTGTCACGTTGGCCTTTTCCCCACGTGCCGGTGCTTATATCGGGTGGTTTTTTCTCATGTCGGTTCCGATCGGAGCACCTGTTGCCGCACTCACTGGAGCCGGCTATATGACCGCAGCCATGGGCTGGGGAGAGGAAAGCCGCATAATGTTAGCCGCTGCTATGCTGGCGGTGGGCCTGATCATCAACTGGATCGGCATGAAGGTCGCGGGACGTATTCAGATCGCAGTCGTCATAGCTATCGTTGCCGTCCTTATATTCGCCATTGCCGCAGCACTTCCTCAGATGAAAACAGTCCACTTCACCCCGTTTGTTCCACATGGCTGGCTCTCCATCGGTCAAGCGGCTGCGATTCTGTTTTGGTGCTTTATCGGCTGGGAGGCCGTGTCCCATATGTCAGAGGAATTCACCAATCCCCAGCGGGCGGCCGTTAGAGGTGTGACCATTGCAGCCGTCATTGTCGGTTTGCTTTATTTCTTAACTGCGCTGGCTACTGTGGGCACACAAAGTTACCTTGCGGGGGATTCGGATGCTTCACTCGTATGGGTGATTAGTCGAGCTATAGGGCCGTGGGGCGCGATAATTGCTGGCTTGACGGGTATCTTTATTTGTACCGCTACTATTATTGCTTATGTTGGTGCCGCTTCACGTGTCGCTTATGCTTTATCGCGGCAAGGACAGGCCTTTCGCTGGATGGGCAGGTTATCGCAACGTTTCCATACCCCTATCGGAGGCATTGCTTTTCTTAGCGTGTGCTTTGTGATCATTATGGTGTTGTACGGTAGTGGTGCTGTTTCACTCACTAACCTGATTCAATTCCCGAACGCCACCTTTATTCTGACCTATCTCGGCGGATGTGCAGCAGGAATTAAGCTTCTACGTGGTAGTCGCTGGGGCGTAGCCATTAGCTGGATATCGTTCATTTCTACGGCGATCGTTTTCCCCTTTGTCGGATGGGCTATGCTGTACCCTTGCCTGATCACCGCTGTCTTATGGATCACAGACCGAATTCGGCACAAACGGACTTTGAATCTTCCGACTTCTACCATTACTGAACAGGAAAAGGCTACTGTCCGTCATGGATAGTAGCCGCTCAAGGCCTTTACTCTAGTTTTTCACTGGAGTAGGGGCCTTGTCCTTTTTCGCAATTTTCAAATACTGATGAAGCTCATGTGTGAGCTGCAATAATGCCGAGCGAATCTCAAATTCCTCCCGGGTTGCGGGAAGCTCCATGGCTTTAAATTCTTCACGAACCTGCTCTAGCAGCTTCTCGGTCTGTCCCGTATAATGTCCAGCCAAAACGTCATTGCTAAGCTGGTCGAACAGCTCGGCCAGAAGCTTGGCCTGCGGCATATGCTGATACATTTGTGCGATCAACTGCATCATGTTTTGGATCGAATCCAGCTGTTCTTTTCGCATATAAAAATACACATTCCAGCCCTCTTGGGGACGAAGCATCTGATTTTCCAAGGAACGCCCCGCCTCAGTAACCCCTTTGGCTATCACGCTGTTCGCTTCAATAACTTCCTTGCCATCCCATATGTATGCTGGACTACGCAGCGTATTGGCCATATTTCTGAATATAACAGAAAATGTCCGATCCACCTCCTGCCGAATTTGCTGCATTGTATTATCAGAACCCGGCATATAGGCTAAATTGACAATCATCGCGGAACCCAGTCCAATCACTAGCAGAGCTAGCTGGGTCAGCAGTACCTCCATATCAATCACGCCGCCGCTGAATACGCGAAAAACAACGACCGAACCGGTGACGATCCCTTCTTTAAACCCCACCCGTACAATGACTGGAAACGCCGTTAAAATATATAATGCCAGTACCCAATCATGGAATCCGAATACCACAAACAAAACACAAGCAAAAAGAAGCCCCACGACGGATGCAAAAAATCTCGCCGAAATGGTACGGAGACTTCTCTTGCGTGTGACATCCACCCCCAAAATCGCTAAAAGCCCTGCTGAGGTGGCTCCATGAATGCCAAAACCCTCCGCAATAAGTACGGCCATTAATGCGGCAATAGCCGTTTTAATCGTACGAAAGCCCATGAAAAAATTCTGTCCTCTCTAGATGAAATCTGTTTCAGCATTTTGCACAATTCGAAATTTATGCATAATGCTTATTTTCATAAATTTTAAGTATTTTCATTTTTCATGGTACTTTATTTTCACGTTTTACACAAATGTTCAGAAATTTTATTATTACCGATGAGGACGATCCGAAAGCAGGCGATGCTCCACATACACGACCGCCTGATACATCAGTGTAGCTACGACAGCAATGATCAACAAACTGGACATAACCAGCGTGAAATTGAATACCTGAAAACCATAGATAATCAAATAGCCTAAGCCGTTTTTAGCCACCAGAAATTCACCAACAATCACACCAACCCATGCCATACCGACATTCACTTTCAGCGTAGAGACGATTGCAGGAAAGGATGCAGGTAAAATCACCTTTTGAAACGTATCACGGCGTGATCCGCCAAACGTGCGAACCACTTTGATCAGATTCGAATCGACTTCCTGAAAGCTGTTGTATACGACTAGTGTCGTAATGATGACCGTAATGGAGAGGGTTGTCATTAGGATAGCAGTAAATCCCGCCCCAAACATGACGATAAAAATTGGACCTAGCGCCACCTTAGGCATACTGTTGAACACGACCATATAGGGATCAAGCACCCTCGACAAAAACGGTGACCACCAAATAAGTACAGCCAGCAACGTACCTAACAGTGTACCGAGTAAAAAACCCGCCATCGTCTCTCCCACGGTGACACCTACATGTCCCCATAATTCACCACTGACCGCATCCTTGCCGATCTGGGTAAAAATTTTGCTCGGATAGCTGAATAGTAGTACATCAATCCACTTCAAACGGCCTGCAATTTCCCATAGCACAAACAAAAGCAGTAAAATAGCTGTCTGCACACCTGTCACTAACCATCGTTGCGAACGCCTGCTGCGTAAATACGCCTGATGTAGTCCTTGAATCCAACGTTGCTCAAGCTGATCCGCTTCGTCCTTCATACGTTAACTCACTCCTTTGCTCCCGAAGCCTCCAGTTCACCCCATATTTCATGAAAAAGCTCATTAAAACCCGGCTGCTCGCGTGCATAAAAAGGCTGAGCTTCTCGGATGCAATCCGGAATCTCGAAGGTACGTCGGATATGACCCGGATTTCGACCCATCACTATAATCCGGTCACTGACCGCAATGGCCTCGGCCAAATCATGTGTGACTAAAATAGCCGTCTTCCTCCGCTCGCGCAAGGTTTCCGCAATCAGATCTTCCAGCTGTAGCTTGGTTTGATAATCCAGCGCGGAGAACGGTTCATCCAGCAGCAGCAGTCCCGGATTGGTCGCCAGCGTCCGTACCAGCGCCACGCGCTGGCGCATTCCCCCAGACAACTGGGATGGATGCAAATGCTCCTTCCCTTCCAGACCCATGCCTTCCAGTAACAGCCGTGTCCGCTCACGCGCAGCTTCATCTACTCTGTTGCCTAGTTCCAGACCCAACAATGCGTTATCCATTATCGTCCGCCACGGGAACAGATAATCCTGCTGCAACATGTAACCGACCGCTGGACTCGGACCACTTACCGGCTGACCTTGCAACATAACTTGGCCTGCCGCTGGACGCAGTAGCCCCGCGATCATGGACAGAATCGTCGTTTTGCCGCAGCCGCTTGGACCAACCAAGCTGACAAACTCCCCTGTCTCTACGGAAAAATCAATATTCTCAACCGCCAGCGAAGCTTCACGATCCGTTACATAGACATGCGTCACTTGCTTCAGTCTCACCATCGGGATGGTCGCGTCCAAAGTTAGGCCACTCCGTTCCTCCATCATGACGAACCTCCGGCACCGACGCCTGCATGCGTAGATTCAGTTGTGCTCTTTTTCACAGGCGGTTCAGTATTCCCGGTAGAGCTTGACGAAATCGCTTGTTGTGCAAAGCTTGGGTTCACTAGCTTATCTAGTGCAACCGGACTTTTAAGCTCCCCTGCCGAGGTCATGACATCCTGTAAGTTCTTCCATTCCTTTTCTTCAATCATCGGGTTCAAAGCATAGGTACTCTGTTCCTTATATCGCTTGATACTACTCGTTAAAACAGCTAAATCTGTATCTTTAAAATAGGGCGTGATTGCTTCGGCAATCTGTTCAGGTGAATGCGTAGCAATCCACTGTTGTGCCCGATATACAGCATTTGTAAATTTCTGTGCAGCCTCGCTATTTGTGTTCAGGTAGCTTTGCTTAGCCATATATACCGTATACGGCAACTCGCCGCTCTCCACACCGATAGAGGCAACAACCCGCCCACGACCTTCCTTTTCAAAAATAGATGCCTGCGGCTCAAACAGCTGCACATAATCCCCTGTACCGGAGCCGAAAGCAGAGGCAACATTAGCAAAATCAATATTTTGAATCAGCTTCAGATCCTTGTGAGAATCAATGCCGTGTTTGCGAAGCGTAAATTCAAGTGACATTTGTGGCATTCCGCCCTTGCGTTGTCCCAAAAAATTTTGCCCTTTCAGCTTTTCCCAGTCAAAGCTATCCTGCGTTTGCCGAGCAAACAAAAAGGTTCCGTCCTTCTGTGTCAGCTGAGCAAAATTAATGATAGGGTCCTCTGCTCCTTGCTGATACACATAAATAGATGTTTCCGCGCCGATCAGCGCGATATCCGCCTGATTGGACAACAACGCCGTCATTGCCTTGTCACCCCCGGGAATCGTTGCCAGCTGGACATCCAGTCCCTCCTGAGCAAACATTCCCTGGCTCAAGGCTACATACTGCGGCGCATAAAAGACCGTACGGGCTACCTCGCCTAATCTGATCTCAATCGTCTGCTCCCCTCCTTTGGGGGTGCACCCACTGAGCAACAGTAATCCGAGTAGTGCCGCAGCCACCACAGCTTTGAAACGAGCGCCGTTTTTCATCCTTATTCCCTCCCCACCTTTTTACATCGGTTGACTTCATATATTGTTATGCCATTGTCGATATATTGGTTAATTGCAAAAAAAAAACCCACGTTCGCCCGGGAACGCGGGGTAGATGCTATATGATTTACAGCTTGTATATGGAGGTATATTTCTCTTCCAGATAGTCGGCGAGATAATCCGGGTTCAGATCCTCACCTGTAATGGCTACAATCAACTCGGACGGCGTCCGACTCTTGCCGTAACGGTAAATACGTTCGGTCAGCCATTGCTTGATCGGCTCAAGCTCTCCAGCAGCAATTAATTCATCCAGATTTGGCAACTCTTTGCGTAATGTCGCCAAAATTTGCGCTGCATACATATTGCCAAGCGAGTAGGAAGCAAAATAACCAAAATCACCGCCGGACCAGTGAACGTCTTGAAGTACGCCCAGTCCGTCATTCGGTGGAACAAGTCCCAAGTATTCCTTATATTTCGCATTCCACACCTCGGGGAGACGCTTCACATCCAGCTTTTCATTAAACAGCATTTTTTCAATTTCATAACGGATAATGATATGTAAATTATATGTTAGCTCATCCGCTTCAATACGAATCAGTGAATTTTCCACACGGTTGACTGCCCGGTAGAATTGCTCTGCCGTAACCTTTGCCAAACGATCAGGAAAATGCTTTTGCAAATCATCGTAATACCGATCCCAGAAAGCACGACTGCGTCCGATTTTATTCTCCCACAAGCGGGACTGGGATTCATGAATCCCCATAGAGGTTCCTCCAGACAGTAGTGATCCTGCCAGCTCTGGAGCAATATTTTGTTCGTACAGCGCATGACCTCCTTCATGCAACGAACTGAAAATAGCACTGGTTACATCATCTTGCAGATAATGAGTTGTTATACGCACATCACCTGGATTTAATCCTGTTGCGAAAGGATGTACACTCTCATCCAAACGACCTGCGTCAAAGTCATACCCCATTTGTCCTAAAATGAATAGGCTGAACTTCTCCTGCTGCTTCACATCAAACACACCATCTAAAAAGCTCTTATCCGGCTGGTTCGATGAAGCCTGAATTTTAGACAATAGGGGCACAAGGCGCTTCTTGAGACGATCAAACACAGCATCCAGCTTTTCAACCGTCATCCCCGGCTCATATTGATCCAAAAGTGTGTCATACTCTGTATCCTTAACACCCCAGTAGCCGATAAACTCACGCTTCATGTCTACGATTTTAGACAAGTACGGTTCAAATCCGGCAAAATCGCTATGTTCCTTTGCGTCCTCCCACTTGCTCTCTGCCTGTGCTGCAAGAATGCTATAATCGCGGTATCGGTCTGCCGGAACCGAACGATTCAGTTCATAATTTTTACGGCATTCCTCCACCAATCTGCGATCATTGTCCTCCAGTTGCTTCAGCTTGTCTTCTACGGCAAAAAATTGCAGCAATTGTCCCATTTCATCCGAGATCATCAGCTTGAACATTTCAGTGGACAGCATACCCAACGTCTCCGACCGAATATCAACGCCCTTGCGCGGAGCGCCAGTCCGTAAATCCCAGTGCAGCAGACCTACTGCTTCGCCATAACTACTAATTTTGTGTGCAAGCTCCTTTAAAGCCGTCAATTGATCCAACGTCTGTTGCGTCATATTTGAGGTCACCTCTTTAACTTAAAATGGTTAAAACTTTACAATACCTATACTTGATGATACTTATATTAAAAAGTATAATCAACACACAACATGTACGACCAGCTCCTAAGACCTAAAACAAACGTTGGACTGTACATATCAAACTTTTTTAGAATCTGGAGGGAACAATCGTGGATCACATCAAAGAAATTTTAGAGTACAATCGTGTTTTCGTAGAAAACAAAGAATACGAGGCCTATAGAACGGGCAAGTTCCCCAATAAAAAAATGGTCATTATCACCTGTATGGATACACGGCTAACGGAATTACTCCCAAAAGCTATGAACCTGCGCAACGGTGATGTGAAAATCATCAAAAATGCGGGTGCGATTATTTCACAGCCCTTTGGAAGCGTAATGCGCAGTGTGCTAGTCGCCTTGTATGAGCTGGGAGCAGACGAAGTCGTCGTCGTAGGCCATTATGAATGCGGTATGGCTGCATTAAATGCAGACCACATGGTCAATGAAATGCTCGATCGCGGAATTTCTCAGGAAGTGCTGAACACATTGGAAAATTCAGGCATTAAGCTAAATAAATGGTTAAAAGGTTTTGATAACATTGAAGAAGGGGTAAGAACTACCGTGAAGCTTATTAAGAATCACCCGCTTCTCCCCCCTAATGCCCCCGTTCACGGCATGGTTATTCATCCAGATACAGGAGCGTTAACGCTTGTCGTTGACGGGAATGAACAGTAAACAGGATACGCTTCGGCAGAAAGTTACCAGGGTAGTTTAAGCTCGTACATATGAGCCTAAACTACCCTTTTTTATGAAAAAAAGCGCATATACGTGGAGAATGACAGGAGCCAATTTTGGCTAACCTGTGAACGACCTGTCTGAAAGTTGTCAAACCATACAGTTTCAGTGTACACTTTTCATGAAGCAGCAGAATACCTGCCGCAGTGCTGTTACAACCGTTACTATGATGGATGAAGGAGATAAGATCTATGAATTTACTATCGTATGGTCTGTTGGGGCTTCTCGCAAGAGAGGAATCCTCCGGCTATGATCTGATGTTGCGTATTCAGCCTTTTTGGCAGGCTAAGCACAGTCAGATCTATCCGCTACTGGCCCGTATGGAGAGCAAGGAACTGCTAGCCTCTCGTTGGATCCAGCAGTCCGACAAGCCTGATAAGAAAATGTATACCATTACCGACAAGGGAATCCATATGCTTCAGCAATGGTCCCAAGAAGCGTTAGCTGCTCCGGTTACACGGGATGAATTAAGTCTTCGACTGTTCTGTCTTTGGTTGACGGACAAAAGTAGTGCCAATCGTATGCTGGAGGAACGCAAACGTCATTTTATTCAGAAAATCCAGCATCTTGAGGATATTCTGAACGACATTCCCGCAGAGAATTTACATTTTGGCAGTAAGAACTTTGGTGACTATATTTTAGTACAAAAAGGACTTTTGAATGCTAAAGCAGGTCTGGAATGGTGCCAAATGGTTCTGCGTATGCTGCTTGCCGGTGATGTCAGTACGGATACTAACCCGTTTTTACTTAAGCCGCAAAGCTGAATGCTTTTACCAATCCATGCATAGGATTTATGGGACGTTATTATTTAATTTTTAAAAATTAAAATTCTTTGAAACCCTTTTCCATGCCATTCGTATTACTGGTTAGCGGTTGTTTGACCTATAAAAAAATTTACTAAGGGGGATATATTTACATGAAAAAAACATTTACTTTGAAAAATATGATGATGCTGATGATGGCTTTTACCCTACTCATTGCTATGATCGCACCATCTACAGCTGATGCAAGGCGAGGCGGCGGGTTTAAATCCGGGCCTAAATCATACCAATCTACACCAAGCAAGGCAAATGACAGCAGTGGCGTCAATAAGTCAGATAGCGGAACCAAGTCAGGAGCAACTGCTGGGAATACAAACAGAACTGGTGGATTCCTTGGCGGTGGCGGCGGATTCCTGAAAGGTATGATGCTGGGCGGTTTGGCAGGTATGCTCTTCGGCGGATTGTTCGGCAACATGGGCGCATTGGGTAGCTTGCTTGGTCTGGCCGTTAACGTTCTCGCCATTTACGTCCTGATCATGGCCGGAGTAGGTATCTACCGTGCTATTAAAAATCGTCGCAGACCCGATGATTCCCGCGGAGGACGTTACTAAGCTATGATTTTGAGTATGGATGAAATTGTCAACGCTATTTGCTTGCATATGGCTGAACGCAAAGGTGTACAGCCCACCGATGTGACAGTAGAATTAAGCTGGGAAGAGGATACAGGTTATTCCGCAGAAGTCCATGTACAGGGTCGTAGTCAATATCTGGTGGAAGCCAACATGATTGAAGCAATTCTGAGATATCTGTATTCCGAATACAATATTCGTGCCTATCGCGAACAAATCAGATTGGATCTGGATGAAGAAATTACTGCTATTGTCCAAACTTGATTATTTCGCATAAGAAGAACCGACCTTTGCTTGAGGGCAAGGGTCGGTTTTTTTGCTCGTTTTTCTAATAGATCATTAAGGTTACTATAGCATTACATTTAGACGCGGACGTACCTTGTTATATGGATTCATTTGCTCTATGAGTAGCCTGTCTGCTAAAGGATGGAGCCGGAGATAGCTGTACCTGCGGCACCCTTTCGAGTAAGCCACTACCGTACATTTCCCGAAACGGCTGCTCCTCCATATGAATATAGCCGATATAGCAGCCGCATTCTTTCATCCGGCACGGACGTTTGCCACTTAGACCCTCAAGACCATTCCTGTATAAGTGTCCTAGCACCCGTCGATCCTGATAGCAGTGTTTTACTCTTCCGTCACCCTGGACATAAAATACATCTTCACCAGCGCGACATGCCCGCCCCTGACTGCTATAATCCTTTAAATTCCATTGAAAATAGGGGTCTATCGCAGTTAATTCAGCAACCTCAGCATCTGTATAATAATGTGGACGATCCTTGTAGGCGTTGATCCACAAATAAACATCTCTTGGAAGTTTCGATCGCAAGGAATGAATAGCCGGAAATGCCTGTCTTAACCCGACGGTACCGACACTATAGGAAATGCCAAGTTCATATAGCTTCATAGCCTGCGATATAAAAACTTGCTCTTTTGTCTCTCCAGGGTGATATGTAGCCCACAGCGCAGCAGTCTCCGGGTTCAGTTCTTGCGTCCAATCCAGCTTAGTCGATAGATTCGTCTGTACCGCCACTTTTTCCACATGCGCCATGTGGGAAAACTCAATCATGGTCTTGCGATACCAGGAATGAATCAAGGCTTCTCCATACGGATTTAAAAAAATAGAGAGACGATGCCCCAGAGCGCCCTGTTCTCGTACCCAATCGGCAAAACGTTCCAACTGGGCCCGATCCTTGTTCAACGTTTCCCGACTATCAACGTTTTTACTGAACGGACAGTATGGGCAGGCATAGTTGCACGAGGTCAACGAACCACGATAATATAAGGTCGCTCTCATGCGCCTACATATCCTTCCATGCGCTCACGTACTGATGTGGAGATCATCCAGTCCCCAATCGCATCGGAATAGGCCATTCCTTCCTCTGTAAGTCGCAGCCTACCCTCCTCGACGACAGCCATACCGGATTCCAGCAGCAATGACATTCCCGTAAAATCGTCCGACAGGGATACATCGAAGCGCTCTGCATAGGCCGATAGCTCCAAACCTTCCCGATGAAGAAGCGCCTTTAAGATAAAGCGTCGCTTACTCTCATCCACATTTAAAATATAGCCGTAGTCAGCCAGATCATGACGTTCCGCAGCAACATAATCTGCGATAATACTACGCGTAGCTGCTGCACTAACACCGTACCGGCTGGCATAGTGAACATTACGTGTATAGGATCGCGCACCACATCCCAGACCAGCCATACCTTCCTCCTGACAACTGTAGGGCAAAAGCTCTTTGCTGGATAAACCATCATTTTTTGCAAAACGGCGCATGGAATATTGTACATATCCTGCCTGTTTGAGCCGTTCGCGCGCCACTTCATACAAGCTAAGACGAATATCATGTTCCAGCCCGGTATAGCCTGGCTTTAAAATCGTATTTTCTCGAATATATAGCGGATAAAGAAAAATTTCTCCTGGCGAGTAAGACAGTGCTTCCTCTAAAGAATACAGCCATGTTTCCACCGTTTGACCAGGCAGGCCATAGATCAGATCCACGTTCAGCAATGGAAAGTTGTATTCCACCAGCCGCTCAAGTGCTTCTCTAACAAGTTTGGGCTTCTGAGGTCGGTAAATGGCGGCACTTTCTGATTCCACAAAGCTCTGAATTCCCATGCTGACACGATCTGTCCCGCGGCGCTTGAGCACCTCCAACCTATCCTCAGTCACAGTATCGGGAGAGGTTTCCACCGAAATAGAAGCTCGTTTAGGGTCCAGTCCCATTATATTTTCCGCTATGTCAAACAAACGCTCCACCAAAGGAGCCTCCAGTAAGGTTGGTGTACCGCCGCCGATCGCAAAACGCGAAAAAGGCCGACGGCCCATACTGGGTGCCCATTGCTTGGCTTGTCTTTCTAGCGCATCCACATACTCCTTATGTACATCCAGACGCTTGTCCGGCAAAGTGAAGAGGTTACAAAATCCACAGCGAGCCGCGCAAAACGGAATATGCATATACAAAAAATAGCTTTCTAACTCCTCCTTCTCCCACAGCTCCTGCAATGAGAGCGGTGTATCAAACGAACGATAGGCCGTTTTATGCGGGTAAGAGTACAGATAGGAGCGGTAGGGAGCTTCACGGATCGTGCGTGCCCATTCAGCAGGAGTTTCAGGCCACTGAAACCTAGACGGTGCTAAGTTTGTGTCTATCTCCGGGGCTACCGCACCCGTTGGATGTGAGTGATTCAGATTCATGGCTTTCATTTCTGCTCCTTCCTCGCGCTGGATTGATTTCTTAATATTTTACTAGTGCAATCTATATTTCTATTTGCTTTATAATATAAATTCGCGGTAAGGCACATTCCAGACTACCTCATGTGCCAGACGATGTCCTTCATAGCCGTCTTCCCCATAAGCTGTACCATGATCGGAAAAAACCATGCAAAACGTCTTGCCCCGATTTCGTAAAGCATCAAACAAACGTCCAAGTTCACCATCCACATACCGCAAGGCTGCTCGTTGAGACTCCACTGAATCTTTAGCTGAGCCCTTCACAAAATAATGATTAGGCCCATGGATCGCTGATACATTCAGAAACAAAAACAAGCGCTGTGACGGGTCTGTATTCCCCAACAGTTTCAGAGCATGATTCACCTGATGCTCCGTCGAACGGGGGTTGGTAACGCCAAAGTTCATACGCCAGTAGCTTTCTTGGAAATACCCTGGCAGCACTTTGGCAAGCTTATTTTTCTTCGTGAAAAAAATAACGCCGCCGATACAGATGGTCCGATAACCTTCACCCTCTAGCCCGGACACAATATCCGGGGCATCGAACAGCCAGGTATGTGGATGCGTACGCAGTCCCGTATCCTTTGTGTGAAACAGACGGATATGTGAAGTCTTATCTGTATCCGCTGGAGTCGGCAAAAATCCGCCAAAAAAAGCATGATGTGCAGCATAGGTAAAGCTACCCGGTGTATGACGCTTTTCCCATGACCCGGAGCCGCACAAATTCGGACAGTTCTCTTCCTCCAGCTTTGCTACATCATAACGCAGAGTATCAAGCGTAATCATGACAATATCATGAGAGCCGACAATTTGGTTCATATCAATCATATCTGTCTTTCCTTTCCGTACCCACGCTCCTATTAGCGAGGTGCTGCATTTCCCATTCATACGGATTCCAACCCTGATGCTCAACCCGATACAGCAAATCACCGAACGGATTAACATCCAATACAAAGGGACGACCGCCATGAGCCGGAACCAGCACATCCAGTCCAGCAACCATGGAGGCTGGAAAAACACTCATAGCGGCTTTGGCCGTAAGCTGGATCGATTCCACCGTATTCTGTGGTAATCCGGCTTCCTTCAGCGAGAGCCGCTCATTACGCAAATGCAAATTCGTAATGGGGCTGTGGCTCAAACGTAAAACCGCATGGCAAGCTTCTGATCCGCACACGAGTTGGCGGACATCATAAACACGCCCGTTCAGGGTCGCTTTGGGAATCCAGCGCTCTACATGTACCCCTTCCAGGCATAGCCAGTTAAGGATTGCATGAATGTCCTGCTTATCCGTATAACGACGCAGTCGTCCGGCATTATAATACACGCGCTGTCCGCGTATGATTTCCGTTCCAATCGTGGTCACCGCCAGTTCCGCGTGTGTATGGGGATGTACCTGATAGGCCATGACACCAGAAGCACCAGACCCACAAAATATTTTCACAAATACGCGGTGAAACCCGCTCTCCTTTATTGCCGCGTGCAGATCGACGACATCATGAAATGCACCACCTGAAGATGCAAGCACTGGCGGGACTCTTATATCTGCCTTGCCTAAATCGGCGCTACAACGCCGTTTGTCGAACATCACGGCCACTTCCGCCGGATCGTTCATCCAGTATGACGAGGGCCAGAGCAGAGCCACTTCATCCCGCAGCCAGGCCAGCAGACGGCAATAGCCCCGGAACCATTGTGCCGGGTGCCAAATACGACCGTGCTGCTCCTGCAGACGTCGCGCTTCTGCCGCCGATATACTTGTGCCTTGTGTCCATTCGGGCCATGGTAACAGAGAATCGTCTCCCTCACCATCCGAGGCGCCCAGAGCAATCAACTCACGCTCTACCTCAAAGCTTTCGCCCGGTGCATCCAGACGAAGCAGCGGACCACTGTTCATCTGCCCCGCCAGTAACTGATCAATGCTCGCTTGCAGAAAGGAACTGCCATTCACGCTATCATGCGTAGCTCGCGCAGCTATTCGCGCCATCAGCTCGCTCAGACCTTGTTTCTGCCGAATAGCTTCCAGCACATTCTTATAGGAAACCTCCAGAGCGGGTGGAAGCATTAATCTGCTTCGCGCCTCCTGTAATTCGGTAGTCCGACGATTACCCGGATTACCGAACAAGATAAACGGCTCGCTGACATTACAGTCTGACATTCTAACCATAGAGCCGCCTCACTTTAGATCATTTTAATTTTGAAAACAGTCCGTTTTAAGTCCATTTGTACAAATTACTCAGTCAGTGATGGATAACGCCAATCATCTTCCTCATCCGCGTCTTGTTGATCTTCCACGTTCACAGATAGACCCGAGCTTTTCCAACGTTGCATCATTTCACTAGACATATAATGATAGCTCAAATCCAGATGCTTCAGCCCTTTTATACTTTCACTAGCCAGCAGCGCTTCTGCACCTTTATCAGACAACGTACCTTGTGAGAGATCCAGCACTTCCAGTTGTCCAATCACAGGGGCATTAGCTGCTGCAATCGCAATTTCATCCTGTATTTCACTATCTTTCAGTCCCAAGTATGTAAGTTTGGGGAAAGGATTGCTATTCAAAAACGGCAAAACATCTTTCAGGTTACCGTCAAAACCATAGTTATCGACACCCAAATACAGTTCCAGCTTGCGCAGTTCAGGCAGTTCTGCATTGTGTATTTGCTGAAGAACGCTCACAGGCAGGCCGCCACAAATAATAACCAATTCCTGAAGGTTGTTATGACGAAGTGGTTCCAGACTCAGGTCCTGGCTTCCTTTGATATGAAAGGACTCCAACGCTGGAAACGCTTCTAATAACGGGGATAGATTCGTCTGGTTAATCCATGAAACCTCACACTCATCATATTCCATATCACCAATAAACAGCTTGCGTAACTTAGGGAAATGATCTTTAAGCTTCACTAACACTGGGATGAAATCATCTGGTGAGCTCTCATAGGCTCCACCCCAATCTCCAATGATCAGATCCGTAACTTCCGCGCTCTCCGGCTTGGCTGCCAGTTCCTCAAGCAATTTAGCCATCGTTTGGCCATTCTCATAAGCTTCAAAATCCACTACCAATTTTACTTCCATCTTACAATTCCTCCGATCATTTATCTGAGAATGTAATAAAGCTTGAAAACTATCTATTTCCAATTTAGTCTATCCTATTCTACCAATGTTCGTCAAAAATAGTCCTAAATCGACATCAGTCCTATGTAAAATGTGCTCAATGAAATCAAAACAAGACAGCCCACTAAGCAGGCTGTCTTGCGCATATGTCTATAATAAACTTCTACTATTATATAGTAGTAATTCTAGAACCAAATTATTGGCTAATTGTAATCGGTGAGTTATCGGACAGCAATGCCAGATTATTCACGATCACATTCTCCTCATTGCTCAAGCCACTGGTAACGAGTGTTTGTGAACCTGCCGTCTGAACAGTCTTCACTTCCTTACGTTTCGCATGGTCTCCGTTTACAACATATACATATTCTTTACCTTGATCCTTTTGAACTGCCGCAGTAGGAACCACAATGCCTTCTTGTGCATTGGCAGCGACAAAGCTGATATCAGCCAACATGCCGGATTTCAATTTTGTGTCTGGATTCGCAACTGAGATTTTTACAGGATAGCCTTTTCCACTTGCATCCAACGGGCTTACATTTTTAACTGTACCTGTTGTTACAATATTGGACGCTGCAACACGAACCTGTACCTTGTCACCTACTTTTACATTATTGATCTGTTCCGCTGGAACATAGATTAATGTATTGACCGTACTCAGATTCGCAATGACCAGCGCAGGAGATTGAGCGGATACCATTTCGCCCACTTCTGCATTTTTCGTACCCACAATACCATTAATCGGTGAAGTAACAACGGTGTCATCCAATGCATCCTGAGCAATGTTTACATTCAGCTGAGCCTGCTTAAGAGATTGTTGGCTGGACTCGATGACCGCAGTATTTTGAGATACTTTGAGTTGGTTTTGCGCATTGCTGTAGCCACTATTGGCATTACTGTAGCTATTTTTTGCTGAATCATAGCTGTTGCGAGCTGTAGTCAAGGCCTTCTGCGCAGCTACCAACTGATCTTGTGCGTTAGCCTGCGCATTTTGTGCATTATTGTAAGCCGCTTCCGCATTCACAACTGCTGTTTTGGCTTGTTCTAATTGTGCTTGAGTGCTCGCACCTGCATCAAATAGACTTTGTGTACGTGTTACATTCTTCTGTGCATCTGCCAAAGCTTGCTGCGTTTGTTTCACCGTATTGGCTGCCGAGGAGACACCATGTGTTGCTTGTTCTACGGCTGTAGTGGCTTGATTAATAGCCCCCTGTGCCTGATTGATTGCGCTTTGGGATTGAATCACGCCGCTCTTGGACTGCACTAAGCCCGAGTTTGCTTGAACCATCGTAGATTCGTGGGATGCTTGAGCGGTACTTACTCCGGCTGCTGCCGCAGCTGCTGCGGCGCGAGCTTTCGCAACATTATTCCGCATGTCTTTATCATCAAGCTTGAACAGTACTTGACCCTTTTTAACCTCGGAGCCAATATCCACAGGCAGCTCAACCACTTTACCGCCCACTTTAGGCACAATGTTCACCGTCTCCGAAGGTGTTACCGTTCCTGTATAAATATTACCCTGTCCGATGATACCTTGCTGTGCTTGGCTGATTTTAACCGGAACGACCATGTCCTGAGCCGCCCCGCTATTACTGGAGCAGCCTGCCAGCACTGCGCCGCCGAGCACTAAAGCCGCTAATGTACTTTCTACTCTCAATATTTTCATGATAATTCCCTTTCTTTCTGTCCGTGGAAATAATGTAAGTCATCCAGTCGATATTTTGTACTTCACTTATTAAGCTTCCGGCTGTGTCTTTGCTTTCTTCCTCTGAATAAACAAAAAGATGAGTGGAATTGTGCAAAACAGCGGTATGGATGAAATGAGGAACGTATCCCCAATTCCTCTTGATGTAGCATCCAGTGTGATTAAACTACTTATGGATGACATCCATGAGCTGCCCAATGTCGCTTGTAGCGTATGAGCCGAGTCTGGTGTAATGGACTCCGAGATTTGCTGGGCATGAGCAGCCGAACGGCTTTGCATAATGGCGGTTAGCACCGCAATCGCCATAGATGCAGCCACAGTACGTACCAGATTGGACGCTGTAGACGCATTGGCTACCTTGCTAGGATGAACGGCATTCATGCCGACCGTGGATAATGGCATCATGCAAATACCAATTCCCAGACCCCGTAATGCCATTACGGTTTCCAACCAGGCATGCGAAGTATCTGGCGTAAGCTGGTGAAGATGATAGGTCATAAAGCTGGTTAGCGTCAGGCCCACAAGTCCCAAAGGCACAATGCCGAACTTATCGAACAGCTTCCCGGCAATAGGCATCATAGCCGCCATGGCAATGGCCTGTGGAATGAGGATAATACCAGTATCAATCGGTGACACACGCTGGATATTTTGCAAAAACAACGGTGTTAGGAACGTTCCTCCGTACATCCCCATCATGACCAGACTAGAGGCAATAACACTAATCGTATACTTTGAATTCTTGAATAATGAGATTTCAATTACAGCATTATCCTTGCCGCTTTCTACATAGATCAGAAAAACAAGTGCCCAGAAAGCAATAAACAGCAGGGATACAATTCCAAAAGAAGTCCAGCCATCACGCTGGCCGTTTGTCAATGCGTACAAGAGTGTTCCGGCACAAGTTGCGGCCAGCAAAAATCCCGGTAGATCAAACGGCTTCGGCTCTACTTTAGGCGGTTCTTTGATTAGAAGAATAACCATTAAAATTGCAAATAAAGCAACTGGCACACTGACAATAAACAAGAATCGCCAGTTAAACCACTCAATTAAATATCCGCTGAGCGTAGGCCCTACAGCCGGCGCTGCCATTGCAGCGATCCCCCATATACCAAGGGACATACCGATTTGTTCACGCGGCATAATTTTGTAAATAATCGTCATACTCAGCGGCATAATAACACCACCGCCCAGACCAGCCAGCACCCGTGCTGCGATCAGGGAAGAATCACTCCATGCAAAAATACATATTCCCGTTCCCAGCGAAAATACGCTGAGCGCAAGAATCAAAAACTTTTTGTATCCGAGGCGCTGCTCCATATACCCGGTAATCGGTACGATTACACCAGATGCAAGCGTGTAACCTGTAATAACCCACTGAATACGTGTCGTCGTAGATCCTAAATCTGTCGTCAATCTAGGAATGGCGACATTGATCAGACTGTTGTTCAGAATGGCGACAAAGGCGCCTAAAACGATAGCGAAAAAGGCAAGCCAGCGTTCTTTGGAAGAATCTGTCGAAGGAGCAGCAGCAATATCATTGGCAGCCACATGGACCCCTCCTTTTTAAGGTGTATGAATTTTTACTTCCACGTTCGTTCCAGGAATAAGCTTCAGATCCTTCGGCTTGTTCACAGCAATCTCTACAGGCACACGCTGAGTAACCTTGTTAAAGTTACCACTTGTGTTCACTGCAGGAACGAGTGAGAACACGGCGTTGGAGGCTTCGCCCACTTTACGAACTTTACCCTGAATCACCTGATCACCTGCTGCATCAAGCGTAATATCAACAAGCTGTCCTGGTTTAATACGGTTAATATCAGTTTCTTCAATATTCGTAGATACGTACAAGCTGTTCATATCCACCATAGTTGCAACAGCACTACCCGGCGATCCGATTTCATGCTCTTTCGAATAAATCTTAATGACGGTTCCGTTGATCGGCGCGCGCAGTACGGACTTGCTGATCATGCTCGCATCCAACCCCGATACATCCTGCTCGGCAATCGGTTCATTACGCTGAACAACATCTCCTTCTTCCACATCAATGTGACTAATTTCTCCAGAGATTTGCGGCATTACCTTATATTGATCGGCTTGAATGCGCGCATCGTCACTTTTAACAAAGTGTGTTGCTTGATACCAATAATAGTAGCCAATAGCTCCACCGCTCAGAATGAGCAGTACAATGAGGATTGGCAATACAGTTTTCTTACTCACTTCTTCCACCCCTGTTGTCCAAAAAATTTTTATTATTCAACGCTAATATTTTAAAATTGAAATATTAGGCCATTAAACCAAATAGAGAACGTAAATAAACACATGGCAACATTCCATGCAAAAGACAGGACTATCTTATGTACATAGGACAATCTGATCATGGTCCACAAACCGTCTTTTATATTTAAATATTTTCATATAACTATTGTACATTGAAATATTATAGATATATTTATCTATTCAGGCAACATAAATTTTCAGTTTTTTCATAATTTTTTTTCATAAAAAAGAACCTTGTTTCCAAGGCTCTTTCACGAAAAGGGATAGTTTACAATTAAAGGGTTACACAGTAACGTTAAGAGAAAGGCGCTGGTACAGCTGACCGTTGTTTGCAGTTTTTCGCCTCCTGCCCTTCCTTCGTGTTCTTATTCATTCTGTTTCCCTGAGAAACTTGCTCCCCTATGCACCCCCCGCAACGGCAGCGTTCTGCCGTCCCATGTACATCCTCTTTGGAATCCCGTAATAGCCGTACGTAATCCAGAGATTGCTGTAAAGAAGCAGGTCCCGGAATGAAGCGAACCTTTTTGCCTTCCAGCAGACAGTATACCTCAATAAGCTGAGGAAGAGCTCCAAATGCATAATAACAAAATACATTTGTCATATGTTGGAATGTACTGACAACGTTAGGATTATAGTCAACGATGTACTTTTGAATGAGCAGGGAATCTGCTTCTGCTGATAGTTGCCAAGCAGCCTGAACAATAAGCGAAATATTGACCTCTAACTCAGGCACAGACGTACAAAATTGTTCATACAGCATCATAGGCACCATCAAGTCATTATTTAAGCCACAAATTTTTGACAACTCACCTGACACTTTATTTTTGACATCCCAATAATGGAACAAAGATTCAAAGTTGTCTGACTGCTTGGGCCACCATTTCTCCAGCACATACTGGACAGGGACTTCCCGCCGTACCTTTACTTCCATTCCAAAGTATTCGTTGAGCGCATGCCCTACTGCATATTGAACCCGTTGCCGCCAATTCCAGCCCTCACGCCCTCTTTTCCTCTGTGATTGACGGATTGGCTGTGGAGTTCTCCACATCTCCTCTAGCTGATAGTCGTGCAGAAGAGGAAAGCCGCTTAAGCTATCGCTATTGCGCATACCTATCCCTCACTCTCTTCTCAGGACACTTCAATACCAGCCTGTGCAAATTGTCTTCCGTAAGCTCGGCAATTCTCCTTGTCATCATCCAATGGATTGAACTCAATCTTCAGACTCTCTTGAATGACCGATGCACCGCGTTCTTTGACTTTTTCCTCTACCAAGTCCACTGCGCCACAGAATTGCGTATAAGATGTATCTCCACTGCCAAATACTGCGGTCTTTTTACCAGACAAATCAAGTTCGTCTAGTTCCTCGTAAAAATCCAAAAATTCATCAGGAAGCTCACCATCTCCCCATGTATATACACCCAGTAGGAACCCGTCATATGCGAGCAGTTCTTGCGCGCTGCAATCATACGAAGCCTTCAACTCCGCCTCATGCCCTGCCTGACGAACGCCCTCGGCGATCAATTCCGCAATTTCCTCTGTATTACCGGTCAAACTGGCATAAGCAATCATGATTTTACCCAAGTTCATCCCTCACCTTTATTTGAAATATGGGATGCTTTCACTCCCTGTTACTCAAATAATATTTGATAATGATTCTCATTGTCAAATATTAATTTCAAAACTAGCTTTAATCTTGGGGAGATATACGCAAAACAGCCGCATTACATGCGACTGTTGGCTGATAAACTCTATGGATAAGCACATTAAATTAGAGCCTTGTTTAATTAAGTAGAATTTCAGCTGTGTTGATAAAAAATATTATGTACGTACAATTCAATCCATTTTTCATTATTTTAATAAAAAAACGGATTGTTGTACGTACAAGTGGGATTGATTCCATTTTAATATGGAAGCGCTATAATTACAAGTACATCCGAGAAAAAATATTTTAGACCATTTGACTACTTACTTATTTATGTAATCATTCGATTGTTGCTGAGGTTTGTTGTACAATAGACTCCATATGGGGATTTCTGTGTAGCTTGCTGCCTGAATCCTGAATTGACTGCTGAAGGATGGATTGTACATGTATGTAGCACAAGAGTGGAAAGACTATGAAGTAATGGATACAGGCGGTGGTGAAAAACTGGAACGTTGGGGTGATATTGTCCTGCGTCGTCCCGATCCGCAAATCATATGGCCTTTGGCCCAGGAAACAGCCGAATGGCGTAATGTTCATGGGCATTATCACCGCAGTTCCTCCGGTGGCGGCAACTGGGATATGAAAAAACCTATCCCCGAGCGCTGGACAATTAGCTATGGACCGCTTAAATTCCACATTAAACCGACCAGTTTCAAGCATACCGGTCTTTTTCCGGAGCAAGCAGCGAACTGGAGCTGGATGATGGATAAAATCAAAGGCGCAGGCAGACCGATATCCGTACTGAACCTGTTTGCATACACGGGTGGAGCCACTACTGCTGCTGCGTATGCTGGAGCCAGTGTAGTTCACGTGGATGCCGCCAAAGGCATGGTACAGTGGGCAAAGGAAAACGTTCAATTGTCCGGTCTGGCTGACCGTCCGGTACGCTTCATTACGGATGACGTATTCAAGTTCGTGCAACGGGAACAACGTCGGGGCAACCGTTATGATGCCATTATCATGGACCCCCCTTCTTACGGACGCGGACCGAACGGAGAAACTTGGAAGCTTGAAGAAAGCTTATACCCGTTTCTCGAATCCTGCATGAGCATCATTTCGGATCAACCGCTGTTCATGCTGATTAACTCCTATACTACAGGTATTTCGCCTACTGTATTGCGCAATATGCTGAGCATGACCATGCAACAAAAGTACGGCGGACAAATTAGCGCTGGTGAGATCGGATTGCCGATCACACGCTCGGGATTGAATTTGCCTTGTGGTATTCTCGGACGCTGGGAGGCTTAAATTCCTCTTATGACTCAAAATGAACTTACCCGGCATGAGCATGCACTGCCCAACATTCCTGTCCTATATGAGGACAATCATGTTTTGGCAGTTGTAAAGCCTGTCAATGTTCCAACGCAAGAGGATGCCAGTGGTGATCCTGATCTGTTGTCTTTACTCAAGGAAGATCTAAAAATCAGACACAATAAGCCTGGTAACGTTTTTTTGGGCTTAGTTCACAGACTGGATCGGCCTGTAGGTGGGGCCATGATTTTTGCTAAGACGTCCAAAGCTGCTTCTCGCCTGTCAGAGTCGGTACGAAGTCGTCATTTTCACAAACTGTATACCGCAGTTCTGAATGGCGTTCCGACGGACCCACAGGGCCGTCTAACCCATTACTTGCTAAAGGATAGCCGAACCAACACGGTTCAAGCGGTTCGACCTGGCACAGCTGGTGCGAAAGAAGCCATTTTGGAGTACTGCGTGATCGGACAAGCAGATGGACTCAGTCTCGTGCGGATTAAGTTGCACACCGGACGCTCACACCAAATTCGTGTGCAAATGCAGGCGATCGGCTGTCCCCTCTACGGTGACCAAAAATATGGCGGTCATCTGAGCCGACCCGGTCAACAGCTGGCGCTCTGGTCTTTACTGGCTGGAGCACCGCATCCGGTTAGCAAAGAAGATATGAGATTTCACTCGTTACCTCCAGTCCAATTTCCATGGAATGAATGGCCCAGGTCGCTTTATGAGAATATGATTACGTCTGAAATTTGAATCGGAAAGTCCTGCTCTATCTGAATATCGATCTTCAACCCCATTTGCACAAAGAACCTGCAACGCATGTGAACAACCATGCATTGCAGGTTCTTTTTTTTGCAGAAAATTAAATTAATGCGTCATCTCATCCTTTTATGACGAGGAAGCCACGGACTGCCCCTTCTTGCTGTTTACCAGCTGTTGACGGGGATGGGCGTTTTGTGCATTCGTATTTTTGATGAAAAATGCTAAAATCAGAGCGGCCACACTCAACGCTGTTGCAATGATAAAAGCCGAGTTAATCCCATAAATCGTAGCTTGATTACCTGCAGCCAGCATCCCCGCTTTATCCGTCACGCTTAGTCCCTCAGATGTAACAATCGATGTCAAGCGGTTGCTGCTTTGTGTGGACATCACTGTCACCAGAATTGCCGTCCCAATCGAGCCGGAAATCATACGCAGCGTATTACTCATCGCCGTACCATGTGCATTCAATCGTTGCGGAAGCTGATTCAACCCGGCCGTTTGGATCGGCATCATCAGCAACGACATCCCGAACATCCGCACCGTATAATTAATTAACAGTGTCATATAGGTGGTTGTTTCGGTCAACCTTGTAAATTCCCAAGTCGTTATAACCATGATCAGCAAGCCAATTACAGACAACCAGCGTGCTCCGATTCGGTCAAAAATAGCCCCCGTTACAGGAGACATGAGCCCCATCAGAATCGCTCCCGGTAACATCAGCATACCAGACTGGAGCGGTGTAAAACCCCGAATATTTTGCAAATAAATCGGAAGCAATATCATACCGGCGTACAAAGCCATCGTCACAATCACATTAATGATTGTCGTCAAGCTGTATACATCGTATTTAAAGATACGGAACTCCAGCATAGGCTCATCTGCCTTCAGTTGGCGAACAATAAACAAAATAAGCGCAATTGTCCCAACGATAAGCGTAGACAGGACTGGAATACTTCCCCAACCTGATGTTCCTGCATCACTAAAGCCGTATAACAGTCCACCGAAACCGAGCGTAGACAAAATGATGCCGGGAATGTCCAGCTTTGGCTTGGACTGCTCCGTTACATTTTTCAGAAAAATAAATCCGATCACAATTGAAATTACTGATATCGGCAGGATGATCCAGAACAATACCCGCCAGTCATAATGCTGTACTATATAACCGGATAAGGTTGGCCCAATGGCTGGAGCAAAACCCATTGCAATCCCCAGGGTCCCCATCGCCCGGCCACGACGCTCTATTGGGTAGATGTTCAAGATAACGACCATCATTAAGGGCATCATGATACCTGCCCCCGCGGCCTGAATAAGCCGACCGATCAGCAATATGCTGAAGCTTGGCGCTATAGCACATAACAGCGTCCCGATTGAAAAAATAGTCATCGCGCTAATAAACAATTTACGAGTGGAGAAACGAGCAATCAAGAACGCGGTCACCGGGATCAATACCCCATTCACGAGCATAAAGCCCGTGCTGAGCCACTGAGCTATATTGGCATCTATATTCAGATCACTCATCATTTTCGGTAAAGCCACACTGATCAACGTCTGATTTAATATCGCTACAATCGCGCCAATCAACAGAGCGGCCACAATGGGTGCTCTGCGTACATTACCTGGTAGTGTCATTTGAGGACTGCTCAAGTTGATTCATTCCCTTCGGTGTTAATTTCATGATCATTTGTTTATGGATATCCAGGACCATCTCTAGCTGCTCCCTTGGGATGTCCAGAATGGGCAAGACGCGCTCCATCCACATGGCGTCTACTTTTTGCATGATATCTTTCCCTTCCGGCGTAAGCGTCAACACTAAGGATCTACGGTCATGCTCATGCCGTCCGCGAGCAATATATCCCGCCTTGGTCAAGCGGTCAACCACCCCACTCATAGAGCTGCTTCCCACATGCGCTATGTCTGCCAACTCGGATAACCCGATGTTGGGGCGTTTATTCAGAATTGCCAAAGCCATATGCTGAATGGCCGTCAGATCCAAATGCTGCTCCTCATTCCAGAAGGCATAAAATATCGTTTTGTTAACCTCCCTTACCGATTGAATAATCCGGTACACCTCAAGTCTGTCTTCCTCTCTGTCACTCACTGAAACCATCCTTCTTTCTAATACCCAATTCACAATCCATATAACATAAACAAGCAACTATTTGTATACGAATTATTATTTATTTATAACTATTATTTTATCATCTCTTATGTAAATGTCAACATTCACCCAAATATCATCTATACTTCAACACAAAAAAGCGCGGTATGAATACCACGATAGGTATTTACATCCGCGCACTCCTATTTGCCTTAAAATGATAATCTGCTGCGTACAGCTACTTTTCATGTAGCCACCATTCTAGTTATTCTGCTCGCTCTATTGGTTCCTTTACTCCCTCAGTCTCACTTGCCGATACTGAAGTCTTCGCCTTCGTTGTAATTTTCCCTAACAAATAAACCAGCAAATTTTGATTGTGCTGAGAAATTCGGTTTAGTGCAGAACCCAGAAAATCATCCCGTATTCGTAATCCACGCTCTACTTCTTCTCTTCCTTGATCCGAAATGACAATCCATACAATTCTACGGTCTTTTACGTCTCTGAAACGGGTGACCAGTCGATTCCGTTCCATCCGATCCAGCAGCATCGTAACCGCGGCTGGTGTGGTGGCGAGATATGGGATTAGTTGAGACGGTTTCATACGGCCGTATTCGTTCAAAACCTCCAGCACCGTAAGTTGAGCTTCGGTTAGTGATGGAGCCAGTTGCTGCTCCATATGAACCTTATAATCCTTAGCCATTCTGGACCAGATTTTCGCAAATTCGGTCGTTTGCATTTTGCCTCACTCCTTTAGATAACAGGGTCAGTAAAAGCATCAAAGTTACCGTATGGGCCACCGTCCGGATTGTATTTCATCACATTAAATTTTCGCCATTCAGCCCTGGTTTCCTGCCGTTTTTGGAGCACGAAATGAAAAGGGGAAGGAAGTCTCACCTCGGTTTTGAAGGCTGGTCAGGGTTCGACAGCATGACGGCAAAAAGGTCCTCATTCGTGCCGGAATGGCACGAGAGGACCTCTCTTTTTCGAGCTAATAAGCGCTTGACTTTCCTATTATTCTATGGACTGAGAAGTTTGCGGCTCACTACGCAACAGCACATTCACAATTTCGTCCTTCTTCTCCACTGGAGCCAGCAGCTTGCCTGTATCCTTTCGGTCGGTCAAAGGAGCCTTTTCCGAAAGGAAGGACATCGTTTGTCCTTCTGCTGTGATTGCAAATAATTGAACAGCTTCACGGCAATAGAAGGCAGCCACGATTCGAGTTCCATTCGAACGTACTCGTTTGCCTTCCTTGAACTCAAAGGTAGTGATACCTTTGCCGCCTCTTCCCTGTGTAGGATAGTCCAACAGAAGCGTACGCTTACCATAACCAGACTCGGTCAGCACCAACACTTCTCCTTCATCCTCTTCTACCCATAACGCCGCCATAATTTCATCGCCTTCCGCTAGCTGTATACCTTTGACACCAGCCGATACGCGACCCATCGCATTAACCTCTTGCTCCTTGAAGCGTATACTCATACCCGCGCGGGTAATCAGCATAATATCCCGGGCACCCTCGCTCAACGTTACCGATAACACCTCATCGTCCCCTGCTACTTTGCAGGCGGCTACGGCACTAGAACGTTTTGTAGCATATTCTTTTAATTCTGTACGCTTTACTTGGCCCTTCTTTGTTACAAATACTAGACTTTTGCCGATTTCCTCGATGTTTTTGAGCGGAATAACACTTACGATACGATCTTCCTTCGATAACGGAATGACGTTGACAATTGGTGTGCCCGGCTCTTTCCACTTATACTCTGGCACCTGATGTACAGGTAATAAAAAGTATTGTCCGCGCTGGGTGAAGACGAGCAATATGTCCAGCGTATTCACATCAAGCAATTGGGTAACGTAATCCCCTTCTTTAACACCGGAACTTGAACGTTCCCCGCCTGAACGAGTGAATGACAACATACTTGTACGTTTCACATAGCCATCTTTTGAGAGTGTCAGTAACACATCCTCTGCTCCCACCATGACTTCCAGGTTCACCTTAATCTCTTCTACCTCGCCCTGGATATCTGAACGACGGTCAATGCCGTACTTTTCACGAATTTCCAAAAGTTCCTTGCGAATCAGGCTGATCAGCTTGCGATCACTTTCCAGAATAGAACGATATTGCGCGATTTTTTTCTGGATGTCACCCAGTTCTTTTTCAAGAGTGGTGATTTCCAGATTGGTGAGACGGTACAACTGCAAGGTCAAAATAGAATCTGCCTGCCGTTCGCTAAAACCAAACATCCATTGCAAATTATTTTGCGCGTCCTGGCGATTTTTGGAAGCTTTAATGGCTGCGATGACCTCATCCAGAATGTTCAGTGCTTTGACCAAACCTTCCAGCACATGGGCACGATCCTCTGCCTTTTCCAGTTCATACTGGATACGGTGAGTGACAACTTCGCGTTGATGGGCGATATACGCTTCCAATATAGATTTCAGCCCAAGCTGATGTGGCGCCTTGTTCACAATGGCTACCATGTTGAAGTTATATGCCACCTGTAGGTCGGTTTTTTTCAGCAAATAAGCTAAAATCCCTTCCGCATCGGCTTCCTTCTTCAGTTCCACAACAATGCGCAAACCATTTCGTCCACTTTCGTCACGAACCTCGGCAATCCCTTCCACCTTTTTCTCCAGACGGATATTTTCCATGGCGGTTACGAGCCTTGATTTGACGATCTGGTATGGGATTTCGGTAATGACCAGCTGCTGCTTGCCTCCGCGCAAGGACTGAATTTCCGTTTTGGAACGAATATAAATGCGCCCTTTTCCCGTGCGGTAAGCGTCCTTGATGCCTTCGCCACCCATAATGAGTCCGCCCGTCGGGAAATCAGGACCTTTGATAAAGGTCATAATCTCTTCCAGCTCAATCTCGGGCTTTTCCATCACCGCAATGCTGGCATCAATAACTTCGCGTAAACTATGTGTAGGGATCTCTGTCGCAAATCCTGCCGAGATCCCACTGGAACCGTTCACCAACAAATTTGGATAACGAGACGGCAACACAACAGGTTCTTTGGCCGAGTTATCAAAATTGTCCTTGAACAAAACCGTACGCTTTTCAATATCGCGCAGCATTTCCATTGCGATCGGAGACAAGCGAGCCTCCGTATAACGCATAGCTGCCGCCGGATCATCATCTTGGGAGCCCCAGTTACCGTGACCATCCACCAGCACGTGACTCATTTTCCAAGGCTGCGCCATCCGTACCATGCCATCGTAAATCGACGAGTCACCGTGGGGGTGGTAATTACCCATAACGTCCCCAACGGTTTTGGCCGATTTACGATATGCTTTATCCGGCGTATTGCCCGAGTCGTACATTGCATACAGAATACGACGTTGTACGGGTTTTAATCCATCTCGTACATCGGGTATCGCCCGATCCTGAATAATATATTTGGAATATCGGCCAAAGCGGTCACCGACCACTTCCTCCAGAAAAGCTGGCAAAAACTGCTCCGATAAGCTCATGTATACACCTCTTTTGATAGCACTACTCTACGTATTCCGTAAAATCTACGTTTTCCACGATCCAGCGTTTGCGCGGATCCACCTTATCACCCATCAAAGTGGACACCCTCCGTTCAGCCTTGGCTGCATCCTCTATCTGAACGCGTAACAAGGTGCGTGAATCGGGATTCATCGTTGTTTCCCATAACTGATCAGGGTTCATTTCCCCAAGTCCTTTATAGCGCTGAAGCTCAAAATTTCGTCCAAATTCTTTTAGATAATTATCAAGCTGCTCGTCAGTCCAAGCATAACGCACCGTTTCGAGCTTACCCGACTTTCGAGTTATTTTATACAATGGCGGTTGAGCAATAAATATGCGTCCTGCATCAATAAGCTCTTTCATGTACCGATAAAAGAACGTCAACAACAGTACTTGAATGTGCGCACCATCTGTATCTGCATCGGTCATAATGATGATTTTGGAATAATTGCTGTCTTCCAGCGAAAACTCTGTTCCTACTCCCGCACCAATAGCTGCTGTAATAGCACGGTACTCATCATTCTTCATAATATCCGCCAGTTTGGATTTTTCCGGATTCATCGGCTTGCCCTTTAGCGGCAATATGGCCTGAATTTTGGAATCCCGTCCCTGCTTGGCTGATCCTCCAGCCGAATCGCCTTCCACAATAAACAACTCATTACGTGTAAAATCCTTGGACTGCGCAGGCGACAGTTTACCATTCAAATTGGAACTTTCACTGCGCTTTTTACCGGAACGCATCTCATCTCGAGCTTTACGTGCAGCTTCACGCGCTCTGGATGCTTGAACTGCCTTCTTGATCAAAGTTTGTGCTATCTGCGGATTTTCTTCCAAAAAACGCTGCATCTGCTCAGATACGATGGCATCCACTGTACTCCGTGCCGAAGCGCTACCCAGCTGATCCTTTGTCTGGCCGACAAATTCAACTTCAGCCATTTTGACACTGATTACAGCCATCATGCCCTCACGTAGATCGTTGCCCTCCAAGTTTTTATCCTTTTCTTTCAACATCACCGTTTTCCGGGCATAGTCGTTCATGACACGAGTGTAAGCGGTTTTGAATCCCGTTTCATGCGTACCTCCGCCACGTGTCGGAATGGAGTTAACGAACGAAGCAATCGTCTCTGTATAACCCGCATTGTACTGGATGGCAATCTCTACTTCAATGTCTTCTTTCTCGGCATTAAAGTGAATAACGTCATGCAGCACATCCTTGCCCTCATTCAGAAAAGCAACAAACTGACTTGCGCCACCCTCATAAAAATACTCATCTGACTTTCCGCTGCGTTCGTCTTTAAGTTGAATACGAAGGCCCGAATTTAGAAAAGCAATTTCCTGAAGGCGCTCAGCCAACGTATCGTAGTTAAAATGAATGCCTGCCTGAAAAACACGAATATCCGGTTTAAATGTAATTTTCGAGCCCGTCTTGTTAGTATTGCCCAGCACTTCAAGGCCTGTGGTCGGTTCTCCGACATGCTCCACGCCCTTCTTGTCCTGCCAATATTCAAACCGCTGACGGTGAATCTTGCCGTCCCGGTAAATTTCTACTTCAAGCCATTCCGAAAGAGCGTTCGTTACAGACGCACCTACACCGTGCAGACCCCCGGACTTTTTATATCCCGAACCGCCAAACTTACCTCCGGCGTGCAAAATGGTGAATACAACCTGAGGCGTAGGAATTCCCGTTTTGTGCATTCCTGTAGGAATACCGCGCCCGTTGTCTGATACTGTAACGGAACCGTCCTTATGCATTGTAATATCAATGCGAGAGCAAAACTTGGCGAGATGTTCATCCACCGCGTTGTCTACAATTTCCCATACCAAATGATGCAGTCCCGAAGAACTGGTGCTCCCGATGTACATGCCCGGCCGTTTGCGAACTGCCACAAGCCCTTCGAGCACTTGAATGTCGTCCGCGCCATATTCTGAAGCTCCGCTTTGTGTGCCGGATACTCCCGCAGACAAGTCGATTTTGTCGACCATTCATGCTCCCCCTTTGTCTAATCGTAACCGTGTTTTGCCTTATTCTTGATGATTTTCACCAAAAATGCAAACAGATGTTTTCTTTTACCTTGTCCATTTTAATTCAATATATCCCGTTTCGTAAAGACGGCGAATGAAACAATCAATGCCGCAGCCCCCCAAATGCCCAGCACAGCTAAAGAAAAGGGTAAGGTCATTCCCTCAATCGGGGCGGGGCTTCCAGATAAATAATCGGTTAATTCGAGGTTAACCATAAATAAATATTTAGCACTCTGCCAAGATGAAGCCATGTTTGTCAAAATAGTGCCCGAAATAAGCGCAGCCATCATGACCACGATACTTGCCGCCGTACTTCGTACCAGGACAGATACCATAAAGGCTAACGAAGCTACCACAAGACTGACAAACCAGATCAATCCGGCTTGCAGCATCAGATAATGCCATTGTGGAATCGCATGTACAGCAGACAAATCCACCGTCGATCCAACAATTTGAAATCCGGTAAATACCGGAACATTAAAACCGCGAAAACCAAAAAACAAGCCTGATATGAGATAGCTAATTATAAATACAGCCAAAATGATGAGCGAGACGAACATATACAATGTCAACAGCTTGCTCAGCAGTATTTTCCACCGCCTGACTGGGCGAGTCAGCAACATTTTTATCGTGCCTGTCGTCCGTTCTCCAGAAACCAAGTCGGAGGCAATGGCCATAATCAACAGCGGAACGAACAGATTTATGGAATTATCCATAAACTCTCTGGTAAAGGTGACGCCACTCGGCTCATTAGGATTCACATCATTCTCCAAATAATATTGCATCTGCTGCACAAAGACCCGACGATAGGTCTTCCATTCCTCGGGAACCCGGTCACTTCCCAGCGAGTTCTGGTTATCGGTAATGGCCTGACGTAGTTCGAGCCGCCAATCATTGCCGAATTTTTCGCGATTGTTTTCTGCCACTTTCATCTGAGCGTACGTAAAAATCGGCACAAGCACAAGTAAAACAAGTAAAATGACATAAAATCGTTTCTTCTTGATAATTTTGAGCGTTTCATTTTGTACGAGCGGTAAAATGTTATTCAAGTATCTCACCTTCCGTCATTTTCAGGAATAGCTGCTCCAGTGTAGGATTGATTTTGGTTACACCTTTAACGGAAATACCGGAAGCCGTCATTTGTGTCACCAGCTCCGCAATATGCTCTTCATCCATTTCTGTAAAAATTGCATCGGCTCCGCTGCCTGCAACAATGCTGTCATCAATTAATTCATCGGCATTCGTAATCATTTGCACATGCGGAGAATTTTGCAATATGGCCAGACCCTGATCACGAGGCTCCAGTTGCCAAACGGCCATGTGCGAGTGCGTCTCAACCAGTTCCCGTACTCCACCTACAGCTAGCACCTTTCCCCGACTTATAATTGCCACCCGATCACATAGCAGCTGGATTTCGCTGAGCAAATGGCTGGAAACAAATACAGCCATGCCTTCTGCCGCTAGCAAACGGATAAAAGCTCTCATTTCCTTGATCCCCTTGGGGTCTAACCCGTTCGTCGGTTCATCCAAAATGAGTAATTTCGGTCTACCTAGCAAGGCTTGGGCTATACCAAGGCGCTGGCGCATTCCGAGAGAATACGTACTTACTTTATCATGGATACGGCGATCGAGCCGAACCAGCTCAACGACTTCGCGGATACGCTGCTCGTCTACACCAGGCTGCATACGGGCAAAATGCTCTAAATTCTCCCACCCTGTCAGGTAGCTGTACACCTCTGGATTTTCCACAATAGAACCAATATGCCGTAAAGCTTGCTCAGGGTCACGATTTACATTATGACCACAGACGGTAATCGTCCCTTCCGTAGGCTTAATTAAATCGACCAGCATACGAATAGTCGTCGTTTTTCCAGCCCCATTAGGACCAAGAAATCCGAAAATTTCACCCGCACGAACGTCGAATGTGACATCATGAATGATCATTTTGCGTTTGATACGTTTCTTAATGTGCTGAACAGAGAGAACTGTTTCGGTATTGCTTCTGTCTCTGCCTCCGCTGCCAACCTGATTGGCGGAATGGAAACTGGACAATGCATCCCTTGATGTCGAATTTTCGGTTATTCCAGCCCCGGTTTTGTCAGCAGATTGGATGCTCATTGCTTGTTTCCTCCCTTTTTCACTTCAGCGGGTTGGCTACTTGTAGACTGTTGTTCATTATCCACTTTATCGGCATCCTTCGTGTTTGCAACTGCAAACCCTTGCGCGATACGTTCAGCGATTGCCTGATAGCCCTGTCCGTTTGGATGAAAATGATCGGATGATAAATAGACGGGCAAATTTTGCTGGAATAAATCGAAAGTTGGAACCAGAGTCATATTGCTGTTTTGGTTGGTAATTGCCACGGCAGCCAGATTCCATTCTGTTACTACAAGATTACCGGGAATTTTCATTTCCTGCAGATCACTGAATGGATTATATAATCCGACATAGATGATTTTAGCATTCGGATTGATTTTCCCTACCTTTGTCAGCACTTTTTGCAGACGTTTGGCGGCATCAGGCACAGCTTTACGCAAACCACTGAGTGTAGGCGGCTCTTTGCCAGTTTGGGCAGCCTGAGCTCCCTGAAATAAATCATTTCCGCCAATCGAGACAATAATGACGTTAGCCTTTTTCAACACATAAGAAACACCTGGCTCATCCAGCTTGGTCAATAGTCCTTGAGTCGTCAGTCCATTAATCCCCAGATTATTTATGAGCTGAGCCTTATGGCCTTCCTGATTATTCAACAAGCTCACCGACCGACGCACAAAACCACTTCCGGAGTCATCCCCTGTGCCTTTGGCTAGCGAATCTCCAATGGCAGCTACCCGAAACTCTCCCGTCTGATTAGTAGCGGATGGCGCAGTTTGTGTCTGCGATGAACCGGAATGTACAGGTTGAGTGCTAACCATTGGCTCTGGAGCCGTGATACTTTGTACTGCTGTAAAAAATCCGTACAATAATAGCAATGTGGCGGCAATGGAAACGGAACCGACAGACCGCCAAATCCATTTTGATGAATTCACTCGTGTTCCCTCCTGATAGCTTAGTGAAATAAACATAAAGCTTCTCATATCATTTTGCAAATAAACCGTTCGGAATAAAAGCGCAATAAATGCTTAGAGTCACATATAATTTCCCATGAACATGCAAAAAAAGGATGGCAAATGACCATCCTTATATTATACTTTCTTCTGCGAACGGTTTATCCTCTCATCTCTAATCAGACGAATCAAACTATTTGCTATCAGGGATAAAACTTTTGATCCATTGTCCAAAACTGCCCGGATTTCGACTTTGAATCAGTACCGTTCCTTCACCGCGAAAGCGGCATACAAGTGCTTCTCCACTCGTTACGCTGGACAACCAGCCTTTAGATGCTTTTTCAATTTTATAATCCATATAATCCGGCCATGCCACCAGATGAGCATTATCAATAATACGCTCCTCTCCTGAGGCGATATAAATGGGATGAATGGCTCCATAAGAGGACAGGAATACCGTACCTCGACCACTGATTTCTACGATAAAAAAACCTTCACCGGAAAATAAACCTTTCATCAGGTTTTGCATTTTGGTGCTAACCTCAATGCCTTCCGTACAAGCCAGAAAACCGTCCTTTTGGACGAACAGCCTATACGTGCCATCCAGTTCCACCGCTTGTACATCACCTATACTAGCAGGGGCTAACAACACCTCAGCCGGTCCCCGGGCTGCCCTCAGTTCTTGAAAAAAGAATTTTTCTCCGCTCAGCATTCTGCCTAAGCCACGTAACAATCCACCGTCTACCGTCCCCTTTATATCTACACTGGAAGACATGGAAACCATCGCTCCCATTTCTGCTTTAATCATTTCCCCGGGTTTCAACTGCACCTTGAGCATAGCAAAGGCACCTTCATGCACGATTTCGTAGCTCATTTGTTCACCTGGCTTTCCATAAGTAGTCTGATATCATTCAACTTGCTGCTATCATACTATAAATACGTCCCTTATGTCTTTTCTGGTATAAAGCAGTGGTTATGCCACTGGCGGATGAAGAGACACCAAAAGACCCGCTGAACCTGTCAGCGGGTCTCTAGATTAACGTTATGTCACTATCTTTTCGTAGCAGCGACATAACGTTGGGAACGTATTTACTATCATCTTAGTTACGTGTGAACTCTTGTACCCAATACCCATTGTAGTAAGCTACACCGATTTGTGTAAACTCTGCCTTCAAAATATTCTCACGATGTCCCTGACTGTTCATCCAGGCTTTCATCACTTCTTGTGGTGTTTGTTGTCCCATAGCAATATTCTCACCCGCATACGTATAAGTTACACCGAATTTTTTCATCATATCAAATGGTGAACCATAGGTCGGTGATGTATGGGAAAAGTAATTGTTCGTACTCATATCCTTCGCCTTGACTAAGGCTACTTCTGTAAGCTTCGCATTCGATGCGAGGGGCTTGAGACCTTTTTGGCTGCGCTCGTTATTTACAAGCTTTACAACCTCAGCTGCAAATTGGGACTTGCTGAGTTGTGCATTCGTACCTGCAGACTGACCCGCGCCTGAGTTTGTGTTTTGTTTTTGAGTCTGTTGCTTGGTACCAGACTGCGAAGCCTTTTGGCCACCCTGTTTGGTTGTTGTTTGTTTGCCAGATGAAGGATTTGCTGTTTTGTTTTTAGCCTTGTCCTTTTCAGAAACATCCTTAATTACGGTCTTTGTTATCGTAGTCGTCCCGTTGGACATATTGACGGTATATCCGTTATTTTGAAACCATTGTTGTAGTTGGGCAGTCAAATCGTCAGCTGGTGAAGCTGATGCCGGAACGATGAATCCTGCGGATAAAATGGCGCTAAGACTTCCCATCACCAGTGTTTTTTTCAACATATTCTTCATTTCGTCATCTCCTTGTTGTATAAATGCCTTGGTGTGAACGCGTCTGGTTACAACTTTGTAATCTTTACTCTAGCAGTATATCATGTTTTATAGCAGGATCAATGGTATAAAAGTTGGAAAAAAAATAGCCCCGCTCGGAATTGACCCATGCGGAACTAAGTTAAATATAGTGAGGCTTTAAGTATTAGATTGTCTTGTTATAGGCTGATTATCTAAGCTTTTTGCTGAAACGGTAGCCTTGCTTTTCAAAGCCGATTCGGTTGTAGAAAGCTCGGGCCTCTACTTGTTTGATGCGGTTATTCGCTCCGGTAATGAATAAATGATAGCATCCTTGCGCACGTCCCCACTCCTCACCACAAGCCACCAAGCGCTTGCCAATGCCCTCGCCGCGATACTCCCCGCTCACGACCAGCATGGTGATTTGTACGGCAGGATCAGGATAAGCCAAGCTTTGAGCCGTATGCATGCCGATTACTCCGACAACACGACCATCCATTTCTGCAACCATCATATTCGCTTGACTGTCCTCCCGCGCTGTTCCCATAACTTCTTTCATTACACCACAAGTCATCGGGTATCCGACTTCTCTTAGTAGTCCAGTTACGGCTTCGCAATCGCCAAGCTCTACGGAACGAATTGTCAGTACTGGAATCATCACATTGTTAGACATGATTTACCTCCACTTTCAGCATATTAGCAGCTTCTTTGGCCGTCTTCCGTGCTGTTTCCACATCTTCTGCAGCGCTAAGCGCTACAGCCATCCGGCGTCCCGGCTTGGTTTCAGGCTTCCCGAACACTCGCACCTGTGTCCGGGGTAGCAATAATGCATCATGCAGACCGCTTATTACGAAATCCCGCGTAGTCACTTCTGCCTTCAAAGTAGCTGAAGCTCCTGGTGTAAGCAGCGTGACGGATGGCACCGGGAATCCGAGAATGGCCCGTACGTGAAGCGCAAATTCCGACAAATCCTGCGTAATCATGGTCACCATTCCTGTATCATGCGGACGAGGGGATACTTCACTGAATATGACGCCATCAGCTGTTAAAAATAGCTCTACGCCAAACAATCCGTAACCACCCAGTTCATCCGTTATCCTACGGGCAATGTCTTCCGCTTCCGAAAGCTGCTTGTCCGTCATGCCATGAGGCTGCCAGGATTCGACATAATCCCCATCTTTCTGAATGTGGCCAATCGGTGGGCAAAAAGTCGTACCCAAAACCGATCTGACGGTCAATAAGGTAATTTCGTTCTCAAACGGGACAAAAGCTTCAACAATGACACGTGTTGTTTTGGCACGCGCGCCTTCCAGCGCCGTATTCCAGCAGGATTCTGCATCTTCGATTGCCCGGCATACAGACTGCCCTTTACCCGACGAACTCATCAAGGGCTTGACCACGCATGGCGTGCCCAGCTCATGAACCGCCGACCGCAACTGCTCAAAGTTATCTGCAAAACGATAGGCAGCAGTCGGAAGCTCTAATTTCTCGGCAGCCAGCCTGCGGATACCTTCCCGGTCCATCGTAAGACGGGCGGCACGGGCCGTTGGTACTACGTGAAATCCTTCTTGCTCTAATTCTTCCAAAGCACCCGTAGCAATAGCTTCGATTTCAGGTACAATTATGTCGGGCTTTTCCTTACGAATTAGTGCCTTCAACGCCTCAGCATCCTGCATATCCAGACAGTGAGAGCGATGGGCCACCTGCATTGCTGGAGCCAGTTCATAGCGATCTACAGCAATACATTCCACGCCAAGCCGCTGAGCTTCAATAATGACTTCTTTTCCCAATTCGCCGCTACCCAGCAGCAGCATCTTCTTAGCCTTGGCAGAAAAAGGAGCACCCCACATCTTGAACTCTTCCCCCTCTGACGAAATTGCTCTGATCTCTTTTCATCTTTATTTTCAGGGTTTAGCTCCAAGAATGCAATAGTGCTCGGCATTAAAATTTACAAAAAACGCGATTTTTTGATCTTTTTTTTACAAAAATCTGAACTGTGCTTCCACCAGCCCCCGATATATTCCATGTTTTTTCATCAATTGTTCATGATTACCACTTTCTTGGATTTCCCCATGGTCCAGTACAACGATATGATCAGCATTACGGATGGTGGACAAACGGTGAGCGACCATAAAAGAAGTTCTGCCTTCTAGTAAAACCTGAAGAGCCTCCTGAATTTTCAACTCCGTTTCTGTATCAATACTAGCTGTGGCCTCATCTAGGATAAGAATTCGCGGATTAGCCAGCAAGGCACGAGCAAAGGATAAGAGCTGTCGCTGGCCCATGGACAGCATTCCCCCCCGCTCCTCTACCTCTGTTTCATAGCCAGCTGGCAAGTGAACAATGAATTCATGAGCATTGACCGCCTTCGCAGCCGCTTCAATTTCCTCATCCGTTGCATCCAAACGGCCAAATCGAATATTATCACGGATCGTCCCCGAAAAAATAAATGTATCCTGAAGTACGATGCTAATCTGGCTTCGCAAGCTCTCCACCGTGACATCACGCACATCATGACCGTCAATCGTAAGCCGCCCTGACGTAATGTCATAAAAACGGCTTAGCAGATTAATAATTGTACTTTTACCTGATCCGGTATGACCCACAAGCGCTATAGATTGACCCGCCTCGACAGAAAGATTAATACCTTTAAGCGCCTGACGTCCCTTTTCATACTCAAAAATGACCTTTTCAAATTGGATGTCTCCCCGAATGGGCGGCAAGGCTATTGCTCCCGGTTTGTTTGCAATATTCGGCTGTTCATCCATAAACTCAAAAATTCGTTCTGACGAAGCCATCGCAACCAGTAACTGATTATACATTTGGCCCAGCCGATTAATCGGCTCCCAAAAGTTCCCAACATAGTTAGCAAACGCAACCAGTAGTCCCACCGTCAGTTGATCTGTCTGAATTAAATGCGCTCCAAACCAGAATAGCACAAGCGTACCAAATCCTCCGGTAATATCAATAAGTGGGCCAAAGACCTGATTCATGGCAGAAGCCTTATCCCACGATTTTTTGCTAGAGCTGTTCATGTCGTCGAAATAAGCCATGTTTTCCTGCTCCTGCGTATACGCTTGTGTCACACGAATCCCCTGAATAGACTCATTCAAATGAGAGTTGATACGCGAGTTCTTCATACGCACTTCTTGCCAAGCGCGGCGGATGCGTACGCGCAGCTTGGTCGAGATCAAAAACATGATCGGAACAGTGACAATTACCGCTAAACCGAGCTTCCAGTTAATAAGCAGCAAAATGACAATAATTCCGAGAAGCTGTACGCAGTCAATCAGGACATTCACTGCACCGTTCGTAAATAGATCCTGTAGCGAGTTAATGTCATTCGTCACGCGCACTAATACAGAACCTGCCGGTCTCTTATCAAAAAAGTTAAAAGATAGCTTTTGAATATGCTTGAACAAATCTTCACGCAAATCGTAAATAACCCGTTGACCGATAATATTGGTGAATTTAATGCGGTACGTGCTGGCTGCCCATTGAATTAAATATAACAAGAGCACGGCACCCGTGATGAGCAACAGCAACTTTACGCTGGGCAGTGCAGGCCATGCGGGAGCAATTGCTTTATCAATGGCCAGACTGATCAAATAAGGAACGGTCAGCTTGGTAATGGTGCCGAGAATCATCATGACGAGAAGGATCGGCAAAATCTGACGGGCATAAGGCTTCATGTATGCCAGCAAACGTTTGAATTCTGACCAGTTAAACGGTTTGTCAATGACATCATCATCTTGATAGACAAAGCGCTCATTCGTTGGTTTTTTTAACGGTTTGACTTTTTCTGCGGGTATATTCATGGTCTCACCTGCCCTTCGGATACACCGTCTGGAGCCTGAGCTATGTAATCGGCGTATTGAATATGATACACATCCTGATATGGACCTGGAGTAGCAATGAGCTGTTCATGTGTTCCACGCTGAACGATTCGTCCTTCCTCAAGCACCACAATTTCATTAGCATGACGAAGCGAAGAGATTCGATGAGCGATTATGAATGTTGTTCGACCACGCATAACCTCTTGAAAACCGGTCTGTATTTCATGCTCTGTTTCCATATCGACCGCACTGGTAGCATCATCCAGAACCAGAATCTTCGGATTTTTGAGTAGTGCGCGCGCGATGGCGATCCGTTGTTTCTGTCCTCCGGACAGTCCCAATCCACGTTCTCCGACGACAGTGTCATAACCCAGCGGTAGTTCAGTTATGAATTCATGCGCCTGAGCCAGTTTGGAAACGCGTATGATGTCATCCATACTGACATGGCTTAAACCATATGAAATATTGTTGCGAATAGAGGACGAAAACAAAAACGTCTCCTGAAACACGGAAGAAATTTGAGCACGCAAATCGCGAATCTTTAAGTGACGTATATCCTTGCCATCCAACTTGATACTTCCTGCATTCACATTATAAGCGCGCATGAGTAATTGAATAATGGTAGACTTTCCTGACCCCGTCCCTCCTAAAATTCCAATGACTGATCCTGGCGGTGCGTCTAAATTGATGTCAACAACAGCAGGAAGCTTATTTCCGTAAGCAAAGGTAACATGTTCAAACGTAACATGTCCTTCCACCTGATCGGCATCGAGTGTAAGTGCTCCGGCTTCATCGGTTACATCTATGGACTGATTTAGCAGTTCCAAGACCCTTTCACCAGAAGCTTTGGACTGCGTATAGTTATTGATATGAAAGCCAATGCTCCAGATGGGGCCGATAATATACCAAATTAAGCTAAAGAAAGCGACGAGCTGCCCCAAGGTCATTGACTTCTGAATAACCAGATACCCCCCCATGCCCAACAGAAGGACCACACTGACAGAAGCAATCAGTTCCATAGCAGGGAAAAACCGACTCCATAAGGAAGCAGCCTGAATTTGATTACTCTTGTATTGTTCATTACGTACTGAAAATTTCTCAACTTCATAGGATTCGCGGGCAAAAGATTTGACGGTTCGCACACCTGTTATATTTTCTTGAACCGCTGTCGTCAAGGCGCTAAGGGCAATCCGCATTTCCTGAAAGGTGGGATGAATCCGGGATTCAAACTTGAATGTGACGAAGAGCAGCAATGGCATGCTGATCATCGTAATGAGGGTGAGCTGCCAGTTAATATACAGCATCATCATAGAGCCGAATACGACCATCAGTAGCACATTGAGGAGTTGGGCAAAACCAAACCCAATAAAGTTACGAATTGCCTCCAAATCACCAGTCAGTCGGGACATGAGATCACCCGTTTTGGCAGTGTCATAATATCTGAAGGACAGAAATTGCAGCTTTTCGTAACAAGCATTGCGGAGTCGGTACGCCAGATAGTTACCTAGCCGTCCACCAAAAAAACCATGTAAAAATTGCATGAACCCTTTGATGATGACTACTCCCAGCACAGTCAGAGCCAGCGCCGGGACTTTCCCGAAGTCACCTGGTATGATAGCGTTATCAATGAGCCTTTGGAGCAGGTTCGGATACACCAGTCCCAGAGCCGTCGCTATCGCAAGGCATAAAATAGAAAGAAACAGATAGTGTCTCCTCTCGCGAAAAAAAACTTGCAGTTGCCTGAGCACTTCCATGTCAATGTCCCTCCATTAGTTGCACGACGTTGTTATATGGCTTAGTGAAGTTTACCACTCGCGTTCCAAGGCGGCAAAGAGGATAACGAGCCGTATTCAGGCAGGTTATCAAGTGGTGGGTGATTAGACAAATTAAATCGCTTTCTTATTATTGAATATGGCTATTTACTCAGTATTGCTTTCTTTTTGGAGCATGCATAAAACACCGGGTTGTCCCACAACCCGGTGTCCTGAACTTAAATAAATGGTGTACTTATTTATCTTTACTCCAAAGCCGCAATCTTGCCAGCAAGCTCTTCCCAAACCTGTGGCTGCTCACCGCCCATAAGGGCATGCTCCATGCCACGAATCGTCTCCAGCATTTGCTCTCGAAGCTGAGCTTTCTGCCACATTTGCTCCTCCTGCATCAGCGTAACGTAAAAAGAAGACATTCGTTCTCGTTGCTGATCCACAGCTTCCCCGATTCGCTCGCGTAATATCGGCTCCAGTTTGGTTTGTAGATTCGCTCGACCAATTCCTTCAAAGAATAGCTTTGGATTTTTAAAGCTATTCCAATAATCCTTCCAATGAATGGACTCCTGCAGGGAAATTTCATTCAGCTCGGGAACAGCCCATTTTCTGGATTCAGGAATTGTGCAATCTAGTCCTGGCAACTGATGGTTCATGTGTTCTACGCATTGTTGTATAGCCTTGTGCACCAAAATTTGTCCCGTTTTTTCCAGCCGGAGTGTGGTTGCCAGTAATTCCTGAGACAGCTCCAGTTCGATCAAGCGCATCAGCTCACGACCACAAGATGCAAAAGCCGAACGGAGATCACCTACTCCTTCACGCAGAACAGATGGATGAAACGCCTCTGCCATAAATTCTCCAGTCCGATAGGACAGCCTTTGACGGACATGATACAGCAGTTCATCGGTTTCGCCCGATAACACAGATGCACCGTTGCTGTCAGTCAGGTCTAGGAGCGTATGCTCCAATTCCCCACGGATGCGAGTTAATCGCTCGAATCGGATCTCACGTTCTTCTACGCTATACCGGGCATCGGCTGCATGTTGCTCTATGCGGTTCCGCAGCCGGCTCAGTTCCTGCATAGCAGAAGCAATGGACAGACCTGCCAGCTCTTCGGCTGCAAATGCCGAGAAATCATCTTCAAATGCATCAAAACGTGAAGCTGAACGCAATGAAGCCTCTCCCTGTTCGGCAGCTTCCAACGCCAGCATACTGGAAAGCGGATAAATGCGTGGCTTTCGGATTCCATTCGCCTGTAGTTGTTCCTGTACATGCCGGGTAACAGAATGAAGTTCTTCTTCAGAAGAAGCTAGATCTGATGCATTCACAATAAAAAACGTCTGATCGAGCGCCAAGGTCTCTTTAACTCGACCTAGTTGGTTCAGGAACTGTCGGTCGCCTTGCGTAAACGCATGGTTATAATAGGTGACAAATACAAGAGCGTCCGCATGCTTCATATAGTTGAAGGTCACGCCTGTGTGCCGTGCATTCACAGAATCCGCTCCAGGCGTATCCACTAGCACGATGCCCTGACGGGTCAGAGCGCAATCATAATAAAGGTCGATATGCTCCACAAAGCATGATTTGTGCTCAGACGCAACAAAATCCCGATACTGCTCTAAATCCACCTGAAGCTGTTGTCCCAGCAAGCTTTCAGCTTCTTCCCATCCCGCTGCGGCAGCCTTCAAAAAACTATAATGGGGCCTACCCGCAGGATGGATGCCTTCCGGAGATAAAGCATGAACGGCTTCTTGCCAGCCCGCTGCCGCTGGCTCCCCCAATCCTAATAGCCGAAATGAGTATTTAAGATCTTCCCGCAACGCGTCCACTGATTTCATATGGACGTCAGCCGTGGCATGGCGCTCAGCACTTGCAGGCGCCATTATGCGGTTAATCGCCGCTGTCGTCGGATGCGGTGATACGGGCAACACAGCTTCACCCAGCAAAGCGTTGGCGAAGCTAGATTTCCCAGCGCTGAACGCTCCGAACAGCGCCAGCGTAAACTGCCCACCCTCCAGCGCAGCGGCGCGGGCATGTAAATCCCGTACCGCCGTTTGCATGGCAGGGTATGGGCTTACCAGGGCAGCGGCGGCCTTCAATCGGGCCGCTACTGCATCCAGCCGCGTGCGGCGGCCTCCGGCGGCAGGCTGTGCTGCCGCCGTTCCTGCTAGCGGCTGCGCCGATGCGTTCCGCGAGCCAGCGATATCAGGACGCGCAACGCCCGTTGGCGCCGCAGCTGGCGAGGCAGCAGCGGAGATATCGGACGCAGGTGCAGGCGCGTCCGCACGGGGCAACCCGCTTGGCGCGGAAGCCTGCGGCAGCAAGCTGCGCAGCAGGCTGGCGTGCGAAGCCGAAGCTTGCACGCGGGTGCTGTAGCGGCTCGCCGCCTCCGTCTGCGCCAGCAGCGCAGTGCGCGCATCCGCGAGAGCCGCGCGGCGGGCTTCGGCTCGCACTGCAAGCTGGGCCAGCAGGCGGTCTACTAGCGTAAGCGCCTTGCGGCGGCAATCGGCGGTCACAGCAGCACGTAGATCCTTGCAATAGTTCAACGTATACTCCGGCGACAACGCATTTTCCTTCACCGTCTGCTCTACCAGTTGCCGATCCGTTACAGGGCGGATGTCATCCAGCTCCTGCTCCATCGCAGCGGACCATAAACCCTGACCGTCACCCCAAGACCTCAGTAGCTCCCGCACATGAGGAAGCAATTGTCCCTCCACCTGGTCAGTCAGCATTCCTGTCAGCCGTTCCAAACGGCTTTCCTTTTCTCGCTCAGTCTTTCCTCCTGCAAACCATAGTCCTGTTTTGAAGCCCGGCTTGCGGCTCTCTAAGTATTCGCTTGCCGCTTCACGTAGCTCCGCTGGCGTCAAATGTGCGTGTTCCAGTAGATGATCCAGCTCTTGACGCAGTCGTTTACGCTCCTGTTCCGGAAGCATCTTCCAGTGTTCATCTTCTTGCTGCAAGGTTTTCTGCTCTATATCCAGGCGCAAAATGGCTTCTTCTCCACCTGCTTCTTTTAGCAGTGTGTTCAGTTCCTCTTCTTCAGCTGCCTGCACAGTCTCCACATGTTGCTCTACCAAATGGTGCATAGAGGACACTAAACTGTATGCCAAAAGCTCTGTTTTTCGCTCCAGCAATTTCGGGATCAGGTGCGTCAACTGTTTCCACTGGTTCCATGGATGATTCTGCTCCTTCAAGGAAGTAAAGAGGATATCCGTATAATGAACCTGCCAGGCATGAAAGCTAGTCTCCACCTCTTTACGATAACGTGTAAATGAAAGCTCTCGCTCCCGGTGTTTATCGATTTGATTGATGATCAAATATAACGGCTTGCCCCAATCCGACAAACTTTTGGCAAAGGACAAATTATTTTCAGATTGGACATGGTTGTAATCCATCACATAAAAAACAATATCTGCCCAATGTAAAGCAGAATGTGTCGCCAGCGCATGTCCGTGGTCTGTGGAATCTACGCCTGGTGTATCCAGCAACACTCCTCCGCTAGATAATATGGGAACATCCTCCCACACTTGAACCGATTCATAGGCTCCACCATTTTTACAATACTCAGCAAGCTCGGACAGGGAGGCCTCCATGATTTCCGGCTCTGGATTTTCCGCTGATTTGACTGGATGAATGAGCGCTCTCGGATGCCCATAACGGATGGACACTACATTAGCGCTCGTAGGCACCGGTCCAGATGGCAGCACGGTTTTACCACATAGGCTGTTAATCAAGCTCGATTTACCCGCTGAAAAATGTCCACAAAAGGCAATGGTCAGCTCCTGCACATATGCTTTTTCCAGCAGATCACCTGTCGCCTTCGCTCCCGCTTCGTCCCCGGCTTTACGCAATGTATTCTGTATCTGTTCTATCGTATCCAACCACTTTCCCGCATCTCCTGTAATCGTTTGCATCATAAGCTACGGTTCCACTCCTTATCACTTGTCTGCACCAAATAGCTATATTGTAGCATTCCTAAGCCGTTGTGAGAATCATCACATCAAAAAAACTAAACAGCGCTCCCCGCCAGTACCTGGCTTTAGGGAACGCTGTTTTTGTACATGATAATAATAAGTTCATTTTATTCTGTCCAAAACGGATCATTAGGAATAAGTATTTTGGCAACCGAATGCATTTCATCAAAGCCCCTTTAAAGGACAACGACGAAGCAAGATATGTATACAACGGGTGAGCCTACTCATCACGTACATTCACCTTTTGGAACATGGGGGAACCCGATACCATAATTCAGGGTGCAAAATATATGCACACTTCATTGGAATAGGCTCTAGCCATATCAGGATGGTCTGCAAGGTTCATGTATAATGCGCCTTCGGGCTGGTTAAACCAGCCGAGCCGCCTACACCGGAACATGCAACGCATGTCGTCCGCTAATTGAACTTAATTGGCTGCAGTCTCAAGCACTGGCAGCAAAATTTCAAATACTTGACCATGCTGTAAAATCGTAATCCCACGGGATTTGTCCTTCATTACGACCACTTCTGGCTTTTGTGACATACGCTCCAGATAATGCTCAGGTACATCACCGGAATGACTAACCGTGATTCCCTCAAGCTCACGCTCTTCGTTTTCAGCAAATTCTGTTGTTACAATTTGCTCAAAAATATCAGAGAACGCTTCAAAATTGTCTGTATATACCGAAATGCACTTCATACTCTTCATCCTTTTCTACACATAAATGGTTAAACCCTTTGTTACCTCTGTGGGTCTTTAAGCTCTACGTTCCTTATCTTTTCTGATAAGAGACGTTTTCATACGTTTCTTGCCTTCCCTGCACACATCAAGCAACGGACATACCTGACATTGAGGATTTTGAGCTTTGCAATGGTAGCGTCCGAAAAAAATAAGCCTGTGGTGGGTCAAAGACCATTCATCCCTTGGTACCCTCTTCATCAGCTTTTTTTCCACCTCAAGCACTGAATCATCCCACCCTGCAAAACCGAGCCGTTTGGAAATACGCTCTACATGCGTATCTACCGCAATAGCTGGTACATTAAAAGCAGTAGATACTACGACGTTAGCCGTCTTGCGGCCGACACCGGGTAGCTTAACCAGTTGATCGTGCTCTGAAGGTATCTCTCCCCCGTACTGGTCTATTAAAATACGACAGAGGTTATGAATATGCTTGGCCTTGTTTCGGTACAAGCCGATTCTGCGAATATCCTGCTCCAGTTCCTCAAGAGGAACAGCCAAATAATCCTCAGGTGACTTGTATTTTTGAAACAGGTCTGCCGTTACTTTATTGACCATCTGATCGGAGCATTGAGCAGACAATAACACGGCGATCGTTAATTCAAAAGCATTGTCATGGTTCAACTCACAATGGGCATCCGGAAACATCGTACCGATGGTGTCCAATATATGACGTGCGGTTGCTGCATTCACGGAAATCCTACCTCCTACCAAAAAAAACGTCTTGATACGGGATAGCCCGCATCAAGACGGTCACTCTAAATAATCATCCGGAAAGAAACGAATACTATTTGTGCATGACTGCCTGCATAGGCGAGAAATACACTCCTATATTATCATTATCTGTCACAGATTGCACGTGAAAAGTGTGTAAATCCCCAAGAAATTTTCATACGGTATGATCGGTTAGCGGCTCATGGGATGATCCAAATCTACATGTCCCATTAAGGACTCCAGAGATTGCCCATCTACGAGCAAATCCAGCGTTTTGACTTCCTTGAATTGGAACATCGTTTTCTTCAAGGCATCAATAGCCAATTCCTCGCCGCCAGCTCCCAATCGAGCCTCGTCCGGCAGGGAAATATCAAAAGTCAATGCACCGTTATCCAATTTGATCTTATGCACGGAAATTTTCTCGGACCACAACGGGATTAGAGCAGAATCCCCACTCTTTTGCAGAGCTTCAAACGCTTTTTGCAATTTTTCCAGCTCGCTTGGATAGGTAATTTCCTTTTTCTGTTCTTTCAAGCCGTTCTCTTGTGTATCCGTATAGTACACCGTAATCTGCTGTGTTTGTCGATCTCCTGAATTTTCCGTGTCCGTCTTGGTCTTTGTAGGCTCTGTTGACGGAGATGCAGGTGTTTGACTCGCCCCGTTATTCTCAGCAGACTGAGCCGATGGATCAGGGGTCGTCTGTTCAGGTGTACTATTTTGTGCATTAGAAGTTTGTGTTTCCTGAGATGGAGTCGCAGGAGCCGATGTTTGCTTAGAGGCACACCCTGCACCTGCAATGGCGAACAATGCCAGCAGGCCTGCAATTACGATTTTCTTGTTCATATGTCCCCCTCCTTGCTTGACGTTGACAAGCGATTTGTTGAAGATTTATTTTACGTCGAGATACTCTGTGATTCCATCTGCAATCCCTTGAGCTACCCGATTTTGGAAATCTTCATCAAACAGTGTGGCTTCCTCTTTTGCATTACTCAGATATCCTACTTCAAGCAATACGGCTGGCATAGTCGTTTCCCGAATTACATGGAAATTGCCATAACGAATGCCTCGGTCTGTCAGACCCGTCGCAGGAGCAAAGTACTTATGCATAACGTTAGCGAACGCTTTGCTTGCACTACGCTGGTAATACGTCTCTGTACCGTTGGAAGCCGAGCTACCGCTGCTATTAGCATGAATGGACACGAACACGTTAGCATTAAGGTTTTCAGCTACTTTTACGCGCTGTTTAAGCTCCAAGAATGTATCATCACTGCGTGTCAGCACAACCTCAAGATTGGGGTTCTGCTTTAATATGCTTTCTACTTTCAGAGCCATAGCCAGGTTGAAGGTCTTTTCATAATTTTTTCTCGAAACACCAACTGCACCTGAATCTTTTGCTCCATGACCAGCATCAATAACAACGACCTTTTTACCATTGCTGTTAGTTGGTGATGTCTGCGTGTCATCCGGCTGTGAGCCATCTGGTAACGTTGCGTCTGGCGTGGTATTCACTGAATCCTTGGAAGCCAAATCGACGATAACACGATTCGATCCATCATTATATGCGGTATAATTCATGGCATGTTTTAAATCAATAACAACGCGCACCGTTGAAGGTTCCTTTTGAAACAAAGCATACCGGATACCGGACACATCCGCTTCATTCTCAATGTCCAACGAACCATTTAAGTTGCTATCCAGCTTTTGCTGGTCTCCAAAATTGTCAGCAAACGCAGTCGCCGGCAAGTCCAACACTACCCGATCAGGGCCTGTCATCGTAAACGCTTTCGGCTTGACGGCACTGGCTGTTGTGATGGTTAAACGGTTTTGGCTGAAACTGACTCCCTGCACCTGTGTAACACCTGAGTTCGCATTATTCGTTGGCGCAGTAACACTTCCAGTACCTGTACTGTTATTTCCAGACTTGGGAGGTGTAAATTCCCCGTTTCCAGACCCGCTACTGCGGGTATATAATTTTACGGACTTGGAGCTGCTGTCCCATTTTACGTCCAGTCCCATTTGCTCGCCGATAAAACGAAGCGGTACAAGGGCATAATTGGAACGCAGCAGAGGCGAAGCATCCAGACTAAGGTCGCTTCCATTGACAGTCGCCGTCTTACTTCCGATTATCATTCGGATCGAGGTACTGTCTTTCTCAATCGTTATGGTTCGCGCCTGCTGCTTCCATGTCACGTCATATCCCAAATTTTCAGAAATTACGCGTAGCGGGACCATTGTACTTCCGCCAATTACTTGTGCCTTAGCACCACTAGGGACACTTAACTGTTGATCGTCGAGATAGATTTGTGTTCCACTCGAAGCCGCATGTCCATAACCCGGAACCGCCCACATGAAGACAAATAATAACAATAAAAAACCAAATTTCTTCATTCGTCACCCTTCCATTCATAATTTTTTTGCCACATGCTCCGGTGCGGCGACCTGATATACGCGCTTATGTAATATCAGACAACCTTTTAGACGTTATCTCACACCAAAAGTTGCGAATATATTCCATCATAACAGAAATATACGTGCCAAAGAACTATTTTTGTCGAATTTTGACTAAAAATATAGATCATTCGTTTTCCGTCAAAAGTCACAGCTAAAAAAACTAAAAAAGCTACTTTTCACCCCCATGAATTTTCATTAAAAGGTGGAAAGTAGCTTTTATTGCTAACATCCTTAGTTAAGTGATTCAGTTGCTCCTGTGCCCGTTCCAAGATACTCCTTCAACCCATCGACAATACCTTCGGCAATCTTCTCCTGTGTTTCTTCTGAAAACATGGCTGCTTCATTGGACAGATTACTAAGGTAGCCACATTCCAGCAATACAGCAGGCATTTGTGATTTTCTCGTCACTGCATGGTTTGCCACCCTGATGCCATTATCCTTAAATCCGGTAGCCGCTACAAGATATTTATGCATCGTCTTTGCCAGTGCCAAACTGTCCTGACGTGCATAATAGGTTTCAGAGCCATTGGTTTTTCCTTTATCTGAAGCTTGCATACTATTACCATGAATAGATACAAACACGCTTGCCTGCTGACTATTAGCGAGTTGTGGTCGTTCATCCAACGTGGGATACGTATCTCCATTGCGAGTCAATACGATTTGAATGTCAGGATCATTTTGCAGAAGCTGCTCGACTTTTAACGCTACCGCCAATGTAAATTCCTTTTCATGTCGCCCAGTCACACTACCTGCTCCAGGGTCTTTGCCACCATGTCCGGGATCAATGACGACGATTCGCCGTCCTTCGACATTCGTTGGTGTTACCGCTACTGGATTCACACTATGCTCACGCAATTGAAGGGTGATATCGCCTAGGCCATTGGTTGATAGATCGTAATCACGTGCTTGATTTAAAGCAATGACAATGCGTACGCCCCCATTCGGTCCATCTGTCGGAGCAAATCTAATTTCCTGCACATCCTCACTGTTACTATTCGTCAGCGCCCGCGTACCATCCTTACGAATCGGGAAGGGCTGAAGAAAATCAGTCGCCAGTGAAGCTTCCGGTAAATCTACAACAATAAGGTCAGCCTCCGTCATTTGGGATACTTTAGGGGTAACATCTTTGTTCAAAGAAATCTTTAACGTTTCACCCTCAAAAGTAATATTTTGTACAAGCAACGCATTCGCTGCGGTCTGTTCTGTATTCTGCTGCTTGGATGGTGAAGATGTAGCTTCAGTATGCTTGTCTGCTTCAACTGGGGTTATTGTCGTCGCTGTTGCTGAAGACGTTTTATTGGTGCTAGTTGTACTCTGTGTTGACGTTTGCGACGATGGTTGGGATTGAGACTGTTTATTCGCTTGTTGAGTTGCAGCCTTTTGACTGAGATTTACGGATTTACTTTTATTATTCCAATCTACTTTCAGCCCCATTTGCTCCCCAACAAAACGCAATGGAACCATGGTCGAATTGCCCCGAAGTACAGGAGGCGCATCCAGACTTACTGTTTTTCCATTCACATCAGCCGATGTACGGCCTACATACATAGACATATCGGTACTGTTTTTTTGGATTGAGATTTTATAGGCTTGTGGTTCCCACTTGAATTGATACCCCAGCTGCTCCCCAACCACCCGGAGCGGTACCATGATTTTTCCATTGACCATTTCAGGTTTGGCATCCGCAGGCGCTTCCACTCTTTTGCCATCCAAAAACAAATCTGCTCCAGCCGCATTCACATGAGGGGAGGACGGCCATAACCAAATCAAGATAGCCGCTAGTATCACCCAACCATATTTCTTCATCCTCATTCCCCTAACTTATATATGTATTTTTTGGTATTTCTCACAGACACAGTCCTTCAACCAATTTACATTTACAATACCATGCTGAGTCGAACCGTCAACCCCTTATTTTCCAATTTATTGTTTGAGCATAATAAAAGCCCGCAGGCAAAAGAATTGCCAGTACGGGCTTTCTGTCTAACAAATGAGCAAGCTATATGGCTTCGTATTGATACTGAACTGGGAAATATGATTATGCGCCTTGTTTCGCAGCGCGTCTTTGTTCATACGCCAGAATTTCAGATTCATGCTGGAGTGTCAGGCCAATATCGTCCAAGCCTTGTAGCAGGAACTGACGGCGATGTTCATCCAGATCGAATTCAATTTTCAGACCATAGTCGTCAGTGATTGTTTTTTCATTCAGGTCTACGTTCAATTGGTAGTTAACATGCTGCGCCGTACGCTGAAACAATTCCTCTACTTGCTCTTCAGATAGCTTGATCGGCAATATACCGTTTTTGAAACAGTTATTATAGAAGATATCTGCATAAGACGGCGCAATTACGCAACGAAACCCATAGTCCATAATCGCCCAGGGCGCATGCTCACGTGAGGAGCCGCAGCCAAAGTTAGCGCGAGAGATCAGCACAGACGCTCCTGCATAACGAGGCTTGTTGGGCTCAAATTCAGGATTGACATTGCCGGCTTCATCAAACCGCCACTCGTAGAACAGAAACTGTCCAAAGCCCGTACGTTCAATTCGTTTCAAAAACTGCTTAGGTATGATAGCATCTGTGTCCACGTTTACCCGATCCACAGGGGCTACAATTCCTTTTAATGTTGTGAAAGCTTCCATCGTAATTCCTCCTCTGTATCCTAGCGGACTACTTCTTCCTGCTTGAATTTCCAATCCCGTACATCAACAAAATGTCCATGAATCGCCGCAGCGGCTGCCATTGCTGGAGATACCAGATGAGTCCGTCCTCCGCGTCCCTGACGACCTTCAAAGTTACGATTAGAAGTCGAAGCACAACGCTGTCCCGGTTGTAGTACGTCTGGATTCATCGCAAGACACATACTGCATCCCGCTTCACGCCACTCAAATCCTGCTTCTTTAAAAATGACGTCCAGTCCTTCTTCTTCAGCCTGAATTTTCACACGACCCGAACCTGGTACGACGATGGCCGTTACTTTGTCAGAAACCTTGTAACCTTTGGCAACCTCAGCGGCTGCACGCAAATCTTCAATTCGCCCGTTGGTGCAGGAGCCGATAAACACATAATCAATCGCAATATCCGTGATCGGAGTACCTGGCTTCAAATCCATATATTCAAGCGCTTTTTCAGCCGCTTTACGTTCGTTTTCGGTTGGCAGTTCTGCCGGAATCGGTACGGTTGAGGAAATATCTGTACCCATTCCCGGGCTAGTGCCCCAGGTTACTTGCGGAATCAAAGCATCTACATCAAACTCCAGCACGACATCAAACTCAGCACCTTCATCTGTGACAAGCTCTTTCCACTCAGCAACCGCTTGCTCAAAAGCAGCTCCTTGTGCTACATGTTGACGTCCACGCAAGTAGTTGAAGGTGGTTTCGTCCGGTGCAATCATTCCTGCTCTGGCTCCGCCTTCAATGGACATGTTACACACAGTCATGCGCTCTTCCATGCTCAATTCGCGGATAGATTCACCTGTGTACTCAATAACATAACCTGTAGCGAAATCTGTACCGTATTTGGCGATGACACCCAAAATCATGTCCTTTGCTGTCACACCAGGTTTGCGGCGGCCTACAAAGCGAACTTCCATCGTTTTGGCTTTGGCTTGCTGGAGACATTGTGTTGCCATTACGTGCTCTACCTCACTGGTTCCGATACCAAAAGCAAGCGCTCCGAACGCCCCATGTGTGGAGGTATGGCTATCACCACAAACAATCGTTTTGCCCGGATGAGTCAGACCAAGTTCAGGTCCCATAACGTGAACGACACCTTGATCAACCGTATCCAGATCATACAGTGTGACACCGAAATCACGGCAATTTTGAGTTAATGTATCGATCTGCTGCTTGGAAATCGGGTCCGTAATATTGTAACGGTCCTTAGTCGGTACGTTATGGTCCATCGTTGCAAACGTAAGCTCTGGACGACGCACCTGACGGCCGCTAAGACGTAATCCTTCAAACGCCTGTGGCGATGTTACCTCATGTACGAGGTGAAGATCAATGTACAAAATACTCGGCTTACCCGCTTCCTGATAGATGACATGGTTATCCCAAATTTTCTCGAACATGGTCTTTTTACTCATCATTATTCACCCCTGTGTTTTTCGAACCTAGTGGAGAGAAGCTAACGGCTCTCTCTTGAATGTCAACAATATACCACGGGATGTTTGATTGGTCTAAGATATGATATCTATAGAAGTGATAGGTTAAGGCTATAAGGCTGGAGAAGGTGAATATAGGCGGTTCATTGCACTGTTTCTCTATCAGCTCTTAATTAGTAAAAACATTCGACTAAAATTCGAAGGTTAAAAAAGGGTTATACAAATGGATGAATACGATGAACTCTGGGTCCTTTCTAAGGTACGCCAGTTATTACATTAAGAATTTGTGTGAATATTCATACTGTGAAAGCTGAATCAGTTATATATTTTCAGATATTGTTGACAAAATAAGGAATAAACTTGTACAATCAGGAAAATATTTTGTTTAGATTCCATTCCTCGTCGGTAACAAGAATATTGTAACTCGTAATAAGAATCATCTTAGCAATTGCTATAATGGTTCTTTTTTTCCTCTACTTTTGCAAAACTGTTTGTATTTGATTTTGTTAGCTCTTAATAACTATATAAAGTATAAAACGAAATATAGTTGTATAATTTGATATAAATAACAGGTAATTAACAAGAAAGCAAGAATTTTATAAATATCATCCTGATGCGTTTTGTTGCAAAAAAATAGAGAACCGACTACGAGATTCAGCCGAAGATAACATTCACATCCTAAAAAGGAGTTGGAATGATGAAACAAAATGGAATATCCGTTGAACACTACACTCCAATTTTGATTGTCGGTACGGGGATCTCAGGGCTTACTGCTGCTTATTATTTGTCAAAAAACAATATCAAGTACACGATTGTAACAAAAAAGAGTGCACCCAAACAAAGCAACTCCTTTCTTTCAGCAGCAAATACACGTGTTCCCTCAGAGAATGAAATTAATCATATTATTAATCTTACTATTGATAAATGTGGAGCAGATCGATCCGTAATTGAAGCGCTATATAGGAATTCCAACATAATTATAAATTTCTTCGAAGAATTGGGTATTTCTTATGAGAAAACATCCTTTGGTATCATGCCTGAATGTATGATTAAATCACATGGGGGAAAGAAATTAATCAATTGTTTATTACAACATATTGAACAACCGATGTGTAATAAAATTTTGATACATTTGGAAAAGTACGATCACGGAATTATCGCAATATTTTATGACACACAATCAGATCAATTTATCAGAATATATACTAATTATTTGGTATTAGCTACGGGGGGATATGCAGGACAATTCTGTTTCAATGATAATTCGCCCGGTTCAACTGGTGAAACGCTAATCTTAGCTAAGAAAATAGGTGCGAGATTAAAGGGGATGTCTACAGTAATGTGTCATCCTTGGTCTATATATAACGGAAGACAAATTTTATTAGGCGGGGTTGTATCTTTGAGTCAAGGGAAAATAATAGATGAGGAAGGAGTTCAATTATTAGAAGATGAGTATATTTGTGATGCAATTGCCCGAGATGATTACCACGAAATGATTGATGAGATTTTAAAATTCCAACTAGAATGCATCAAACAAAAAAAGGACATGTACTTGGATATGAGCCATGCTGATGAAAATGTATTAAATGAAAAATTCAAAACATATGGATTTAGTCCTAAGGTGGTTAAAAATAAAAGAATCAAAATTACACCAACGATGCACTATTCTTCAGGAGGAATCGAAATCAATGCTACTGCTGAGGCTATAAACTTGAATCGTGTTTTTGCTACTGGAGAAGCTCAATTTAATGGTGATCTTGGTATAGGAAGAATTCCTGGGCAAGCATTCGCATCAGGGATCGTTTTTGGTAAATTAATTGTTGACAAAATAGCTAATGAAGGTGTTTTCAATACTCAATATCAAACTTCATTTAAAGATCCACCTGAAACGATGCAGCTGTATTCGAAAGAAAATAATGACTTTCCGATTGAAGAGTTTCAGAAAAAGTTGTCAATTCTAATGATGGATTTGATCGCTTCCAATTCATCCGTTGTTTCTCTATCATTCCATAAAAAGAAAATACAAGAAAGTCAAAATATATTATTAAGTAGAGCAAGAGGATCAGGAAAACGATACGAGGATATTTTAACATTATTTTTCGGATATTTTGTTGCACTGGAAATTATAGAAGATATTGAAGCAAAGTCAGGCTTGTTGATTAACCAAAAATAGGATAAAAAGAGTCGCCTTTTCAGCTAATGGTAAGCACAAACCAACCATTCCAAAAAGAGGCGACCCTCATGAATCAGTCTACTTTATTTCAGCTGCTCCGACGTGGATCAGGCTTCGTTAAGGGGTATTACCCTACCTTCTCCGGAAAAGCCGCTGAGGTTCCTTTTGTGTGTCTAAAACGTTGTTTCACCAACTTCTTTAAGGTCGGGAATGGGCCAAACGGCGAACCTTATAGGTTCCTCAGGAACTAATGGGGCTATGCTTTAGAAATTAAATCCCTCGGTGGAGCTTAAGAATCTTTATAAATGAATTAATTTCAAGATGATTACCAGCAATATGAACAGTGCCAAGACAGCAGCTATCGATGTCCAAACTCTTCCGGTGATTCCCTCGTAGTCTCTTTTCATGTCCCCCACACGTAACGCCTCCTTTATTTTAGGGTACTCCTACTCCATAGGCTATGCGAGGTCTTGATTAAAGGAAGGGCTTCTTAACAAAAAAAGCTCAGTCGACCCATTAAGGTCAGCTGAGCTTTTTGATTTATTTAGAGTATTCACTTACTTCAAACGTAAGGATACGATCAAACAGCATGTAATCCTTGCGGCTGCTGAATGGGCCTTTATTGTTATCGTGCTTATTGATTGCGTATGAAGCTGATCCAGAACCTGCTTGCTTAGCCTCATACCATGCAATGAAGTCATTGACCTCTTGCATACTCAAATCAAATTCTTTCTCTAAGCCAGTCGTCATGGTGACTACCAGAATTGCACGATCTCCGTTTGGAGTTGGTTCCTCTGTGTTTGGAGTTGGTTCCTCTGTTCCTGGATTAGGAGTGGAGCTTGACACTTTAGACATCATCTCTAATTCGCTAAGAGCTAGATACTGACTTCCATTATTTCCTGTAATATTAATTCTATAATCCTTGTATGAATTAGAATTAGAAAAAGTGAATTTTTTCGGAGTGCTATTTACCCATCCAGTGATATTTGACTGGGTATCTAGCACGTTCCAAGTCATCCCATCATTTGAGCCTTCGAAAGTCCAATTTTTAGGGGCACGGTCAGTTGCCGTTGTCTGTGGATATATAACATATTGCTCAATAACTTCGGGTTTAGGAAAGTCATATCTTAGCCAAGCAGCAGTTGTACTTGATGTCCACGCACTAGCAATAGTAGCAAATTCCTTGTTAAACGCCTCATATGCGTATGAATATTCATTACTTGCGCTTGCTACTCCAGATGGCAAAATGTTAGTTGTCATATGTGGAACTAGATTTTCTGAATACTCTGCTTCGGCTGCAAAAACATTGGATAAGGGAAGAGATAAAAGAACTAAAAATAAAATTGTTATACATGCTTTCTTCATTAAATAATCCTCCAATAGGTTTAATAGAACTAAGAATAATTTAATTGAGGAATTGTGTCTAAACATAAACTTGCTAATCTATAAATATAATCTAAATATTTGCATATTTATTTTTTAATGGGTATAAAAAAAGACCCTATCGGCTGATAACCAGTAGCGTCTCTCATCCTTATTTCACAATAAATCTCACCTTTGTACCATCATTATACTTATTTAACTGATTACTTACCCAAGATCCTGTTCCCCTGTTGTCACTAAGGGTTATGTATCGGATATCAGCACCTGCGCCATCTTCAGCGCACATCGCCAACGGTCACTCGTCGCGGTCAAATCACTTTTTTGTAGGAACATCTTTTAAAGACTCTTGCGAGTTTCTTCAGCTCCGTCCCGGTCAATAGTACATACGTCAGAATGGCCGACTGCTATAGCATCTTTGATGTGTGCTCCCATTTCTGGATAGCACGAACTCGGAAACTCCAGTGTATACTCAGCTACTGCTTATTGGCTTGCTACCGATGATCTATTAATATGTGGAATAATTATAAGTTTGAATTTTGTAACGGGTGCATCCTGCTAATAATTCGCATGTGGAGTCGGTATAACTAATAGAGATAGAATCGAGCCTATACCCGTTTAGGAAGTTCAAGTCCTTATAACCTACTTCTGTAGCTGCATAGTCTTCCCAATCATTTGCCCAAGTTTTAAATTGATTGTTTCTTACATAATTAATGACATGCTCTGTGTAAGCTTGTGGAGTTACAACACCTTTTGGATTAGCTACGTCACTACTTGCATTTGCAAAGCCTGTTCCTGTGGAAAAAGAACCCACAAAATCAATCCAGCCGAGCCCATCTTTACATCTACTCTAAATTCAAACTGCTCGATAATAAAGAAATTCCCACAAACCAATTAAGAGACTAATTCCCTTGCTATCTTGAACGACGCATCATCCCCCCCAATAACGTCGTTTAACTAGGACAAGTTAGATGTCTCCAGGCTGTGAACCAGCTACCCCCCATGTTTCCCCATTAACTTTATAATCGCTGCCTCTCCACTGAAGTGTGTAGTATCCAGAACGCAAACCGTTGGTGATACCTTCATCAGTAGATTTCCAAGTAACTGTGTCGTGAGGAGTGATTACTAATGCATCAATATATAGTTTGTTTGAACCGTTGTGAATTAAACTCACCTTTACTGGATGATCAGAGTGATTCTTCATACGAAGTTTAACATGCCCCCATCCTTTAGGGACATTAAAGGATTCTCCTACAGTTGCGCTTCACCCGATCTTTGGGAAATTATGGTATTTTCGCTAGTTGTACTTGCTGAAGCTGAAGCAACCCCTATCGTAGTTGCTATAGCTAAAGATAAAATCGAGAAAATAAATATTCTTTTCTTCATAAATTCCCTTCCTATTTTTTTGATTTGGTCTACCTGAAAGAGACTTCCGACTACAATCTGGTAGTTCTTTTCATATCTACTCTAAATTCAAACTACATCGGTGAATTCTGTGGTAATTCCTGCACTGAAGAAAGCTCTGCTAACCTTATGGTCGGCAGAGCTTTCTTTAGCTTTAGAATCCCCCAATTTGTACAAGGGTCTGAATAAGCTGCTCATGATTGTCAGCGGGTACAGTTATAAAAAACAAAAAGCTACTCGCAACAATTAACAATGCCATTTTTTTCAACATTACTTAACCACACCTTTTCAATTAGATTGGAGAACTCTGTTTTGATTTCAGGAGTCGCATGGACTTGAAAACGCATAAACAGACCAATACAATTTATAAAGTTTGTTTCATTAGTTATTATATGTGACTTTGCCATTGCATACATCAAGTATTTAAAGCCATCACTGTATTTCACCCGATGTAAATAATAATGAGCCATTTCGTAAGCAAACCATGCGAAATAGTCTGGTATTACTTGTTGGGTATATATATCAGATGATGTTGGGAGTTGAGCAAATGAATTAATATTTGTTTCAAAACGTGAAAGGACATCATCCACATCTATTTCATATCGGTTAGCCGCTATCATAACGTTCAACAGCTTTGAGAGTTTCTCATTTTCATTAGCGGTTGATGTTGCCGCTATATATTCAACATAGTCTGGCAGCACGCTAACATCTCCAGACAGGAGTTTATTGACGTACGTGTTACCTTCTGCCCACTGACTGAACAAGTTTACCCAGTGTTGAGTATCTTCATCAGTCTCTTTGACCCAATCTAAATTCGTATAGGCGTATGTATATAGTAGAGCTTGTTGATAATCGCCTTGGGCTTCACAAACACTAGCACACAACAAATCGGCGTAAGCAATGTATCCAAATAACGGATTTCTGGTTTCCTTTTCATGCTCCCTGTTCTTTCGATTCTTCTGCTGATGCTTTATGGAATATTGTACTTCAGCTTTCCCTCTCATTTGCCTTGCCATTTCCTCAACCTTGTCCCACTTACGCAAAGACCTGTACACGTTCGCCAAATCCTTTAATGCGTCAAGTTGGTCCATTTCATCCAGACGTTCAATGTAAGGCTCGAACAACGTAGCTGCCTTGAGATTGCGGCTTTGATCGTCACCAACCTGAATCGTGAACATTCGATACTGACAGATCGCCAATCGTTCAGAATGTTGGTACTTCTCCGTTTCAGCTACACCCTCATAGAACAGCAACGCAGCATCATGTCGTCCCTGTGCTAATAGCACTTCTGCCATATCAAATAGTTTAGGCGAATAGAGTAGGTTGTCCATAATGGTTCCTACCACTCGACGGATCGCATCCAGCTTGCCCAATTCCGCACAACGATACAAAAATGGCTCTATTCGTCTCATATTCGGGGGGGTGTCGATGATGTAGTTTTCTATAAATAGGTCGTAAAAGTAGCCTTCTGGTAAACCCATAGCCTCGGTAATGCGATCTATCTGGTTAACAGACATAGATTTATTGCCTGACACTATGCTACTTACTATCCCCCTATTCATGCCCGCTATATGCCCAAACTCCATCATGCTCAAACCTTCTTGTTTTAGATATTGTTCCAATTCTGCTCTAATCGTGGGTGTAACTTTCATAGATAAACCACCCTCCATACAGAAGTACCAATATTTATATATTATTGCATTCTATTGTTGTCCATAATTTAACAGTTGTCAATAATTTTTATTTATTTGCATCGAATATCGAAGTATATAAAATAAGCAGTTCCAAAGAGTCATTTTACATTGCAGTCAAATAACCTTGCCACTGTTACCAGTGAGACTTATGGTAATAGAAATATAATCCTTCAAAAAACAGACACTTACATTGATCTGACTGTACAAAAGTACGGAGGGTTACTTGCTGAGTGGGACTACAAAAATCCGCTGAATTATCAGAGGCTTTTCATACTTGTATCTTAAATTAATTTGCTGCTATAACGCTACGAGTTTTAAAGGGAAATATTGTTCGGTGAATATAAAGTTGTAGACGGACAATACGTCATTAAGCTAACGGGCAGTTTAACTTGATTGGTGATATTATGCTACTCTATAAATAAGCAAATAATTTAATCAAGAGGTGTAATAATGCGGTTTCATAAATTTTATATCGGACAAGTATTTAAAACCAAGTCTTTAAAATTAACTAAAAAGGATATTACCAGATTTGCAAGGGAGTTTGACCCGCAATATATGCATTTAGATGAAGAGAAAGCATTACAAGGCAGATTTAATGGAATTATCGCTTCAGGAATTCAAACATTAGCTGTTTCTTTTAAGCTTTGGGTTGAAACAGGCAGTTACGGTGATGAGGTTATTGCTGGAACTGCTATGAATAATATTAAATTTATTAAACCAGTATATCCAGGCGACGAATTGTACACCATTGTTGAAGTGATTGGAGTAAAAGAGATGAGGAATGGAACAGGACTCGTTACTGTGTTGCTGTCGACTTTCAACAAGAAAGAGGAGCAAGTTTTTGAAGGCGATTTATCCGTTCTGGTTAAACAGTAAAGTTTCATAAAAATCAATTATTACAGGTTTGAAGAGGTCCATGCATTTTAGCACGGACCTCTTCTCTTTATTCTAACGTGGCTTGACTTGCGGCTTCATGTTCAGCCACACGTTGCAGTAATTCCTACTAAGCCTTCATTTGGCGACCTTGACGTTGCCCTTCTACAAACTGAATATCGCATAGATTCTACATCTTGTACTTTACCACCATCTTGGATAACATATCTATGCCTTCTGGAGTTATGTAATAATAATAAATTGATATTGCAAATCATATAAATGAATAATTCACTATAAATCTCTGAGATTTGCACTGAGCCATTTCAGTATAGAGGGCTTTGAGAATGCCATTTACTAATCTCAGCCCATAGTATGTCATTCCACTGCTTTTGTATTGGAACTGTACAAACAACACGACGGAATGAGAAGCATCATACAAACCATAGAGGTATAGCTACTTCAAGAGTGGTCTAATCTATGTAAATTTTTGGTTCAGTGTAATGAATTTCACATCTTTCCGGGTCAACCTGTTCTACCATAGAAGGGTGATACGCCGTGCTGGGCAGACCACTTGGGTCGGGACGGTTACATTTTGTTCTAAAACCAGCTACACAGGCTGTCTGGCATGCGCGGCAAGTACGCCTTTATTTTGATTCGAAGCGGAGTGTCCAGATGTTGAATACCGAATTGGAATACCGTGAGCGCATCAGGAAGTTGGCCGTATGTATTGTCAAGCACTACCGTGGAAAAGGACCGGACAACGTCAAGGTTTCACTGGATTCGCCGCTCCGGATTACGGTAGAAATTCGAGGTACATTGTCTAATTTGTCCGAAATTCTCGTTCATGAAGGGGCCGAGGACAAGGTCAGGGAATATTGGAACGTCCTTCGTCCCTATCTGGAAAAGGAGTTTATGAACGAAGCCGAAAAAACACTCGGCAGTCCCTTCACTTATACTTGGGAGGTCTGCCCCTCCGTCCATGGAGACGGACACATTATCATTTCTCTAGAACTACAACACATACACCGGTTGGATTAGCGGGAAGGAGCTTGTCTCCTCGCTCGCGGATAAGCCAGTACAGGATGCAGCGTAAAGCGGCATTTTTGTATTGGCTTTTTTTATGTTACGAGTTTCATCTATTTCATATAAAAGAGGTGCTGCACTTATGGCAGACAAGGTATTGACCGTATGTCCCTACTGCGGGAGCGGTTGTCAGCTTCATTTGCTGGTGGAAAAAGGACAGGTAATTGGCGCAGAGCCGGCTGGTGGTCGTACGAATGAAGGAACGTTGTGTCTGAAAGGACACTATGGATGGGATTTTTTGAATGACCCACAAATTCTGACTGCACGCTTGCGCAAGCCCATGATTCGCAAAAATGGAGTTATGGAGGAAGTGGAGTGGAAGGAAGCCATTCAATATACTGCCGAACGGCTGTCAGCAATTAAGGAAAAATACGGACCCGACTCCATTATGGGAACGGGCTCCGCACGCGGTCCGGGAAATGAAGCCAATTATGTCATGCAAAAGTTCATGCGGGCGGTCATTGGCACGAACAATATTGACCATTGCGCTCGTGTATGCCACGGCCCTTCTGTGGCAGGTTTGACTTACTCGCTCGGAGATGGAGCTATGTCCAACTCTATTCCTGAAATTGAACACTCTGATCTCATTTTCGTGTTTGGATATAATGCACCCGAAACACATCCGATCGTCGCAAGACGCATTGTAGCTGCCAAGCAAAGAGGCGCGAAGATTATTGTATGCGATCCGCGCATGACCGAAACAGCTCGTATTTCGAATATGTGGCTACCCCTAAAGGGCGGTTCAAACATGGCTTTGGTGAACGCTTTTGGTCATGTACTTGTGCATGAAGGACTGTACGACAAACGATATGTGGAAGCAAACACAGAAGGATTTGCCGAATACGTAGACAGCATTAAAAAATATACTCCCGAATATGCGGAAGGCATTACGGGGGTCAAGGCGGCCGATATCCGGGCGGCTATGAGGGAATATGCAAAGGCCCCTACCGCTACAATTTTGTACGGAATGGGCGTATGTCAATTTTCACAGGCCGTTGATGTGGTAAAGGGGCTCGCTTCCCTTGCACTGTTGACGGGAAATCTGGGCAAGCCGAATGTCGGTATCGGACCAGTACGGGGACAAAACAATGTACAGGGGTCCTGTGATATGGGCGCTTTGCCGAATGTGTACCCTGGCTATCAGGATGTAACAGACAACACAGCTCGCAAAAAGTTTGAAAAAGCATGGGGTGTTGAGCTGCCACGTAAAAAGGGCTATCCACTTACGGAGGTACCGCACCTCATCCTGAAGGAGAACAAGCTGAAAGCTTATTACATTTTCGGAGAGGACCCTGTACAAAGTGATCCGAACGCCGCCGAGTTGCGTGAAGCCCTAGACCAATTGGAATTTGTCGTGGTTCAGGATATTTTCATGAACAAAACAGCGCTGCACGCCGATGTCATCCTCCCTTCTACTGCTTGGGGCGAGCATGACGGTGTATATTCTTCGGCAGATCGGGGCTTTCAGCGCATCCGCAAAGCCGTTGAGCCACAGGGTGATGTTAAGCCAGACTGGGCTATTATTAGCGAGGTTGCTACCGCCATGGGCTACCCTATGTCCTATGCAAACACAGAGGAAATTTGGGATGAAATGCGCAGCCTCAGCCCATTATTCTCGGGTGCCAGCTACCAAAAGATGGAGCAGCAAGGCGGCGTTCAATGGCCTTGCCCTACCGAGGATCATCCAGGTACACCGTATTTGTATAAAGGAAATCAATTTTCGACACCTAGTGGCAAAGGCAGATTATTCGCCTGCGAATGGCGTCCGCCACAAGAACAACCGGATGCAAAATACCCGCTTGTCTTGTCCACAGTCCGTGAGGTAGGTCACTATTCCGTGCGTACCATGACTGGCAATTGCCGCGCGCTGCGCCAGTTGTCTGATGAGCCTGGCTTTATTCAGATTAGCCCAGAAGACGGAGCAGATCTGAATATTCTGGATGGTGAAATTGTTGCCATATCCTCCCGTCGTGGACGCATCATGGCACGGGCACAAATCAGTGACCGTGTGCAACAAGGTGCGACCTACATGACCTATCACTGGTGGGTTGGAGCATGTAACGAGCTGACCGCTGATTTTCTCGATCCGGTATCCAAAACCCCGGAATTAAAATACTGTGCCATCCGTCTGGAACGGATCGCCGACCAAGTGCAGGCCGAACGTGATGTACATGAATCGTACCAACGGATTCGCAGACAGATGAACGTCCAGGAAGCTGTTTTGGCTGATAAGGTGACGAGATGAGCGGCACAGGGAATATGATGCACCGTCCGACAGATAACCGGTCAGCTTCGACGAATAGAATGGGAGCAGCCAGTAGAACAAGCACTGTTGCTTCTTCTTTTGTAGTCGCAGACGCCGGGCAGTGCATCGGCTGCAAAGCCTGTGAACTGGCGTGCTTCGCCGTTCACAGTCAGGCTAACGGTATAGGAGCTTCGGTCGGAACCGTCAGCGTACCTGTTTTACCCAAGGTGTATGTTGTACGTACAGGGGAGATGTATGTGCCGGTGCAATGCCGGCATTGCGAAAATGCCCCCTGCGCACATGCCTGTCCGGTACAGGCCATTCGTCAGGAGGACGGCGTCGTCATGATAGATGAGGAACGATGTATCGGCTGTACCTTCTGTGTTTTGGCCTGCCCTTTCGGGGCGATTGAGGTGTCTCCGGTCTACCGGGCAGGACACGTTGTAACGCAGTCCGGCCTGACTCACCGTGCAAATCGAGTCGCCCTTCCCCGCACCGCGGCAAGCAAATGCGATCTGTGCGCGGAAACAGAGAACGGAAAGCCTGCATGTGTAGAGGCCTGCCCGAATCATGTCCTACGGCTGGCCAAAGGTATATCCGACTCACCTCCAGAGCCTCGGCGGGAAGTCTTTTTCCCACGCCTATAAGGTCAAAATCAGCCGCAGAAAGGTAGAAAAACATGTCAACCACAATAGACAAGATCTCTTCACCTCCTTGTATGAAGACGACTGATTGCACAGACCCTGTCATTCATATTGACCCTACGCTCTGCACGGGATGCAGACGTTGTGCTGAGGTTTGTCCAGTAGATGCCATAGAGGGACTGCCCGGAGAACCGCAAACCGTTAATGCAGACCGATGTGTTATTTGCGGTCAATGTGTACAAATATGCAGCGTATACGCATCTGACTGGGCAGGTTCATCTCCACAGGAAGGCGCCGCTAGACGGCTGGAACGTATCCAAGAACGCGATATGCCTGCCGACATCAGAGAGCCGCTATTCGCTGCCTATTATAGCTACAACTTGAATAAGGTAGCCGATATGATGACCAAACCTGGACAGTTTCGGATCGTCCAATGTGCTCCTGCCATTCGTGTTTCACTCGCGGAGGAATTCGGAATGCCGTTCGGCACCTTGACGCCTGGGAAAATGGCTGCTGCTTTGCGCCGCCTTGGCTTCGATCGAGTATACGACACCAACTTTGGAGCTGACGTGACCATCATGGAGGAAGGCACTGAATTGATTCGTCGCGTGACCGAAGGCGGTCCCTTACCTATGTTCACATCCTGCTGTCCAGCATGGGTCCGATTTGCAGAAATAGAATATCCCGATCTGCTAGACCATCTATCCAGCTGCAAATCTCCGATGCAAATGTTAGGAGCGCTAATCAAATCTTATGGCGCACAACTAGACGAGGTGGAACCTGCGAATATATACAGCGTTGCCATCATGCCATGTACCTGTAAACAATTTGAGTGCGATCGTCCCGAAATGGAATCTGACGGTTACCGTGATGTGGATGAGGTACTGACCACGCGTGAACTTGCATACTGGATCAAGCAGCGTGGAATTGATTTTGCGAACCTGCCTGATGAAGAATTCGATTCACCGTTAGGACAATATTCAGGTGCAGGCTCCATTTTTGGAGTCACCGGAGGAGTCATGGAAGCTGCCATCCGTACAGGTTACGAGCTGCTGACAAATGAAAAACTACCGAAGCTCCAACTCGATTTTGTTCGTGGTGAGGAAGGCATTCGAGTAGCTGAGGTTCAGGTAGGCAAGCTCCAGCTCAAGGTAGCGGTCGTCGCCGGGCTACAACATGCCTATCAGCTATTGGATCGTGTCCAGGCGGGCGAATGTGATTATCATTTTATTGAGGTGATGGGCTGCCCTGCTGGATGTATCAGCGGAGGGGGACAACCCAAGCTCATGTTAGAAAAGCATCGAATTGAAGCTTATCGGGCACGTAAATCCTCCATCTATGGACATGATGCTGCACACCAGGTACGAAAATCGCATGAGAACCCTCACATCATCAAACTTTATGATGAATTTCTAGGTGAGCCGCTGGGTCATGTATCGCATCATCTGCTGCACACGACCTTCCAACAACGGGGGCCCGGCAAGCAAAGCCGCAGTAGCACTATTTCCACCAAAGGGGATACGGGTTACTCCATTCATTAATACGTTAAGTTATTTTTATGCTGTATACATTATATTTGTCGTTAGTTAGAGAGGAGTCGAATTGTATGAACCGTTTTGTTTTAGCTGATCCCGATCAGTGTATCGGCTGTCGTACCTGTGAAATCGCATGTGTCATCGCACATTCAGCGGAGAACCCTTTTATCTCGCCGGATGATGAGTTTCATTTTCACCCTCGTCTGAAGGTTATCAAATCATTTGGAGTCACTGCACCCGTTCAGTGTCGTCACTGTGAGGATGCCCCATGCGCCAACGCTTGTCCGAACGGCTCCATTACGAATGCAGATGGCTGCATTCTCATTAATAGTGAAAGCTGCATTGGCTGTAAAACCTGCATGATCGCGTGCCCTTACGGCGCGATTACCATGGTACCCGAGTATCGAAACGGGCAGCCTGTAGTGCAGGACGGATTGTATACCAATATGTCAGGACGTTTGCAACCCAAAGAACGCATGATTGCTAGCAAATGTGATTTATGCGAAGGTGTCGACGGCGGCCCAGCCTGCATTGGTAAATGTCCAACACAAGCCCTCAAGCTGGTCGAGCCAGATCTGGTTCATGCCCGGGTAGAGGAAAAACGCGCTGCAAGTGCACGTCAGCTACTGCATATGACACGCATTCCGGCAACGGGTCTATGACCGAAGGTTTCCCTCTGCCTACAAATACGCGAACCGAGCGGGATGCGCTAGGAGAGATGGAAATTCCCGCAGATGCCTTTTACGGCATTCACACCGCACGCGCGATGAACAATTTTGCGGTCAGTGGCAGGCCTGTGAACAAAAACCTGATTCACGCTCTTGTGTTGGTAAAAAAAGTAGCCGCTCAAGTAAATGGTGAGCAGAAACGGCTTCCTGCCCAACGGGCCTCTGCCATTGTAAATGCCTGCGACGAAATACTCGCCGGGAGGCATCAACATATGTTTACCGTGGATGCCATGCAAGGCGGCGCAGGCACCAGTACCCATATGAATGTAAATGAGGTCATTGCTAATTTGGCCATCGTACAGCTGGGAGGCAGACCAGGGCAGTATGAGATTTTACATCCGCTGGATGATGTGAACTGCTGCCAGTCTACGAATGATGTCTATCCGACAGCGCTACGAATTGCAGCGATACGGCTGCTTCGGCCTTTATGTGACACGATGTCTTCGTTACAAGATGCTTTACAGCACAAAGAAACAGAATATGCCGACTTGCTTAAGCTAGGTCGCACTCAGCTAATGGATGCTCTGCCCATGATGGCCGGGCAGGGCTTTGGTGCCTACGCAAAGGCTATAGCGCGCGACCGCTGGCGTCTCTATAAAGCTGAAGAGCGGCTGCGGGAAATCCCTATTGGGGGCACGGCGATTGGCACAGGTATGAACGCGCCCCGCGCATACAGCTATCGGATGGTCGAAAAGCTGGCGGATGAGACTGGCTTTGGACTGAGTCGCAGTGACCACCCAATGGACCCGATTCAAAATATGGATGTCTTTGTGGAGGTGTCCGGTCTACTCAAATCAGCCGCCGTGAATCTGTACAAAATATCTGGCGATTTTCGCCTACTGGCCTCTGGTCCTTTCGGTGGTTTTGGCGAATACACGCTGCCTCCAGTTCAGGCGGGATCCTCTATTATGCCTGGCAAGGTCAATCCGGTAATAGCTGAAATGGCAGGACTCACAGCCATGCGTGTGATAGCCGAAGATGCGGCTATCACTATGGCCGCTGCCTCCGGTCAGTTGGAGCTAAACGCATTCCTGCCGCTGATTGCCGAATCGCTGCTGGAATCGCTACATATTCTGAACAGCGCGGTTCGACTATTCGAGGAGCGATGTGTGCGTGGCCTGATCGTGCGTGAGGAACGCTGTACTACAAATCTGCGTAACTCTGCCGTGATGGCTTCTGCGCTGGTCGCGGAGCTTGGCTATGATGAAGCTGCCTCTATTGCATCTGCAGCCATTGTGCAAGGTCGCGCACCAGAGGATATTGTAGAAGATCGCGGCCTACTGACCCGTTCGCGGATTGACCAATTATGCCATCCCTATACAGTAACCAAGCCCGGAATTCCGGGACAGGAAGAAGGAACTCACCATGGGAATGAATGATACCCCTCGTAGCAATCGACCACATATCGTCCTGCTCGGTCGCCGCAACGCAGGCAAATCCAGCATTCTGAACACCCTGACTGGTCAGCCCGTCGCTGTGGTATCTCCTGTAGGAGGAACGACCACGGACCCCGTTTTCAAACCAATGGAGCTGCTCCCAGCGGGTCCCATTGTTCTGGTGGATACCGCCGGACTGGACGATGAGGGTGAGATCGGGGAGCTGCGCCGCAACAAAACGCTCGAAATACTTAATAGTACAGACTTGGCCTTGCTCGTTATCGACGCCACCGTTGGTGTCGGACCATTCGAGCATGAGCTGCTCGAAAAGCTCCGCACCAAAAAGATTCCTGTTATTGGGGTATTGAATAAGATAGATACCCTTACTGAATCAGATAATACGGCTACAAAGCTGGCAACTGAACTGGATCTCACCCTGATTCCTTTCAGTGCATCTTTGCTTTGGGGAGACACGGAACTGAAAAAAGCTATTACTAATACGCTCCCTCAAAACGAGGATCGTTTCCGTATCGTCGGTGACCTGTTGTCACCCGGCGATGTTGTTGTGCTGGTCGTTCCCATCGACAAAGCTGCACCAAAAGGCCGATTGATCCTGCCACAGCAGCAAACAATCCGCGATACACTAGAGAGTGATGCCATCGCTGTAGTGACCAAAGAACATGAACTACGATTGACGCTGGAGAGATTGGGACGCAAGCCTCGCTTGGTCATTACCGATTCACAGGTTTTTATGAAAGTAGCGGCCGACACACCTAAGGATGTGCCTCTTACCTCTTTTTCCATTCTGTTTGCCCGTCATAAAGGCGATCTGGACGAACTGGTACGAGGTGCAAGAGCCATTGATCGCCTCAAGGATGGAGACCGTGTACTCATTGCCGAAGCCTGCACTCACCAATGCCAATCTGACGATATTGGTCGAGTGAAAATTCCCCGCTGGCTCCGCCAAACTATAGGCAAACGTCTCATCATCGAGCATGCATCCGGCTCCAGCTTCCCTGATGATCTGAGCGAATACGCACTGGTTATTCATTGCGGTGCATGCATGCTCAATCGGCGTACGATGCTTCATCGAATGTCGGAAACAAAAGCTGCCGGGGTGCCGATTGTGAACTATGGTATTTTCATCGCTTATGTACAGGGGGTCTTTCCCCGTGCTATTGAATGCTTCCCATCTGCTATGCTGGCATGGGAGCAAGCTGTAGAAGCCGGCAGTTATTCCTAAAAGACCTCATCTCATCATTAATATTTTTTTCCAGACACACAAAAGCAGTCGCGCTGATTCCAACGCGACTGCTTTTCATTTTCAAGTTCTATTATAAATCATGAGAATTTTCATAGCGTGAAATGATACTACGAATAATATAAATTGCTAAAAATACAAATCACGTTCGCCTGCTTCCAGTCGTTCCAGTCTGTCAAGCGTCAAACGGCGCGTCGATTCACGTGGTATACGCTCCAGATTCTCTCGCAGAGCGGCAGCTCCCAGTTCACGCGCCTCCTCATCCCCATAATCCAGCAGATATTCTTGGAAGGTCAGCAGCGAATTCGGCTGGCACACATTATGAATTTGTCCTGATTTGGCAAGCTCCATGAAACGATCCCCAGTTCGCCCCTCACGGTAGCAAGCTGTGCAATAGCTCGGCATATATCCGCCACGGCACAAACTTTTAATAATTTCCGATGGTGAGCGATGATCCCCCACCTCAAATTGAGGTTTATCATCAGTTTCCTGTTTTGCATATGCCCCTACACCTGTAGCTGAACCTGCACTAATCTGCGACACGCCTAGACCAATGACGCGGTCTCTATATTCCGGCTCCTCGCGAGTGGACAGGATCATACCAGCATAAGGGACAGCCAGTCGAAGAACGGATACAATTTTCATAAAATCCTCATCGTTGACCAGGTACGGATATCGCTCCAGATCTACATTTTCAGCCGGACGCAATCGTGGAACTGAAACCGTATGAGGACCGCAGCCAAAGGCTTCTTCCAAGTGCTCAGCATGTTTCAGCATCGCGACAGTCTCATAGCGGAAATCATACAAGCCGTACAACACACCGATCCCCACATCATCTATACCCGCACGCATGGCTCTGTCCATTGCGGTGGTGTGCCAATCAAAGTCCCGCTTCGGTCCCTGTAGGTGGAATTTACGATAGCTTTCCCGATGATACGTTTCCTGAAATAAAATATACGTACCAATGCCTACCTCTGCCAGCTTCCGATAGTCCTCCTCGGTTGTGGATGCAATATTCACATTGATCCGCCGTATGCTGCCGTTATCTACCTTGACCTCATAGATCTGACGCAGACAATCGACGATATAGTCAATGGGACAATGGACTGGGTCTTCCCCCGCTTCCAGCACGAGCCGCTTGTGTCCCAGTTCTTGAAGCACTCTAACCTCCTCCACCAATTCCTCCGGTGTCAGACGGCTACGAGTAAAGCTGTCATTGGTATGTTTATAACCACAATATTCACAGTTATTCACGCAGTGGTTGCTTACATATAAAGGGGCGAACAGCACAATCCGGTTGCCATAAATTTGTTCTTTGACTGCCCTCGAAGATTTGAACATCTCTTCCAATAATTCAGGATCATCCACATGCAAAAGAGCCGCCGCTTCACTCGCACTCAGTCCCCGGCAGGCTCTCCCCTTTTCTAAAATTTCTAAAATACGGTGTCGATCTGTTGCCTCTTGTTTCCCCTGCTCCACTGCCGCCATAATTTCTGCTTCATTAATAAAATCCGCCGACACTTTCTCTCGTACTCCACTCACGTATACCCATCTCCTTATTTATGGTTACTGCAATGTTTCCGTTATGGCCTCACAAAGTTTCCTGTCTCATAAGCTGTCGTTGCACCCTCAAACTATCGCCGCGCCCCATATCGACTTCAAATCCCGCTCCGCGAATCCGCAGTTCCAGGCAATGTCGACATTGGGCAGACTCATCGCCCAAACATATTTTATTCTCATAAATCGCGTACTTAGGTCTCACCGCCAGTGGTGACAAATTGGGCATCACCACATTTGCTCCCGCCTGAAGCGCCTTCTCCCTGCCTTGGGGATGAATCGTTCCCATTGCCGTAGACGCCGGAATAAGTGCATCTGGAACGACCAATCGGGATAACGAAATAATATCGAGTGCCTTTTCCATGCTCCCCTGACTGGCATCCCGAAGCGGCGTGTTGCTATGCGGTAAAAAGGGACCAATCCCGATCATATCTGGTGACAGGCTGTGTAGATAGACCAAATCGTCTGCTAATTCACTATTCGTTTGTCCTGGTAACCCCACCATACATCCGGCCCCGATCTGAAAACCGATTCGTTGCAAAGCCAGCAGACGGCTGCGCCTGCTTTCCATCGTCATCGTCGGATGCAGCTTGGCGTACAAATGGGGAGAAGCTGTCTCATGCCGCAGCAAAAAACGGTCCGCGCCAGCCTCGTATAATTGCTCATAAGTTTCATCATCCCGTTCACCGATGGACAGTGTAACCGCCACATCCGCAAAACGGCTTTTAATTTCCCGAATCAATTTCGTCAGCCGGGCTGCAGTAAACCAGTAATCTTCCCCACTTTGCAGCACAAAGGTCCGATAACCGAGTTCATACCCCTCCGCACAACAGGCCAGAATTTCTTCTGGCTGCAAACGGTAACGATCTGCCTGTTTATTCGAAGCGCGCAGCCCACAGTACATGCAGTCCTGACGACATATACTGGAGAATTCAATTAATCCCCGTAAAAAAACACCTTTGCCATAGCGCTCCAATTTGGTGCGAGCTGCCAGGTGTCTCAGTTGAGCCCGTAGCGTCGGCTCATCATCCAGACGTGTCAGCAGCTCCATCATTTCCGTATGCGTCCATTCCTTGCCGTCAGCTAGACGCAGTAATAATTCGTCCGTGACTCATCCCTTCTTCCCTCGTCCATCCGGACTTCACATCATCAGCGGCTTGTACCGTACATGTATTATTCTAGCAATATCGGAGAGGTTGTAACGTGATTAGTTTCACAAAAAATCCCATCTTATAAAAACCGCCTCCAACTTCTGCCCCAAAAAATACACATTTATATCAACACACAAAAAAGCTGTCTCTTCCTCTAAAGGAAGAAACAGCCCTTGTCGATGGTTCTGCCTACTACTGAATCAAATCAATCGCCTGCTGGGGTACAAAATAATCAACGCCGTTAAATACAACTACACCGTTGAGCTTGGTATTTTTGCCATTCAGCGTAGCTATATTTTTGTATACTGGAAGCTCCAGCTTGTTACTGCCTTTGGTCACTGTAATGACTTTCGTATCCGCAGTAAACTTGGCTCCTTTAGCTTCAAAAGCGGCTTTTGCAGGAACAAACAGCTGCTTGCTGACCGTATCCAAATCCAGTCCAAGCACACGTGTCATATATTTATTGACATCTGTATTGTCGATTACACCGGTTGGACGGTCTCCGTTCGGCGCATACGTGTACAACACGACATCGCCTCCTGTATGTCCGCCTGTAGTCCAGCCAATATTCGCACGTTTGCTAATGATCGGTCCGACAGCATAGTTCATGCTGCCTTCTTTGGCATCTTTAATGGTTTTTACTTCTTCGTCTGTCAAATCGGTGATGCCAAAATATGTGGAAAGCACCTCTTTAATATTGCTGCGATCTGCATTCAGCTTGGCTTCCAAGCCTTCACCCGTCAGCTTCGCTTTTTTCAGCGGGTCTATAAAAGAAGCTAAAGGTGTTTTATCATAATTGCTAGTTGTATCGCTGCTACCAATCGTCAATCCACCATTTCCGTGGTCTGTCACTGCTACGACGACTGTATTTTGGTTTTGTTTGGCGTAATCCACAGCAACTTTCACTGCATCGTCAAATGAAAGCACGTCACTGATAATTCCGGTTGGATCATTTGCATGGGCGGCCCAATCCACTTTACTGCCTTCTACCATTAAGAAGAAGCCTTTATCGTTTTTGGACAACACATCAATTGCTTTCGATGTCATTTCCGCCAGACTAGGTTCCTTGGATGCATCGCGATCCAGGTTATACGCAAGGGCTTCGGGAGAAAAGCTGCCCCAGAGCTTGCTGGAGGTCGATTTTTTCAACCCTTCAGGTGTCGTGACAAAGTCATAACCCTGGTCTTTAATTTGGGCTACCAAATCTTGGCCATCTTTACGCCCTGCTGCCTCCAAAAACTTGCCGCCTCCACCTAACACTACGTCAACCCCGTTGTAGGCTTGCTGCATGCTGAGTGCATCATAATTTTTACGATCAGGATAATGTGCGGTAAAATCAGCTGGTGTCGCATGCATAATCTCGGAAGTCGCAATAACTCCGGTCGATTTTCCTGCCAGCTTGGAAGCCTCAAGAATGGAAGCTACAGGCTTTTTGGCGTCACCCGCTGCAATGGGTTGTTGTCCAGGCATTGTCGCTTCATCAGGAAGGACACCTACATACCCAGTATGTGATTTATATCCTGTGGCAAAAGCAGTACCCGCTGGAGCAGAATCAGCAATTGGAGCATCCGCAGAATGCGTACGCACCATGCCGCTTGCCATACTGTCTAAAGTTAAGGAGGAGCCTTTGTACCATCTAGCCAGTGCAGTGGCGTCATTAGCCATACCGTCTGGAATCAAAATAATTACGTTTTTAATCGACGTGTCCTTTTCGACTGCCATCGCCGTCCCACCGCTTACTGCTAGCATCATAGTCGCTACGAGTGCAGCCACCGATTTTTTCGTATGTATCCCCCAACATTTTAGCATTCATTTTCCTCCCAGATACTTTTTTGTACAACCAGAACTAAGATTAATCACATTTTATCAGGAGAATGTTAAATGGATTGCTTATCTGTATTAAAAGACTCTATTTGTATAAAAACGCTTCATCTATATAAAACTTGTGACACATGAGATTCGTTAAGATTGGGAATTTCATTTTATTATTGTATAATCAGTCTATGATGTAATAGGTAAAACTTATAAGACAAGGGGCGCAAAATTCGATGGAATTCAGACAGCTTCAGTACACCCTGCAAATTGCAGCGGAAAAAAACTTCTCACGTGCAGCAGAAAAACTGCATATTGCTCAGCCCTCTTTGAGCCAACAATTATCCAAACTGGAAAAAGAACTTGGGGTACTTTTATTTCAACGCAACACCAGCACGGTGGAATTAACACATGCAGGAGCAAGCTTTGTAGAAAAGGCAAAAAAAATAGTCGATGCAGTCGAGCAGCTCCGGCAGGAAATGGACGACATTTCTCAACTGCGAAAAGGGAAGGTTGTGGTTGGCAGTATGCCTATCACAGGTTCTCATTTGCTGCCGCATGTGCTGCCTGTATTCAAGAAGGCTCATCCGGACATTGAAATCGTGTTAGTCGAGGATTCATCCATGAATCTGGAGAAAAAAACTGCCAGTGGGGATACAGATCTCAGCCTGCTATCTCTTCCATTAGTTGAACCTACACTTTCCTATGTGCCCATCGGTGAAGAGTGGATTGATCTTGCCGTTCCTCCAGGTCACCCCCTAGCCCTGCGTAAAAAAGGAGGCCATCCGCAGCCTGTGCATATGGAAGAACTGAAAGATGAGCCTTTTGTCGTGCTGAAAAAAGGGCAAGGCTTTCGCAAGCTGACGATGGATTTGTGTCATCAAGCGGGCTTTGAACCTAATGTGGTGTTTGAGAGCACTAATATGGAGACGCTCCAATCGCTCGTAGCGACAGGTATGGGAGTGACACTCGTCCCCCGTTTTATCGCCCGGGCCGCCAGCAGCGAGTTTGTTCCAGCATTATTGCCACTCGCCGAACCTACCCCTAGCCGTACCCTGGCCATTGCTTACCGAAACGGACGTTATTTGTCTAAAGCTGCCGAAGCCTTTATTGATACCTTCCGAGAAACGGTCGAGCAACTTTCTCAAAAGTAGCTTCGAATGTGAAAAGGACCGTCTTCCTCCCTAGCCAAAGCCAGAGAAGAAGGCGGTCCCGGGGCTTCACCCCTATACTTTCAATACTTCATTTACTTTACGGGTTCGATTACACTGTTGCGATGTTGCTTCCATCTGTCTTCAACGAACCACATTTCATGTTCATTTGAATTTCATGTCAGCCTCGCCTGATTACTTTACGCTTGCTCGGAAACTCCACTTTATCCATCCCGCATCACTTCTTTCCTTAAGGTCTCTAGCCTTGGTCTCCCAAGAGTGTCCTACCTCAGTTCCAATGTGCTGTGTGATCCCAAAGTGCCTGTCCTCGCCTTTTTGTGATCAGGGTCTCCCTAAATCTGGTGGACTTTTATCCTGATCATAGCCCATTTCATAATTGTTTCCGACAACCTGTCTATTTAAGCCTCTCGGCCGTGACAGGCCATCCCTATTCGCCAGTTCGGATCTACTTTGGTTATCCATCGTTATCAACCTCCTGGTGTCGGGATACTATTATAATACACCTATGGGCTGTATCTGAAACAGGTATCGAAAAACTTTTTTATTATCGAGAAGAACCAAATGCTTGCTGTACCTCGGCTTCACTCACTTGTGTTTTAAAGACTAATTTTGAAGGATCTTGAGGTGAATAAATGACCTCTATAATACTTCCCTGCTGCAGTTTGGATAGTTGGGAAGAAAAAACATCCTTTTGCGTGGTTACATTAAATGTATCGCCGTTGTTTTTCGTTACACTGAGCTTAAACTGAAGCTTAATTTTATTAGGTCCTGCTTCCCCCATGGGTGTGACATCCAGCACCTTCGCATATGCCTGCTCACCGGTTTTGGCAACTTCCAACAGTTCAGGCGATACGCCCTGCTTGACCATTTGCTAATCTATTGTCAGATTGGTTTGGCGAAGCTGATCCAAATGCTGTGACAACAGCCCCCAGTTTTTCCGGGTAAATACGATTTCACAGCGATATATCAGCGTAACAGGTAGCATCATCTGCTGCATTTCCTCCCGCTCCCGGCCCATCAGCGCTTCAAAACGTGCTACTTCCTCCAAAGCCTTATCCAGCTCGCCAATCGATGTTAGCATAATAATACGGTTGTTCAGGATGGTCGTGAGCATATCTGGTGCATTTTCCAAATACACCAAATTGGCCTCAGCCATAGACAACGTTAACAGTGCTTCCTGTACAGAACCCATGGCAAAACAATATCCGCTGTAAGCCACATACAGGCCCGTCAAACGGTGAAAAAGCCGATCATCATATACCCTGCGCATCGTCTGCTCGAATACCTGCTTCGCCTGATCAAATTGCTTGACCTGAATACAGGCCTCCATCATAATGTTTTGCGCATTCAGCCAGTTTTCCGTCCCCTCTTCCACCAGACGTTTTAGCTGCGTAACGTTATTCAGCACATCATAATAATGATTTTTAGAGCGGAAATACTGGATTTTATAAAATAAAATTGCTTTTTTTAGCGGTGCGGGCAGCTCCACCTCATCCGAACGGCCAAACTTCTCCAAATAAAAATTTAAATAGGTCTGATGTAAATATTCATAGGCCGTTGGGTCATTTAATTGCTGGTAATATACGGCCTTCATCAAATAAGTCGTCATTTCCACCACAAGCGAATCGTTGCGATCCTCCAGCTGATCCACATAGCTTTCCGTGGCAGGATTAGCCAGCTTGGACAGCTCTGTGAAAATCTTATCCGCTGTAGCCAGCGTCTCCTCATCCTCTGCCGCTTCACGCAAGAGGTAGGATGGGTTTACACCTAAACGCCCAGCAATTTGCTCGGCCAGATCCTCTGCCAACGGGTAACGGTCAGCCAGTATATTCGCAAAATGTGCGGGTGTCACCAGCCCGTCTACCAGCTCTTTACGGGACAAGTTTTTCTTTTTACACAAAAAATCAATGCGTTCCTTAAGCATGGAGTATTCCTTTCTGCACTGATTATCGGTCATACAGTGAGGGACGCCGATCTTCAAACACCGGAATACGACCACGCACGTCCTGCACCAAGACAGACTCAATTGTTCCTGTGAGAATCTCCTCCTGCTCTCCGCCCTCAGCAATGATTTCTCCCCATGGATCAATAATAAGCGAATGCCCGAAGAAATCAGTATCTCCGCTGCGACCTACCCGGTTACAAGCAATGACATACATTTGATTTTCTATAGCACGTGCGGTCAGCAAGGTACGCCAGTGATGAAGCCGGGGATGAGGCCATTCCGCGGGTACGATCAGCAAATTTGCGCCCGACAAGGCCAAACTTCGGGCTAGTTCAGGAAAACGGATATCATAGCAGATTGACGCACCTGCCTGAATACCGCCATCCAGTGCGAATAAAACCTTTTCTTCGCCAGGCTGCAAATATTTTTCTTCATCCATAAGTCGGAATAGATGAATTTTGGAATACGAAGCAACCTCTCTGCCTGTGCGGTCAAAAACGAGCATCGTATTATACACATGACCGTCGCTTTTTTTCTCTGCGATTGACCCAGCTACTACGTTCACTTGATGGGTAGCGGCGAATGCTGCTATCCATGCCCGAGTCTCCGTCCCTTCCTTGTCCGCCAGCTCATGAATGCGATCCAAGGCATAGCCCGTATTCCACATTTCCGGCAGGACAATCAGATCCGGCTTTAGTTCGGTTTTCATCGCTTGTTCCATTAAAGCTCGGATATGACTGCGGTTTTCCGGGGGATTTCCTATCTCTATATGAGCTTGTATGAGTGCAACACTGAACGGCTGAGCTTCCTGATACGTCAAAATCCTTCATCCTCCTTGTGAGCCGGAGCTTTCCGCGACCCATTATCCGGTATTTTCCCCCATCATAGCCCGATCAGTCTGGATTACGCAACTATGCAAGCTTAATTCCTCCTATACAACTCGGTAAAATCGTGATAGATTATTTCTTAAACTATTCCAAAAGGTCGTGTGTATTGATGACTCATTTTTCTATTCCCTCCGCTGACGTCATGAAACAGTTACCTACTCAATTTTTTGCCACACTTGTACAAAATGTAAACCGTGAAATTGCGGCGGGACATGATGTCATTAATCTCGGACAAGGGAACCCGGACACCCCCACTCCTTCTCATATTGTAAAAGCTTTGCAGGAATCAGCGGATAACCCGCTGTATCATAAATATTCGCCATTTCGCGGTTACAGCTTTCTCAAGGAAGCCGTTGCCCAGCGCTATCAGGAGGATTACGGTGTGACGCTCAACCCTGAAACCGAGGTCGCCATCCTGTTTGGCGGAAAAACGGGTTTGGTTCAGCTGCCGCAAGTCTTACTCAATCCCGGCGATGTGTGTCTCGTCCCTGATCCCGGCTACCCGGACTACTGGTCTGGCGTAGCCTTGGCTAAAGCGGAAATGTCTTTTCTCCCATTAAAGGAGGAGAACCGTTTTCTGCCCGATTATGAAGCCATTTCCGAGGAAGAACGCCGCCGCGCCAAGTTAATGTTCCTTAACTATCCGAATAATCCAACCTCGGCAACGGCCCCACTTTCTTTTTACGAGGATACGGTTGAATTCGCGCAACGTAACGGTATTGTGGTTGCCAGTGATTTCGCCTATGGCGCTATTGGATTTGATGGCGAACGTCCGGTGAGCTTCCTCCAGGCAGAGGGTGCTAAAGACGTGGGAATTGAGTTCTATACCTTGTCCAAAACGTACAATATGGCGGGCTGGCGTGTTGGTTTCGCGCTCGGTAATGCCGAAATCATCTCGATGATTAATCTGCTACAGGATCATATTTATGTAAGCTTGTTTGGCGGCATTCAGGCAGCAGCGGCGACAGCCCTGACGGCCTCGCAGAACTGCGTAGGCGAGCTGGTAGCCCGCTATGAATCACGCCGTAACGCTTTTTATGATGCACTTGGGCAAATAGGCTGGAAGGCGACGCGCCCAAGCGGCTCCTTTTTCAGTTGGCTGCCTGTGCCGCAGGGCTATACTTCGGCTTCTTTTGCCGATCTGCTGTTGCGGGAAGCCAAGGTGGCTGTCGCTCCAGGGATCGGCTTCGGAAGCGGCGGCGAAGGATATGTGCGAGCGGGGCTGCTGAGCTCAGAAGCTCGACTGACCGAGGCGGCTGATCGAATTGGCAAGCTAAACCTGTTTGGTTAAGCCGTATTTTCCAGCTACAACTTCTTTGCCAAACCTGGTCTTTTCGTGGTATTCTGTATCCAATATCATTTAGCGCGTTGAAGGGACTATTAAGAGAGACTCGGTCCTGTTCAGAGAGTAAATTCCGATAGGCTGCAAGAATTTACCTGGACTCTCTCCCAACTCCTATCCCCGAGCGCCCTGCGCAATCAGGCGGTCCCTGCCGTTAACAGGTTTCAAGTGGGATGATCATGAATCATCAATGAAGGTGGTACCGCGGAAGCACAAACTTTCGTCCTTTGCATACAAAGGATGGAAGTTTTTTTGCATTAAAAAGAGTAAAATTAAGGAAGTGGACGTCTTGTCAACACGAATCGTCATTAAAATCGGAAGCAGCTCTCTGACTGGAGTGGAAGGTGGTTTGAATCGGGAAGCCATCGCTTATTTTGCCCGGGAAATCAGCTTGCTTCGTGCAAAAGGTCATGAAGTGCTGCTGGTTACATCAGGCGCAGTAGCCGCCGGATTCAGGGAGATTGGGTACCCGTTTCGCCCTAAGCTATTGCATGAAAAGCAGGCGGCAGCGGCTGTTGGCCAAGCTCTTCTCATGCAGGCCTATGAGCAGGCTTTTAAAGATTTTGACCTAGTGATCGCGCAGGTTCTGCTAACCCGTAGTGACTTTTTGAGCCGCAAACGGATGAATAATGCCGGAATGACCGTAGAAGAATTGCTGCGCCAGCAGGTTATCCCGATCTTTAACGAAAATGATACTGTATCGATTGACGAATTGAAATTCGGCGATAACGATATGCTGTCCGCGCTGGTTGCCAATCTGGTCAAAGCTCAGCATCTGATTATCATTACGGACACCGATGGCGTATATACGGCAGATCCGCGCAAGCATCCGAATGCCGTACGTTTTGAACGTATCGAAGAAATTACAGAGGAGATTTATGCATTAGCTGGAGGTTCTGGATCGTCTGTAGGTACTGGCGGCATGCGATCCAAGATCGAAGCTGCCAAAGTCGCTACACGCGGCGGTGTACCTGTATATGTGGGACGCGTAAGCGCGAATGGTGATCTAGACGCAGCCGTCGAAGGACACGGACCGGGAACTTATTTTGACACCCACCTATCTTCACTTCCGATGAAAAAACAGTGGCTTGGATTTATGTCCACCCCTCTGGGCGCAGTTCATGTAGACGAAGGGGCTGAGGAAGCGTTGGTTCACGGAGGACACAGTCTACTTCCGGTTGGCGTACGACGTGTCGAGGGCAGCTTTCATGCCGGAGATGTCGTTGAGGTGCTCGGACCGGAAAATAAAGTGTTAGGACGCGGCATCGTCAATTATGACGATGAACAGCTCCGAAATGTACAAGGATTACCCAGCGGCGAGGTTGTGGGCAAAATTGGTCCCATTCACCGGCTTGAGGTGATCCACAGGGATGAATGGATTACATTATGTATGTAGGGAGGCCGTAACATGAGTGATTTAACGACTAACACAGCTGCAACCGAGGAGAATCAGTTTAGCGAAGTACGAACCAAAGCGAATCTTGCTAAAAAAAGTGCCGGGGTCATGAACCGCCTGACTACAGCACAGAAAAACGAAGCATTGCTTGCTATGGCTGAAGCTCTAGTAAATCATACTGAAGAGCTGATTGCAGCAAACCATAATGACCTGAAACGTGGACGGGAACAGGGAACATCGGAATCGCTGCTCGACCGCCTCAAGCTGACCGAGGACCGAATCGGAGCTATTGCCGAAGGATTACGCCAAATTGTGGCACTGCCTGACCCGGTCGGCGACACCCTTGAGCAAATTGAACGTCCAAACGGCCTGCGAATTGAGAAGATACGTGTACCGCTGGGTGTCATCGGCATCATATATGAAGCGCGTCCAAATGTAACCGTGGATGCCGCGGGCCTGTGCTTGAAAACAGGCAATCCGGTTGTGCTACGCGGTGGTTCGGCCGCCCTCTTCTCCAACCGCAAGATTATTGAAGTACTCCAGCAGGCACTAGACGCAACCGCTGTGCCACGCGAGGCGCTTCAACTTATTGAAGATTCAGACCGTGCCTCGGTCAACGAAATGCTCACCTTGAACGGCTTGCTGGATGTAATTATTCCACGCGGCGGACGTTCACTCATTCAAAATGTTGTTCAGAACGCTACCGTACCTGTCATCGAAACCGGAGCTGGTGTATGCCATACCTTTTTGGACGCTACAGCGGATACCGCAATGGCCGAAGCGATTACACTGAATGCCAAGGTGCAAAGACCGTCCGTGTGTAACTCAATGGAAACATTGCTCGTACACTCGGATTATGCAAAAGCACATTTAACAGAATTGGCAGAACGCTTTCGTGATGCGGGGGTTGAGCTACGCGGCTGTGCACGCACACGAGAATTGGCTCCTTGGGCTGTTCCTGCTACAGAAGAGGATTATGGCACCGAGTATAATGATTACATTATGAACGTAAAGGTCGTGGACAATCTGGACGAAGTACTGGAGCATATTGCCCGCTACGGTACGATGCATTCAGAGTGTATTGTCACCGAGGACAAAGCCCATGTCGAGCGTTTTCTGCAAGAAGTGGACGCGGCAGCCGTGTACCACAATGCATCCACTCGCTTCACGGATGGCTTCGAATTTGGGTTTGGTGCCGAGATCGGAATCAGCACACAAAAATTACATGCCCGCGGTCCAATGGGATTGCCTGCCTTGACTTCAACCAAATATCGCGTGTACGGTACTGGACAAATCAGGGAATAATAACTTAAATCAATCTGTATCCTTGGAGGTTATGAATCTATGTGTGAATCACAGACAAAGGTTTTAATTAATGAGCAAATTACATTTTTCGGGGCAGGATCAATGGCAGAGGCTATTATTCGCGGAATGACGGCTCGTTCTGTTGTCAAACCTAGTGGTATTACCGTCATCAACCGCAGTAATCAGGCTCGCCTTGAGGAACTTCAAAAGCAATATGGAGTCTTGTTCCAAACCGAGGATGCCGCCAAAACCGAGCTTCTGCGTCGTTCTCCGGTCATAGTGCTTGCCATGAAGCCCAAGGATGCTGCACAAGCACTTGGACAGCTCGGCCCACTTCTGTCTGATGAGCAGCTGATCATTTCGGTAATCGCCGGATTGTCTATTCGTACGATGCAAACGTTGCTAGGTCGCAAGCAGCCGATCGCACGGACGATGCCCAATACATCCAGCTCAATTGGGCTGGGAGCCACAGGTATTAGCTTTTCCAAGGAGATCAGCGAAAACCAACGTAAAAACGTGCTTACAATGTTCGAATCTGTAGGTACGGTAACGGTTATAGAAGAAGAGAAAATGGATGTTTTGACCGGGATATCTGGAAGCGGCCCTGCGTATGTCTACTACCTGATGGAAGCCATGATTGCCGGAGGAATCCGTGGTGGCTTGACCCCTGAGCAAGCGCACGAACTAACGGTGCAAACCGCACTTGGAGCGGCACGTATGGTGCAGCAAACCGGAGAGGAGCCTTCTGCCCTTCGCCATAAAATTATGTCGCCTAATGGCTCTACGGTAGCTGCATTGGAAATGCTGGACAAAGGTGACTTCTACGAAACGGTGATTGCGGCGGTGCAGCGGTGCGCTGAACGATCCCGCGAGATGGGAGCTGTACTCAAGGAGGGAATTGAATGAGCTATTGCTTGGCGACCTACCGGGTATACGATGACAAAGCCGATTTTAACCAAAAGGCCCAATCTATTGCCATCGGCATGACGGTGGGCAGCTGGACTGAGCTCCCACAAGCCAAACGGGACGCGATGCAAAAGCATCTTGGCTCGGTTCATTCTGTGGATATTCACGATGGAGGTCCCGGTGAACGGTACGCGGACCTGACCATCGCTTACCCGGATGTCAACTTCAGCCGAGACATTCCCGCTCTGCTGGTCACGGTCTTCGGCAAAATTTCGATGGACGGCCGAATTAAGCTAACGAAGCTGGGTTTCTCGGAAGCATTCCGCTCTGCTTTTCCAGGACCGAAATTCGGTATCAGCGGCTTGCGCGAGCAGCTTGGCGTGTATGATCGCCCCCTGCTCATGAGCATTTTCAAATCTGTAATTGGCCTCAATTTGGACGAACTTCGTGAACAGTTTACCCGGCAGGCTCTCGGTGGTGTTGATCTGATCAAGGACGACGAGATCTTATTTGAAAACGCGCTGACGCCGATTGAAAAACGTGTCGAAGCCTGCATCAAAGCCGCCGAAGCGGCTGAGCGTGAAACCGGTAAAAAGCTGCTGTATGCCGCTAATTTAACTGGACCGACCTCGCAGCTTAAGACACAAGCTCTCAAGGCCATTGATGCGGGTGCCAACGCGTTACTGTTTAACGTGTTGGCCTACGGTTACGATGTGCTGCATGAACTTAGCAGCGATCCCGCCGTCTCGGTGCCGATTGCAGCCCATCCTTCGTTAGCGGGTGCTGTTTATCCATCGCCACATTATGGTATATCGGCGTCCGTCCTGCTCGGTCAGCTTATGCGGCTGGCTGGCGCTGACCTCGTCCTCTTCCCTTCTCCCTATGGCTCAGTGACGATGCCGCGTGACGAAAACATGGCAATCCGCGATGAGCTGATCAACCCTGATCTACCGCTGAAGGCCAGCATGCCTGTCCCTTCCGCAGGGATTCACCCGGGCCTCGTGCCGCTCATTGTACGTGACTTTGGTACCGACGTCGTGGTCAACGCTGGGGGCGGGATTCACGGTCATCCGCTGGGTACAGAAGCTGGTGGGCGCGCCTTTGTGCAGGCGATTGAAGCGGTACAAAAGAATGTCCCGCTGGCAGAATACGCCCGTACTCACCCCGAGCTGCAATCTGCGCTCAACACATGGGGAGGCGAACAATGAACATAGCAAAGAAGCCCGTCATTTTTTGCGATTTTGACGGGACAATTACGAACAGCGACAATATTGTCGCCATTATGAAGCATTTTCAGCCTACAGGCTGTGAGCCCATCATGCATCAGATCGTAAATGGGCATACATCCATTCGTGAAGGCGTAGGTGCGATGTTTGCCCTGATGCCTTCGGAGCAAAAGGACGAAATTATCTCATATGTACTTGGACAAGCTGGTATACGCGAGGGCTTTGCACGCTTTTTGGACTATGTACGAGAGCAGCAGATTCAATTTTTCGTCACCAGTGGCGGCATTGATTTTTTTATTGATCCACTGCTAAAACCCTTTGACATTCCACACGAACACGTCTATTGCAACGGAGCGGATTTTTCCGGGGAGCGCATCCAGATTACGTGGCCGCATCCATGTGAGGAACCGTGTACAAATGATTGTGGCATGTGTAAAACGACTGTGATTCGTCAATATCCTTCCGAACAATACGAACGGATTTTGATCGGCGACAGCCTAACCGATTTTGAAGGAGCTAAAATTGCCGATCTTGTGTACTCCCGTTCGCATCTGACTTTAAAGTGTCAAGAGCTTGGCGTACCACATGTACCCTTTGAAACATTTGATGACATTATCGAGGATTTAAAGCAAAAACAGGAGCAAGGGGTGCTGTAAATGAGTTTTAACTTGGCAGACATTTCATTGGAAGAAAAACGCCGCGCACTGGAAGAACTCGCTGATGTCAAAGAACTATTCGCATCTCGCAACTGGTTCCCAGGCACGAGCGGCAATTTGTCGATCCGAATCGGTGACTTTCATCCCGAACAATTTTATTTTGCAGTCACCGCCAGCGGCAAGGATAAAACCAAGCGTACTCCGGAAGATTTTCTGTTCGTAGACCAGTACGGAAAAGCGGCAGAAGCGACAAACCTCAAGCCAAGCGCAGAGACGCTTATTCATTGCGAAATTTACCGCCTGACAGGCTGCGGAGCCGTTTTTCATGTGCATACCGTGTTTAATAATCTGATTTCCGAATATTACGGTGAGCAAGGCGCTGTACCTATCCAAGGTATTGAGCTGATCAAGGCTTTTAACATTTGGGACGAAAATGCTGCGATTGATATTCCTGTGCTGCCTAATTACGCAGATATTGCCTCGATTGCCAAGCTGGTGCCCGGTGTGCTGAATGTTCAGGTGCCTGGAATTTTATTGCGTAACCACGGCATTTATGCGTGGGGCCGTGATGTATTTGAGGCTAAAAAGCATTTGGAGGCGTTTGAATTTTTGTTTGAAACGACCTATCGCTCCCTGCTGCTGAAAACTTTGAAGTCAATAAACTCATAAATATCAAAGATGATTATCATTATTTGTAAAAGTGGCCATTGAATATCGAGAACGGAGCCTAAGCAATAGCACAGGAACGTTCTCTTTTTTATAATTAGGGTATTCTATTCTACTAGCCACATAAAATCTTAGGCATGCTGTAAAAAAACGCCCCCTATTGGGGACGCTCCAGCGTGAATTGCTCTCCTAGCTTCGCATAGTTGTTCCCAGCCAACCGACTTACTGGACGCAACTCCTTAGCAATCACATACGTATTTTGGTATGCTTCCTCGGACAAATGATACTGCACTACGCGTCCGATTAACAGATCACAGGCAGGTGAGTCCTCCTTGCCTCCCAACGGTATAACTTGTTCCAGAATACATTCCATGCGTATTTTCGCTTCTGCCACACCGGGAACTTCGATTTTTATACTTTTGACTGGGGTAAGGCCTGCCAGTGCAACCTCACTCTCCTGCGGCAACAGACGGGAAGCCGTCACATTCACCGCTCCTACATTGTCCTCGTCTGTGATATGTACGACAAATGCCTTATGCTCCATCGCATTACGTGCTGTATCTTTGGATACTCCATCGACACGTTGTACGGATACAGACAGCAGTGGCGGTTCAGAGGCTACGATGGAAAAATAACTGAACGGCGCACCATTCAGCACCCCTTCGCTGCTCAAAGTCGTTACAAAGGCTACCGGCCTTGGGATGATACTTCCGGTCAACAGCTTATAATTTTCACGCCCTGTAAGCGTATCAGGATTCAATGAAATCATTTTTCTCCCTCATTTCCGATCACAATCGCTATTCGACTGCACATCATCAAGTTTCGCCTGATAAGCAAATACACCATTAGCTAGCAACATTGATGACATCTCAGGCTTCCCTTTCAGTATCGCGTGAATGATACGAAATGTAAAGTTGGGGCCGGAAGATCTCCCTATTTTTCAATGATATTTCCTCGGCTATCGCGCACAGTAACCGTAATTCCCTCAGGTACAGCAATCGTAACATCAAGCTGCTGCTGAGTCTGCATAAAACGTGTCGGAATTTGACCCAGTAATACATACAATGTATCGCCGATTTGCTTGGTCTGGTATAAATCTTGTCCTTTTATTTCATCCTCTTTACCTGTGTATACATAACTTCCGAACACATGCACCTCCGGTGAGGTGGTTGCGTCAATTTTGACCGCATAAGGATCTTCTCCCTGTACAATCACCTTGGTCACTTCGGCAGGCAGTTTTTCATGCCAGTCTGGGAGAACCCTTGTTTCCTGAACCGAACTCATTATTTCTCTGACTTGCGGAGTGATCCCCAATGAACTGACCAAGGCAAATCCGATACAGCAAAAAACCAATACCGCCGTAATAAACATACTGAATAAATCATAACGAATGCGCTCACGCGTCCCTTTCCAAGCAGTATACATTAAAATTTCCAATCCCAGCAAAACAAAAACGACAGGCCACCAGGTTAACGCCTGGTCCAGAATGCCCGCTCCCCAAAACTTGGAGGCAAACGTTACGCCCCCCAGCAGGACAAGGAAAAGTCCCATTGACAGCCTTCCAACTTTCCACACCCCTGCCGGAGTGTTTGACGCTTTAGAGGAGCTATTTTTGTTAGATGATGTACCCAATATACCTGTGGCACCTCCTCCATCGCTATGAGGATGATGGACTCCCTTTAAGGGAGCCTCACTCTTTGAAAATTCAGTATCCATTCTATTGCTTCTCCTTTACTCGTTTAGATTTGGAATTCCCAATCATCATCCAAATACCACCGCCGATCAACAATAAGGATACGATAATCGTCCGTAGATACATGTCAACCAAATTATAAATCTCTCCGTTTGGAAATAGACGATCCAGAGTAGGAACTAGTACGTTGATTAAGATGTAATAGGCGCCCAGCAATAGTAACCCCAAGCCTACCCAGCGGTGATATTGTGCAAACATACCGATCACAGGTTTGTCGATCAGCGGCTCCCGTCCATAACGGCTTACTTGCTGCAATGCATCAAAAAAACTGTAAAACCAAACCACCGGAAGCAGGAACAAAAAGAGTGAAAGATGCAGCACATCCAGTACATAGATGCCTCCTAAAAACAAAAGCATGAGTTGGAGTCCACGCTTTTGCAAACCTATATACATATGTCCGGCACCGGGAAATACCGATAAAATGGTAGCCAGCATTTTACTTCGGCGTCCCTCGATTCTTCCATGCTCCAGTTCCTCAAACAAAGTCCGGTCCTGAAGAATTTCTCCAGCTTGTTTGCGATGTACATGCTGCACCGCATCAAACATGCAATACAGCCAAATGATCGGCAACACGCCCGCAAAGGCCAAAAATCCGGATTCGTTAGTAATGCTAGTAATAAAGATAAGAATCGCACCAAAGCCAAAAAAGGACAGTAAAAAAGATAATCCACGCTGCATCAGCCCCAAATGGAGGTGCCCCAATCCAGGAATGAACGACAGCAAAATCGTAAAAAAGCGCTCATTCTCCGATCCTCTTTGAAAAGCAGGTGATCCTGCCATACCATAGTGTCCTTGTTGATAATGGTTATTATAGCCCGGGCCATATCCCATTCCTGCTCCCGGTACATCCGTATCTGCGTGTGTTGCCCCCTCCGGTACCTCCCCTGTTAAACCAGCCTGTCCATAAGGTCCATTTTGCGAGTAAAAATCATATGGATTGGGCCCTGCATGAGGGGGGTATGGAGCAGCGACTGCACGAGGATCATAACGCAACAAGCTAATCATGATATGCAGCATGCTGAGTCCCCAAAAAAGGGCGGCAACAAACATACCGAATAATAAAGGCGATTCGTCTCTTACTACGAATGCAAGAAATAATCCTCCTGCCAAACATCCGAAAAACAAAATGGTGTATACAAACACATTGGCTTTTCGGGTCCAGTAATAGTGTCCCACACCGGGAATGATGTTCAATAGAAATGCCAAGAGCTTGCTTCTTTCCGTATAAGGCATCGCTACACTTCCTTTCTATTTATGGGATTTTGATAAAGTTCCCAATTGAAGGTTGCTATTTTTGAGTTTTTTCATCTCAGCCTTTATCCGATAAGATTTAGGGCTTTAATTTATCGAGCCAGGTTGTTGTAGCTCGCATGACCTCTTCACTGTAAGAAACGCGTTCTTTTGGAGGAATCGGCTTTCCGTCTGTTTGCGGCATCATTTTGTCAAAGGCTCCACTGGACAACAAGATCAACGTTAGGCTTGCGGCGACAACATAATGAAACACAGGTTTTTCAAACCAGCGGCGTTTTTTGAACATAACTTGACTCGGTTCAGCTTCTATCTCGGGAAGAACGGCCATTACCTGATCTGTGAAGCGCTCCGTATCCATCCAGGCAGAATAATCTTTTAAAGTTGACTCCAGTTGCTCCAGTGCAACAAGATATAACATCAGCGCCTGTTCGTCTTCCAGCAGTAGCTTTTCCAGCCGGGCAGATTCTTCTATCGTGCAAGTTCCTGCAATGTAAGCATGCCAGTCATTCGATTTCCCTTCAATCCACGGTTTATCTTGTTGGTCAGTCATTGCCATTCCTCCTCCTTCCAGTGATTTCGAATCCATAGCCGCGCCCGATAGAGTCTCGACTCTACTGTTTTTAAAGCTACCTGCGTCTCTTCTGCAATTTGATCGTAAGTTTTGCCCTGCATATAATAGGCTTGAATAATATCCCGATGTTGCTGGGGCAACTGGGCAATTTTTTGCGATAGTTCTACAGTTTGCTCCTCGCGGATGAGACGGGCCAGCACATCCTCATCCCGGGAAGGGAGCTGTACAAGGGATTGTGCCACGTCTATAAGCTCTGCGGGTCGTCTGTCCTGTTTGCGCTTAATATCCAGCGCTTTGTGGAGCGCAATTCGGCTCAGCCACGTTTTAAATCCTTCGTTCCGGTACTGGGGGAGAGACTTGTACACCTGAACGAACGCCTCCTGTGCGGCATCTTCGGCTTCCTTGCTGTCATGCAGTACCGAATAGGCGATATGAAATACATGCTTGCTGTACAGCTCTACGATCTCACGGAACGCCTGCCGGTCACCGGACCGTATTCGTTCAATGATTCTCTCTATATCAATGACGCTCTCCCCCTTCCCAATACTATAGACGCCAGGAAATTTCCTTCCCCTGCATATTTCGAAAAAAATATTTAAAAAAGGACACACCCTCCTGACGGAATGGTGTGTCCTCTATCATTAAAGCCTATTTAGACCGATATATCAATTGCGTCCGCCACCACGGAATCGCTGGGCGTATTCTTTGGCATCCTGTGCATTACGAACACGGTTTCGGCTCCACTCCAGCAAAATACGGTCTATATACCGGAAATGTACTTTCCCTGCAAATACCGCTTCCTTCAAAGCCAGCAAAATCAGCTCCTCGGGATACCGATCCTGATCCACCCAGCTGGTGATCGTCTCGTATTCCATCGGTGACAATGGGCGCCCGAATTCTTTCTCAAAAATCGTGAACAAATTCCGTTCTTCTGTAAGCGGGGATTCTGATATTCCATTCAGTAAATCCGGCTTTCCGGCAAACAAAATGTCATCTTCATCGTGCTGCTCATTACGCTCAGCGATCATACATTCTGCCAACTTACGGTACAGCCCCGTCAAATTGTAACGTTCGAATTGTACGGATGAGCTGCGGTCTTCTACGGAATCGATTCTCAAAAATCCTTCTTTCATGAGCTTACTGAAATAGAGTGCGATTTCGTTCGCAGTGCATCCGATACGTGACTGCAATTGTTCCCATGTCGGAAATTCATTACGTTCCGCTTGTTTAAAGGCAAGCAACTGCATCAGTAGCAGCATTTCACCATCCGTCAGCCGAAGTGTCCGATAATGCTTGAGCAGGGCGTAGGGAATCTGGACCATTCCGGCTTCCATAGCAAAGGCTACTCCCTCCGCCCATTCTGCCGCTGATGTCTTGTCGAATGATCCGGTCATCGGTTACGGATACAAACGATACAGCATACGTGGGAACGGAATCGTTTCACGTACATGATCGAGCCCACAAATCCATGCTACTGTGCGCTCCAGGCCCAGTCCAAAGCCGGAATGCGGAACGGTACCATAGGTGCGCAGATCCATATACCATTGGTAGGCTTCACGAGCCAAGTTATGCTCGTTAAAACGTTCTTCCATCAATGCTGGATCATCAATCCGTTGGGAACCCCCGATAATTTCGCCGTAGCCTTCAGGAGCGATCATATCGGCACACAAAACAACCTCTGGACGGGTCGGGTCGGGTTTCATATAGAATGCCTTAATGTGAGTCGGCCAATGTGTAATGAACACAGGCTTGTTATATCTTTCAGCAATCGCCGTTTCATGAGGAGCACCAAAGTCTTCTCCCCATGGGATATCGAAACCTTCACCTTGAAGGAAGGCAATCGCCTCATCATACGTAATACGTGGGAATTCGCCTTGAATTTGCTCCAGCTTCGAAACATCGCGTCCGATTGTTTCAAGCTCCTTCGCACAATTTTTCAGAACAGATTGCACGATATGACTTACAAACTGCTCCTGAACGCGCAAGGATTCTTCATGATCCACAAAAGCCATCTCAGGCTCGATCATCCAGAACTCAATCAGGTGACGACGTGTTTTGGACTTTTCCGCACGGAAAGTTGGACCAAAGGAATATACTTTGCCCAGTGCCATTGCCGCGGCTTCCATATACAACTGCCCGCTTTGTGTCAAATACGCATCTTCATCAAAATATTTAATGTGGAACAATTCTGTTGTGCCTTCTGCAGAGGAAGGAGTCAAAATGGGTGGGTCCACCTTCGTAAAGCCGTTGCCGTTAAAGAATTCCTGTACAGCACGGATAATTTCCGCCCGTACGATCAGAACAGCACGTTGCTTGGCGGAACGCAGCCACAAGTGACGATGATCCATCAGGAAATCTACACCATGCTCTTTGGGTGTAATCGGGTAGTTTTCGGTCAAATGAATAATTTCAATGCCTGTAACCGTTAATTCAAAGCCCGATTGGCTACGCGGTTCTTCACGCACCACTCCAGTAACGTAAAGGGAGCTCTCTTGAGTCAAGGATTTGGCGTCATTCCAAATATCCTCGGACACTTCGCTTTTCACGATAACCCCTTGAATATACCCGCTACCATCGCGCAGTTGCAGGAACTGAATTTTACCACTAGATCGTTTATTGTTTACCCAAGCGCCGATTGTAACCGTTTCCCCTACATGGCGACCCACTTGGGCAATCGTACTTTTATTCGTCATGACCGTCTCTCTCCTCTTAACCGAAAATCAAACAGCCCTTCCCCCTGGGTCAGGCTGTTTGCTCTCGCTGTTTGGTGCATGCGGAACTCAAACGTAAGTCCGCATGCATAAAGTTTATACTTTCGAACCGAACTACTGAACCAGACGGAACGTGTCACGGGCAATAACCAGTTCTTCGTTCGTTGGAATGATCAGTACTTCTACCTTTGAATTTGCAGTTGTAATCCGGCGAGGCTCGCCAGAACGAATAGCATTCAACGATTCATCCAGCTCGATACCGAGGAATGTCAATTGCTCCAACACTCTCTTACGCAGAACGATGGAATTCTCGCCTACACCTGCTGTAAATGCAATTACGTCTACCCCGTTCATTGCGGCAGCATACGATCCAATGTATTTGCGCAGACGGTATTCATACATTTCGAATGCCAATGTAGAATTAGCTTCGCCTTTTTCCATACCTTCTGTGATTTCACGCATGTCACTGCTGATACCGGAGATAGCTAAAAGTCCACTATGCTTGTTCAGCATGGAATTGACTTCATTGACAGTCAATTCTTCTTTGTTCATGACATAAGGTACGATTGCTGGGTCCAAATCACCACTACGAGTACCCATCATAAGACCTTCCAGTGGAGTCATACCCATGGAAGTATCAACAGACAAACCGCCTTGAACTGCTGTTACACTACCACCATTACCGATATGACAAGTGATAATCTTCAGGTCTTCCAAAGGACGACCAAGGAATTTGGCGGCTTCCTTACTTACAAAATCATGGGAAGTGCCGTGGGCACCGTAACGACGAACCTTATACTTATTGTACAACACTCTTGGAATGGCGTACATATAAGCTTTTTCAGGCATGGTTTGATGGAACGAGGTATCAAATACCACAACCTGCGGTACATCTGGCATATTCAATTCAGCCGCTTTAATCCCCATCATGGAAGCAGGGTTATGCAGTGGTGCCAGGTCAAACAAGCGGCGGATTTCACTCTTCGCTTCAGGCGTTACAACTGCTGACTGTTTGAAGATTTCGCCTCCATGAACCACACGGTGGCCAACAGCCTGTATTTCACTAGTACTGGAGATTACACCATGTTCAGCATCTGTGAGTGCGTTCAGCACTTTACGGATGGCTGTAGTATGTTCCAAAATTTCGCTAACTTCGGTGTATTCTTCTTTATTGGTTGGCTTATGCGTAAGAATGGAGGAATCCATACCGATGCGCTCTACCAATCCTTTTGCCAGAACGGACTCGTCTGTCATATCATACAATTGGTATTTCAGGGAAGAACTCCCTGCATTGATTACGAGAATTTTCATATCCGGTCACCATCCTTGTCGTACTTAAAGAAGCCTTCGCCCGATTTCACGCCCAGATTACCTGCACGCACCATTTTCTTCAGTACGATGGACGGACGATATTTCAATTCGCCGAATTCACGGAACATACGCTCCAGAGCAGCCAAAACGGAATCTAGACCAAAGCGGTCAGCCATTTCCAAAGGACCGCTTTGGAAGCTATAGCCGATTCGCATAGCGTCATCGATATCTTCAGCGGAAGCCACGCCCTCTTGAAGTACATGGGCCGCTTCGTTAATCAGCAGACAGATAATCCGGCTTGTTACGAATCCAGGAGATTCATAAATCATGACTCCTTTTTTCTCCACTATTTCTTCCACGAACATTTTAGTATGTTCAAATGTATCGTCCGAAGTTTTCAAACCACGAATAATTTCTACAAGATCAATACGAGATACTGGATAAATAAAGTGCATACCAATAACACGCTCAGGATACTTGGTCGAGCTAGCAAGCTCGGTCAGGCTCAGCGTGGATGTATTACTTGCAAGAATAATATTGCTTGGACACACATAGTCTAGCTCTTGGAACACTGCTTTCTTCTCGTCCAGATTCTCTGTAATAGTCTCAATGACCATATCGCAGCTGCCGAGCTCCGCCAAATGGATTACTTTTTGAATACGGGATAAGATCAATTTTTTCTCAGCTTGAGTAATTGCCCACTTTTCCAGTTGTTTGTCCAGACTCGTTTCAATCATATTGTAGGCGTAGTCTAGTTTCTCTGGTGTCTGCTCTACCAACAGCACATCGATTCCTTTGGACGCGAGCATTTCAGAAATCCCCTGTCCCATGGTGCCGCCGCCGATGACGCCGATTTTTTTAAATTGCATGATTCTTTACTCCACCCTTTCCTGGTCACTCTCATATATTGTATCCTTCTTTGTCGAAAAATACATGTTTATGTCCCAATAGATAATAATATCTTAGCACGGACTAAAAGTAAAAAAAAATAACCAGCATAAAAAATTATGCTGGTAATAAAGCATTTTCACTAAATTGACATCTAAATTGGTCTCCAGACAGAGTTTCTTCCTTCATCAGGATGTCAAGTGAGTTGTCGAACACAGGACGATGCTTTTCCAGCAACTCCAAAGTTCGGGTATGCAGGTCAGCCATAATCTCGCCATTTTCCCGCATAAGTTCTTCTTTGGTTACCATTTCCATGTTAATAATGCCAAGTGAAGTCAAACCGGAAGTCATCATCGTATGGACGATGTTCAGCGCCTGCTCAAAATCATTACTTGAGCCGGTACTGCGACCGCCATAGTACATTTCTTCCGCTGTAGCCCCTGCGAGCGAGATCATGATCTGCTCCTCCAGGAACTGCTTGGTGTATAAATAATGCTCTTGCTGTGGATTGTGGCGCACATAGCCAAGCGCTTTCCCACGTGGGCTAAGTGCTACCTGGCTTACGCTACCAGGACGAACAATTTCGGCCATAATAGCATGTCCCAGTTCATGAATCGCTACACGTTTTTTCTCTTCCAACGTCGATTCTCGATCTGTCTTTTCACCCATCATTACTTTGTCAATTGCCATCGACAGATGCTTCTGCGCAATCATTTTCTGATCCTGTCTCATCGCATAGATTGCCGCTTCATTCATCACGCTCTCCAGCTGTGCGCCGGAAAACCCGTAAGATTCCTCAGCAATTTTGTCCAGATTCGCATCTTCCTGAATCGGTTTGTTTTTGGCATGAATTTTAAGAATATGAAGACGGCCCTTCTTATCAGGCAAATCCACTTGAATATGACGGTCAAAACGCCCTGGACGCGTTAAGGCGCTGTCCAGCATTTCTTTACGGTTTGTTGCTGCAATGATCAAAATCCGCGGTGTATCTGCCGAATAAATGCCATCCATTTCTGTCAGCAACTGATTCAAAGTCTGATCATATTCTCGTTGCTGTCCACCCTCACGTTTACCACCAATTACGTCGATCTCGTCAATAAAAATAATCGCATTTTCCTTCTTTTCCTTGGCTGCACGAGTACGTGCCTCCCGAAACAACTCACGGACACGACCCGCGCCAACACCAACGTACATTTCAACAAATTCACTACCTGAGGCTGCAACAAATACAGAATTAGTATAGTGTGCGGCTGCTTTCGCCATCAGTGTTTTCCCTGTTCCCGGAGGACCTGTGAGCAGAACACCTTTTAATGGACGGATACCAAACTTGGAAATTTCATCATGTCGATTCAAAAAGTCCAGGGCCTCACGCAGCTCCTGCTTAGCGCTTTCCTGCCCACCGATTTCCTCAAACGTCAGTTTGTCCGGACCATTTTTTTTGCGTTTACGTTCTTGTCCAGCACCTACGGCCAAACCGCCACGCGCATGCATGAGCATTAACAAGCCGCTGAGCATCACGCCAGCTACTAGAAGAGGGATAATATTCACCCCAATAAAAACGAGAAATATAATAGTCACCGGCACTATGCCGATTAATGTTTCCTTGATCCATCTAGGCATTAGGCCATACCCCCATTTGCTGAGATTGACGTGGCAAAACGATAAACTTGGTCGCTTTCCCTTCGCTGAGTCGGATATAGACATTGTTCGAATCCATGTCGGTATCAGCTTTGATACCCGTCTTTTTCTTTTTCATCTGCTCAACTGTAGATGAAATTTGAGTATACTTTTTATTTTCCATCGCTTCGGCTACAGGAAACATAGCCTCAGACCACCATTGATTCAGTGCTGAATTGGAACGATCTTCAATATCCAGCTTAATGGTACGGCTGCCAATGATGGTTTGTCCTTTTTGCTTAACCACATCGACTAATCCGGCCACATCCGCCTGTGGTTTGAGATCTAGTTTCAATACAACCTGATCCTGTTTAATATCTATTTGAGCGCTTGTCACGCCTGGATATTGAGAAACCAGTTTTTCCAGAGGACTTTGCATTGTAACCTGACGGTAAATGAACCATCCCCCAAATAGCAGCAAAGCTGCCAAAACTGCCGCCACAACGATAGGAACTGCACGCAATTTCAAACAACATCCTCCTCTCAAAATGTAAAACACAGAAGAAACGGGACGAATGTCAACAAACAACCAAATTGCATGATCTTACAGCGATCAGCAATTCTTTTTTCTATCATTTTTGTCTATCACTTATAAAATATAGTATATCATAACGTATATCTAATATCGAAGGCAATGTGTGGAGGAGTTGTGATGAGGCAAAATCTTTGGTTAAGGTGGAGGCGAGACGCTGAGCGTAGGATTTGATCTTACGATCGCTGTTGCCACCCGATTTTTCTCGATTATATTCTTACGGAGAAAATCCGGCGGCAAGGCGAACGCTCCGCTTCTCCAGATTCAAATCCTCCACTCCGTACTGTCCGCCATAAAGATGAATTTGCCCTAGGAGAGAAGATGGATAGGTAAAGATGCTTCACTGGTTTTCAGCCCATTATACGGCATAGCAAGACTAAAAGACGTAAATACGAATTTCATCGCATTTACGTCTTTTTCTTAAGCTTTCAATTATTTACTAGTCATTCATTCCACATCTGCTAATCCTCAACCAGCTAGTTATTGGGCAAAGTATATTTTACACCCGTCGCTACCCCATCTGAGAAACGATAAAAGCTGTAGTAATGATGACTTCCATCATCGTAAAACAACTGCCACACATATTCGCCATTGAACACACTCGGCTGAAGCCTTACAATTTTTACACCTGGAAGCTGCTGCTGAATTATTGCCGTCATTTTTTGCTCATCGACTCCATTCTTCAGCAGTTCGGTGTGAACACCGCTATTATCTGCGGCAGGTACGTTAGGTTGTCCTTCCACTTTTTGAAAAGGAACCCACACCATTATATTTTCATTCTGTGCATTTTTCCCTTGAACCACCCAATATACCTGATCCCACACAGACTTCCATGTTTGAGTCGTGTTAACCAGACCACCTGATTGCTTGGCCTTAATGATAGCGGCATTTTTCTCAGCCACCTGGTCTTGAGTAACATAGGAATAATACCAGAAAATGCTGACCAGGATCAGTATTACGGCCAAAATGGCGACCGCTATCCACTTTTTCTTATTTTTCAAACCCGTGCTTCCTCTCTAAGGGGATGTGACACCTGAATTAGCGCGACAGCAGCCCTTCAAAGGCGGCTTGTGCCTCATGTTTGATGCGTTCCTCGTCCATAGTCAGGCATTCGCCGTTTTTCACAACCTGACGACCGTCTACCCATACGTGAACCACGTCTTTGGCGCTTGCTGAGTATACCGCATGGGAAATAAGATCTGTACGCGGCAAGAAATGTGCCTGATTCAGATCCAGCGCGATAAAGTCAGCCTTGTTGCCTGCTGCCAACGCTCCTACTTCTTTTAAACCAATTGACTTTGCACCGTATTCTGTTGCCAGACGCAGCGCTTCACTCGCAGGAACTGCCGTAGGGTCACCAGATACACCCTTGTGAATAAGTGCTGCCAGACGCATTTCCTCGAACATATCCAGGTTATTATTACTGGCAGGACCATCCGTTCCGAGAGAAACGGTAACCCCTGCACGCAGCAATTCAGGCACTCTTGCCACACCACTTGCCAGCTTCAAGTTGCTACCTGGGTTGTGCGAAACCGCTACACCACGTTCAGCCAGTAAAGCTATTTCTTCGTCATTCAAATGAACGCCATGGGCAACAAGCGAAGGACGGGAGAAAAAGCCAAGCTTATCCAAGTGTGCAACTGGACGCAAACCGTAGTCACGTACGTTTTGCTCCACTTCGGCGATCGTCTCAGACATGTGCGTATGCAGCGGCAAATCCAGATCATGCGCAGCTTGTACGAATTTTTCAATAAACGCAGGTGGACAGGTGTATGGCGCATGCGGTGACATCATCGTTGTAATACGCCCGTCTGCTTTACCATGCCAGTTACGCGCAAAAGTTACGGCCTCAGCCAGCTTGATTCGCTGTTCTTCCTCCGAACATAGTCCAATTGCTCCACGCATCAGACTTGCACGAATACCTGACTCTTCAGCCACACGAGCCACCTCATCCATATGATCGTACATGTCCAGGAAGGTCGTTGTTCCACCTTTCAGCATTTCCAGCACAGACAACGACGTACCCCAGTACACGTCCGTAGATGTAAACTTGGCTTCCATAGGCCACATTTTTTCCTGAAGCCATACTTGAAGTGCCAAGTCATCTCCATGCCCACGCAGCAGAGACATCGCCGCATGACCATGAGTATTAATCAGACCAGGTAAAAACAAAAGCCCCTTACCATCGATCGCTTCTGTCTCTTCCTCACCCGAAGGCAAAGTCTCGCCAATGTAAGTAATGCGGCTATCTTCCACAATCATAAAACCATGGATTACCCCAGCTTCTGGTCCATTTACGGCAAAAGAGCCGTTTTTAATCATCCATTTATTCACTGTCATATTGTGTTTCTTCCTTTCCGTCCTCCAAATAATAAGCGAGGCTAAGCAAATCAGTTGTAAAGTCTGTGGCATGAATCCGAATGTTGGCCGGTGCCTTGAGAGTAGTCGGTGCAAAGTTCAGGATCGCTCCAATTCCGCTCTCAATAAGCCTGTCAGCCACGTGCTGTGCTTCAAAATCAGGTACGGTAATAATCCCGATTCGAATGTTTTTTTCTCTCACAGTCGCTTCCAGTTCATCCATCGGTTGCACGACCAATGTATTGATCTTGGTCCCTACCTTATCCGGAAACGCATCAAATACCGCTACAATCTTCATATTGTCTTTTAAATAAGCGTTATAATTCGAAAGGGCTTGCCCCAGATTACCCGCTCCGACCAATACTACATTAATTTGCTGATCGATTTTCAGGATATGGCGTATTTTCTCAATTAGATAAGAAACATCATAACCGATACCCTTCCGACCAAAATCTCCAAAATAGGCGAGATCTTTACGGATTTGGGCCGGGTTCAAATCTAGCCTCTGTCCCAACTCTTGAGAAGAGACCGTAGCCACCTCCCGTTTGTGAAGTGCATTCAGATAACGTAAATATACGGGTAACCTCCGTACGACAGCCTCTGAAATTTTATCTGATTTCATACTTGCTCCCCCTAATTGTAACGAACATACTTAGTGTCCGTCCGTTATGCCTCGGTCTCCGGGGCGGATTGGAGCCATTCGGCGATGCGGGGCACCATTTGCTCCGATGGCATATGCTCCATTTTTGGTCCCGGTAACGAGTACAAAAAGTGCTTTCCGTAATAGGATTCGATCACACGCGTATCGTAAACGATAACGACCCCGTGGTCGCTCGCTGTACGAACCAACCGACCAAATCCCTGTTTGAAGCGAATGACCGCTTGTGGTACAGACAGCTTCATAAATGGATTCTTCTTCTGCTGCTGGAGCAGCTCGCTTTTTGCCTCCAGCAACGGGTGATTCGGCGGTTGAAACGGCAAGCGAACAATGGCCAGACAAGTCAGAGCTTTCCCCGGAATATCGACGCCTTCCCAGAAGCTGCTGGTTCCCAGCAATACAGAAGCTTTGGCTTCCTGAAAACGGCGGGTTAGCTTGCTGCGACTCCCACTGTCCACACCTTGTCCCAGCACAGTAATTTCGCTGGATGCTAAGGCCTCTTTCAGCGGCTCATACACTTGCCGGAGCATCCGATAGGAAGTAAACAGAACGAGCATTCTCCCCCGCGTCGCCTGAGCAGTCGCTCCTAGAGAGCTAACGAGCATATCTACAAAGTGTGCATCTCCTACACTGCCCTTCACGCTTGGGAAATCCCGTGGAATGACCAGCAACACCTGATCCCTGTAATTAAAGGGTGACGGGAGCTGCGAAGTCATCAGCCGCTCTTGATCTGCGGCCTCCTGCAAGCCGAGCTGATCGATCATGTACTGAAACGACTTATCTACCGATAAGGTAGCAGACGTCAGAATAATGCTTCTTTTTTTGTCAAAAAACATTTCTTTCAACTGGCGGCTCACATCGACGGGCACTGCATAAAATTGTAATGATTTACTGCGGAATTGCCCACTCGCTTCGAGCCAGTATACGGTTGTTTCATCATCGAGTCGCATAAAAAAGCGCAAATTTTCTCGAATCCCCGCCAGATCCTTGAGCAGACCCGTGATATCTGTAATAAGGCTATCCGCCGCATAATCGTCATGCTCTTCCTTGACGTCCAGCATCAGCTTGTCGCCCTTGCGCAAAATTTCACTCATCGTTACATATAGCTGATTTTCCAAAGCCCCCGCCTGATCCCACTTTGCAGGCTTGGCTGAAGGTTTGAGACGGGAAGAAAACTGTCCTGTTTCACCCGGTGTCGCATCGCTTCGCTCTGGCAACATGCCAAACAGCTTGTCGCTTAGCAGGTCCCAAGTTTCCTTAACCTCTAACACGAGCGGATACATCTGATCGATGGTTGAGGCCCAATCCGTCGACTTCTCGTGCCCCGATTTCGCCAACTGTTGACGAAGTGAAGGCAGTTGTCCATTCTTGCTGTCTTTGAACAGTCGCGTCAGTGTATGCACGAGTGTGAAATATTTCATATGCATACCTAGGTGCTTACCAGCTACTTCCTCCAGGTGATGGGCTTCATCAATCACCAGATGTTCATAGCTCGGCAACAACTGGTGACTAGCTTTGACGTCTGTAAACAACTTAGAGTGATTCGTAATAACAACATCCGCTATCCCTGCTTCATGGCGTGCACGATGATAATAGCATTTGCGGAACCATGGGCAAGAACGACCAAGACAGGACTCTGAATCACTCGCCACCGTTTCCCAGAAATCTCCACCACGGTTGCTCAGATTCAGTTCTTCATCATCACCGGTTTCTGTTAGCGTCAACCAGACGATCATCTGAGCAGCTGTAATTAAATCTTCCTTCGGTGTCGCGAAGTCTCTTCTGTTTATTTTATGTTCAAACTTACGCAGACACAAATAATGTCCCCGACCCTTGAAAATAGCAGCCCGGAACGGAAACGGAATCACCTTGGTCAGCATCGGAATGTCGCGCTCGCGTAATTGCTCCTGCAGGTTGATCGTATGTGTACTTACCATAACTCGCTGTCCTTTTTTCACACTGTGATACAGCGATGGGAGCAAATAGCCGAGGGACTTCCCTGTTCCTGTACCTGCTTCGATCAGTAGGTGCTTGTCTTCACTCAGTGCCTGATTTACACCCTCAATCATCTGTATCTGCGCCTCGCGCTCCTCATATTGGCTCAAGGATGAACGCAAATTGTCCCGCACATCATCCATGTACTCCTCAAAGGAAACACCTGACAGTGGATTCGGGTCATCTTCTCTACGCGGAGCAGCTAGCTCCGTCCAATCTTCCACTTTTAGCGCAAGCTGACGAAAAAACTGATGTCCCTCCAGATCCTGAATAGGATCAAGCTCTTTCTCTTCACGCACCCCATCAAGAAACCATCCAAGGTCACTGTCTTCCTCTGCAAACAAATCGCTAAGCCGCTGTATCGTTATCAAAGGTAATGCTTGAAGCTCACCCAGACACTTTAAAAACACCTCAGCCGTAGCCAACGCGTCGCTGTCTGCTTGGTGAGGGCGATCATGCGCCAGCCCAAACTCAGAAGACACAAAACCCAACTGATACGAAGATAGCGATGGAAACATAATTTTCAGAAAATCCATTGTATCCAAGATTCTTCCGCTAAACGGCAAATAACCGCACCGATCCAGAGCGTTTTGCAAAAAATTAAAATCAAACGCCACATTATGACCGACCAGTACAACATCGTCCAGCATAGGCACGAGCTCCATCATCATTTCTTCAAGTGCAGGAGCATCCTTGACGTCATCGTCTGTAATTCCGGTCAACCCGGTGATAAAAGGGGGAATAGATCTGCCAGGGTTTACATAAGAGCCGTAAACACGGGAAATGCTGTTATCATGATCTATAATTGCAAGTCCGACTTGAATGATGTCATCCGCGGACTGGGTGCCTGTCGTTTCAAAATCCAATACCGCAAATTTCATTCGGGCTAATCCTTTCTTATGACACTTACAAAAATAATAACTCTGTATATTAGCATAGCAGAAGATCGCCTGTTTGGAAATTAAGACAGCCAAAAAAGACGATGCACACGCCGCCTGAGAGGTGGGCATGCATCGTCTTGCTCGGTGTCTGACAACTACATCCAGGTCATCATGGAGCTGTCGTATCGAAGCTTTTCGGTACCGGACAGACAGGCTTCCATATTGTGCAGCGGCTCGGGTAACGCAGGATCGAACTGATGTGCGAGAGCAAAACATTTTTGCGCCTCCTCTACGTCAGCCTGCTTTGCCAACAGACAGCCTAGCGCATTATAGATGACCGCCTTCAGTCCTGCCTGCTCAGTCAGGTCCAGCACCTTCTGAAAATGGCATACAGCCTCTGCTGGATCATCTAGTTGAAAATAGGCCATTCCCATATACATGCGACTCTGCCAGCTGTTCGGAAAATGCTGTAGTACCTGCTCAAATTGTTGGATCGCCTCAGGGTACATGAGTAATCGATAATACCCTTGCCCCCGATTAAAAGCTGGCAGCTCTTTTTCAGGCAGCTCCGTGTCAGACATATCGGTCTCCGCGGAAAACCCGGCCGCACGCAGGCAAACCATTTTTTCCTCAAAGGCCAGCCACTCATCCATAATTCCGTCACTCATTCTCCGCAGCAGACTCCAGTGCTGTAGCAGCTCCTGCCTGCGGGAGCCCTGGGCTGATGGGTAATGCTTCACGATATCATCTAACATGCTGTTCATTTCTGCGAATACATGCTGGAACATGTGCATCCCGCCCTTATGAAAGATGGATTAATACACTCACATTTTTCGCTTAAAAGACGGGTTTCATCCGCACTCCCATTCATTACATGATCGTCGCGTGTACTTCTTTGTTCATCGTTTGGGCTGGTTTATTATGTTCATCAACAAATACCACTGTTGGTTTGTATGTTTTGGCCTCTTCATTCGACATGGAAGCATAGGAAATAATAATGACTGTATCACCAGGCTGCACCAAACGGGCTGCCGCACCATTGAGACAGATTACGCCGCTCCCACGCGGTCCGGGGATAACATAGGTTTCCAGTCGAGCTCCATTGTTATTGTTTACAATTTGAACCTTTTCATTCTCCAACAAATCCGATGTCTCCATGAGATCTTCATCTATAGTGATACTCCCCACATAGTTCAGGTTAGCTTCCGTAACCGTAGCGCGGTGAATTTTGGATTTCATCATGGTTCTAAACATGGGAAAGCACCTCCGCCTTCTGTATTCTTATATTGTCAATCAGTCTGGTATTGCCAAATTTCACAGCCAGCGCTACGATGACGTCTTCCTGAACATCACATAGCCGCTGCTCGGGAAGAAGGGGCTCCAGACCGGGAAAAGTTAATATTTCAATGTAATCAATGTCTGCTAAAGGAGAGGAAGTAATGGTGGACTCCACCATTTGATGTAGCTGACGAATCGTAATTGTGTTTGTTACTATATCTTCGCTCACTTCTTGCACCTTACGCAGTGACTGAGACAGCACCAACGCCTGCTCGCGCTGTTCTGCACTTAAATACACATTACGGGAGCTGAGGGCCAAACCATCCGCCTCTCTGACGATGGGACAAGGTACGATAATCACGTTCATATTGAGATCAGTCACCATCTGCTGGAGCACAGCAACCTGCTGCGCATCCTTCATTCCAAAGAAAGCCAAATCAGGACCTATCATGTTAAAAAGCTTGGCTACCACTGTAGTCACACCATCAAAATGGCCAGGACGGGAAGCACCGCACAAACGATCTGTCAAAGCGGATACACGAATTTTGGTTTGGGTTGGTTGTGGATACATTTCTGCTACAGTTGGTAAAAAAACAATATCCACACCTTCGCGCCGCGCTACCTCCAAATCATGAGCTTCATCGCGAGGATAGCTGTCTAGATCTTCATTCGGTCCAAATTGAATCGGATTTACGAAAATGCTAAGCACCACCGTATCCGCCATTTCACGCGCCTTGTGCATCAAGCTCGCATGCCCTTCATGCAGGTATCCCATTGTTGGTACAAAGCCGACTTTATGCTGTAAAGAGGTAGAACCGTGTACCTTTTTTGTTCCGCTTGTCCCAAGCTGCCGACGTTCAGCAATAATCTTACGCAGCTGAGCCACTTCCCTAACGATGATCATGATCGTGATTCCACCTTTTCCTTAGCTTGTTCCTGTGTCTGTCCTTTTGCCTTACCATACAGGGATTCCACAACGCGGTCATCCGCGCTGAACACATGCTCCGCGGCCGGAAATGCCCGCCCTTTTACATCACTCACATACTGCTCAATGCTGCTGCGGATCAAGCCGCCTACATCGGCATAGGTTTTAACAAAGCGTTTGCTGAAATAAGGCGATGCGTACTGAATCAGATCGTGATAAACGAGTACCTGACCGTCACATCCACGTCCAGCACCAATTCCAATGGTTGGAATGGAAAGCTCTTTAGAAATCGCTGTTGCCACTTCCTCAGTTACCAGTTCCAATACAACGCCAAAAGCACCCGCCTGCTCCAGCGCCTTGGCGTCCGCCATTAACCGGCGTGCGTCCGCTTCGTCCTTGCCTTGAATGCGATAGCCGCCAATTTGATTAACCGATTGCGGAGTAAGCCCGATATGTCCCAATACAGGCACACCTGCCTGAACAGTTGCTTTTACAACATCAGCAATTTCAGCTCCGCCCTCCAATTTAACAGCATGCACATGTCCTTCCTGCATCAGACGGCGGATGCCCTGAAGACTTTCTGAAACGCTGCTGTGATATGTCATAAAAGGCATGTCCGCTACGATAAATGTATGTTCCGCGCCTCTTGCGACTGCCCGGGAATGGTACACGATATCATCCAAGGTTACAGGGATGGTTGAATCGTAACCAAGAACTACGTTACCCAGCGAGTCACCCACGAGAATCATGTCAATTCCCGCCTCCTCAGCTATTTTAGCCGATGGATAATCATAGGCGGTCAGCATACTGAGCGGAATACCCTCTTGCTTCATTTTTTTCATTTTCACAATATTCAGTGCTTGTTTTCCTGCCATTGTAAATGGCTCCCTTCCATCTTTTTTTGGCACAAAAAATAACCTTTTATGAACGCCTGTACATCTGCGTCATCAAAAGGTCCGAACAGCCAAAAAAGACACTCATTTTGAGATCGTCCCTTCTGTCTCGGTCCTGTTCGGCTCAGAGCAGAATCCAACGTAACCTTCAAATGAAGTTATGATGGTCTTACAAACTTGCTAAAGTAGAGCATGTGCCCCTGGAGTGCAGCTCGGACCGTCCGATGCCGCCTCCTGCACAGTATAACAAAAAACATCTGCTTTTTCACGTGAAGTTTTGCACAGGGAATAGAACGATTTCGGTCGTTTTCATAGCTAGGGCTGCTTCTACAATTGTATATCCCCTGAAATGACCTGAATTCGCTCTCCCTGATCCGTTTCTACTACGAGTGCCCCGGAAGGGTCCAAGCCAACAGCTGTACCTTCTACAGTTATCCCTTGTCCGGTATGTGCCCGTATGCTACGGTTCATAGTCACGGACAAAGCCTCCCACAGCATGGCTATAGGCTGAAACCCCTGCTCGGCATACAACTTACTTAGCTGTTCCATCTCTTCCAGCACTGAGGCGATCAGCACAGTACGGTCAATTTCACGCCCTGCTTCTATTTTCAAGGACGTTCCCACCTGCGATAACTCTTCCGGGTAATCTTCTTTATTTAAATTCACATCAATGCCAATCCCTGCAATACAGTATCGAACCCGTTGATCCTCTGTTGCAGATTCCAGCAGAATACCGGATACTTTGCGACCATGAATCAGCACGTCGTTTGGCCATTTGATACCAGCCTCCACACCCGTCAGCCGACGAATGGCCCTACACACTGCTACACCTGTAAGTAGCGTTAGCTGGGGGGTAAAAGCCAAGGGCTGGGTAGGACGCAACACAATGCTCATCCAGACTCCTTTGCCACGAGGGGAATACCACTTCCGTCCCAAACGTCCCCGACCTGCCGTTTGTTCCTCTGCAAGCACTACTGTCCCCTCTGGCGCGCCCTCTTCTGCTAAACGCATGGCATCTTGCTGAGTGGAAACCGTCGAATCCAGTACAACGATACGCTGGCCAAACGATTGAGTATTTAACATATTGGCCAATTTGGAGACTTCCAGCCGATCCGGTCGGGATATCAACCGATAGCCCCGACGCGAGGAGGCATCAATGTTGTAGCCCAACTCACGCAGTTTGTTGATCTGCTTCCATACTGCTGTTCGGCTAACCGAGAGGCGTCGGCTGATTTCCTCCCCTGATACGTAATCGGATGTACCTTCCTCCAGTATGCCTAACAATCTTTCATGATTATTCACTACTCATCACCCGTTTCGCTTCCTGAAGCAATGTTTCTGTTTCATTCGGAATATCTCCGCAGGCAACAGCTTGTAAAAGCTGTTCCATCATCTGACCCAGCCAAGGTCCGCCTGGTCGATTTATCGCCTGAACCAGTTCATTTCCTGTAATATTTAAATCTTTGATACGAACGACTACAGCCTGCTTTGTCCACGAGCTTGCCAGTTCGGCTGTTTTCGCCACATGCTTTTCTACCCACGGCGGTAATCCGCGGAATGAAGCAGGCAGTGTCTTGTAAAGATCAAGCCAGTCTGAAGCTGTATCTTTTCCCAGTCTAATTAGCAGACGAATCCAGCTACGACGCAGCGCCTCATCGTTGACAATGCCAGACTCCCCCGGATCGGAATCGCCAGCTATGGCACCAGCACTGTAGATTAATTCGGTCTCCCATTCCAGCAGATGAACCAGCCGAAGTCGTACCGCGTTGGAAAAGGTCCAAGCTCTTAGTAGCTCGTCCGCTGCCTCTGAGGTAAGTCTACAAGACATTAAGAGCAGGCCCCACCGCAGTTCTTCTTGCAGTTGAACGATCCCCTTGAGCGCCCATGCTTCACATTGTTCCCAAGGAACCGGAACCTTCGTACAACCGAGCAACCCGCTACGGCTCAGCATCTCCAACCCACGTAAAGGGTCAGGGCCCGCTAGCATCTTTTCCAGCTCGACCCGCACACGTTCCATGGCTATGTAACGAAGTCCCTCTTTGCGCCGAATCATGCCTTTCCAGGTGTTGTAAGCAACACGGAACCGAAACACAGAGGCAAAACGGATGCAACGCAGCATTCGTAACCCGTCCTCTTCAAAACGTTCCTCGGCTCGGCCTACACAACGAACGAGAGCGGCTCGTAAATCGGCTTCTCCTCCAAATGGGTCCACCCGCTCTCCGTGTTCTGCCATCGCAATCGCATTCATAGTAAAATCCCGTCGCATCAGATCCTCACGGATATCCTTTACGAAGGCAACTTCCGTTGGACGGCGGTGATCGGCATATCCACTTTCCGTACGAAAAGTGGTTACCTCGAACGCATGGCCACCCTGCATGACCGTAACCGTCCCATGCTGAATTCCTGTCGGAATGACGTGAGGGAATAGCGCTATGACCTGTTCAGGCTCAGCCGAAGTAGTCAAATCCATATCATGAATGGCTCTTCCTAATAGCTCATCCCGCACACAGCCACCGACCCAGTAGGCTTCGTGGCCTGCTGCGGTTAGTGCATGTATGACCTCTCTGCCATGAAATGCCATCTCTTGGTCAGCATATTGCCAAGTATTTGTATTCATAGGGTTTCCCCCTTTGCAAGTATTCAATATAAAAAACGGACGCGAGTCCGCCCTCTTAAACGCTGATCGGTTTAAGATCCGGCACCTCGCGTCCCAACACACGGTAATATATCTCTTCATATTGACGGGTAATCAGCTCATCACAAAAAACGGTACGGGCGCGGGTCAGACACGCTTCACGGAAACGTTCCGCCATCGCTTCATCGGACAACAGCTCTACTGCATAATCAGCCATTGCCTCAGTATTACCGATTTCAGCAAGATACCCCGTACTTCCATGCACAACGAGTTCAGGTACTCCCCCTGCCTGAGAACCGATGGTCGGCACTCCACAGGCCATTGCTTCCAATGCAACCAGACCAAAACTTTCTTTTTCCGAGGGAAGCAGCAGCACATCCGCCATAGAAATCACTTCTGCGATCTGATCCTGCTTACCTAAAAAGAAGACCTTATCTTGCAGTCCTAAATTCTCGATTTTGCAACGGATTTTTGGAAGATCCGGTCCTTCTCCCACCAACAGCAGCTTCGCAGGTACTTTACGTTGCACCTTTTCAAATATATCCAGCACATCTCCCACCCTTTTGACAGGACGGAAATTGGAAATATGCATCATTATTTTTTCATGCGGTTGGGCAAAATCTCTTCTAAGCGCCGCGGCATCTCGTGGATAATATACCCGTTTATCTACAAAATTGTAGGTTAAATCAATAGGTCGTGTAATTTCCAACGCATCTATCGTCTCCCGAATCAAATCCTTGGAAACCGCTGTCACAGCGTCACTTTTGTTAATAGCCAGCCGAATCAGGTCCTTCAACGACTCATCCTGTGCCAACACTGTAATGTCCGTACCATGCAAGGTGGTTACCACCTTCAGATGATCACCCACCATTTCCTTCGCCAAGTAAGCGCATACTGCATGGGGTACCGCATAATGAACATGGAGTACGTCCAAATTCTTCATTTGTGCGACTTGGGCCATTTTGGTCGCCAGTGACAAATCATAGGGTGGATATCTAAACACGTAATAATCGTTAACTTCAACCTCATGATAAAAAATATTTTTCTGAAACGCCCCGCCTAATCTGAACGGAATGCTATTGGCAATGAAATGGACCTCATGCCCTTTTTCTGCCAGCAACTTACCCAACTCAGTAGCCACTACACCGGAGCCACCCAACGACGGATAACAGGTAATTCCAATTTTCAATTTGTCATTCAAGCTAAGCTGCCTCCTTCCGCTCATCAGTGATAACTTTCCTGCCGATTTATTTTAACATTCTGCAAAATGCTCAAGTATAGAATTCTTATGTGAATAGCTTAACCAGATATGGCGTTTTGGACGCAAAGCCTTCTGCATACGAAATCAGTTTGCGTTGACCCAACAACGAGTCGCGAGCTTTTACGCGTTCCACATATCCCTGATTTAAGGGTGTGGATACTGTATCCTTTCCAGGTGCTGCCTGAAATTGCGAAGCATAACTCAACAAAGACCGTTCTTTGGCTTCATAATGCTCGGTGATATCCACAATCAAATCCGTTCTGCCAATATCATTAATAAAATAAAAATATAATTGCTCTACCTGTACCGCAGGATTTTCTGGCATAAAACGTCGCAACTTGGCGTTAAATACCGCTTCCTCCACTAACTTACTGCACATGACATGGTCTGGATGCCGATCCTCCCAATAAGGAGCAAATACGACTTTCGGTGCATGGCGCCGTATTTCTGCTGTAACTGCAGCTACATGTTCTGGAGTTACATATAATCCACGATCCGGCAGACCTAGATTCGTCCGCACGGCAAGTCCGAGTACTTTTGCAGCGTGTTCTGCCTCTGCCATACGAGTATCCACATCACCATTAGATGACATTTCAGCCCGCGTCAAATCGCACACGCCCACCTTTAAACCAGCGGCTGTATGCTTGGCAATCGTGCCTCCCATTCCTATTTCTGCATCGTCGGCATGGGCTCCGAAAATCAAGATGTCCAGTGTCATTTTATATCACCTTGCTGGTCAATCCCCGGTTTATATTTATGTACCAGCTCACGCCAAGCAAAATCGCCACGGTCTAGCGCCTTAACCAGTATTTCAGCAGTTGCAACGTTGGTTGCCAGAGGAATCCCTTGTACATCACACAGACGTAACAGGGCGCTAATATCCGGCTCATGCGGCTGGGCCATAAGCGGATCACGCAAAAATATAATCAAGTCCATGTCATTTTGTGCAACCATAGCCCCGATTTGCTGATCTCCTCCAAGCGGCCCGGACATGAAACGGTGAATTTGAAGCTTGGTTTGCTCCATAATGCGCAGACCTGTTGTACCTGTTGAAAATAACTGGTGATCTGTAAAAACATGCTCATAGGCCGTTATGAAATTTACCATTTCATCCTTTTTTCGGTCATGCGCTATAAATGCAATCTTTAACATTCAAAGTTCCTCCTGCCTCATTCTATAATTTCGTTCGTCAAATCATTCGCGTATTCTTAATCGATGTAATGCTCAAATCCATATACAAGTCCTGGCTGCTCCATGACCTTCTGAATACCGATTTTAACACCCGGCATATAGCCCGCTCGTTCATAAGAATCCTGACGAATTTTCAGAGATTGTCCAAACCCTCCGAAGATTACTTCTTGCTGTGCGAAAACACCGGGAAGACGGACACTGTGAACACGGAACCCTTGATAGTACCCCCCCCGTGATCCTTCTAACGTTTCTTCCTCTTCCGGGTTACCCTGTCGTAGCTCTTCACGCTGTTCGGCGATCAGCTCTGCGGTCTTAATGGCTGTGCCCGATGGCGCGTCCAATTTTTGGTCACCGTGATATTCGATGATTTCCAGATGTGGGAAGTATTTCGCTGCCTGAGCCGCAAACCGCATCATCAAAATGACTCCAATCGAAAAGTTCGGCGCGATCAGACCACCAATTTGCTGCTCACGACACTGCTTGTCCAGTTCATTAATCTGTTCGGGGGTAAACCCTGTCGTTCCGATAACGGGACGTACTCCATACTTGATAGCAAGCGCTGTATGTGCGTACGCAAAACGCGGCCCCGTAAAATCGACCATGACATCCGCTCGACTATCCAGTAAAGCCTGCTCCACGTCCTCCACAATAGCGATACCCGCTTCCGGTAATCCGACGAGAAGGCCGGCATCACTGCCGGCATGTGTTCTGTTCACTGCGGCCACAAGCTGTAGTTCCTCATCCTGAAGAACCAATTTGACAACTTCACGGCCCATACGCCCTGCTGCTCCTACAACAGCCACTTTTATTGGTTCTGACATATCCCTACAACTCCTTATGCATCCATTTGTGTTAGATCTGTTCATTCATCTGCTGGCATAACTTCTTCATGAGGTTGGCAAGCTGCACATTGTGAGGAAACAGTGCAGCCGCCTCGCGAGCAGCCTGCACAGCTAGCTTATACTCATTCAATTCATCATAAATCAATGCGAGCAGCAAAAAAGCATCCCCACATAACGGATCGAGGGCTATTGCTCGTTCCAGTAGCAAAATCGCATCCTGACGCACCTGTGGCGTAGCTCTGTCGACATCCAGCATTTTTCTGGCCTTCTCCGTATGCTGCCTGGCTTCCTGCGCATGCAGATGGAGAACATATTCATCCTGCTGTGGAGCGAGACGAACCGCATGCTCTGCATATGCGAGAGCCTGCTCCAAACGACCACTACGAGCATAGGTAACCGAGCACCGGAAATAATGCTCCGCATGATCAGGCTGGGCTGAAATTGCTTTTTCAAACCATTCCACGGCCTGCTCAAAATCGTTCTGCAAAATGCACTGATAAGCTTTCTGAACGTATTCCTCCGCCTTCATGACACTGCACCTCCGGGTAACCGGTTTGGTACAGCATATGTACAAAACGCCTAATCGGTGTCCTTTTTGGTCCAGCGATTCGCGTCACGCGTGTTAAATTTTTGCATGACCTTATCATGAGCCTCGGTCAAATTTATACCTAGCGAGTTCGCAAAGCAAACTGTGATGAACAAAATGTCTCCCAGCTCCAGCTCAATCGAATTGTCCGCCTCATCCATTTTTTTCGGTTTCTCGCCAAAGGAGTGATTGACTTCCCTCGCGAGTTCCCCGACTTCCTCAGACATCCGAGCCAACATCGCCAAAGGGCTAAAATACCCTTCCTTAAATTGAGATATATACTGGTCTACCTCACGTTGAATTTCATCTAATGATTTTTCCATGAAACACGCAATCCCCCCATGTGCAGGTTTATTCATATGTTATCGTAAAGCACATTTTAAAACAAATTTTTTTTAATTGTGTACTTATGATCCCAACTTACAGTCATCAGTCTTTTAAAGATAGCGTAAAAAGGTATACTACATATAAGGAGCTGCGATTTAGCAAAATCAGCATGAAGTCGTTCTTCCTTAAACTGCTACTGCGAGGGATCATATGAAGATATCCAAGTCCATGGAACAGCTTAAACTGATTTTACCCATTGTGCTCGGGACCGCCATCTATGCATTCGGTCTGCTTTATTTTATAATACCCAGTAAACTGATGGAAGGTGGTATTACAGGGATCACCCTGCTGCTCAATTATGCTTTTTCGATTTCACCCTCTCTCTCCACATTGCTGCTGAACATTCCTTTATTTTTAATTGGGTGGAAAATGCTTGGGGGCAAGCAAATTCTATATACAGGGGTAGGTATCGGGTCGCTCACTTTTTTTCTGTGGTTGTATGAAAAAATGATTCATTTCGGATGGATGGGAACATTTCAAACTGAACACGATTTTATACTTTCTTCATTATATGCGGGGGTTACGCTTGGGGCCGGATTAGGTATTGTGTTCCGCTTTGGCGGCACCACGGGCGGCTCGGATATAATCGCTCGTATTCTAAACCGGAAGTTTGGCTGGAGTATGGGAAGGATTCTGCTGGTCATTGATATTGTCATTATCGGTGCTTCACTACTTTACATACCAAAAGAAAAAATTCTATATACATTAGTCGCCGTGTTCATCGCGTCCAAAATTATTGATTTTATACAAGAAGGGGCCTATTCTGCCAAAGCCTTTATGATTATCAGCGACCACACGATGGACATTGCGGATATTATTATTAGGGACATGGATCGTGGAGTTACTATTATTCCGGCTGTAGGTGCATTTTCCAAGCAGGCCAAGCATGTTGCCTATTGTGTCGTGCCTCGTCAGGAAATACGACGTTTGCACCAAATTGTTAAATCGGTTGATCCACGGGCGTTTATTATCATACAGGATGTGCATGATGTACATGGAGAGGGGTTCAAAGAGGAATAGCCCGGAAATCCGGGCGATGGGCTAACCTATATGGATGGCTCAGCAGCCAACGACACGAATATTCGAATTTTGCATCGTTATCCAGAGAAACCAGCTCGATATTTACGATAACCTGCATAGGCCAGCGCCAGCAGAACAATCATGCCGATTGCCAATTCTGCCCGGCGCTCACTTTCACGCGGGATAAATGGCGCCAGGGCAGTGGCGTCTTTTTCACGTCCAAACAAGGCATTAAACGTCGGATTTCCCTGATCCAACGCCCCTCTAATCGCTGAGGCATCTGCATTTTGCTGATCCCCCAATCCTTTGACGTAGGAAATCCATGAATCAGCCCGGACAACTTCACTTGTTCTGCCATGAATCAATGCTGCTGTACGGATCGTCTCATAGTGGTCCTCCAGCACCGCGGCTCCAGCTTTGAAACCCTTCATGTTGCCTTTAGCAAACTGGCTGTTCAAGCCACTAACATCTTCTTTTAAAATCTTATAATACTGCTGCCATAAGGGCTGACGCGGATGTGCAAGCGCATCTGTCGCAAGTCGTAAATTGGCCGCAGCCTTCACCCATTCATCCGGTGATGCTTGGACGGACTGTGTAGCTTGCTGCACCTCAAGGATGCTGCCGGACAAAGCATGAATGGCCTCTACAGATAACGCTGCCTGCACCTGTCCAGTGCCAAACCATCGACTCACTTCGGCTACATCCGCGCGCGCTTTTTCAATGTTCCCGTCCATCACATCTCGGTACAGTATCGCAGCTGCATGATCCAGTTCCTCAATCTCTTTTGTATTTCCTACGGGTTTTGACTGATCACGCGCTTCTACCACACCTGGAGGGACGCAGACGGACAGCAGCAGGACCATAGATAAAACAACACTCGAAACAATACGTATCATAATTGGAAACGCCTGACCCCTAATCATGGGACATCCCTCCTCACCTTACTGTATGGCAAGGTTACCGAGACTAGAACTTGCTTTAAGACAAATGGTATCCCCCTCAAAATCTGCAACCACAATCGTGTCATATTGAGGTATATACATAAAATTATCTTTAAAAAAAGAGATGCATAGAATAAGACCAGCCATTCACTATTTTCCGCAGCAAAAAGTGAATACGGATTTAATCTAGCACTTTTATTTTTCAGTAACTTTAAATCCGACTGCTCTTCCAGATTCAATTTCTCAACTTTAATGTCCAAGTGGTTTATGATTACTTTCCGGTTCAATTGATATTCTTGTGCTGAAACAAACCCGAATTTAGTGTAAAAATTCTTCACACTATCATTGCGAACAAATACATAGCATCACAGTTGCCCTGCCGTACGTAAGGGATATATTTATCATTCCAAAAGCCCAATTGATACCAAGCTTCAAAATCAAAACCAAAACTTTGTTTGGCTAAATGATTAAAGTTCTTTCTTATTTTATGATAATCACGGTTCCTTTTTTAAATATATATTCTTTTTGGTTTATAACAATGTTCATCTCTATTTCTCCACTTCCACTCCCACTCGATTGCGCGCAAACATGGCAAGCCATGCCGCTATAATACTGACAAGGGTCAGCATATAGGTAAAAGCACGCACTTGTGGTACATCATCCGTTAGCGTCTTTGGAAGATACGGATATATACCAAATGTATAATCCATCGTATCATTTAACAATGTCCAGAGTGCGGCTAGGCATAAAGCAGTCCATTTGCAGGTGAAAAAACGCACGAACAGCAGTGCTTCGACCGCCATTGCCGTGTGAGATGCCACCAGCATCCAATCCTGCCATATCATATGTCCCCCCTGCGCAACTCCCCAAAAAATAATAGCTGAAGCCCAGATGCCATATTTTACACTCGTGACAACAGCCAATGCCTCGATGATCTGGCGAATGACCTTCAAGCTATTGAGACGCGGAGAATAGAGCAAAAATGCTATAGAGATCGTAAAAAACAGACTCGCCGTCGGACTATCAGGCACAAATACAATCTGCCACATTGGGTGATAATTTAGTGTATATTCCAACTGCCCCCCATACCATATGTACCCATACACCGTTCCAACCAGATTACACCAGAACAGCAGCCACAAAAAAGGCCGGCTCGTCAAGAACGACCGGCTCCACAAATAAGATAACGACACGTCCTTCATCCTCCGTTCATACGACAGTTGCCTTGTACAGGTCCCATCCTACAAAGACTATATCATATCCAAGCGTATCAAAAAAACCTGACCGCCGCTACAGTCAGGTTTGATGATTATAATCTTGAACTAAAGATTCGTCTGAAATCCAACTCAGGATTCCTAAGATTGTTCTAACTCATTGCTTTCAGCTCATCCGTAAGATGACGAAAAGCTACTTCATCTCCGGAGGCTAGCGCCTCATCAATATCCTTGTAGAGTTTTTCACTCCGGTGTTTACGTAATGCCTCGTCCAAAACCATTTCAGCAGACAGGCCCAACATTACTTCATAAGTAACCTTCATTTTATCCATAGGATGCACCTCCAACATGAGTTTAAGAGATCCTATATTCTTTTCCTTTCGCCACATAGCTGAGTGCCGTTCGTGACATCCGCTGCAAATCTGCATCTGTCAATTCGCGCACCACTTTGGCAGGTGTACCGAGAGAAAGAGTATAGGGTGGTATTTTGGTATTTTCCGTAACGACCGACCCTGCTCCTATTAAAGCATATTCACCAAGCTCCGCTCCGTTGAGTACAATGGCCCCCATACCGATTAAAGTGCCTTTGCCTACCGTACAACCGTGGATTATTGCAGCATGACCTACCGAAATATCATCCGCCAGCAACAGGGGCTGATCCGTGTTCACATGTCCCACGACACCGTCCTGAATATTGCAGCGTTCACCGATGATGATAGGCGCCATATCTCCGCGCAGTACGGCATTAAACCATACAGAGGAATCTTGACCGATCGTTACTTTTCCGACAATTTTTGCTCCTTCTGCCATATAGACAGATGAATGGAGCTGTGGCATGTTTCCGTTATAGTGAATCAGCAACAACTTCACCCTCTCATTTTGGGTGAAATTCTATCAACATGTGTGCTGCTTGTCAATGGAGCCGTATACCCGAGTCGTTCCGACCAATGCGGCACTCTCCCGCCAACTTCAGCCCCCAGGCCGTCATCTGTACAGATGGTCCCGTCGAATGTTCACCCTGACGAAGCATACCCAAGTGAAGCATCATTCGTATAATCCTCTGATCAAAGACCGAACGGGGCGTATCATAGTAAAACGGTCGAATCAGTGGGCCAATATGTACAAAAAGCGACTCTGAGGACGTCCAGGGCCTGGCACATTCTCCAATCCAGTAGACTAGAGACAGCAAATTAGGAACGGCTCCTTTATACAATCTTAACCAAAACCTGAATAGCTGTATCATTTCTTCCTCAATTGTATGCTCCTGATGCGCTTCTCCCTTTGCCGTCAGCACAACTTGGTCCCCTTTCTCCTCAATGTACTTGGAGTGACGGGCATAATCATATAGTAGTGCCATTCGGTCTGGATAAAACTTAAAAGAGGAGCCATACCCGAAACGCCATCCTCCCTTACCCAAAAGCGGCTCCGCAATGTGCAAATGTTCCATCAGCTGCTGCTGATTGCGACGATACCAAGCTCCCTCGGGATTTAGCGGAACCTCATGCTGCCCCATGTATTGAAGGAAAAGCCGTAAATCCTCTGCCAGCAGATGCCCTTCATCCCGGTACGACGACGGTTCGCTTACCCGGGTCATTCCGTTTTGGAAGTCATATACCATAACACGTCGAAAGCGCTCCTTCATATCCAACGGAATTTGGAACAAATACCTCGTATTGTGCGTCGAACCGTTGAACAACCAGCCACTAGAACGCAGACGGGTCACAATATCCCTTGGCCGCTCACCAGGATTCTCGTCCTCCTCAACAGACTGTTTGGCTATTGCAATCAATTCCTCCATGCTGAAATACGGTCGGTCATCGAACAGCAACGCGTTCAAAAACCTTACCTCTGACAACCTCAGCTCCTTGACCTGCGTCTCAAAAAAACTACTGCTGCCGAGCTTCGTCAAAATCCCCTGGATCAACTCATGTTTGGAATTAGGTTTACAGTCACAATCGTAATACACCGCGATTCTGTTCAAATGCACAATATCCGCAAATGTCAGCATATCCGCCAGATTCATTGTTCCATCGCCTCGTCACTGGACTGTCATCCGGAATTGATTCTTACCTGTTGTACCCACAGCTTTGACGGATTGTTCAGACTCTAAACCTCTTTTTTTGCAAAGGTATAATTAAAAAACAAAAAGACCACGACTCCTACGATAAGTAGAAGCCTTGGTCTTTTACTAACTTTTTGAGTTACAGTCACTTTTCTCTTGCAAATGCTTCGTGCAATTATACAAAAGTGGTGCCCAATCCATATCCTCACGCTGGAGTACACTAAGTGACAAATTGCCGATTCGTTCCGTGAATTTTTCCTGATACAGAGCCTTATACAAATTAGCCAAAAAACCGCCGTGGGAAACGACCAGCAGATTCTTGTCCCGATTTTCCGTCCAAATGGCTTCCATAAAAGCTAGCCCGCGAAGCTGAAGATCCGCATCGCTTTCCTGCCCTAGATCCAGCAGATGCCAGTCGACTCCCCACTTCTCTTCACGCTCGGCCTGGGTCATGCCCTCGACCTGACCATAAGCACGTTCTCTTAGCCGATCATCAGGCTCTAACAACGGGAGATGCAGAGCAGAAGCAATAATCTCCCCAGTCTCTTTCGCTCTGGAGAGACTACTTGTAATAAGCCCGTCCCAATGATAAGGTTCTTCCTTTAATCGTTCTGCCAGCAAGCGTGCCTGCCGACGCCCTTCCTCATTCAAGGGAATATCACTGTGACCCTGGATTTTCCCTACCGCATTCCAATCCGTCAATCCATGTCTGATCAAGCCAATAAGCATCGTGTCGTTTCCTCCGCTGTTTTGTTATTCAGGCATTGTTATGAATTCATATTGGAGCCCAGCTGTCCTGCTAATTTCTGACCCTTCTCGCCCGATGGATCCAGCCCAGAGAAAATAAAGCAAGCGCAAGTGCCAATACAGACAACAACATCCAGTATTGCGGATAAGTAGGAACAATGCTAGCAACCAGCGGGTCCATAATGCCACTATTCACATCTTTAATGTGGTATTGATATTGTGGAGATGTACTTGTAGTTTTCAACAGGCCTGTCGGTAAAATACCTGTGTCCATGACAGGAGCTGCTTGAGGGGGATTTTCCTGAGAGGAGCTTCCGTTCCAGTTCAAAAACAAGAAGCTACATAAAAATACGGCCAAGAAGCCGGCGATCCATACAGACATATACTTACGGGCTGCTGGGTTCACACGCGCACGTCGATGCTCGCCCGGAACAAGCCACGGTGATTCTTCATAAATTCGATCCATGACTCTGCGATTCATTGCCTCTAGCTTTTCATCTGTTATTTCAAAGGAAATATCACGAATATCGGACCGATTTTCTTTTGACAAATTCCACTCTTTTTCTTCCGAACCATGCTCCCACCCAGCAGACGAGCTTTTGGCCCGTCTGCGCTCCGAGTCTTGTTTCGATACATTTTTGCCTGTAGCGAACAAATCCTCAGTGTCCCTGGATTTCATTGGCTGCTCATCCCTTCGTTTTCCTCATAGAGAGGCTCAAAAAAATAAGGCTCCAACTGCGTCTTCACACTGGATCTTGCCCGGAAAAGCAATGACTTCACCGCACTGACCGTCTGTCCTAAAATAGTCGCAATCTCCTGATAATCCAATTGCTCATATTCACGCAAAATCAGCGCAGATCGCTGCTTCTCAGGCAATCTATTGATCGCTTCACGAACCATCTCTACCTTCTCACCGCGAAGGACGGCCTGCTCCGGAATGACATCCGATGGAGCTACCGGTACATAACCGCTCTCCTCCAATGGAACCTGACCGCTACGGTGCTTGCGAAGCTCACTTAGCACCGTATTGCGTGCAATCGTATATAACCAAGTGGAAAACGATGCGTCTACCTCGCGAAAAGAGTGTAGGCTCCGATACGCTTTATAAAACGTTTCTGAGCACAAGTCCTCAGCAATCATTTCCAGGTTCGAACTTTTCAGCATATGATAAACAAAAGCTAAAATTTTACGTTGGTGCCGCCTCATTAATTCTGAATAAACCTCAACATTACCTTGTTTGATTTCCTGAATCATCTGGGAATCTGTCATCATCCGAGTGAGACCCTCCTCGCCCATACATGTGCTGTTTTCCCGTTCGATTCTGTCTATATATACCGAACAGGTCAAAAAAAGTTGCGCCCTCTGCGCAAATGGATGAAACAGCATCATGGAACATTTGTTATTTTCTTACCCTATGTAGTGCCAACATTAACGGTGCTATCCCCAACAATATTCAACATCCAAAATGGACTTACCCATTGTACCACAAAATGTCCGTCAGTAAAAAAGTCCAAAATCCCCACGATTTCTATCAATGCCTCCCTAACGCTGGCACCTGATTCATTTATACAGCTTTTCAGGGGATTTTAAATTTTTTCAAGATTAAATGACAACCCCATTGAAAATGTTCTATTCAAATACATCAATAAGGAAAAAAACACAAAAAGAAAACGCTTCAAAAAAATTATTGACAAAATGAAAACGTATACATATAATAAAAGTACAGTATGGTTTCTCTCCACTCCTATCCTACTCAGCTACTTCACTAAAAGTAGCTACCACCCGGGGCTTTACCCGGGTGGTCTTTTTTTGTTTTCTTTAATAATAATTAGTGAGAAGGATTGTCTCATTTGTTCTTCAAATAACAAAAAAGCGGGCGAAAGTTTCTTCACCCGCTTTAAAACTTTTCCTATTATTTCACTCCCAGAAAGCATAGTACTTTTAAGGCGATCCGTAGCGCAGCGATCCATTTGAATCTAGAGAAGCGTAGCGTTCGCCTTTGCAGGGGGGATTCTTACCTTTAGATAATTTAAAAAGTCCAGAGAATCCCCCTGCAACAGCGATCGTAAGATCAAATGGATCGCGGAGCGGTGTACCTCCTTAACGAACACTCATACTTTCTCCACCCTTCACACCACCACTTTATACCCCATCGAATCCAGCAGAGTCTTGGCACGCTCCCAATCCTGCTCTTGACGGAAGGAAAGCCGCATGATGCCTGGGACATCCTCCCGGCTTTCAATGATTTGCATATTGCTCAGATTAATGCTGTGATTCCCCAGTTCCATAGCAATTCGCCCGATAATCCCTGGGGTATCCGGTACATCAATATACAGATCAAACGTGGAGACGATGACTCCTTTGCGACGCTCTGGCAGTTCACTGCGGAAGTGCCCAGCTGTCAAAAACTCGTCAGCGATTCCCTCACCGTCTTGTATTCTCAGTAAATGGGTAAAACGCTCAATCTGTCCGTTCCATTCTTCCAACAGGCCTAGTAAAACTTCACGATTGCTCAGTAAGATGTCCCGCCACACAACCGGATCACTAGAGGCTATCCGTGTAATATCACGGAACCCGCCCGCAGCCAATGTACGGTACAACGGATTTTCATCATTGTGCTTTCGCACCTGATTCACCAGCGCCGCTGCAATAATGTGCGGAAGATGGCTAATCGCACCGACAATATCATCATGCATATCAGGTTGGACACGCACAACATGAGCACTAGTATATTTTAATAAACGTTCCAGTGAACTGTATGCTTCCTCAGGCACACCCTCTGCCGGGGAAAGCACATAATATGCGTTTTCAAATAACAATGCGGAAGCAGCCTTTACACCGGAACGCTCCGAACCGGCCATCGGATGACCACCGATAAAGTAAGCGTTGCGCAAAGAAATTTCTGATGCTTTTTTGGCAATTGCCGATTTCGTGCTGCCTACATCAGTAATAATACAACCCGTTTTAAGCGGTAGCTTGCTTAACAGTTCGAGATAATGTTCCAATAAGCCCACAGGTACGCATAAAAAAATAAAATCGGCATCCTCTGCCGCTTCTTCAACCGAAAGAGTCGCGGTGTCCACGACACCACGGCTTAACATCGGTTCCATCAGTTCAGGGAGATGGGCATGGCCGACAACAGTAATATCCGGCTTCCCTTTAAAACAAAGTGCGAGGGACCCACCAATCAGTCCCACGCCGAAAATGGCAATCTTCATCAATTATCAAATCCCATCTGCGGAAATTATAGGCGTACTTTCGCCGCTTCCGCCCCCAGGACCTGTTCCAGCACACGAATAAACAACTCATTTTGCGGCTGTGATCCAACCGACACCCTAATATATGTCGGATATTTATGATGACCTGCGCGAATAATCACACCTTTACGAAGCAACTCCTGGAATACCTCACCGGATGGACGACGTACATCCAGCATAATAAAATTACCATGTGCCGGGAAAGACTCCAGCCCCAGACGCTTGAGCTCATTTTGCAAATAAGCTCTGCCCTCTGCATTACGATCCCGGCATTCTTGAACAAATTCCTGATCTTCCAAGGCAGCAATGGCCGCAGCCTGCGCTACCCGTGATGTATTAAACGGTTCACGAACCTGATTTATCAAGCGAATGATTGACTCGGCTCCCATACCATAACCAATGCGCAGCGAAGCAAGCCCATAGATTTTGGAGAAGGTGCGTAGTACAACCAGGTTTTCGTACGCTGGCAACAAACGAATGCCGTCGGGATACGAACGATCCGTCACAAACTCGGCGTAGGCTTCATCCAGAACAACCATGATGTGCTTTGGTACTTGGTCCAAAAACGCAATTAGCTCTGCTTCAGGTACAATCGTGCCCGTCGGGTTATTTGGATTACAGATCCAAATAATTTTTGTACGGTCATTGATGTGAGACAGCATAGCATCCAAATCATGTACACCGTCACGCAAAGGCACCTCAACTGCAACCGCTCCCTCAATTTCCACATTACTTTTGTATACGGAAAATGTCTGATCGGCCATAATGCTTTCTTCCCCGGGAAGGAGGAAAGCACGCGTAATCAACGCAATTATTTCGTCAGATCCGCAGCCATAGATAAACTGTTCCTCTTTTAAACCCGTCCGTTTAGCTAGTGCCTGTGTCAAAGCTACCGCACTTCCGTCAGGATACACACTAATGTTAGCAAACTCCTGCTGAATGGCCTGCAACACTTTGGGAGAGCTACCATACGGATTCTCATTCGAAGCGAGCTTGATGACTTCATCGAGTCCCAGCTCACGTTTTACGTCTTCAATCGGTTTACCGGGCTGATATACTGGCAAATGTACAATATGCGGTTTAGGTTGCATGCCCCTACCTCCTCTATCCAATCAGAACATATTTATTACTTTCTATTTTGACAGTTACTGCTTTAATTGTGCCACAAAATTATGAATTTGCAAAAGACCTTCTTGCCTGCGCGCAGAATCATTCAGCAATGGAATGGCCTCCTCCACCTGACGTACAATTGCACTGCCGACCACAACTCCATCGCAAATGTTTGAAAACCGGGCTACCTGCTCTTGAGTAGAGATCCCGAAGCCAACCGCTACCGGAATATCTGTATGCCGTTTGACCTGCGCGATAAAGTCCTCTATACCTTCAAAAAAGGAAGCTCTTTCCCCAGTTACACCCAGCGAAGATACACAGTATACAAATCCACGGGCCTGACGGACAATTCGTTCGATCCGCTGTTCAGAAGTTGGAGCCACCAGAGGAATCAGATGCACACCCACCTCTGCGGCCCGTCCTCCCAGCTCCTCCGCTTCCTCAAGCGGAAGGTCCGGAATAATCAGACCGCTGATACCGTGCTCCTGCAAGCCTGCAAAGAAAGCATCCATACCCATCTGTAATACAGGGTTATAATACGTGAACAGAATAAAAGGCAGACTTGAACCTGCCGCTCTGGCCAGAGAAGCTGTCTCCATGCACGTGCGAATGGAAATTTGCCGTTTCAGTGCACGCTCAGACGCGCGCTGAATTACAGGACCGTCAGCCAGCGGGTCGGAATAGGGTACACCCAGTTCCAATATGTCAGCTCCGGCCGACTCTAACAGCCGAATGATCTCTATTGTAGTATCCACATCCGGGTCGCCTACCGTCAGAAAAGGAATTAATGCCGTTTTGCCTTCATTTTTAAGGCGACCAAACGCCTGATCAATTAAATTCATGACGGATTTCCTCCCAAATACTTGATAATGGAGTCCACATCTTTATCCCCGCGTCCAGACAAACAAATAACGATAATATCATCTGCCGTCAACGTAGGTGCCAGCTTGACGACCTGCGCAACTGCATGTGCCGACTCTAATGCAGGAAGTATTCCTTCGGTACGGCAGAGGAGCTGAAGTGCATCCAGCGCTTCCTGATCCGTGATCGGAACATATTTGGCCCGCTCAATATCTTTCAGGTATGAATGCTCCGGTCCAACACCTGGATAATCTAATCCAGCCGAGATGGAATGCGCAGGTTGCACTTGTCCATACTCATCCTGAAGCAGATAACTCATAGAGCCTTGGAAGACCCCTTGTGTTCCCTTGGTCATCGTAGCTGCATGGAATTCCGTTTCGACACCTTTTCCAGCGGCCTCCACGCCAATCAATGCGACACCCTGATCCTCAATAAAAGGATAAAACATGCCGATGGCATTGCTTCCGCCACCGATCGCTGCCACGATGACATCCGGAAGTCTGCCTTCCTTCTCTAGGATCTGGCGACGTGTTTCATCACCAATCACACGTTGGAAGTCCCGCACCATCATCGGATACGGGTGCGGGCCGACAGCTGAACCCAAAATATAGAACGTATCATGGACATGGCTGACCCAGTAACGCAAAGCTTCATTCCCGGCATCCTTAAGTGTACGTGTACCTGATGTCACCGGAATGACCTCTGCACCCAAAAGCTGCATCCGAAAGACGTTCAGCTGCTGGCGCACAGTATCCTCTTCGCCCATAAACACCTTGCATTCCAATCCGAGCAACGCAGCCACAGTCGCTGTCGCGACACCATGCTGTCCTGCGCCTGTTTCAGCAATGACCTTCTGTTTCCCCATACGCTTCGCCAGCAATCCCTGAGCTAATGCATTATTGATTTTGTGGGCACCGGTATGATTTAAATCTTCGCGCTTCAAGTAAATTTTAGCTCCGCCCAAATGCTGACTCAGACGCTCCGCATAATAAAGCGGCGTTTCCCGACCAGAATAGTCCTTAAGGAGCCCGTTCAACTCTGCTTTAAACTCGGGATCATCCGCGTACTTACGGTAGGATTCCTCCAATTCAATCAGTGCGTTCATCAACGTTTCCGGTACAAAACGTCCTCCAAATGTTCCAAAACGTCCGTTGTTATCAGGTAATTGTGTCATGCCTGCTTCACCCTTTCTACGAATGCTGTGATTTTTGCAATGTCCTTGACTCCGTTCGTCTCTACACCGCTGGATACATCCAGCCCATGGGGATGATACTCATGAACCAGCTTTTCCGCATTATCGGCAGTCAACCCGCCGGCTACAAACAAAGGAATTCCATGTTGATGGGTCCAAGCCTGATAGGCAGGAATTCGATCCCACGCAAACGTTTTTCCGGAGCCGCCGCCATACAGGGGATCGTATGTATCCAGCAATAAAGCGTCAATTGTCCCGACATAGGCATCCAATTCGTCCGCCGAGCGTTCTGTTTGTCCTTGACTGTCCACAGACCATGCCTTGAATACCTGTATACCAAAATGCTCCCTAATTTCCCGACAGCGCCGCGGACTCTCCTGTCCATGCAGCTGTATGACATCCAAGGGTGCTTTCTCCATCACATCATTTAACAGTGCATCACCAGGGTTCACAAATACACCCACGCTGCGCGGTCTGCTGCCTGAGGTCCATTCATCTAATACGCGAAGCAGCTTTCCAGCCTGTACGCCGTCAATCCGGCGCTTACTGTCAGCAAACACAAAACCTATATAATCGACCGGTAAGTTTACCATAGATTTTAGCACTTCAACGCTTTGAAGTCCACAAATTTTTACGCCCGTTTTGTTCATGCTTTAACCCCGTCCATCAATTCGGCTACAGCCTGTCCTACATCTTCCTTGCGCATCAGATGCTCCCCCACCAAGATACCGTGTGCACCTACCGAATGCAGATAATTAACATCTTCCGGTCCCGCAATTCCGCTCTCACTGATGAACGTAACCCCTTTAGGAATTAGTGAGATCAGCTCCTCTGTCGTCTGGAGACGAGTCTCGAATGTCCGCAGATTTCGGTTATTTACGCCAATTAAGGTTGCTGTCCCCAGCTCCAGCACTGCTTTAAGCTCCTCACTGTCATGCACCTCTACCAACGCGTCCAGCCCGAGGTCCTTGGCAATCTGTAAAAAAGACCCTAATACACGGGGTTCCAGGATAGCGGCAATCAATAGCACCGCATCCGCTCCCAGCAGACGAGCTTCATATATTTGCCGTTCATCAATGATAAAATCCTTTCGCAGCAGCGGAATCTTCACCTGATCGCGAATTTGCTGTAAATATTCAGGGCTCCCCTGAAAATACGTCACATCTGTCAGTACAGAAATGCAATCCGCTCCTGCTCCCTCATATGCACGTGCAATGTCCACCGGATGGAAATCCGGTCGAATCAACCCTTTGGATGGGGAAGCCTTCTTCACCTCAGCAATCAGTCCGAGCGGACGATTGCGTCTGCTCGCGATCGCATTTTCGAATCCTCTCGTCGCAGGTAAATCAGCAATTAATCGTTCAGCTTTACTTATTTGAAAATGCTCCTTAAGCTGCTCCACTTCTTGTCGCTTCGTCACCACAATTTTGTCAAGATACATATTGATATTCCCCCGTTGCCTGTATTAATTGATCCAGCTTGGAAATTGCCAGTCCTGAGTCAATGGCTTCTGCCGCTCGTGCTACTCCGTCCGTCAAGGTAGTCGCTGCACCTGATACATAAATGCACGCTCCTGCATTCGCTAACACAACATCCCGATAAGCCCCATGCTCTCCGTTTAAAATTCGTCGTATGATATCTGCGTTAACCTGTGCGTCGCCGCCCAGCACTTGATCAAGAGAATGCGTCTGCAAGCCCAGATCCGACGGATGAAGCTCGAACGTGTGAACCTTGCCGTCCTTCAGTTCGGATACTCGTGTCGCAGCTGAAATACTAATTTCATCTAGCCCATCCAGACTACTGACAACCATGGCCCGTTTGGAGCCGAGCTGGTTCAATACCTCGGCAATGACTTCCGTTTTGTTGGCGTCATAAATGCCCAAAAGCTGCCGATCCGCACCAGCCGGATTCGTCAAAGGACCTAGCATATTGAATACCGTCCGCACACCCAGCTCGCGGCGCGGCGCGGCGGCATGCTTCATAGACGGATGATACAGCTGTGCGAATAAAAAGCAGATGCCGATTCGGTCCAGACATGACCTAGCCTGATCACTCGTCAAATGAATGTTGACTCCCAATGCCTCCAGGACATCAGCGCTCCCGGCACGGCCACTTGCAGAACGATTGCCATGCTTTGCTACCCGTACAGACACCGAAGCTGCGATGATCGCGGATATCGTGGAAATATTAAACTTGTGAATCCCCGAACCTCCGGTTCCACATGTGTCCAGCAGACGACCGCTGCCTTCTTCAGCTTGCACTGGACTAGCGTAGCTACGCATAGCCTCGGCAAAACCAGTGATTTCATCTACCGTTTCCCCTTTGAGGCGAAGAGCCGTCAGCAGCCCGCCAATTTGCGCCTGTGTAGCACTTCCACTCATAATCTGTTCCATTACGCTACGGGCCTCCGTACGCGAAAGGTGCTGTCCCTCAATGATCCGGCTTAACCCCACTTGCATCATGTCATGTCGTTCCATTGTCGTCTCCTCCTCAAAATCAGATTTTTGTGTGTTACGGAGTGTACAAATAATCCTGGTTGATGACGCTGTTATAGGGCTGTGTCGTTGCCGGGAACATCACTTCTGCCGTACGGATTGCCTTCAGCAATGCCTTCGCTTTGTTCACCGTCTCCTGATACTCGCTTTCCGGAACCGAGTCCCACACAATTCCAGCGCCTGCCTGGACATAGGCCCGGTTCTTTTTAAACACAATCGTGCGAATCGTAATGCAAGCGTCCATATTGCCTGAGAAGCCTAAATATCCAATCGCCCCTGCATAGGGTCCGCGTGCTTCCCGCTCCAACTCAGCAATAATCTCCATGGCTCGTAGCTTCGGAGCCCCCGATACGGTGCCGGCTGGCAGACAAGACAGGAAAGCATCGAAGAAATCTTTGTCCTCCCGTAGCTCACCTGACACATTGGATACAATGTGCATGACATGGGAATAGCGTTCAATCTCCATGAACGTATCGCATTTGACTGTGCCAAACTGTGATACACGGCCCAAATCATTTCTTCCCAAATCGACCAGCATCAGATGTTCTGCACGTTCTTTTTCATCGTTTAACAGTTCTTCAGCAAGTGCCACATCTTCTGTCTCCGTTACCCCACGCGGTCTCGTTCCTGCAATAGGACGGGTTTCTACCCGGCCGTTTTCCACCTTGACGAGTGCCTCAGGCGAAGTGCCTACGATGATCTCGTCATCCATTTTCAAATAATACATATATGGCGACGGGTTCATCGTGCGCAGCACGCGGTATACCTGTAAAGGTGAAGCCTCTGTATCAATGTGAAAACGCTGGGATAGTACAACCTGAAAAATATCACCGGAGCGGATATACTCCTTCGCCTGCTCTACATTTGATATAAACTGTTCCTTCGTCACATTGGATTGGATCTCACCCAGTTCCACATCATCAGGAATGGAGGCTGATCCTAATCGCTCAGGCAGAGACTGCTTGCGCAAATACTGTGCCGTTTCCTCCAACTTGCGTTCCACGTCAGCATAAGCAGCACGAATGTCCTCATCGCGGAACCCTTCGCCTACATGAACATTGCCGACCAGCAAAATTTGCTGCTTCACATGATCAAAAACAATGACTTGATCGCAGAACATAAAACGAATATCATCCATATTCAAATCATCTACCAAATGCTCTGGTAGCTTTTCATAATATTGAAGCAGGTCATATCCAAAAAATCCGATAGCCCCGCCTGTAAATGGAGGCATTTCTTTCAGTTTCGGACTACGGTATTTACGAAGCAATGCTTTGAGCGCTTCAATCGGCTTGTCGTTTAATATTTGCCGTTTACCGTGTTGTTCCAATATCAAACGTCCTTTTTTACCCGAGACCATTAGAAACGGATCTGTACCGATGAATGAATGTCGCGCCCACTGTTCGCCTCCCTCTACACTCTCTAGCAGAAAGGCACGGTCCCGCTCGGCATACCGACGGAAAATCCGAATCGGCGTCTCCATATCAGCCAGCACTTTTTTGTACACAGGAATCAGGTTAAATTCATTCGCCATCGTTATCACTTGCTCCACATGCGGCGTTAACATGAGATCACTTCCTTTCCAAATTGGCGCAGAACCATAGGAGAGAATATAAAAAAGCCTCTACCGGTAAGGTAGAGGCTGTCAGTTATTGAAATTATAAGAATGCTCCATATGTAAATGACTACAGCAAATAGATAAGTATACACTCATCCCTTTTGTATAAACACGCAGGTTGCTTCAAATAAGCTTCTCTGTAGAAGAATATCTCTTCATAGACAAAAGCTTACCTGCTACCGCCGGTCTCTGTAATCTCATATGGAATTGGCTAAGGCTGCACTCTTCTCATCTCAACTCTGTCTCTGGCTAACTCTACTCTACTTAACTCTGCTACACACACTATATCTCATGGAATGTTACTTTGGCAACCATCAACTTTAAAAACGGGCACTTATTTCCCTTGGGAAGCCAGATCCGGTCTTAACGCCTGTGCTCCGTTCAAATATACATGTTTAATTTCCCGCTGGGATTTATCGGTGTTCACCTGTACCATCAAACGGATGCACTTGGGTAAACTGCCTGCCACAGGAATTTCTAATGCACACATGAGCGGAACCATATCCCAGCCATCAAGCTGACGAATGGCCTTGGCTGGAAAGGCAGTATCCAGGTCATGGGTCACCGTAATCCATACGTTACTAATATCCTCCGGCTGAATTTCATTGTAGGATACAATTTCCTCCAATAGTTGGCATGTTGCTTCCAAAATTTCGTTTTCTTCATTATTCACTACGGTCGTCGCGCCACGAATTCCCCGATTGTACATCGTTACGCCCCCTCTTTTAACTGTTCAATAACTTGTCGGATGTAAGAGACGGAAATATCCTTCACAACCTCCACGTGCCCGATGCTACGTGGGACGACAAAAGTAATGCTGCCTTCTTTGAACTTTTTGTCATGCATCATCGCGTCCAGCAGTCGATCTGTATCGAGATGTGACGGAAGGGAGGTCGGTAGCCGTAGCGAAGACAACATCTCCTTCGTTTCATCTACCAAAGAAGGATCTGCCCCCAGCTTCACGCCCAAAAGTGCGGAGCCGACCATACCAATAGAAATGGCTTCCCCGTGTAAAAACTCACCGTATCCCGCAATGGCTTCAATCGCATGACCAATCGTATGACCTAGGTTTAGAATAGCGCGCAAATCATTTTCTCGTTCATCGCGCGACACCACTTCGGCTTTTACGGAACATCCCTTTTCCAGACCGTACTCCAGAGCTGTCGCATCCAGCGCAAGTAAATCAGTCGCATGGTCACGGCACCACTGGGCGAAATCAGCATCCCAGATCAAGCCATGCTTGATCATTTCAGCAAGCCCCGCAGATACCTCACGAGGAGGTAGTGTTGACAACGTATCTACGTCATACAACACAAGTTCCGGTTGATGGAAGGCTCCTATCATATTTTTCGCCAAAGGATGATTGATGCCAACCTTACCGCCCACGCTACTGTCATGGGCAAGGATCGTAGTGGGGATCTGTACAAACTTGACACCTCTCATATAAGAAGCCGCCACAAATCCAGCCAAATCGCCCACCACACCACCACCAAGTGCAATAACGGCTGAATTGCGATCCAAGCCGCCCTCAGTGGCTGCTGTTATGACCTGCTCAAATACAGCAAGCGACTTGGAGGTTTCACCTGGCTTAACGACAAAGGACACTGTCTTGTAGCCAGATGCCTGAAGATTGCTCTCCAATGTTGCCAAGTAGAATCCCGCTACATTTTCGTCAGAAACAATCAACAACGGGCTTTTTTGCGCAATTCCTCGTTCCTTCAACAACTCTCCGGCTCGATGTAAAAGCCCTCGTCCGATATGAATAGGATAAGAACGTTCCCCAAGCTGTACCGTCAGCGTACTCATCTTAGTACCGCCCCAGTTGTTCTTCGTAGGATGCAATATTCGCACGAATCTCTTCAATCGAATCCCCGCCGAATTTTTCTAGCAAAGCTTTCGCAATCTCCCAAGCTACCACATGCTCCATAACTACGCTAGCCGCGGGTACTGCACATGCATCCGAACGCTCAACCTGTGCAGTGAACGCTTCCTTTGTATCAATGTCGACGCTTTGCAGAGGCTTGTAGAGTGTAGGAATCGGCTTCATTACGCCACGAACCACAACTGGCATTCCATTCGTCATACCACCCTCAAAACCACCCAAACGATTGGTACGACGGTGATACCCACGTTCCTCATCATATAGGATCTCGTCATGCACCTGTGAACCGCGCAATTCTCCTGCTTCAAAGCCAATGCCGATTTCCACGCCTTTAAATGCATTAATCGACATGACGCCTTGTGCGATACGTGCATCCAGCTTCCGATCATACTGTACATGACTGCCCAGACCAATCGGAACACCTTCTACAATACATTCCACTACCCCACCGACTGAATCACCTTCTTGCTTGATCAGATCAATATATGCTTCCATTTTCTTTTCGGTTTCTGGATCGGTTACTCTCACCGAGGAGGCTTCTGTCACGGCAATCAGCTCATCAATCGGCAGATCACGGTAAGGAGCTTCGATTTCCCCAATGCGGATGACCTGACCTGCCACCTTGATTCCGAACTCAGCCAGCAATTGACGGGCCAAACCGCCGCATGCCACACGAATTGCTGTTTCGCGTGCACTGGAGCGCTCCAGCACGTTACGAAGATCCTTCAGGTTGTATTTCATTCCGCCATTCAAATCCGCATGACCCGGACGTGGTCGGTGAACCCGACGTTTTTCTTCATCACTGCCTTCAATAGGCTCAATATTCATAATGTTCTGCCAGTGCTTCCAATCGTTATTTTCCACAACCAGCGCAATCGGTGCACCCGTGGTATAGCCGTGACGTACGCCTCCGGCAATTTTCGCCGTATCTTTTTCAATCTGCATACGCCGACCCCGTCCATATCCTTTCTGACGACGGTGCAGCTGAAAATTCAATTCCTCAAAATCCAATTTTAAATTGCTCGGCATACCCTCTACAATGGCAGTTAGCTGGGGACCATGCGTTTCCCCCGCGGTTAAATAACGTAAACTCATGACGCGTTCCCCCTTTAAACTGTTAAACTGTGCATCGCTAAAATCTTTAACTGTGCTTCATTATAGTATACGCACCTTTCTTTGACAAGAAAAGCCACGTGTATGCAGATAAACAAAAACACGCCTCTTAGCCAAAGGAGCTAAAGGACGTGCTTTGCTGATAAGCCAACCATTAATTACTCAAAGATATAAATAAGTTCCTACAAAACTTTGGATGATATATGCAGGCTTATGCTTTTTTGCGATAAAAAAAGGTTTCCGTCGATTCCAGACCATATTGGTTAGGAGAAAAGATTTGCTCTGTGCTACCGACAAATAACACACCGCCGGGACGAAGACTGGCTGCAAACTTTTGATACAACGTATGTTTGGCCTCTTCTGTAAAATAAATCATTACATTTCGACAGATAATGAGATCATAGCCATCCTCAAACCGATCCAGCAGCAAGTTTTGCTTTTGAAATTTCACGGCTTGTTTCAAACGGTCATCAATTCGATACATCGCACCATCCGGCTTGAAATATTTGCTAGCTACCTGCTCAGGTACATCCTTGAGCGAACGCTCCAAATATTTACCTTCCTTGGCTTTTGCCAATGCACCATCATCAATGTCGGAAGCTGTAATGGAGCAATTTCCTAAAATCCCTTTACCGTCGAGAACCATAGCCAGGCTATAAGGCTCTTCACCAGTCGAGCAGGCCGCACTCCACAGCTTAAGCTTCTGCTTTCCTACAAGCAGTTGTGGCAAGATTGTATCCCGCAGCACTTCCCACCGATTGGGATTTCGCCAAAATTCCGAAACATTGATCGTCATCCGATCCAGAAATTCATAGAATAGAGGTTTTTCCTTCATCATGGCATCATAAAAAGAAACAAAACTGGGAAACCCGTTTTTGTTGCGAAGCGTAGTTAACCGCCTTTTCATCTGTGCTTCTTTGTATTGTGCAAGATCAATACCTGTGCTGTCCTTGATTTTGCGGATAAACGCTGTGTAATCGGGGTCCGTCTGACCCAGTTCCATATCCGTCATGCTACCATCCTTCTTCATACGTAATTAAACTTATACCCAGGTCGCCACACTTTTTTCATACCGAACGGATTCTTCCGGCAGGAAAAAATTTGCAATCTCGCGCTCTGCGCTCTCCGGTGAATCTGAACCATGAATGAGGTTAAACGGTGTATGTGCTGCAAAGTCTCCACGAATTGTGCCCGGAAGAGCTTCGGTTACTTGTGTTTTACCAATCAACAAGCGGGAGAGCGTAACGATGTTATCCCCTTCCCATACCATAGCAAACACAGGGCCTGATGTGATAAAGCCTACAAGCTCTTCAAAAAAAGGCTTGCCCACATGCTCTGCATAATGCCGTTCTGCCTGTTCTCTTGATACTTGCACAAGCTTGCCAGCTGCCATTTTGAAGCCTTTGTCTTCCAGACGACTGATGATACGTCCAATCAGTCCACGTTGTACACCATCCGGTTTAACCATCAAAAAAGTACGATCCATCGGCTCACTCCCAATCCAATCTAATGTATTTATACAGTACTAAACTGTATTGTAACAGAAAGCTTGGAAACGGTTAAAGTATTTTGTCACAGCAAACCCAAAACACAACTTTAGTAGGAGCGGCGTGTTACAAAATGAGCAATATCGCGTAGCGTCTTTTTTGTTTTGACATCCGGTAGTAAGTCCAGCGCGTTTAGCGCTTTATTAATATATCGGTCGGCGAGAATTTCAGCTTTAGCGATTCCTTCACTTTTTTTGATCATATCCACCGCTTTGCGTGCATCTCCTTGCCCATCCCCATCCTGAATGCGGCGGATTTCAGCCAGTAGATCTGCACGCAGCTCAGGCTGTTCGAGCGCATAAATCACTGGAAGCGTAATATTCCCCTGTCTCATATCGCTGCCCGGCGGCTTGCCAATCTTTTTTTCCGTGCCACACAGATCGAGCAGATCATCCTGAATTTGAAAAGCCATACCTACGTTATAGCCATAGCTGTACAGCAGGGAATTGATACTTTCCCGTGCCCCTGCAGCCATAGCTCCCAACTGGCAGCTAACCGCAATCAACAATGCTGTTTTGCGCCGTATGCGAAGCAAATAATTACGCACACTCTGATCCACATTAAAAAAATCACGAATCTGTTCCATTTCACCAATGGACATCTGCACCAGCGCTTTAGACAGTACCCGGTGAATGTCGGGATTCGGCAGTCCAGCAGCAATAGACAGCGCACGTGCATATATGTAGTCTCCGGTGTACATAGCCACCCGATTGTCCCATTTGGACTTCACGGTGGGTTGACCGCGTCTCATTTCCGCATCGTCAATCACATCGTCGTGAACGAGAGAGGCAGAATGAATCAGTTCTAGAGGTACCGCTATACGCTTGAGCTTGTCCAGATCATATTCTCCAAACTTGCCTCCCAGCAATACAAATACGGGACGCAAACGCTTGCCCCCTGCTTTAAGCAGATGAAGCGACGTATCATTAATCAACGGCTCCGTACTGTCGATACTGCGGTACAACTCTTCTTCTATAAAGTTCATATCCTTCTTTAATAAACCAAACAAATCCAATCGTTTCATTCTTTCACCCGTGTCAGCGTATTGTCACTCCAGAGAAGCGGCTTCACTCGTCGGTCAAGCAGCCCCAGTTCATGCGCATACTGAAAATAAAGCTCTAAACCTTGTTGTTGCTTCTCTCCAAAATCATAACACAGATTAGTAAAGTAGCGCTCCCAATAATCTCGCAGACCTCCAATTTCCTCGCATGCTTCAGAAATAACAGGCGTCAGGTCCGACAGACTACGCTGCTTGCTTGCGCGGAACGCACTCGCAATTTCAGCCACTGCGGCAGGATTCTGAGCAGCAACAGCACGTCGTACTGCCCATACAGCAAAAGTCATACTGTAGCCCGTCCAGCGCTTCCACTCTTCTCCGAGGTCCGTAACATACAGATCTTCACTTCGCCAAGATGCCTTAATTGCGTGATCTCCAATCAATAGCCCTGCATCTGCCTGTTCCAGCATCAAGTCAAGATCCGGTTCACAGTCAAAATAGGAAGGTTGACCTTCCCATGCCTTTTGCATCAAAATTTTCAACAAATTCACGGATGTAGCAGACGTATTCGTAAGTGCAATGGTTCCGTTTTTGATTTCGTCCAGCGGCTTGCGTGAAAATAGTAAAATGGATTGCACAGGACCATCTGCACTGACGGATAAATCTGGCAACAATAGCATTTCCTCAGCACCCGATGCATACGCAAAGGAGGACATCGCACTAATATCCAAACTCCCATTCAGCATACCTTGATTCAATTCAGCCGGAACTTTAGAAACCATCTCCGCCGAATGGAGAAGCTCAGAAGGATTAAAAAAATGAAAAATAGGCCAAGCGTTTGTATATTTAATTTTTCCGATTGTGATTGTCTTGGTGTCCGGTGTCGGCATCGGAATCCCCCCATCTCGTAAACAGTTGATGTTCTATACGCAAGCTGTCCAATACTTTGCCTACGAGGAACAGCACAATATCATCCAGCGTCTTCGGATGAAAGTAAAAAGCCGGCATAGCCGGAATCATTTTGACGCCGAGTCTCGCAAGCTTAAGCATGTTTTCCAAATGAATGGCATGTAGAGGTGTCTCACGAGGCACAAGGATCAGCGGACGACCTTCCTTCATCATCACGTCCGCTGCCCTCGCCATGAGATTATCGGACGAACCGTGTGCTACTGCTGACAACGTCCCCATCGAGCATGGCATGATAATCATCGCATCCACCAAATAAGAGCCGCTCGCAATCGAAGCTCCAATATCTGTGAACGGATGGTATACAAGAGAACCGGGACGGCCTCCGAATTGTTCATTCAAAGCCCCTTCCCGGTCAGTCACATTCCAGCCCAACTCCTCTTTCAACACCCGCCAGCCAGCATTGGAAACGATCAGGTGAACTGTGTATTGCAAGTCCAGCAGAGTCTCTACCAGTCGCACACCATAAATGCTTCCGCTCGCGCCTGTAATGCCAATAACGATTCGTTTGCCTTGATGTCCGCTCACCTGATTATTCATTAGTATTGACGCACCACCAAATCAATCAGTGTAAAGGCAAATACGACAGTGCTAAGTACACCGTTCATAGTAAAGAATGCCGTCTGCAATCGACTCAAATCTTTTGGAGATACGATATAGTGTTCATAAAATAAAATAATGTACGAAATAATCATGCCCGCCAGATACCACCAGCTTAAATCTGCAATAAAGAACAATACAATAAATCCGATCGCCGTAATGACGTGGAATGCCCGAGCGATGTTCAGCGCACCTGCTACACCAAAACGGGCAGGAATAGAATAAACTCCTTCGTTTTGGTCAAAATCTATATCCTGACAAGCATAAATTACATCAAATCCCGCCGTCCAAAATGCAATCGTGAGATATAGTACGATAGCGGTCAGATCTATCTGTCCCGTTACTGCAACCCACGCGCCTAGTGGCGCCAAACCAATGGTCAGACCAAGTACAATATGGCAAAGCCAAGTGAAACGCTTGGTGTAAGAATAAAAAACGAGCATAAAAAAGGCCAGCGGAAACAGCTTGAACGCCAGCGGACTTAACTTGAATGATGCCCAGAATAACAACACCAAACTGACGATAATGAAAATCACCACTTCGCTCGATTTGAGCAATCCCGCCGGGATAGCGCGTCCTGCTGTGCGCGGATTTTTCCCGTCAATCACCCGGTCAATCATACGATTGAAGCCAAAAGCCGCGCTACGTGCGCCTACCATAGCTAGCAGGATCCAGCCGATCTGCGGCCAGGAGGGAAGGTTGCCTGTCACGACAACAGACCCCAATACAGCCCCCATGAATGCAAATGGGAGCGCAAATAACGTATGTTCAATTTTAATCATTTCCAAAAAAATAGCAATTTTCTTAAACATGCTGACTCTCCTTGATTCCAATGTGCAATGCCGCAATGCCTCCGGTGAGAGAATGAGCCTGGACATCCTTCAATCCGACTTCACGGAAGATGCCAGCCAACTCATCCCTTCCTGGAAAAAGCGCCAACGAATCAGGGAGCCATTTATACTGCTCATAACGTTTGGCGAACAATTTGCCGAGCATGGGCAAGATGTGTTGAAAATATGTGTAGTAAATCCCCTTGAACGGCTGCCAAGTAGGTTTGGACAATTCCAGACATACGACCTGCCCGCCAGGTTTGACGACTCGTTGCATCTCCTGTAACACTTGGCGCAGGTCAGGCACGTTGCGCAGACCGAAACCAATTGTCGCATAATCAAATGAATTATCTTCAAAAGGTAGTTCCATCGCGTTGCCCTGAACAAGCTTAATTTGCTTTTCACGGGATTCTGATGTAATCTTACGCTCGCCAACATTGAGCATGTTCTGACTAAAATCCAGTCCTACGATGTGACCACTTTCACTTGCACGCGCCATCGCAAGCGTCCAGTCACATGTGCCACAGCAGAGATCGATTGCCGTATCGCCGCGATGCATGTTCATTTTTTTCATCGTAAATTTCCGCCAAGCCTTATGTCTGCGAAAGCTCAGTATATCGTTCATCAAATCGTATTTACCTGCTATACTTTCAAACACGCCATGAACGAATTGTTCTTTCGGCTTGGTGTCGCTTGATCCCATCACGTTCACCTAACCTTCCCTCACAACTGGGTGCGGACTATTTAGCAGCTTCAGGAAAGGCTCAAGCATGCGTTCAAATTCCTCGATCCCCGTATTTTGATCATCTGACAGGATCTGTCGGATGTGTGTAACTGCCGTGCGAAGCTTGTCCAGTATCGCATCCTCGGCTTTGTATTTCAGAACCAGCTTACGCCATGCTTCAGTGTCAGTACCACTATCTGAAAGCAATGCCTGCTCGTTCCGGTCCCCGTTACCATAAATATGCCAGAACATATATCCGAAACGGGACTTGTCCGGTTCTGTCCGCTTCCCCCATTCCTCCATCAAGGTATCACAGAGGGCAAATTTGTTGAGAAGCTGCTTCCAAATTTCCTGATCCTGTTCTGCTACAAGTGAAGTGAATGATAAAAAAAGCTCCTTTTTGAAACGAACCATCTGAGTTAAATACTGAGTTGCATCCAATCGGAATTGCTTCATTCCCCAGTACAGACTCATTTTCCCTGCGTTCACTTCACATACAGCATCACTCAGCTTCGAAATGGCCGTGATGCGGCCTGCCAGTGCAAGCAGCTGATAAAAACGACTGCTAAAATAGTCCCCTGCTAACACTTTCAGCTGCCTGGAACGCATCTCCTCCGGGCTCCGTATACCGGATAAAGTATCAATCATATCATGCGTATCCAGCCCCATCTGCACAAGTGAGGTTACCAATGCGTACAGTTCGTCCTCACTGGCATGCAGCTCCTGCGCATTCCGGTTCAAAAACACAAACATCAAACGGGTACGGCTGTCAGGAAAAGCCGGCATTTCCGTATGTTGTTGAATCATGTCGTATTCCACATATTTCCTTGCTAATTGGGGTACGCGATACGGTTTCATCCTAAGCCTCCGAGACATGACTTTCTGCTATACTCAAATAATTGCAATGCCTTATATTATATCACAATTTAAAATGATTCGCGACTAAAGTACTGTAGGTCCACCGGCAGAAATATCTAATCTGTATATACACCGTTAAACCTGTTTTGCCACATGGGCGTTACTGTAATGCGGAAACGGGATTTCAATTCCTCTGGCAATTCCGCGCCTTCCCGGCTTCTCAGCTGTTCCAATGCCTCGTTCGTCCACTCGTTCCGGCGTATATCTGATGCAAGCAGCAAATGCCGTTCTCCTGACCATTCGTCCTGCGTCACCACCCGAAGCAGCAATTGCCGTACATTCGTCGTTCCATAAAAGCTAAAAGCGGCAAGCTCCGCCATGTTTTGATAAATCTCTAGTGGGGCAGTTTCTTCCTTGGACAGCTTGACATCCAGGGTCAGGACTGAATGTTCCCAGCTTGCGCTTGCAATCGGTGTGGTCAACGGCAGCTCGTTCAGCGTATCCACCAGATTGTCATCCGACAGCAACACCCGTTGCTGAGGCGAAATCGTCGCCTGTGTCTCACGAACTGCTGCGGTTCCTGAGTCCAGCACCTGTAAGGACGGCAGCAACACAGCTGCAGCGATGGTTATGAGAATGGAGCCACCGAATACAATCCAAGGTTTCATCAGAGCCTCCCCTGACCTCTACCTCATAATGTGGGTTTGCTACGGTAAAGGTCCTCACTCTCATTCTACAACAAAAAAAAGCAGGCTATGCCTGCATTTTAATCCTCCGTATCTACTACCCCGTGCTTGGTCATCACAACGGCTTTGCCGCGAATTTTAATAGCAGAAGTATGATCCGTAAATTGGACGATCAGTACCTCGCCCTTGTCCAATTTTTCTGAATGATGCAAGCGTGTATCCTGACCTCTAGTCAGACCAAAAACCTGACATCCGTTGCTTTTCGCTTTAATTACGACGTACTCACTGCTACCCGTCACGTTATCTTCCATGTCCTTTTCCTCCCTGAGAGCCGAAGCTATACTTTTTATGATGGAGAATCAAGCTAGTTTTGTCAACTACATGCTTCCCGAGCTACCTGCAACAATTAGCGTGTCCCGAGCCATACTATCCGTGCAGTCCCATCCATTAAAGAAAGGAACGGATCTGATGAAAAACTATCTTCCCGCCAATCTCAGCCCTGCCCAAATCGAACGGCTTCAACAGCTAGAGCATGAATTTGCTGAGCTAACGGGTAAACCCCTGGTGCTGATCGCTTATGCCTCGCGAAACGCCAGAACAGCTTCCTCTTCTTCAGACCATAGCACATCTACCACGAAGTAAACAGGGCAAAAAGAAAAGGCCGTGAATCAAATTCACGGTCTTTTCAGCGCATTGGGAATATGTAAGAAATCTTATTTAATTCCGTCTTTGAGCGCTTTACCCGGTTTAAATGCCGGAATTTTGCTCGCAGGGATTTCGATTTCTTCTCCTGTTTGCGGGTTACGTCCTTTACGTGCGGAACGTTCACGAACCTCAAAGTTCCCAAAACCTACCAGTTGTACTTTATCTCCGCTTTGCAGCGCTCCAGAGATCGCCTCAAATACTGCATCGATTGCTTTGGTTACGTCCTTTTTGGACAATTCAGTGCTTTCAGAAACCTGATTGATCAAATCCGTTTTATTCATAATATTCACCTCCCAATTCAAGTGTAGTCCAGCATTAAGGTTATCGGTGTTAATGACCGATATGAGGTCGCCTGTATAAAATAACCCGGGCGGCGTACTGCCTTCCATAATGTTATCATCTGTTTCCGTTTCGTCGTTAAATATACATAGAATATACCTAACCTCCGCAATATAGGCCGAAACTGGCGTTTTATGGCACCCTTCTTGCGTGGAACAAGGTTTATAGTAATACAGTCCACAGACAATTTCAAGTACGACGACGGTTTAACACGTAAAAAGTAACGGCCAGCGCAAGTACCAGCACTACTCCTTTGACAATATCATGGGCAAAATATTGCACATTCATCATCGTTAGTCCATTAACCAACACACCGATCAATACCGCACCAATAAATGTACCAATGACATTGGGTTTACCAGCACCAAAGACCGAAAAACCGACGAATACTGCAGCTACCGCCTCCATGAGCAAAGGGGAACCTGCGTCAATTTGGCCTGAGCCTACTCGCGAGGCATACAAAATTCCGGCAATCGCCGCAAATACGCCTGAAGCAACATAGGCCAGAGTACGGACTTTTTTTACCCGTATGCCCGACAGACGAGCAGCTTCCTCATTTCCACCCGTTACATACATTTGACGCCCATGCTTTGTATAGGTCAAGAAAACATGCACCGCCGCCACAGCCAGTAACAGTAAAATAACCGAAATCGGGATACCCAACCATTTACCTTGCCCCAGCAAAAGAAATGCAGGAGATATCTCCCCCGGCGCCTTGCTGCCATCGGGAAACTGCATATGATTGTATATGGTATAGCCCTGAGCGTACGTTTTGTGAATCCCGCTTACAATATACATGATTGCAAGGGTTGCAAGCAAATCAGGAATACGCAATTTAATGATCAATAATGAATTTAACAGTCCTACCAAAGCGCCGACAATCAGAGACACAATAATGACCACCGCAACAGGCTGCTCATACCAGACCATCAAAGAAGCTGAAACGACCGTTGTCAAAGATACTGTAGCTCCCACCGACAGGTCAAAACCGTCCACGATAAGGGACAACGTCACACCAATGGCAACGAAAGTCACAATGGCAATAGATCCTATAATATCCATTAAATTATCATAAGTCCAGAAATAAGGTAATGTAGATGAAAAAAACGCCAATACACCTATAATGACAACTACGGCACCGTAACGAAATGAGACGTTTAACCATTTTTCCTTCATGAATGCACCTCTTCACCGCCGCTGGCATACAACAGAAGCTGTTCCTGTTCCACTTCGCCCCGCGCAAATTCCTTTATAATTTTGCCATCATACATCACTGCAATCCGATCACCAATGCCAATCCCTTCAGCAAATTCACAGGTTAGATAGATGATTGCTTTTCCTTGCTCCGCCAACTGGCCAATGATACGGAAAATATCACTTTTTGCCCCTATATCCACACCCTTGGTTGGCTCGTCAAAAACAAATACATCCGCTCCCGAATGCAGCCATTTCCCAATCGCAACTTTTTGCTGATTCCCGCCACTCAAATATTTAACATTCTGACGGAGCGATGGCGTCTTAATACCGAGAGAGGCAACAATCCCATTACCGTTATTTCGTTCTTTACGCCGACTGATGAAACCAAGGACACTCAGCTTCCCCAATAGCGGAAGGCTGAGGTTTCTTTCTACACTCTCCTCAATTAGCACCCCCTGCTTACGCCGCTCCTCGGGTATGGACACAATTCCTTGAGCTACCGCGTCCGCTGGCTCTCTCAATCGAATGGAGCGACCCTTAAAGGTCAGCTCTCCCTTATCCGGCTTGTCTGCTCCTGTAAGAAGTCGTGACAGCTCCGTCTTGCCTGCACCAACCAGACCCACAATAGAGAGAATTTCACCACGTCGGGCCTGTAAATCAACGCCGTGCACTCGTAATCCTTTGTGAAGCCCTTTTGCTTCCAATATCGTCTCACCAATCGGTACCTCTGTTTTTGGGAATTCCTCTTCAAATGTTTTCCCAAGCATATGCGTAACGATGTCGCCTACACTTAAATCAGAGGCAGGTCCCGTGAACACGCGCTCGCCATCACGCATCACCGTAACACGGTCACTGTGTTCGATAACCTCCGGCAATCGGTGTGTGATGAGAATACATGCAACTCCCTCATCCTTGAGTGTATGGATTGTACGGAACAAACGTCGCGTTTCTTCCTCGCTGAGCGGCGCCGTAGGCTCATCAAAAATGATGGTATTGGCTTGCTGTGTCAGAATACGTGCGATAAGTACAAGTTGTTTTTCTGCCAATGTCAGTTCAGACACATATCGTCGAACGTCAATATCTACCTCTAGACGTGCTAATGCCTCACGCGCTCGTCTGCGCATAGCCCCCGGCGCAGCCCACCATCGACCATCAGGTGCAGACAAATCGTCCATTACAATGTTTTCAGCGACGGTTAACTGAGGCACAAGCGCTGAATCAACCTCCTGATACACACAGTGGATTCCCGCCCTTTTGGCCTCCCACGGTGAACTAATGTTTAGTTCCTTGCCACCAACTACGATAACTCCTTGATCGGAACGATACGCACCGGACAAAATCTTCATCAATGTGCTTTTCCCTGCCCCGTTGGCGCCCAGCAGAGCGTGAATTTCGCCACCCTGCACCGTAAAATCCACGGCTCGCAACGCATCTACACCAGCAAACTGTTTGCTGATTTTCTTCATCTCCAATGTATATACTTGTGAACTCATGGTGCCCCCTCACGCCTGCTTATGATAAAAGCGCGCCGAAGCGCGCCTTTTGCATGATGCAAACATTTTATTTGGACGTTTCATATTCCTTCATCCAATCCTTATATCCCTGCTCACTTTGACCCCATCCCTCCACATATTGGGACAGCTCGGATGTGGAAATTTGCTTATCTGGCAGCACTTCGCGTTGCACATATACAGCCTTCAATACGACTTTCTCCTCCGGATTATCCCCATGCAGCTTCTGATATGCATAGCGCACTTGTACGCGCCCGATATCTGTTGGATCAACGGCTGCCGAGGCCACCCAAGGATTTTTCGGGTCCTGGATCATTTGCAAGTCCTCGTCGCTCATGTCAATGCCGTAGACCTTAATTTCCGTACGTCCCGCTTGTTGGATCGCACGGGCTGCGCCTTTGGCAAATTCATCCCAAGCCGCCCAGACGGCTGTAATTTCGCCCTTAGGATATTGCTTTAATACAGCTTCCATTTTGGCTTGCGTATCTAATGCAGGATTCTGAGCCGAACCAAAAGTCGCGATTTCTTTAATATCCGGATTGGATTTCAAAAATGCATCATAAGCAACCTGACGACGTTCCATCGGTGCAAATCCAGCAACCCATACTTTCACAATGTTACCTTTGCCGCCGATATCCTTTTTCATTTGCTCCAGCGTCAACTCAGCCATGCTTTGGTCATCCTGTGAGAGCACTAGGGCACCCGGAACATTGACGGCAGCATCGAACACGATAACCGGAATATTGCGGGAAATTGCTTTTTTCAGCCCTGTCTCCAGCAATGCATCACCGTGATCAGTCAAAATGACATCAAACTGCTGGTTAATCGCACTATCAAGCAGAGAAGCCATTTTAGCCTTATCGTTATCTGCCACAAACTTAGTCAGCGTACCGCCAAATTTCTTAACTTCCTCTTCCACGCCTTGAACATACTGTTGCGAAAATGTGCCCGTGTTAAACTCCATGATCAACGCAACCCGTTTACCCTTTAGATTTAAATTGTCCGTTTTTCCGTTTGTTGTATTCGATCCCGCAGTGCTTGTCCCTTGAGTGCCGCTCTCTGTTTTCGGCACGCCGCATGCAGTGACCAGCAAAACCAGCACCAGTAGCATGATAGCCCCTAGCCCTAGCTTTTTGTTTCTTTGGAGCTCTTTTTGGATATTCATGATTTCATTTCCCCCTCGTTCAATCCACAAAATGATTCAAATTTGATACTTAATATATCGCTTTAAACCAAGTATGTAAATAGGTTTTATGAAATATAGAAAAATTTCCGGTTTTAAAGCCAAAACACAACAAACAACCGCCCCCCGATTGAATACCGGAAAACGGTTGCTGCTTAAATTTGAAATCAAGGCGGATCCTAGTCCGAAGATACAATTCTGTTTGTTTATTTTAAATATGAGAAAGCTCACATCTAATTTATTTGGAGCACTGCTTTACCGGAGAACCTCCGATCTATCAGTTGTTGGGCAATAGTTCCAATTTCCTTCCAGGATGTCTCCACTTCGATCCTTGGTACTAACTGGCCTTTGGAAACAAATTCACCTAATAATTTCAGATCTTCCGCCGGCGAATAGCGATTTATCTCCTCTCCTAAAAAGAAGCTATACAAGGTTCTACCACCTAAGCCCCTGATATTAATCGTTGCGTAAGGTGAGGACGAATGTCCCATGGATACACATATTCCGTCTGGCACAAGCTGAGTCAGTAAGGCAGCTAGCGTATCACCACCTACTGAATCTATAATTAGATGATAAGGTCCAAATGCATCAACCGATGGAATCGCGGTATCTCCAACAATAACCTCATTAGCACCAGCCTCTTGAACAAGTAAGGCTTTTTCCGTTGTTCTGGCAACACCTACTGTAAAAGCTCCAGATTGCGCGGCTAGCTGATGTGCAAAAATTCCAACTCCGCCAGTCGAGCCAGTAATCAACATTCGCTTACCGAGCAGCATTCCTCCTTTTCTAAGCGTATAGAGCGCTGACAGACCAGCTACTGGTAAAGTAGCCGCCTGGGCAAAGGTAATATCATCGGGAAATTCAGCCAGTAATGAAGTAGGAGCAGCAACCTGTTCGGCCCATGCTCCCATCAAGAGAAGGCCTACGACACGGCTTCCCTGTTTCGGACCCGTGCCATCTTTAGCCTGCTCAACGACGATCCCAGAAAAATCCCAGCCTGGTCTGATCTGTCCTCCATTATTTCTTGCATCTACAACTTCACCCCGATTAAGAGAGAAGGCTTGTACTTGAACGATCGCTTCCCAAGGCTGGGCCTGTGGGGCGGCAACTTCCTTTATCGCAAAATATCCTGAAGCAAACGGATCTGTTACAATTGCACGAACCATATGATCTCCTCCATGTTTGTCATTGAGAACCCTTTGTAAATAGCTCCCCTTTTTCACAATGTAGTATACTGTAGGGAATCATGTGTACCAAGTGTAGAACTACACCTCATTATGAAAAGGATTGAAAAGAGATGACCATGCACAAGGATGAGGACTTCCAGCACAAAACATTAAAAATCGTATTGGGAGAGATTGAAGCTGTTCGTATGAAACGCCAGCGGGAATATACCGAGCAATCTCACCCGTTATTGAAACGATTTACTCAGCAGGAGCTTAATGATGAGGCCTGTCCTACATATAAAAATCTATTGGTTGGACGGTCTCGTCGAATACCGGATCGGCAAACGATGATCCATATTGCTGAGTATCTGGAGTGCACTTCAGATGAGCGCAACGATCTTCTCCTCGCCGCCGATTATCTTCCGATCCATTACGAATTGGAAGGACGGTCTCTGGAGCTGGCGCTGGAGCAAGCGCAGCAGATCATGAGTAATCTGCCTTTTCCGGCAATGATCGTCACTCATACCTTAGATATTAAGGGGTTAAATGAGCCGTTTCGCCAGTTATTTGATATCCCCTATGATTCTTTTATGAATGGCAAGCTGAATAAAGTTGATTTTCATTTTAACTCCGATTTTTCCATTCGGCCCCGTTCCACCTTCGATACTGAGTCGTTCGAACAATGGGAGTCTCATGCTATTTATGGGATACAAGCTTTTAGAAGGAATAACATGTTTTCCCGATACGACCATGGGTATAAAAAGTTAATTGACAGATTTCGAAAATACGACGACCTCAATAAATATTGGAATATGCAGCCAAAGGACTCAGCAAATGAAGTTGAGCAATCCAAAATCATTTTGGCCAGAATGGGAACCATGGCCGATTTTGTCCCTATTCGTTACAAGCAAATTCATCTTTCTGTAAGCAGCCACATGTATCCTGGAATTGAAGTGTACTTACCAATAGACGAACCTGCACGCAGAGTATTTGAATATTTGGGGTGTCCTGCAGAATGTCAGAACTTCGCGTTTAATGAATAGCCAGTCAATGAGAAACGAAAGCTCAATAAAAATAGAGGTAGTCTAGGACTTTATTTTCTCGTCCATGGCTACCCCTGTCTGGTTTTGGAGGTCAGTCTAATATTTTGTTTTCTGCGAACCGTAGAGAGCAAATTGCTCTCCACGGTATTTCTCTTAAAGATTTTTTGGTGTGGCTTAGCCTTAAAGAATAATAGCAATGAGACCGCCGGAGCCTTCATTAATGATACGACCCAGCGTTTCCTGCAGCTTATAGCGTGCATTGTCCGGCATCATGGCGATTTTACCCTGAATGCCTTCCCGTACAATAGAATGCAGCGAACGTCCGAAAATGTCTGACTCCCAAATTTTGATTGGGTCATTCTCAAAATCCTGCATCAGATAGCGCATAAGCTCCTCACTTTGCTTCTCTGTTCCGATAATCGGAGCAAATTCCGATTCCACATCGACACGAATCATGTGTATGGAAGGTGCTGTTGCCTTGAGCCGCACACCAAACCTTGTACCCTGACGAATCAACTGTGGATCGTCTAGTGCCATCTCGGACAACGACGGCGCGGCAATACCATATCCCGTTGTCTTGACCATTTCCAGCGCCTCAGCGAAGCGGTCGTACTCCCGTTTGGCATGGGCAAAATCCTGCATCATTTGTAGCAAATGATCCTTGCCGCGAATCTCTACCCCGACGACTTCGACCAAAATCTGGTCGTACAGCTCATCGGGAGCATACAGATCAATTTCAGCTACGCCCTGCCCCATATTCATCCCGCTCAACCCGGCCCTGTCGATGAATTCATATTCCATAAACTGGCCAACCACTCGATCTACATCACGTAGGCGTCGAATATCTTTAACCGTATCGCGAACGGAATTTTCATAATTGCTACGCAGCCAGTGCTCTTCGTTCAGTACCATGACCCAGCTCGGCAGGTTTACATTCACCTCATGCACCGGAAATTCATACAATACTTCACGAAGTACGCCTGTAACATCATCTTCCGTCATAGTCGCCGCGCTGAGTGTCATGACGGGTATATCATACTTGGCAGCCAGCTCACTGCGAAGCTGGAGTGTTTCATCACTGCGCGGATGCGTGGAGTTGATAACCAAAACAAATGGTTTGCCAACTTCCTTCAACTCCTCAATGACGCGTTCCTCCGACTCTACATAAGAGCTGCGCGGGATTTCCGCAATCGTGCCGTCTGTAGTGACTACCACACCGAGCGTCGAATGCTCCTGAATAACCTTGCGTGTACCAATTTCTGCCGCTTCCTGAAAAGGAATAGGTTCTTCGAACCATGGTGTGGAGATCATCCTCGGACCATTTTCATCCTCGTAACCTTTTGCTCCTTCTACTGCATATCCTACACAGTCAACCAGACGTACATTCACATCCAGTCCTTCCGTTACTTTGATCTGGACGGCATTATTCGGTACGAATTTAGGCTCCGTCGTCATGATCGTCTTGCCTGCCGCACTTTGCGGCAACTCGTCTACGGCGCGGGCACGGTCCGCCTCACTTGTAATGTTTGGCAGAACAATCGTCTCCATAAACCGCTTGATAAACGTTGATTTTCCTGTTCGGACTGCGCCAACGACCCCAAGATAAATGTCTCCTCCGGTGCGTTCGGCAATGTCTTTAAAAATGTCCACTTTCTCCAATGAAATCCCCTCCTCAAAAGTCTCCGAAGGAAAAATGCTTAAAGAGCATCCGCTTCGTGTTCAACCAACTGCTTGATCCCAGATGCGGCAGAACAGCCTTTAAAATGCCCGGAAGTCGTCCGCCGCCGAGATTCAGGAGACTGATGGAATCGGCGAAACGGCGTAAACTCGTACATGCATTTGGACTGATACCATCATATGTATCCCCTCCGTAAAATATGTTTAGTTTTTTGAAAAATAGATTACGACAGAGCGATCATTGCAGAAACGATATTTTACGTTTGGGTCCACTCACCTAATATATGCGGGGCAAGGCTCTCCCATGACTTTGTCGCTAGACTAAATAAAAAAAGGATGTTTCTCCTGACTGTTTAGAGTCGTCGGAAACCATCCTTTTTTTATTCTCCTGACATAATCGGCATTACCACAGTTCATCATCCATCGCCTGACGCTCCAGTTGCCGCCTGATAGCCGCCTTGAGCTTATCCTCCGGTATGGTTACCTCCATATCGCCTTGGACACGGGCCTGGCAGGATAAGCGTATTCCTTCATCCAGTAAAGGTCCCAGCTTCCGCTGCTCTGCATCGCTGGGTTGACCTGCGAATTCAGCCCATTCTGGAGATATTTGTACCTTACACATCAGACAGGCTGCTTTTCCGTCACAACGAGTGGGAATATATACACCCGCTTTACGAGCAGCCTGAAGCAATGACGTACCCTGACCGACCTGTACGCGCCTGCCTGACGGCTTGAACGTAATCTGCACATTCATGGATGGTCCTCCCGTCGTCTTTCTCCTAATACACACAGCTTATACTTCATTGCCCTTCTGGATGACAGAGTGCAACTCTGGCCAAGGCAGAAGTTCTGCAAGCTTGTCCAATTGCTCCTCATTCCAAATATTACTGACTAGTAACTGCTTCAGTACAATTATATGACGTCGCGGGTCGCGCTTCATGACATCGGCAATCGCTTTGTACCGGTCGGGTCGATTTCGCAATATATTGAATAAAAGTTCATGACTGAGCGGCATCAGACGCAGTGAAGCACTCCCCAGCTCAAGCTGAACACCAGTCGACCAAAGTAGTCGCTCGATCTCTAAGCGGTATAACGCTCCGCCACATAATACCTCAAATCCTCCCACCAACTCGACTGGAAATCCCTCCAGATCATAGTGGCTCAGCAATGAAACGTAAGAGCCGCTACGGTCAACCTGCTGTCGATCTATACTCATACCCAGGGGGTGTGAATGAAGCTGCTTTGCGGCATGAATATCCGCATAAATATCAATGTCCCGAGGCAGGCGATCCAGTTCAACTTCTTGCACAAGTAGTGAACAGCTCCCGCCCAGCATCCACGGAACCGACACTGTTGACCAGCTCTCAGCCAAACTACTCAGCGCAACTGCCAGATTGTGAGGAAGCCTGTCTACTAACACTGATGATATTGCCTCCTTCAACATTATTGCCTCCTTTTCCGTCTTTCCTTCCGTTTCCTGATGGGCATCATTATAACATGTTCGACAGGGCAGTTCGATATTTTGTGTACTGAAAAAGAGGTTACCTACTCCAAAATACAAAAAAAACCGCGAACCTTCCCGGTTCACGGTGAATAATACTAACTGGCGTGCGGCCAGCGGTCTATTTTTTCATCATCATTTTCATCAACGCTTCCATATTGGAAGGATTCATTCCGCTCTTTTTGACGGCACCAACAATATCCCTTACTGTATCTTCCGACACCGGAATGTTGGCCATCGCAGACACCTGCTTGATAAGCTGACGCAGTTGCGCTTCGCTTTGAAGCGTGTCCGCCTTTACCGTGCCTGCCAGCTTTTTCACTGCATTTTCGGATATGTTTTTGCCGCCTTTTTTGTTAATGGCCTTCAATGCATCTTTCGGAAAGTTTTTATTCACAATCTCCCCTCCTCCGCCATTGCTCAACTCAGTCTATGAGTGGCGGAGACAAAAGGTGATTAAGCGTACATAAGACATGCCAAACGCCTAACTAAAAAAGGCTATCTCATTATAGAAAAAATCTACCATGAGACAGCCTTTATATTATTAAAGCTCATCCGAGCCCTTAAGAATGCCATTGCTCCCAAGTTTGAAGTGGCATGACTTCCATCTCAGTCTTAGGATCGCGACCCATCAGCGCCTCAACGGCCTTACGGACGTCACGTCCTTCAAACAGTACTCCATACAGCACCTCTGTAATAGGCATCTGAACACCTAATTTTTGAGAGATGGCGTATGCCGCTTTTGTCGTTCGAATACCTTCTACGACCATGCCCATAGATTCCAGCACAGCATCAAGCTGTTGGCCCTGTCCCAACAGTGACCCTGCACGCCAGTTGCGACTGTGACGACTCGTTGCAGTGACCACTAGATCACCAATACCAGCCAGGCCGGCAAAGGTTAGTGGGTTAGCGCCCATCTCAACTCCGGCACGGGTAATTTCAGCCAATCCACGGGTCAATAAAGCCGCTTTGGCATTATCACCGAAACCAAGTCCATCTGACATTCCCGCACCCAATGCGATAATGTTTTTTAGCGCCCCGGACAGTTCCACGCCGAGCAAATCACGGTTTGTATAGACGCGGAAATAGGAGTTCATGAACAGCCCCTGTGCGGCTTGCGCAGCCTTCTCATTGGAGGAAGCTACAACGACCGTTGTAGGACATTTCCTCACCACTTCTTCCGCATGACTCGGACCAGACAGCACAGCAATATCACCCTCAGCGACTTCCAGTTCTTCCGAGATCACCGTGGACATACGTTTAAGCGTTTCAGTTTCAAAACCTTTAATGGCATGCACTACCAGCATATCCTTGCTAAAATGAGCTTTCAGACTACGTGCTACCTGACGAGCAGCAGCCGAAGGAGATACGATAATCACTGCTTTAGCACCAGATACCGCAGTCTGCATATCAGTTGTAGCTGAAATGCGGTCAGACAAAATGGAGCCTGGTAAATAATGCTCATTCGTATGCTTCTCATTGATTTCAGCTGCTTGCTGCTCGTTTCTCGTCCAGACAGAGACATCGTTGTTATTGGCCGCAAGAACGGAAGCCAGGGCTGTCCCCCAACTCCCCGCGACCAGCACAGCTATTTTCTCAGACAAGACGATCTCCTCCTTTGGAGCCAAGCTTGTTCTCATTCCCACGTACCAGCTTGACTATGTTGGTACGGTGTCTCCACACAGCGAACAGACAAATGATTAGAGCCGTCCAGAATAACGGCCATGCATAACCAAGAACGAGTAATATCCAGGGAGTCAAAATGACAAATATGAGCGATCCCAAGGATACGTAACGCGTCATTACGATTGCAAGTATCGCAATGATTCCGGCATATAGTGCGGGCAGTAAGGCAAGCGATGCCAATACACCAATAGCAGTCGCAATACCTTTTCCTCCACGGAAGTGAAAATATATCGGCCAGTTATGGCCCGCAATCGCTGCAATGCCGCACAAACCCGATACCCAGGATGATTCTCCACCTAACCAGTGCCCTATTAGCACTGCAATAACCCCTTTAAGTACGTCCAGCAGCAGTACCAGAATAGCTGGGCCTTTTCCAAGCACACGCAGCGTATTCGTCGCACCGGCATTGCCGCTTCCATGCTGGCGAATGTCGATTCCTTTTAATTTTCCATACAGCAAACTAAAGCTGACAGAGCCAAGCAAGTAACTGAGTACGATGGCAACGATTTGTAAAATCAACCTATTCGCTCCTAACTTTCGTCAGACTTGCGCCGTGTAAAGATACGAATTGGAGTTCCTTCAAAATTGAAGGCGGCGCGAATTTTGTTCTCCAGATAACGCTCATACGAGAAGTGCATTATTTCTGGATCGTTTACGAATACAACCATCGTAGGCGGCTTAACAGCAACCTGGGTCACATAGTTAATACGCAGACGACGTCCCTTGTCTGTTGGTGGAGGATTGATGGCAACCGCGTCGGAAATTACATCATTCAGCAAATGTGTCTGAATACGCAATACATGCTGCTGTGCCACATGCTGTACAACAGGAAGCAGCTTTTGCAGGCGTTGCTTCGTTTTTGCAGACAAGAACACAATCGGAGCATATGTCATAAACAGAAAGTGATCGCGAATTTTCGTTTCAAACTGGTGCATCGTTTTATCGTCCTTGTCCACGACATCCCATTTGTTAACGACAAACAGCGACGCTTTACCCGCTTCATAAGCATAGCCAGCAATGTGCTTATCCTGCTCAATAATGCCTTCCTCGCCGTTAATAACGACCAGTACAACATCTGCACGCTCAATGGCACGCATGGCACGCATTACACTATATTTTTCGGTCGTTTCATATACTTTGCCACGTTTACGCATACCTGCCGTATCAATCAGCACATACTTTTGACCGTCTTTTTCAAAAGGTGTATCAATTGCATCACGCGTCGTGCCCGCAATGTCACTAACGATAACCCGTTCTTCTCCCAGAATGGCGTTAACCAGTGAAGATTTACCTACATTTGGGCGGCCGATCAAGGCAACACGAATAACGTCTTCATCATAGTGATCTTCTTCCAGCTCAGGCAAATTGGACGTAATGGCATCTAGCAGGTCGCCTATCCCTGTGCCATGACTACCAGAAACAGCAATTGGATCACCAAATCCATAAGAATAAAACTCATAAATCAGATCGGCGCGACTGAGGTTGTCCACCTTGTTGACAGCTACGATGATCGGTTTACCCGAACGATATAACATTTGAGCTACCTCTTCATCTGACTGTGTAATTCCTGCTTTCGCATCACTCATGAATACAATTACATCTGCTTCTTCTATTGCAAGTTCGGCCTGCATACGGATGGATTTTAAAATGACATCCTCACCATCAATCTCAATGCCGCCGGTGTCAATAATACTGAAGGATTTACCATTCCACTCCGATATACCGTATATACGGTCACGAGTGATTCCGGGTTTATCTTCCACGATGGACAAACGATCCCCGATAATCCGATTAAAAATAGTGGACTTACCCACATTCGGACGACCAACGATAGCCACAACGGGTCTTGCCATAAATTCACTCCTCCTGTCAATTCTTCCGCTATCATCATAGCAAAAAACATACCTATTGGCGATATGGTCACGTAACAACAATCGGCGAACCCTCTGGGTCCGCCGATGGTGTACGTTATGCTTATTATAAAATGTATTGATTTAAACTCATTTGAATTTGTTCAGCTTATCGCCAAAACGCTCGCCGAGCGTAATGCTCAGACCGGAATTATTGAGGGAAACGTTAGGATTATTCAGTTCCTCACGAGGTGCACGAGATGCACGTGGTGCTCTTTCTGCTTTAGGAGCAGCTTCAGGAGCTTCCTCAGTTTCTTTAATGCTCAGGCTAACACGTTTTTCGGAAGGATTCATCTCAAGAATTTTAACTTTCACTTCTTGTCCTTCTTCCAGAACTTCTTGTGGAGTTCCAATGTGTTTGTGGGAAATTTGGGAAATATGAACCAAACCTTCCACGCCAGGAGCGATTTCAACGAATGCACCGAAGTTAACCAGACGTTTTACAACACCTGTTACGATGTCATTGTTGTTGAATTGTCCAGCAGCCGATTCCCAAGGACCAGGCTGTGCAGCTTTCATGCTCAGGCTGATTTTCCCTTTTTCAGGATCTACTTTCAAGACTTTCACTTTCACTTGATCTCCTTCAGAAACTGCATCAGAAGGCTTATCGACATGAGTCCAAGCAATTTCAGATACGTGAACCAGACCGTCCACGCCGCCAACATCTACGAAAGCACCGAACTGAGTAAGACGTTGAACCGTACCTACGATTTCTTGGCCTTCTTTCAGCTCAGCCATTACTTTAAGCTTGTTGGCTTCGAATTCTGCTTCCAGAACGTCTTTTTGAGAAAGGATCACTTTGTTATTTTCACGATCCAGTTCTTTTACAACAACACGCAATGTGCGGCCTTTGTAATCACTGAAATCTTCAACGAAGTGGCGTTCTACCATGGATGCAGGGATGAATCCGCGCAGACCCACGTCTACTACGATGCCGCCTTTAACGACATCATTCACAACAACTTCAAATACTTCTTTGCTTTCGAACAGTTGCTCCAACTTTTCCCAAGCATTTTCACTGTCGATTGCACGTTTGGACAGAACAAGTTTTTCCTTGCCATCGTCAATGCTGATAATTCTAGCTTCAACCTCTTGGCCTACTTGTACTGCTTCTTCTGCGTTATCCAAACCAGAAGACAACTCGCGAATTGGAATAACTCCATCGTATTTATATCCAATGCTTACTACCGCTTGGTTATCTTCCAATTTCACGATTGTACCCTTAACGGTGTCACCTTTTTTCAGGGAGACGATTTGATCGAGCTCGTCTTGATTTGCCGCTTCAGCAGCTTCTTGATTTTTAATTTCTTCCGACATGTCAATACCCTCCTCAATTCAAAAAAAACCATTTATTTAAACCTGCGCATGGCAGAGTTCAAAACATAAATAAACTTTTGTTCTAGTTTTCCGAGCTTAGACACAATTCATGCAAGCCTTTCAGTTATTCGTAGGCTTACCCGTTTCCTTCATCGTGCGAATACGAGACATAATTGCTTCTGTTGCAAGTTCAAGCGGATCTCCTTCGATATCGGCACCCTTTTGGTAAGCGTCCAAATTGACAGGTTTACCGTATAACACTTTCGTTTTACGGAAAAGCTTGTAATCACCAATAATGGCGACCGGAACGGCAGCCGCTCCACTGCGTAGCGCAAAGCTTGCAGCACCTTTTTTACCGATTCCCCCAGCTCCTCTGGAGCCTTCGGGAAAGATCCCCATAACCTTACCATCACGCAAAATGTTCAATGCCAGCTTAATGGATTCCTTACTTACACCACCGCGTTTGACTGGAAAAGCTCCCAGTTTCCCAATTAGTGGACCCAGTACAGGAACATTAAACAGCTCGGCTTTTGCCATAAAGTGAACCTTTCGCTTCAGCAAAATACCGACTGTAGGAGGGTCAAGATTACTAATATGATTAGAACACAACAGCACTCCACCCTCAGCAGGAACATTTTCCCTGCCTACCGCCTCAAGTCTAAACAGAACGCGGTAAATGAGACGCAAAATACTGGCGCATACAGTATATATCATTGGCTGATCTCTCCATCCTTCTCCGTTAAGCAATAAGATACGATCGTATCAACGACATCCTGAATGCCCATTTGAGTCGTATCGAGCACGATGGCGTCCTCACTGCAACGAAGCGGGGATACCTCCCTCTCCTCGTCAAGCTTGTCACGTGCCGCAATGTCACGTTCTAGCTGCTCCAGAGTGATATCATCAGTTTCGCTCAGTTCTTTAAAACGGCGAGAGGCACGTTCCTGAACACTTGCGGTCATGAACACCTTGACTTCCGCATCGGGAAGTACAGTTGTTCCAATATCACGACCATCCATAACGACACCCTTGCGCGCAGCCATTTCACGCTGGTTTTCAGTCAAACGTGTACGTAAACCGGCAATACTTGAATACTGTGACACGTTGCTAGTCACTTCCATCGAACGGATCACAGTGGTTACATCTTCCCCGTTACAATAAACCTTTTGGCCTGTGGGGTCCGGTACTAATTCAATCACCAGCTCAGGTACATGTTGAAGCACTTTTTGTACATTTTCTGCAGGAATTTCCTTACGCATCATGTACCACGTTGCTGCTCGGTACATGGCTCCGGTATCTACATATACATAAGAAAGTGCTTTCGCCACCAGGCGGGCCACTGTACTTTTCCCTGCACCAGCAGGTCCATCAATGGCTACATTTATTTTGTTACTTGAAGATACATGTTGCCTTGCCAACAGGGAATTCCTCCTAACCTAACCTCAAGAAAAAAGCAGGCATTGCCTGCGACGTGAAAATTATACCACACATTTATAGGCGATGCAAAATAAGCGACAGGTTTACTAAAAAAGAAAAATTTCGGATGATTAAGATTTTCCCCGGAATTCCAGCTGTCTTTCAAAGCAATATTTAATCAGTTTTTGGCGCTCCTGATCAGCGATTTCCTCATATTTCAGCATAATGAGTTTGCGACCGTTTTCCATCTGCTGAATGCGCACAATTTCAGATTGGAACGGAACATGCTCCTGAGTACCGTTTTTATATGGAACTAAAATCCAGCAAGACAATGATTCTCCTTCTTCAAGATGATGAGTTCCCTGGGTGTGAAAAGAAACACCCCCGCCTCCTACATCATGTGTCTCTGCTACAAATCTGGACTCGTTCGCACCATGCTTTACTGCAATTTCCAAGTTGGCCTTAACCCGAAGAAAGTTGCGGCGCTGAATTTTGCTGATGCTGTCTGGAGCAGGTTTGTGGATACGAACCATCCGGAGGATATCCTCTTTAAAACCCGTAACGTGGGTATTAAAATAATTTTTAATCCCACCCTCGCTCATAAAAAATATAGACAGTTCTTCCCCTAGAAACAATTTTTTCAAATGCCCACTTGTTTGTGACATAGGAATTTCAATTAAAAAGTTCTGTGGCTCCTCTTCTGCAATACGAGACTTAAATTCAAAAATCTCGTCCTTATGGTCAGTACCAGCCACTTGTATGTATAACACATCATTAATTTTGGGAAACAAATGATCCACCATCCTTGTCCATTAAAAGCTCTAATTAAGGTATATAATACCACGACTTTGTGCCTATATTAAGCATTATATTTGTTCGATCTATGACTAAAGCACAAAAAACCTCCTTCATGAAGGAGGTTTAGAGTGACTATTGATTCATTTTCATGTAATCAACTACGCATTACTTGCAGTAACCTGAGGTTCATCTGAATCTTTAACCTCTTCAATCGTTTCTTCCATCCCCGTATTGGCGTTAATATATATCCGGTAAACGGAACCATTGATTTTACCACCAAATTCATAACACAGAACTTCATTCGAAAGTTCATTTTCAATTAAAGCTTTACGGTGGTAAGTTTCACGAAACTCAGGATTCAATTTTGCTCGTGCTGCATTCAAATTCAATTTCGCTTGCGGAATGCGGCGGAGATGACTATGCTCATACACATAATCACTGGATTGAAAACCGATCACTTGTCCGTTATCAAGGCCTGATCTGACTGTGATTTTTTCTGGATAGATAATCACGTCCCCTTGTTGGCTCGCAAATGTAATATTAGCTAAATTCCCGCTCTCATCATACGCAACTGGCTTCATTCCTTTGTAACCTTTTTGTTCAAGGTATTCACTAGCATAGCGAATCGCTTCATTACGTGTTGCTTTTTTAGGACCTACAGCTCTCATGTCATGATAAGAAATAAGCTTGCCGCCTTTTTTCGTAAAATCCATACTGGCCACGGGTTGCTTCTTATTTAGCAGGGTAGCTGTATAAGATGCCCATTCCGTTCCTTTACCGTTTTCGTTCACACGGATCTGACTTTCCGGTTTTCCTGTAAATTCAGCGGCATTTCGTTTAATTTGTTCTGCATTCACTGCCGGGAGACTCAATTTTTTCACAGAGCGTTTATCATAGATGCTGGCTACAGACGGTCCCCAATCCAGCTCCTTGTAGTTTTCCACCTTTTTGTCCACGGTTTTAAAGCCATCAATAATGGTGTTGTCCTTCGGACCAGTTTGCGAACCTGCCGCCATATCTACATCCATCCATCGCAAATTTTTGCTAAGGACCTTTTGCTGCACTTCCTGCATGTTTTTCGAAATTTCTTTGGAATTGTTATATAACGTTTTCAGGTTCGAAATTTCTTTCTCGTTTAATGGTTCGTGGTCCAGATCACGGACAGCGGTCTGATACGAAAACGCGGATAGATGTGACAGTAAATCCTTGGCATGATTAAAAGGCATTACATTCAGAGGCAACTGATTAACCTCATTTTGGGCCTCACTTGCAATCCTCCACACGTTCATCAAACATTTGCGGTGCATCGCGTGTGAAGTATTATGGACAGCAACCGCGTTCCCGAGTTGAGAATGCAGCTGATCCATATGAAACGACAAATCGTGAAACGCACGCTGGTATTGATTTTCCGCTTTTATCGACATGCTATTTGCCTGAAGAGACACCTCTTTTCTCATCTGGCTTTGCTGATAACCCCACACAAATGCTCCTATCATCATCAGGGTAACCACCGGGAACAATACGGCACTAAGTCGCTTATACATATTGGGAGTCTCCTTTCTTCAAGTACACTACCGATAGTGTGACAAGAAGAATGCTCTCTTATGCATGGTTTTCCATGACTTCAACAATAAACTCACAGTTATCGCAAATGCAGCGTTTAAAGCCGGTCTGAATCTGTCCTTGCTCTATACGTCCTCTCAGCACAAAACGTTCCCCACATCTTTTACAATGAATTCTTACTTTTATACGCAAAAAAAAGACACCTCTTTCTCTAACAGGTTTGTCAGATCAGTGTGCCCCATTTTGTTACATGTTAACCTTTTCTTCCCGTTTTAACAAACGAAAAGGAGAACGGTTATTAGCTCGACTGATCTTCGCCATTCCTCCATACCATAGAAATGCCATAAGTGGAATGATAAACCAGATCCAGTCATGCGAAAATTTCGTTAAAATCAAATCGTATACTCCGTGCCAGAACCATGGAAGCACCAATGACAGCAGCAACATGTATTTGCTCCTCAAGCCCTCTAAAAACTTGGCCTTCCCCATGTAGTAGCCCATCATTACACCAAACATCGCATGACCTGATACCGGTAGCAATGATCTCATCAGCATCATGCTAATCGAAGCATGGCCCGCCCACGCATATAACAGATTTTCAACTGTTGCAAATCCGAGTGAGACTGCGGCCGCATACAAAATACCGTCATAAGGCTCGTCGAACTCGGTATGATTATAGATGATGTGATACAACAGAAACCATTTAAAAAACTCTTCCACTCCCGCTGAAATGCCGAACACCTGGATTAACGTGTGATCCCCTAGCCAAAGCAGCAGCCCGCGTTGAAAAATCATGACAGGAAGAACCACCAAAAAGCCGAGCAAAAACACTTTAATAACCATGTGCAGTGGCTCCGAATCATACCTGTCCTTCAAGTAAAAATACATCAATAAGGCGAGACCCGGCGCTGTGGCTGCCGCTAAAACCGAAAACAGAAGCACCGATCATCCCTCCATAAAAATGAGTCGGCCCTGCTTTTAGCGCAGAGCCGACAAATTCACTTCGATATCACTTTCGATAAAACGAATCAAGAACGGCTGTCAAAATGAGTGCAGATGACAGCAACTGCCTGCTCAGGAATGACCAGCTTGCCGTACTCTTCCAACATAGCTGGTGTAACGGATGAGCCTTCTCCAAATTCAGCAAGAACCGCAATTAAAGCCGCAAGCTTGGACTCCTCTACTTCTTCTGGTTCCAAGTGCAGAATCCATTTTCCTCTATAATGATACAGCTTACCTGCTTCCGTAGTGTTACTACGAAGCATATGAGCCGCTTCTATGAGTACTTCGAAATCGCTAAACGCGTAAACGATGGAATCGCTATGCTCCAGCGTGACTTCCATTTCGTAGACTTCCTCTGGAAGCTCCTCATCGGGACCCGAACCATACTGTTGATGGTCGTATTTTCCCCGGGTGACGATAACAACCATTCCTTGAGCAGGAAGCGCAAAGACTTCGACAGCTAACGGTCCCGTGGCGTCGAAGCCCAGTTCGCTGTATGCCTGATCCATCATTTCGGTAAACAGCTCATGAACTCTTGGAATTTCTTGCCACATATCGTCTTTTTGAATACCGCGTTCGCTCAAATCGTCAAAGGTAAGGAAAATCCGTATCTTGTCCTGACTTAATCTTTCTATTTTCATACTGGACCCTCCTCCTGGCAGCCGAGTGTTATTAACAGATTATGATGCAATTATGATGCCTGTGATGAAAATGGTTCTATGTAATCATGTTATCATTTTATAATCGTAAATGCACGCAATAAAAAGATAAAAAAAAGAATCATTTGAACGGCTTTTACAAAAAAGCCGCAAAATGATTCGGAATAAAGGTTTCTGGGTTACAATCCCGGTACGGCTGTATGAGTTTCTTTCAAAATTTGCTCGACCTCACGCTTAACATCGGGACTTGTTCTGATGAAGTCTTTAATCAACTTCATATTCTCTTCTTTGTTCTTGGCAGTATGGGCGTTATGAGCGGTTTTATCTGTTGGTGAATGATGGTCTTGATCCTTATGGGTGTCTTCTTTATTTAGCGTTATCTCGCCCATTCCGGGGAATGCCGCGTCCATCATTTTAGTACGGGCTTTCTGCACTAAATTGCCGCTTTTTTTTCCACCCATGTCCATGGATAAGCCCAACATGTCGCGGTTGCGGGAGATCAAAGAGCTTGCTACAGCGCCCAAGACGATTCCCAGGAAAAATGAAGATGTTTTCACAATTAGAACCTCCCTTTGTGGTAGAATCAAGCATAGTGTTCGTCAGTAGTGACAAACTCATACGGTATAAAATACAGGAAGGTGAGATGAAATAATGGGTACAAAAACAGCAGCCATTTTGTTCACCGCATGTCTGCTGCTTAGTGCTTGCACTGCAACCAAGCCGGAATCTGCGGCAACAAGCAAACAGCAGGATTCGGTAGCGTCTGACTCAAGTAACAGCGCCAAAGATCAGAGCAGCGTCTCTTCCCCAAAAAGCAGCAGTAAGCAAGCAGGCAGTGATGATCATAACTCAGCGGGTAAAACCAATGCACAAAATGATAAAACCAGCGAAAGCAACGAAACAGGAGCTGCGACATCTGCAACTACCAATAACAAAATGTATCACTTGAACAAAGCCTACAATGTAATTCCTAACCAACAAGGCACCGAAAAAAAAGTCGTGTTACTGACCTTTGATGATGGTCCTAAGGAAGCAGCCATGATCAACAAAATCATAGATGTACTCGATAAACACAAAGCGAAAGCGATTTTCTTCGTAAACGGTTACCGTGTAAAAGAGCATCCTGAGTTGCTTAAGCTTATCCATGACCGTGGACAGCCCATCGGCAACCATAGCTGGGATCACATCGTGCTGAAGAATAAATCTGAGCCTGAGGTCAAAAAACAGATTGAATCGGTACAAAAAGTTGTTAAGGACATTACAGGACAAGCCCCCGTATTCTTCCGTCCCCCTCATGGTGCCGGCGGAGACGTAGGTCGCAAGGTCGCTAAGGAAAACGGTCTCCTATACATGACATGGTCCGTCGGTTCTCTGGACTGGACAATGAAAAAGAATCAGCCTAATAAAACGGAGGCACTTCTCAAAAACGTAACGGAACAACTTCATCCAGGCAGCAATATTTTGATGCATGAACTGCCATGGACAGCTGAGGCTCTGGACAGTCTATTGACACGCCTCGAGCAAAAGGGTTACCAATTTGTTGATCCTCAAAGCATTGAGGTTCCTGCTAGCAAATAGACACTTGCGTATACTCAGTCTTAACTGTAGATGATGCAATAAAGGCCTCCACTCTCCGCTATTCATGCGGAGACGGAGGCCTTTTTACCGTATCATTTTGCGCCTTTACCAAAGCATTTCACTGATGGGTGGTGCACCCTTGATGCCCCACCACAGTAACGCTGCAGTAATCAGCACAAAAAGGGTACTCAAAAAATTTAAAAACCACTTACTTACCCGAATACGGCGGGACGGAAACATTTCCGCCCGCGTTCGGTACTCACTGGCAGGAGTGTCATCCTCCATCGTCACAGCAACTTCTGGTACAGCGGCAACGTGAGCCAATTCTGGCACGGGCCGTGAAGCACGGGAGCGAACTGGTTTAGATTTTGACCTGTCCTCCTCCTTGCCTTTGCGACCATTTCGACGGCTACCATAGGTCTGCACTCTGCTAAGTTCCTGATTCATTCTTCATACCTCCGAAAACGTAACGCTAAGCCAGATATAAGGTCAATCACAAAATGACAAATGATCGGTGCCCACAGACTACCGGTCTGCACATATATGTAGCCCAATCCATAACTGCTAAGAAAAACCCAGCCAGTGGGAATCCAATGCCGTAAATATCGGATATGAATCACCGCAAACAAAATGCTTGTCCAATAAGGACCAAAGCTGTACTGAATCGCACCTCTGAACAAGAGTTCCTCACAGATAGAGACGATAGCTGCTATACAAATAATATGCCACACCGGACGATTTTGAAACAGCATTTGGTTAATACCACCGTCATCCATAGCATCCTCAGGCATAATCCGGGATAGCAACAGATCCACAAGTAACATAGCGGCGGCCAATCCCAATCCCCACCATAAGACGTGCAGAGTGTTCGGCAATGCAAATAGTTCTAACACATTTCTTTTCTGAAAAAATATCCAGATTGCGCCAATCAGCAGGGTCAGCCCCTGAGTTAGATACAAATTGTAAAGCAGCAAGCGGTCGTTTAATTCATGAATTTGCGCTCTTTTCCATTTCACTTTAAGCTTTTTCATAGTTAGTTAGTCCTCTGCATAGTCTTCTTTAGCATCATAGCCAAAAAGTCGGGCGGATTCAAGAAGACTTAAATCTTAATTTTCCGAATTCTGTAGCTATATATCTAGACGGCTATCCACACATGTCGCATGTCCTATTGACATGCCCATGTAAGCCATGATACATTATGAAAAAATTATTATCGACAACAACAATGATGGAGAAAAGGTATTGATTTCGTCCTCAGAGAACCGGTGCTTGGGTGGAAGCCGGTGACGAAGTAACTACTTTCAGCGCTCCTGAGTTATTGCACCGAGGTCTGTGGAATACTTCCCGGCATTAGATGCAATCGGCAGAAAACCGTTATCCTTTCGGTCATTTTATGACCGCTGAAGGCAGTCCATTGCGAAATGGCTGCGAATTAGGGTGGTACCACGATAACTCTCGTCCCTTACTATGGAGATAGTATGTGATTCGGGGGTTTTTTTGATGCCCGAAAACCGCAAAGCGCCTCCGCGTAAGACTTTTGATCGTCAGTTTGGTGCATAATACTATTTTATCCCTTTTCTGCGTCAATGCGTTATCACACTAGTATTTTACACCGCTCACCTGTACTTTTAGAAGCATTTCAAGTTTTTTCATGTTCTTTATGGAATGTATTTCAGTTTGAAGTACATCCTGTCCATAAAAGAAGTTAACTTTGAGGAGGAAACCAAATGTTTAAAGTGTTAGTATCCGATCCGATCAGTGACCTGGGCATCCAGCAGCTGATGGATGCAGACGATGTCACGGTGGACAAGAACACAGGTCTCAGCGAGGATGAATTGGTTCAAATTATTGGTGACTATGACGCATTACTCGTTCGAAGCCAAACTCGGGTTACCGAACGCATCATGACGGCAGGTAAGAACCTCAAGGTTGTAGGGCGAGCTGGGGTCGGAGTGGACAACATCGACCTCGAAGCAGCAACACAACGCGGGATTATCGTTATTAACGCTCCTGACGGCAACACGATTACGACTTGTGAGCACACTTTTGCGATGATGATGGCTCTAGCACGTCATATTCCACAGGCATATGCCAAAACCATTGGCGGTACATGGGATCGTAAAACATTCCTCGGTGTCGAACTGCGTAACAAAACACTTGGAGTCCTCGGCATGGGACGTATCGGCAGTGAGGTGGCTAAACGTGCTAAAGCATTTGGCATGAGCATCCTCGGCTATGATCCATTTCTAACGGAAGAACGCGCTGAGAAGCTGGGCATTAAGCTGGCGAGCGTGGACGAAATTATCCGCAACGCAGATTTTATGACCGTACACACACCATTAACACCGGAAACGAAACATATGATTGCTCGTCCACAGTTTGAAGTGATGAAAAAAGGAATGCGCATCATCAACTGTGCCCGGGGTGGAGTTATCGATGAAATGGCTCTTGTTGAAGCCATTGATGAAGGTATCGTTGCCGGTGCAGCCTTTGACGTATTCGAGTCAGAGCCGCCAGCACAGGATCACCCATTCCTGAGTCATCCGAAAATTATCGTCACACCACATCTGGGTGCCTCGACTGTCGAAGCTCAGGAAAATGTAGCTATCGATGTGTCCGAGCAAGTGCTGCATATTTTGCGTGATGAGCCTTTTAAAAATGCGGTCAACATGCCTCCAGTACCATCCAACGTCATGACGCAATTGCAGCCATATTTCTCGCTTGGAGAAAAGCTGGGCAGCTTTGCCGCTCAGATCACGAATCAGGCTGTACGTGAAATTCAGGTAGATTACGCTGGCGATTTGTCCTCTGTGGATACACAGCCGCTGACACGGTATATTTTGAAAGGTGTTCTTAGCCGTCATCTGGGCAGCGATGTGAACATTGTAAACTCTGTACATCTGGCCAAAACACGTGACATCCATCTTGTCGTATCTCAGGCGCCCGCCACCAAGGGTTTTACCAACCTGATTACCGTTACACTCAAGACGCAGAGCGGCGAAGAGCAACGTGTATCTGGCACCCTGCTGGCAGGCTATGGCGAACGTATTGTTCGGTTGAACCAGTTCCCGGTAGATGTGGCACCGGAAGCTCATTTCCTGCTCATCTCCCACAATGATAAACCAGGCATTATCGGTCGTGTCGGCACCTTGCTTGGCGAGAACGGCGTCAATATCGCTTCCATGCAAGTAGGGCGTAAAATTGTCGGCGGTGAAGCCATCATGATCCTGACCGTTGATAAAGCTGTACCAAAAGACGTGCTGATTCAACTCGTTGGTTTGCCAGAACTAAATACTGCCCAAGAAGTAGTGTTAAATTAGTTCCAGACAATATTGAGAAGTCCATGGTTTTATAATAAAGAGAGGCGCCTGGCTACCCAGGCGTCTTTTTCTCTTATACCGTTATCTGTCATGAGAGCAATCATCATGCATGAAACAGGATGTTCCACGTTGAACAAGATAAATGTTGATTTTTCAACAAAAAGCACCCTCTTCCGAGGATGCCTGCAAACCGGGGTATATCAGCTGGGGCTTATAATTCTGTTACAGACCCAGCTTTGTTTTGTTGGAGATCGGCAGCAAAATAGTAAATTCCGTCCCTTCCCCCAATACGCTTGTAGCAGAGACAGAGCCTCCGTGAGCCTCTACAATGTTCTTTACAATAGCAAGCCCCAAACCAGTCCCTTTATCCTCACCACGTACTCTGGCCTTATCTGCCTTGTAGAAGCGGTCGAAAATATAAGGTAGATCCTCGCTGGCAATGCCTACACCTTCATCCTTAATCCGAATACGGATTAACTCATGCCGTTCTCCCAAAATTCGATCCGCCGCAATAGTAACCTTTTTCCCGCCGGGTGTATGTCTGAATGCATTATCCAGCAAGTTGGTCAATACCTGCTCCAGTCGGTCTTCATCTGCCTCAGGCAGCAGTAAACGTTGGCCTTGCTCATGGTAATCGAGTGTCATTCCCTGTTCCTTTGAACGTACCGTAAATTTACGGTGAACACGCTCGATCAGCTCATTCACATCCACTTCCTGTCGGTGCATGTCTGTATGACCAGCCTCCATTCGGGCCAGATCAAGCAGATCCTTGACTAACCTTCCCATGCGTAATGATTCATCATGGATGACCTGTACCAGCTCCTCGGATTCTTCAGGGGAACCCGCCATACCATCCAGCAACGCCTCACTGTAGCCCTGCATCATAGATAAAGGTGTACGGATTTCATGAGATACGTTGGCCACAAAATCGCTCCGCATCTTCTCCAGCTTCACTTCTTCCGTAATATCTCTAAGCACAGCTACTGCACCGCGGATTGCATTATCCGTATACAGAGGAGCCATCTGCACCGACCAGGAGCCCTTCTTGACATGGATATAGTCTCCGACATCCTCTCCCCTGTCCATAACAGTATGGAACAGAGACTGCAAAGGCTCAGGTACAGAAGCTCCAAACTCCTCCAGATCACGCTCCTGCCACTCCAGCTTTTTCCAGATATCCAACAGACTTTGTGCCGGCGGATTCGTCAAGATGATTTGTCCGCTTCTGTCGAAGGTGATTACGGCATCAGACATGCTTCGCAGTACGCTGGATAAATGGTTTTTTTCCTCATTCAGACTGCGGATCGTTGCTTCCAGTTCCGTAGACATATGATTAAAAGTTTTCGCCAGTTCTCCAATTTCGTCACTGGTCACCAGCGAAAGCCGAGTATCATACCTTCCCTCACGAATCGCATTCGCCGCCTGAATCAACAGCTGCATAGGCTGTGTGATTTTAGTAAAAAGGAATAAGGCAAAAAAGGTCGTCAATAAAAATCCGACAATGCATGTATAGGTGAACAAATGCTTGATTTCCGTCGATTCATACGCCGCAAAATTTCTGTTGATGTACGGCAATAAAAAAAGCCCTAGAAAAATAAGCACAGAGCCTACAAGACAAATGATGGTGATCCACAGCTTGCCTACCAGCGATCTCCAGAAGTTCACGTTATTTTGGAACCTCCAGCTTATAACCTACGCCCCACACGGTCGTAATCATAGCCGCTGCCTCTGGCGATACCTTATTCAGCTTTTCACGAAGCCGTTTCACATGCGTATCCACAGTGCGCAGATCACCAAAAAATTCGTAATTCCAAACGTCTTTCAGCAGTTCCTCACGCGAGAAGACTTTATCTGGCGACACCGCCAAATAGTGCAACAGCTCGTACTCTTTAGGCGTGAGACTGATTTCAATCCCGCCCGCAGTTACCCGGTGCGCATCATGCTCAATGATAAGATTCGGAAAAACAATACTATTGCTTGGTACCGCCTCTTTCGTTAAAAAGGCAGTTTCCGACGAACGGCGTAAAATCGCCTTCACCCGGTAAATGACTTCTCGCGGGCTAAAGGGCTTAACCACATAATCATCGGCTCCGACTTCAAAGCCTTGTACACGGTTCACTTCCTCACCTTTGGCAGTGAGCATAATTACAGGTGTAGACTTAGTCTGACGCAGCCGTGTACACACCTCAATCCCATCCATCCCCGGAAGCATTACATCCAGTAAAATAATGCTGTAATCGCTTGCAGTCGCTTTTTGGAGGGCAATCTCACCATCCTCAGCTTCGTCAATTGCATATCCTTCTTTTTCCAGATACATCCGCAGAAGGCGGCGAATGCGTTCTTCATCATCTACAATTAATATGCGGTTGCTTTGTTCTGACATATTCCCAGCCCCTTCGCTAAAAAAACCATTCTCTCTATTTTACTATTTTCCCGTGCTTGGTCAAACTTTACTCTCATCCAATAGTCTCTTTACACCAAAAAGGCCGGGGTTATGACCCCCGTCCTGTCCGTTTCTTTTTCGTGTTGTCTGATTTGGCAAGTTGAATGAGACGGTTGATTTCGTCCTTGGTTAAGGGTCTGGTCAGACCGCGCTTCAAGTTTTGTAGCAAAAGATCACCGAAGGCAATCCGCTTGAGTCTGATGACCGGGTGTGAAATGGCCTCAAACATCCGTCTTACCTGGCGATTTCTACCTTCATAAATGGTAATCTGGATCACAGACTCCTTACCATTCGGATCTACATCTTTATATTCTACCTCGGCTGGTGCAGTAATGCCATCTTCCAGCACGATTCCTTTTTTCAGCTTGTCCAGCTCAGTACCATGCGGAACGCCTTTGACAGTTGCCACATATGTCTTGGGCACATGATGCTTGGGATGGGTGAGCAGATTGGCGAACTCGCCATCATTGGTAAGCAACAGCAGTCCTTCGGTGTCGTAATCGAGACGTCCTACCGGATATACGCGTTCCTTAACGCCTTTCAGATAGTCTGACACGATTTTACGGCCTTCCGGATCGGAAGCACTCGTAATGACTCCTTTAGGTTTGTTCATCATCAGATAGATTTTTTTCTCGGTTTTGATCGGGCGTCCCTTTACCGTAATCATATCTTGATCAGGGTCTGCCTTCGTTCCCAGTTCAGTTACGACAACCCCGTTCACTTCCACGCTGCCCGCCTGAATAAGCTCCTCACATTTACGTCTGGAAGCTACACCAGCTTGGGCCAATATTTTCTGCAATCTTTCCATGTTCGCTAATTCACCTCATGCTAATGATACCCATCCATGAGCAAAATCACAACCCCCGTTCAAAAAACGATGCAGAAATTAAAATACAAGCAGGCAAATGGCAATGGCTGCCACAAAACCAACCACATCTGAAAATAGTCCTACCTTCAAAGCATACCGTCCATTGCGGATACCTACCGCACCAAAATATACAGTTAGCACATATAGCGTCGTGTCTGTGCTGCCCTGAATCGTTGAGGCGATCCGACCGATCATGGAATCCGGGCCATAAGTGCGAATTAGATCCGTCGTGAACGCAAGTGAACCGGTGCCCGTCAATGGACGAAGCAAGCCTAAAGGCAGTACCTCACCGGGTACACCCCAGTGTTTAATCCATGGGGTTACCCAGGAGATCAAATAGTCTAAAGCGCCGGATGCTCGAAAAATGCTAATCGCCACCATCATGCCTACGAGATGAGGAATAATGCTGATGGCGGTAGAAAAGCCGTCTTTGGCTCCATCCACAAAAGAATCGTAGACAGGTACCTTTTTAGCATATGCATATAAAGGAATAAAAGCGAGAATAACCGGAATGGCCCAAGTCGATACGAGGTTTATAAAATTAAGCATGCCTCCCTCATCCTTTCCAAGTGGTGTCCCTGCCCTTGGCAGCCGTGATTCCCGTTCGCGGAACGGCAGGTGAAGATACGGGCAGCGTCGTTGAAGAGGCAGCAGATGTTGGTGCTGATGAGATGAGTGGTGCCAAGGATGTCTGGGACGGCGGAATCGCTGGAGGACGGCGGCGCAATTCTCGACTACGGTACCAACGGTCCGCCGCAATTGCGGCAAAGGTGGCTATTGCGGTCGCTACCAGTGTCGTACCGACGATTTCTGCCGGATGTGCGGAATGAAAATTAAGCCGTATCGCGATCAACGTCGTAGGAATAAGCGTAATACTGGCCGTATTCAGGGCGAGCAGCGTACACATGGCTGGTGTGGCGGTTTGCTTATCTGGATTGAGCGTCTGCAACTCTTGCATAGCCTTGATTCCCATCGGTGTGGCTGCATTCCCCAGACCCAGCAAATTGGCGCTCATATTGGACAAAATGTAACCCATAGCGGGATGATTACGCGGAACATCAGGGAAGAGAAAGGCAACCAAAGGAGAAAGCAGCTTGGATATTTTCTGTAAGAGCCCACCATCTTCAGCCAGCCTCATCATGCCCATCCAAAACACCAGCACACTTATCAGTCCAAAGCACACTGTAACCCCCGTAGTTGCCCCGTCAAAAGCTGCTTTCGTCACCACCTCAATATTTCCCTGCGCGGCGGCAAATATAAATCCAATACAAATCAAAGCCACCCATATGAGATGAATCATGGCTGATTCCTCCTTTTCCCAATGATGTGACACGTCCCAGCTCTAATTTCCTGCTGGCCCTAGGCTCCAAACAAATTTTTTAGGATTTCGTTCCATCTGCTCGTCCAACCTTGTTGCTGAGTATTGTTCGCAGGATCTTGTGCAGTTGGAGCCTCTTGCTGTGGATGTACGGTACTTTGAGCAGGCAGCTTACTACCTTTTTCATACACAGGAACAGAACCGATAAGTTTACCTTCCAATAGGAATTCGACCCGCCCTCGTAAGCCAAAAGATACGTCCGCTCTGTCTGCAGAAGCAGAATTTTTATACAACACCAGTCTTTTGTGCAACTGGGTCTTCTCACCATCATGTAAAGGATAGGCAAAGCTTGTACCTGTTAATAGTGGGTAACCATCGATAGGTTGCTGCTTGTCCGTAATCGGGATGAGCGGATAATATCGGAATCCGTAATCAAGCATACGTGCATGATCGTTCCAATCGTCCCCGTCATTCAAGGTAACGGCAGCGAGCTGGCGACCGTCCCGTGTGGCAGAGCTGACCAGACAGCGAAACGCTTTTTTGGTAAAGCCTGTTTTCACACCGTCAGCTCCCTCATACAGCCGCAGCATTTTGTTTTTGTTGTGCCATGAGTAGTCCCAAGAATCGTTGGGATTCGGTGCTTTTTTCAGTTCTGTTTTTACGATACGGGCAAAAGTTGGATTATGCAGCGCATAAGCAGTTAGCCGGGCCATATCATTGGCTGAGGAATAATGTCCCTCGGCATCCAGCCCGTGAGGATTAGCAAAATGTGTATGGCTTAGCCCAAGCTGAACCGCCTTGTCATTCATCAAATGGACAAATCCCTCTTCCGTCCCCCCCACATGCTCAGCAATGGCAGAAGCGGCATCATTACCAGAACGGAGCATTAAGCCGTACAGCATATTTTCCAGCGACATTTGTTCACCCATTTGCAGAAAAAGCGAGGACCCTTCTTTGGCATACGCGGTTGGACTCACCTTTACCCGGTCCTGCAAGCGTCCATGTTCAATGGCCACGATTGCAGTCATAATCTTGGTCAGGCTGGCAATACGTAGCTCCCGGTCACCCTCGGTAGAATAAATGATTCTTCCTGATGTGACATCAATTAAAGAAGCAGCCTGTGCATGGGTTCCTATTGCGGGCGGCGCTGCTTCTGTTTTTATCGCTCCCCGAACGGGCTGTGGACTCAGCAACGTAAGCGGCAATGAAAAAATAAGCAGAAGCACCAGCGGCAAAACAAATGCGCGTGCCTTATTCAAGAAATGGCTGTGGTCCGCGTGAATGTGTTGCTTTTTTTTAAACATTTGGATTCCTCCGGTTTTGAGCAAGTCTTGTACCATTCTATGTCCAAGCTGTTCAAAGTATGTCCACCTTTATAACAGAAAATTCCTTTACGGGACAGCCATTAGCCGCTCTCTTTTTGCTCTCTTTTTGCTTTCTTTCTGCATAAACCAAGCAACTTGCCCTCCCGAGTACATATATATTAGTTACCAAAGTTAAATATGGATCGGGGGTTACATCATGCTGCGTCTCCAGTTTGAAATGATTTTAAGATCGCGGATTGTAGAGTCCGCAGAAGCATTGCATCGAAGCGGTGTATCCTTTGCCACTTTTGCTACCGCACGTTGCAACCAGCAATTTTGGGATTTAACGGAAAAGGGTGGTTTTCAGATTAAAACAGGTGTCACTCCGGGAGAGGGGATCAGAGACATTTTTTTAAACGGTCATCAATACGCTTTTGAATGTGCAACAGCTATGGTTATTGTGCTGTACAAAGGAGTGCTGGATTCCATTCTGGAAAGTGAGTTTAATCGGATTTTTGCAGGTATGCTGCTGTATGACTGGCATTATGACAGTGACCTCAGGCTCATACAGCAGCAAGGGAGTCATAAAGCAGCTCCTGGCGATATTCTGTATTTCAACAATCCAGATGTGTCATCTGAAACATTGGAATGGAAAGGAGAAAATGTAGTTAAGTTGAAGGAAGACTTGTTTTATGGACATGGGATTGGCATCTTGCCGGCGAAGGGTATTATCGATTCCCTGAATCAACATCGTCGGCCGGAAGCCACGGTATCTGCTTATTTGACGAATGAAGTGGTCTATCCGGACTTCATCTACTTATCGCAGTTCGCTACCGAAGGAAATCGAAAAAATGAATTGTCGCTGCATACTTTGTATCACCAGGAATACAGTCACCGTATACATGCTGTCATTGGGGGAAGGCAGTATATTCTGGGATAGGGCCAAGTGTAAGCAGAAAAGAAGGTATTCCTTAGCCTATACTCGGCTTTGGGATACCTTCCGGAGAGAACGCTTTTCATTTCCAATGACTTTTACAAGTAAGCCGGTCCAGAATTACTTTGATCAATATTAATATCTACAGGTACCTGTGGGGGTGGAGTCTGCACGTTGTCGCCTGCATTCCGGAAGATAGACTGAACCTTATCAATCAGGTATGGGGTGGAGTCAATGAGTTTCTCAATCAGATGCGTTTGGTTGTCCAATGGAACGATTTGTGCCCCCTGTTTGCCAACAACCAGAAAAGCAATGGGATGAATAGATACACCACCACCGCTACCGCCACCAAAAGGATGAACTTCCTTCCCGCTATGATTACCGGAAGCCGAGGAAGTATGAAGTGCCTCTTCGTCTACGTTAAAATCACTTCCCCCGGCAGCGAAACCAAATCCTACTTTACTGATTGGCAAAATAACGGAACCATCGGGTGTTTCCACCGCGTCTCCCACAATCGTATTCACGTCTACCATGGCTTTGATGTTTTCCATTGCGGTTTGCATGAGCCCTTGAATCGGGTGATCTGACATGATTAATTCCTCCTCTGCTTATCTCAAGCGTAGATTGCCTTTTCTTTCGCTATTGTGCGCAAGGGTTCAAGGAAATATGTATGTCATCCGATTCGGTTATGTCTTAATCTGGAGGACACTGAAATCCCAAAGTTCAGAAAGATTAAGTTTCACCACACTTCATTGTTTATCTTTCATTGTTAGCTTGAAGATCTTCATTTTTTTTGAAAAAAACCCGCTTCCATGCCTCGGGTCCACCCGGAACGCGCCATATGCGGTAAGCTAAGATGAGCATGGAGAAAATTAAATAGCCGAGCGATACGTTTGCTTCACAGTTCAAAGTGGTGGTAAAACGCAAGCGATCCACCCAATACGGTACAACATACAGCTTAGGGGTACAATCCATGCGCACAAAGCTGGAAGCAAAACCGATCAAGGTCGTTTTTAATCCCCACAAAATACCGGTTGAGGTAGCTGTATAAGCCGCGTCAGCAAGACTAATGTTGGTGGACCACTCCATTTTGGACATCGTCACATGTGCCAATGTATGTCGCAACCATCGATTGAAGGATTTCGTTCCCTTGAGCAAAACCCGTATATCATATATAAATTGCTTGATTTTTTCTGTATCAATATTACCGCTATCCACGGAAGCATCCGTTTTATGTATGTTTTTGTTGCGATCAAGCCGATAGAGAAGCCCTTTTTTCAAACCTGTTATGAGAATGGCCGGAACATCGTAATTTATTTTAATCATCCCGTATAGAAATCTGATCTCTAGATGCGCCCGATCATCATTGTCATGTTTGGCAATATCCAGCTTCAATCGAATACGAGAGAGCAGAATAGCCAGCACAAGTAATATAACGACGATGATGGCGATACTGATCCATTTCCACACTGGCGAGTCCTCCCTACCTTTTTGCTATAAATATCATGGCAAAAATAGTATGACCGTTCGCCGGAAAATCATGCATCTTAAAATACCAACAGCCAGCCCCTAACTACTTGAGGACTGGCTGTCTATTTGAAATTTTACATAAGTGAGCCGCAAGATCCGGATGAACTTTATGGGGATTCAAGATCCAGATCGTTGGCTGCAGGCTGGCTGCTCTCCAGACGCTCGAACAATAATTGAGTCTCTTCCTCCAAATTGTCCGAATCTTCGAACAACTCCGGTTGTGGTAGATCTGCCAAAGAGCCCAGACCGAAATAATCTAAAAATGATTTCGTCGTTCCGTACAATATTGGCCGTCCGATGGCTTCAGCTCGACCTTTCTCTTCAATGAGCTCCTTGTTGACCAGTGTATGTATGGCCCGCTCGGATTTGACACCCCGAATCTCTTCGATTTCAACTCTTGTAATGGGCTGGCGGTAGGCCACAATGGCCAGCGTCTCCAAAGCAGCTTGAGACAGTGAGGCACGTGCCGGAGAGTATGCGAGCTTTTCAAAGTAAGGTGCATGTTCGGATAAAGTTGCAAGCTGATAATGACCGGCAATACGGACAAGTTGCAGGCCTCTTCCTCCCTGCTCCATGTCCTGCTTCATATCTTCCAGGCACTGTTCAACCAGCTCTTGCTGCTGCTCTACAATGTCGGCGATCTGCTTGGTGGACAACCCTTCCTCTCCTGCTAGAAACAGCAGTCCCTCAATAATTGATTTCAGCTTCAGATAATCCATTAACCCGTAAATCCCCTCTCCACTCCATTACAATATCATCGAAAAGCTTCTCCTGATAACAGAAAATTTGTTTCATTTTCATCAGTTCAAGGATAGCCAAAAAGGTCACAACCACTTCATGCCGATACATATCCTCATGCATCAGCTTGGAGAACAGCAGCCGTCCTCCATTCCCCACCATCTCTAAAGCTCCGATAACTTGCCGGATACGGTCCTTGACTGAAATTTCGTCCCGATGAACACGAGTTACCGTCGTACGTCGTTCTGCTTTGCGCAAAGCACGCTGAAAGGCCGCGACCAAATCGCTTGCATGCAGCCCATGCACCGGATTTACGGGTTCAGTAGGCAGGAATGCGCTTAGATCTTCTGGCTCCTTGCCATAAATTAGACTCCGCTCCCACTCACGTTCACTTAGATGGCGAGCAATCCCTTTATATTTACGATACTCCACCAGCTTGCGGACCAGTTCCTCACGTGGATCATAATCCTCTTCCTCATAAAAATCCAAATCGTCATATTCCATCACAGGTGGCTTGGGAAGCAACAATTTACTCTTAATAGATAAGAGCGTCGCCGCCATCACCAGAAACTCGCTCGTAATGTCCAGTTCCAGCTCCTGCATACTGTGCAAAAAAGCCATATACTGATCAGTAATATCGCTAATCGGGATATCCTGAATGTCGATCTCGGCTTTATCAATCAGATGCAACAGTAGATCCAGCGGACCCTCGAATGTTTCCAGCTTGTAATTTACGACTGTCAATGTGCTTCCCCCTGCCTTACTCCAATCATCATTCAACAATACCTTTCCCTATAGCACTTATGCTCTACGTTATCAATCCCTCTTTCTGTAGTATATACGTCATCGCCTTGCTTAACAATCCAATCCCTTTTTCACCTTGCAGTTTATAGCGTTCTATTCAGCTATTCCTATCATTAAAATTGCTTGCCGAGATTGGCCATTTCAATCGCAGCCAATGCAGAATCCCAACCTTTATTACCAGCCTTCGTGCCTGCTCGTTCAATAGCCTGTTCAATGTTTTCTGTAGTCACTACACCAAAAATAACGGGCACTCCCGTTTTCAGGCTGCTCGTTGCCACACCCTTGGCCACTTCATTGCAGACGATATCATAATGTGAAGTAGAACCACGGATGACCGTACCTAGCGTAATTACGGCATCATATTTGCCGCTTGCAGCCATTTTTTGTGCAATCAGTGAAATTTCAAATGCACCCGGAACCCAGGCTACATCAATTTCATCTTCCTGTGCACCATGTCGTTGAAGTGCGTCAATTGCGCCGCTTAACAGCTTGCTCGTAATAAACTCATTAAATCTGCCTACCACAATACCATATTTTAAACCGTTCGATACGAGATTACCTTCTAGAAAACGTGCCATGTTTAATCAACCTCTCTTAGTTTAATTATTTAGGGACTTCGGACAATACTTCAGATTTACTTGGAACCAAGATGTATTTTTACAATGACAAACGACGACGGTAGTCCACCAAATGCTGAATACTGATCAGCTTTAATTGATGTCGCTTGGCGACCACTGCCAGATCAGGCAGGCGGGCCATTGAGCCATCTTCCTTTATAATTTCGCAAATGACCCCAGCAGGCTTGAAGCCACTGAGTCGGGCCAGATCAACAGCCGCTTCAGTGTGACCAGCACGCTGCAAGACACCACCATCGCGAGCAATCAGCGGGAACATGTGACCAGGCTTGCGGAAATCACTGCCTGTGACTGCTTCGTCTGCCAAGGCGCGTACAGTCAAGGAGCGCTCGGCCGCTGAAATACCCGTTGTTGTCTCCATATGATCTACCGATACCGTAAAGGCAGTACCGTGGAAATCTGTATTTTGCTCTACCATAGGATGCAATTCCAAGGCCTCGGCTCTTTGTCGTGTGATGGGCACACAGACCAACCCGCGACCTTCTATAATCATGAAATTAATGACCTCAGGCGACGCTTTTTCAGCCAAAGCGATAAAATCGCCTTCATTTTCGCGCTGTTCATCATCCACTACAATAACGACTTTACCGTTTTTTAAGTCCTCCAACGCTGCTTCAATGGAATCCAAACGAATCTCTTCGTCATGTTCCAACTCGCCATGCTCTATGACGTTTGCCATTGCACTTGTTTGGCTACCTCTATCCATAACACTTTCCTCCTTATGTCTTGTGCCACGAATGCTCCTAAACAGGCTTACCCTTCAATATCAGGCAAAGCCGTGTTTCGCCAAATAGTCCAAACTGAGAGGAGCTTCTTCTACTATCTCCGCCTCCGCTGCACCTCTGTAATTTAAAAGCTGTTCTACATATTTGCCCAAAATATCGCATTCGATATTGACGGTATCTCCCTCACGTTTGGCTTGTAAGGCCGTTTCGGATAAGGTGTGGGGAATAATGGATACGGCAAAGGTATCTCCCGTACGCTGTGCGACTGTGAGGCTGATACCATCAATTGTGATTGACCCTTTGAGAAGAATATATTTAAATAATGTTTGATTTTTAGGCTCAATTTCGAACACAACTGCATTCTGATCTGATGTTACCCCGCGAATCGTTCCCGTCCCGTCCACATGTCCTTGCACGATATGTCCTCCGAACCTTCCGCTCGCCGCCATCGCTCGCTCCAGGTTGACTCGGCTGCCTGATCTCAACTCTTTCAGATTACTGCTGCGAAAGGTTTCCGGCATCACATCAACCTTAAAGTCTTTCGTACCGATCTGTATCGCCGTCAGGCAAACGCCATTCACTGAGACACTGTCTCCTATTTTCAAATCGCCCAACACCACGGAACCCGAAATCCCAAGCACCATCGCTTCACCGCTTTTGGAAATAGTTTGAATGCGACCCACTTCCTCGACCAATCCGGTAAACATGCCTTCACTCCTTTCCACTACATTTCAGTTTATCCCTAATTCATCAGCTATAAGCGCAAAAAACCCCCAGTTCGGATTCAATCCGTCATGGGGGTGATGAGAGTCACATTTGTAGTATACAAGCGCAGTTCATATGCATCTTAAGACGACATGAAATCATAGGTTTGCCAATAGAAAGCATGACTGAGGATACAACCAAATACGCTCTGAACACCATCAAAAAGAAAGCTTAAGCAAGCTATCGCCCGATGCTGTCCTACAACGAAATAAGCTGTACGCACAATTGGGTATGCTAAAAATCGGCACATGTCACGTCATGCACATGCGCTTCGTATCCTTCTCCCATCCAGACTATACTGTCGGTCCCGGATTTGCACCAGGTCCACCTTCTGCCGATCATTCAGCATCCGGGTCACGGACTAAGCCATGCTGTTTCTCACAAAAACGATCCACAAACATGTCATCACCGCCGGTCGGGAATTTCGCCCCGCCCCGAAGGATCTTGCTCTTATTTAATTAAATTAACTTTAAACTTGTTACGTATATTAGCACCGACTTCTAAAAAAAGCAAGTTATCTAATAGAAGCTCCTGCTTTGGTTTTGACATATTGGCTGGAGAGTTCTTCAAACCAGGTTTTATCATTCATATGAAGCGCCAAGTCAATCAGATCGGCCAGTTCCTCGACTCCCAACTCTGTTGCATGATCAAAGGTAATTACGGCTGAAGCAACCGGTCCCCGTCCTTCCTCAGAACTTGCTTCATAATCCAGTCGCACATCAACATGTCCGTCAATAAACTCGCATTTCAGAAAATAAATAATTTCGCACATTAAAATGGGGCGTACCTGTGTTTCTAACACGCAATCCATCACCTTGGCAGAATAATGCTGGTTCGTCAGCGTGAATTTGTGTTCTGTCGCTGCCAACGATGCCCGTCCAAAATCATCCGTAAACTTTAGCTCCACTGGCTGGATGTTCATAACCTTAGGGATCTGCTTCTTTATAATTTCGATTATTTCAACTGTATTCAGCTTAATCATTACCTGCACCTCATTGCATCTTAAAATTCAGAAGAAAACTTTTTAACGTGCCTCTTATAGGCCTCCACTCCTATATCGGAAATCATTACCTGTTTTTTTATGCTTCAACCCATAAACGACAAAAAAGATTCTTTGCGCAATAAACGCAAAGAATCTTGATTGAACCACTACAGTAACAGCGGCTAACAATGTTAATCGATGATTATGCAAAAAACGTAATTATAGCTCTGAAATTTCATGTTTCTTTTTCAGGATAGTCCAGCGACGCTCAATCTCCTGCTCAAAGGTAGCCAGCGTAGCCTCCTCCTTGAGAAGATGCTTCGTTTTACCCATTAATTTCAACCATTCAGCAGCTGGAATCCGTTTTCCCTTGTCTTCCGGATTGTACGTAATTGTCGTACTGCCTTGCTCTATTTCGTACAAAGGAAAGAAACAAGACTCGACTGCAGCGCCCACAATGCTGGTGCCCAGTCTGTCATCAGATTTCCAATTCAGCGGGCAGGCGCACAGGATCTTACCATAGGCCGTACCCACGTTGTTCGCATACCATTGAGCCTTGGCTGCTTTGCGCAGCATATCCTGCGGATGACTTTCAGCTGCTGTAAAAGCATACGGAATGTTACAAGCAGCCATGATTTGTACGGTATCCTTGTGATGTCCTTGCTTTCCTTTTTGCATTTTCCCTACACCCGACGTACTGGTCATGTGACCAACCGGAGTGGAGTATGATTGCTGTGAACCTGTATTCATGTACCCTTCGTTATCATATTCCAGCATGATCAGCTTATGATTACGCAGAGCCGCACCAATCGCAGAACCCATACCTATATCCATCCCACCGTCACCACTGATCATGATAAAGGTCGGATCGTCCGACATTTCAATTTCATTACGGCGCTTCATTTCCATATAAGCTTCCAGCGCTCCTGAAAGTGTAGCGGCCCCGTTTTGAAAAAGATTGTGGATCATCGGTTGTTTGTGTGATGTATATGGATACCCTGTCGTCGTCACATAAACGCAGCCTGTCTGGAACAACACGACAATATCCCCTTCAATACCTTTGAAAAACAGTTCCAGCGCAGACAATGCCCCACATCCTGGGCAAGCCCCGTGACCTGGTGTAAGACGGCGTGGTTTGGTTGTCAACGACCGCAGGGGTGGCACCTTGACTTTGAGCTTCCCGGTCGCCTCGTCCGGCGTAACCTGAATCAGGCCCGTACGGTATGCATTGCCACGTGGCGGCTGCATAACTTGCGGCATCACCTTGTCCGGTGAACCCGGATTAATACCGTAATAATCAAAGGGCTTCTCCGCTCGTCCGGCCTCTGCCGCCTCAATCGCAAGCTGGAAGAACGCCTCTGCATCTTCCGCATAAAAATCCTTGCCGCCCAAGCCAAAGATACGGCTCAACACGAGTGTCCGATTCAGTGGGTCCTCCTGCAAGGCCGCCTTAATTTCATGCGTTAAATTCCCGCCGTCTGCCCCATACGAGTCTGCACGTTCACCTACCAGCAGCGCCTTGACATCACGTAAGGCTTCCCGCAGTTGTGCGGCTGGGAACGGTCGGATGATATTCGGACGTATCACACCAGCTTTAATTCCGCGCGCACGGAGTTGATCCGCCACATCCTTAGCCGATTCAGCCGCCGAATTCAACAAGAATACCGCGACCTCAGCATCCTCCATTTGATACAGATCTAAAATCGGGTATTCCCGACCGGATAAAGCGGCATATTCTGCTGCTACCTGCTCATATACTCCTTCTGACAGCTTCAGTGCTTCGGACAGCTGAACATGATTATTCGTCAGGTCATCACCATTCATATGCGCACCTACGGTAACAGGATGATCAAAATCAGTAATATTCGGATAATTTAAGTTCGGGTTAGGACCTACAAAACCGCGCACGGTCTCAGCATCTGCAAAATATTGCACTTTACGTTTTTGATGGGACGTATAAAAACCGTCATATGCAACCATTACAGGTAGCCGAACATCGCTATGCTCTGCGATTTTTAGTGCCATGATGTTCATATCATACACAGCCTGTGGTGTACTTGCCGTCAAAATGACCCAGCCTGTATTCAAACCATAGTACAGATCCGAATGATCCCCGCGAATATCCAGGGGACCACTGACAGCTCGTGTCACCAGATTCATAACCATTGGAAAACGGGTACCTGACTGAACAGGTAACTGCTCCAGCATGTACAGGAAACCTTGCGAACTAGTGGCGTTCACAACCCTCGCTCCCGCTGCGGCAGCTCCATAACAAATCCCTGCCGATCCGTGTTCTCCGTCTGCTGCAACCAGCTTAATATTATGCTGACCTCTCGTTCTCATCTGATCCAAATACTGCGCTACCTCAGTAGATGGAGTAATCGGGAAATATCCCATCATATGATAATTAATCTGCGCAGCCGCCGTAGCTGCCATTTCATTACCGGATTCGAACGTTGTCACTTGCGCGGCGCCTGTCTGTTTGAGTTCTTCCTCCAGTTTTGCCATTACGCACGCCCTCCTTCATATACCGGAAATTGGTGGGCAACTCGATTCTGTTCCGCCCATCCCCATTGCTCACGACGCGAGCTTAATGCCCCCGATGGGCAAATATCTACACATTTCAGACATCCTTTGCAATACTGGTAATCAATCCCTTGCAAAAATGGCATCATTCTTCCGCGTTTGTCAGCTTGCTCTTCCCATACAAAACAGTAATCCGGGCAAATCGAATCACACTTGGCACAATGGGTACATTTATCAGCTTCATATTCAGGCACATACCCCTGACGTGAACCACTAACATCTCTCGTCATGCTGTTTCCCTGAGTTGCAATAACGCCCCCCAGTAGTTGCGTTTCGTATCCCATCAATGGCTGCGGACGTTCAAAAACCCGATCCTCTGCGTCATCAGTAACTGGATATACGTGCAGTTCCATCTCCTCATAACCACGGTTAAACGTACGGAGATTAGGTTCCACTAACAGCGGATTTTTCTTTTCAAAGGTACTGCGTATAACCGATCTCATCGCTTCCGGGTCCAGGAAATCACAGACACGGAACAAGGCACCGAGCATGGACGTATTTAGTTTGGTTCGCTCTTCCAGTGCGATGCCCATCGCATCCACCACCGCTAGTGTACCGGATACCAGTCCCAAATCAGCCCGTATTTCTTCTGCTGGACGCGTGGAATTAACCACTACAATCCCATCCGCTGGCAGTCCGCTGATTACATTTACCGTTTTGTATAACGTTTCATGGAAAATGCCTACCACATGCGGTTGCTCAATCGGACTGTGATCCCGAATATCGACCTCCGGCTCACAGAAGCGGACGAAGCTTTTAACCGGAGTTCCCTTTTTTTCCGAACCGTAGGACGAAAAATTTGAAGCATTCAGCCCCAGACCAAGCACCCCGGTTTCGGCCAACATTTTGCCAGCCAGATTAGCGCCGAGTCCACCAATGGATTCCAGCCGGATTTCAAAAAATCCGAGTCGATTTGTGCGCGTTAAAATAGACAATGTGATAAGCCCCCTTCTTTTCCAATCCTTACTGAGTTTGAATACTCATATAAAATAAATGGAAAATGCATTCTTATCGAAAGGCTATCACAACACTTACTTTTCGAATGTGATCTAACGCACTGTAATGCCTACGTGATTGCGAAAATCAATAAACCGTCAAACAAAAGACAACAAAAGCCGCCCTGTCTAAAGACAGAACGGCTTAGGTGCAACGCTATTTGAAAAAGATCATGTAATTAACGGTAAAATTACACGTCAAATACTTTAACCTCTTTCATTTTGTCGCCTTGTTTTACAGCATCAATGAATTCCATACCTTTGGTTACTTTACCAAATACAGTATGTACTCCATCTAAATGTGGTTGTGGAGCGTAGCAGATAAAGAATTGGCTGCCACCTGTGTTGCGACCTGCATGAGCCATGGACAGAACGCCTTTGGCATGCTTTGTTGTATTCGTAGCTGTTTCACAGTCAATCGTGTAACCAGGACCGCCTGTACCGTTACCGATTGGACAACCACCTTGAGCAACAAAGCCCGGAATGACACGGTGGAAGCTCAAACCGTTGTAGTAACCGCTGTTTGCCAGCTTTTCAAAGTTAGCAACGGTGTTTGGAGCTTCTTCTGGGAAAAAGTCAATTTCAACGATACCGCCGTTTTCAAGATCTATTCTACCTTTTTTCATTGTTTGTATCTCCTTTTCAACCTGTTTTGAGAACTAAATAACATCAAGTTCCAGTTTACTATGAATTACCGCGCTTAGCAAAGTCTTGTCCAAAAAAAAAAGAGCCATTGTCCCCGGTGTATTATTACCGACTCAATGGCCTGCTTGATCTTACAATTCTAAAATCAGGACGAAACGGTAATCTTGGCGTTGGGCTGAACCACTGGACTAGCTTGATCACGAATCAAGCGCTGTGGCACAACATCGTTGCGTACGATATCTTCGTAGGTTTCCCGACGCACTACCAACTCGGCCTCACCGTTGTTGACAAATACAACTGCTGGCCGACGTATTCGGTTATAATTACTCGCCATGGAGTAATTGTAGGCTCCGGTTGAGGCAACAGCGAGCAAATCGCCGCTATTTATACGAGGCAGCTCTACATCCCAAATCAGCATATCGCCGCTTTCACAGCATTTGCCCGCAATGGACACCGTCTCTTCGTTCGTATCCTGCGCTCGGTTAGCCAGCATCGCTTCATACTTGGCCTGATACAGTGCAGGGCGTGGATTATCTGTCATCCCGCCATCTACCGAGACATATTTACGTACCTGCGGAATATCCTTGATGCTTCCTACCGTATATAAGGTCGTGCCTGAATCGCCTACAATACTGCGTCCCGGCTCAATCCAAATTTCTGGAAGTTCATCGTAAAGTCCTGAAAAATAAGTTTTCACCGCTTCGCCGATAGCCTGTACATAGGTTGATACTTTCAGTGGTGTGTCCTCTTCTGTGTAGCGAATGCCAAATCCCCCACCCAGATTAATCACTTTGAAAGAAAACTGAAGCTGTTCCTTAATTTCTCTGGAAAAAGCTGCAACCCGTTCAGCAGCCATTTGGAAGCCATTCACTTCGAATATTTGCGAACCGATATGAGAATGTACCCCCAGCAGGTTAAGATGGTCTAGCTTGATAGCCTGTTCCACTGCTTGGCGTGCTGTACCGTTTCCAATGTCAAAGCCAAATTTCGAATCTTCTTGACCTGTGGCCATATATTCATGCGTATGCGCCTCAACCCCTGGTGTAACCCGCAGTAAGATATTCACCTGCTGTTCTTTCTCGGAGGCAAGGGCCTGCAACAAATGCAACTCCATTTCGCTATCGACGACGAAGCAGCCAATTTGCGCATCTAACGCCATTTCAATTTCTTCCGGTGTTTTGTTATTGCCGTGGAAATGGATTCGCTCCGCCGGGAACCCTGCTTGTAGCGCAGTAAACAATTCTCCACTGGAAACTACGTCAAGCGACATCCCTTCTTCAGCAGCTAAAGCGCACATCGCCATAACACAAAACGCTTTGCTTGCATAAGCGACTTGAAACTTCAATCCGGTTTCACGAAAAGCTTCTATATACTCCCGGCAGCGCCGGCGGACTAACTGTTCGTCAACAATATATAGCGGTGTGCCAAAACGCTCTTTCAAAAGTGTTGTATCACAACCGCCGATTTCCAAATGTCCATTGCTGTTAATTTTACTGCTTCCATGCAAATACATGTTCTGGCGCCTCTCTTTCTGGAACAAGCTAGTCATATTCCATCGAATGTTTACACCAGTATAGCAAAAAAAACATCAAGAACAATGGATTTTTATGCAGATCATTTATATTAATGCTCCTGTCCATTGCCTGAGTTCGAATCTGTGTCGGCATCCGTATGGGGCATACGCGTATTGTCCCTCGTTTTGTTAGATGACGGGCGGTTAGGTGCATCTAGTACAGGCATGCGGAACAAGATGGAAGCTAACGCTTTGGCATTAAAAGGAATGAACGGCCACAAATACGAAGAATTATATGACCGATGCAGCGTCAGCATCAAAATGATCAGTGTCGTACCCACGACAAAGCCCGGTACGTGAAAAATTGCAACAGCAACCAGCAGGAATAGTCGAATCAGTCTATTCGCCAGCCCTAGCTCGTAGCTCGGTGTTGCGAACATTCCTATGGCAGCGACAGCCATATACAGCACGACCTCATTCACGAAAAGTCCCGTCTGAACCGCTATGTCACCGACCAGAATGGCTGCGATCAAGCCCATAGCGGAAGCCAGTGGTGTCGGAGTATGCACAGCCGCCATTCGCATGAGATCGACCCCTAGTTCCACGATGATAAACTGTGCAATCAGCGGAAGATGTGCTTCCTTTTGAGGACCGATAAAATCGAGAAACGCCGGTTTTAATTCGGGATTGATGACCATTAGCAGCCACATGGGAAGCAGAAACATCGAGGCAAATATGCCTAAAAAACGTACCCAGCGCAAATAACTTCCCATAAAAGCAGTTTGCCGATTCTCTTCTGCATGCTGACACAAGTCAAAAAAAGTGGTAGGCAAGATCATCACGCTGGGTGAGGTATCGACGAAAATAACGAGCCTTCCTTCCATAATATGCGAAGCCACGACATCTGGTCGCTCCGAATATCGTACTAATGGATATGGATTCCAACCTTTATTGATAATCGTCTCCTCTAATTGCTTATCGGCCAGAGGAATACCATCCAAATTAACATTTTTAATTTTGTCTCGTACAGTATCCACCATCACCTTATCCACAATATCGTCAATGTAGCCCAAACATACGTCTGTTCGGGTTCGACGTCCGACCTGCATTGCCTCAAATTTAAGTCCTGGATCCCGCAAACGTCGGCGCACCAAACCTACATTTGTAAGCATTGTTTCAGTAAACCCGTCGCGGGCACCGCGCACAACCCGCTCCAAAGAAGGTTCCTCCGGACTACGCACCGGATAATTACGAGTATCCAGAATAAGGGAAAATCGTTCGCCTTCCATGAAAAAGGCACTCATCCCTGTCAGCACCTTGTTAATGACGACAGACATCTTATCTGTCTTCTCCACCTGAATATGTGGAATAAAATTTTCGAAATACGCTTGTAGTCCATCCGAAGAGAGATTATCCGGCGTCAGATAGGTGAGACGCTTTAGCACTTCAAGCATGATCTGATCTTTCGCAAAGGTATTTAGGAACAGATATCCGGTATGACGCCCACCCAGTGTCATTTCCCTGAATACCACATCAAAGGTCTCCCCCAAACCTAATACTGTTTCAAGTGTATTCTTATTATCCTTCATCCTCGGCGATATATCATCTTCGTCCTGCCAGTAGCGAACGGACTCCTCTACGTTATCAGACCGCTCACTCTCTTTTTTGTGTTTAAAACGTGCGGATTCCTGCGCCTGCTTTTCCTTCCATGGACTCAACTCTTCTCCGTCAGTATGATATTCCTTTCCGATTCCCCCGTCTTCTTGATGTTGCTCTTGATCCGCTCTGTGATCCATATTCCTTGCCCCCTCGCTTTCGTTGTTAACGGTTGTATACAAACCAGTCAAATAAGGAACCCGTCACCTTGCCGAGCACCATTGCCATTAATAGGCCGAACATATACACGGTCATGTGGAGTCGCTTGGCGAGTATAGGCAGGAGATTCAATACCTCCGTTAAAGCCGCGGCGAGCAAACCAATAAACACTCCGCAAAATAACCCAGGTATCCATGTAAATATGCCCGGTAGTGGCAAGCAGATGTTCCAAAAATCGACCACAGTCCCCAGCACTGAACCTATAATCATTGCCTTTTCGTATGCACGTGATTTTTTATACGTACGGGTGAGTTGTGCTAATCGCGGCATGATATCCAGCACAATAAAAAAAGCAATTACACCGCTACCCACCGCAAGGCCCCCAGCAATACCTAAAATAATCTGAAGTGCAGCCTGTACAAATATCATGGTTTCTTATCCTTTGTGTGCAAACGGGCCATCTTTTCATACTCCTCTGCCACAACATACTGATCCACATTTTCCTGGTAAAGATACATTTCCACCTCCAGCGGCGTCGGCTCCTCGTTCCAATTTTTCTTGAACAAGTGATTAAAAAAAACGATCATGCCAAAGCCGATGCCGATCGAGTAAGCAATTTGAAACAGGTACGGATGTTCATCTTTATGTCCCGTAATCATCTCCACAATCCGAACCTGTACCTCCATCATGCTAACGTCGGCATGAAAATTCATAATTGTCAGCGCAGAGCCAAAAAACAGAAGCACCCATACCAAAACAAACAGTATTTTGGACGGCTTACGGGGTTTCTCCACGAGTTCCACAAGTACATGTGGCTTCCCGAGAGATTCAACTACGACCCCCGGAATATGATCTCTAATTTTTGCTATGATCTGCAGCATGTCTATCAGTATCAGATTACCGTCCTGGTGCTGCGGCCGCTTGAGAACAAGCTCAAGCAGATCCTTTTCCCATTCAGGATTAGTCAGCAGATGGGCTACATCACCCAAATGTAAATCCTGCCCTTGTATCATGCGAACACGGCTGCGGAGCCGCAAGTAGACAATAGGAGCTACTGTAGGAGCCGGACTATGAGTCATCCGATCCCCTCCTTATCCTCGTAATTATCGATTAGTATGGAACGAAGCGAGGAAACCTATTCTGTGTATTGTCTTTTATCCCACGCAAAAAAGAGTACCCCTGGCCATTAAAATGGCTTTGGAATACCCTTTTTTAATACGTAAGCATAAGGATTTCACTAAGATCCTGACTGTTATTATTGGGCAATCTGATCGCGGATCAGTTGTAAAATCTTTTTTTCCAGCCGTGATACCTGCACCTGAGAAATACCAAGCCGACTTGCAACCTCTGATTGAGTCTGATCCCGGTAATAGCGCAGGTACACAATCAACCGCTCCCGCTCAGATAGTCCGCCAATGGCTTCATTGAGTGCCAGCTTGTCGAACCACCTTTCCTGTGATTCGTCAGCAATCTGATCCATAAGTGTAATCGGATCACCGTCATTTTCGAACACCGTTTCGTGAATGGAGGTAGGCGGCTTATTGGCCTCCTGCGCAAAAACAACATCCTCCGGTGTCACTCCCAGCTCATCAGCAACTTCCTTGACTGTAGGCAGACGGTTGAGCCGTTTGGATAGCTCGTCTTTCATTTTGCGGACCTTATTGGCCGTTTCCTTCAGGGAACGGCTAACTTTGAGTGTACCGTCATCACGCAGGAACCGTTGAATCTCACCGATAATCATCGGTACTGCATATGTTGAAAATTTGACTTCGTAGCTGAGATCGAATTTATCCACCGATTTTAACAAGCCGATGCAACCAATTTGAAAAAGATCGTCAGGTTCATACCCCCGGTTCATAAAGCGCTGCACGACAGACCAGACGAGCCGGATATTACTATTGACCAGTGTCTCACGAGCCTCATTATCACCGGATTGACTCAGTGCAATAAGCCGCTTGACTTCCGCATCCTCCAAATAGCTGTGCGAAGTTTTTTTTCCTCCTGCTTCCATAGGATCAACTCCTAATTATATAAAGCTTTCTTGGATTCAATCCTTTTCTTCATCCGGACCGACGTGCCTCCGCCCGGCTCACTGACTGCTTCAAACTCATCCATGAAATTTTCCATAATCGTAAAGCCCATGCCGGAGCGTTCCAATTCAGGTTTGGACGTATATAGAGGTTGCTTGGCAAGTTCCAGATCCTCAATTCCTCGGCCTGCGTCCTCAACAACCAACGTAATCACGTCCGCTTCAATCCCGACTTTGATCGTTACGACACCTGACGGGTCGCTGTCATAACCGTGAATAATGCTGTTTGTCACCGCTTCAGACACCACGGTTTTCAAATCACTTAGCTCATCCATTGTGGGATCAAGCCTGGAAATAAATGCCGCGACAGCCACACGAGCAAATGCCTCATTCTCCGATTTGGCAGCAAACTGCAAGCTCATGAAATTGTTACCCGTGCCTTCTCTCATGACACTACCTCCAGTTCCGTGAGCGCATTTCCCTCGTTGTCATATATGGGCATGATTTTGAACAGCCCTGACATATCCAGCAGTCGGTGTACTGGCGGATTGACATCACAGACTGCCATTTTCCCGCCCTTTTGCTTGATCAGTTTGTACCGTCCCAAGATAACGCCAAGGCCGGAGCTATCCATAAACTGAAGGTTTTTCAGGCTGAGTACAATATGCTCGCATTGCCGACGCTGAATCGCCTCATCCATTTGCATACGGACCATGTCCGACGTATGGTGATCAAGCTCACCAGACAGCCTTACAATCAGTACCCCCCGGTGATGCTCCATTTCAATTTGCAGGTTCATGCTTACTCACTCTCCTCCCGGTCTTGGACAAGGATTTCTACGTAGCCGCAGACGATTCCTGCCCTCCGACAAAACTAGAAGAAAACCCCGTAAAATCTACAAAGAAAATAGGTTCGACATGGTACGTTTAAACAATTTCCACCATCCGGCCTTTTCAATAGCCACAGGCGAAGTGATATTAAACTCCTTAAGACGTTGTCCATCCTGATAGACGACCAGCTTACCGATTGGGTCACCAGCCCGGACAGGAGCTTTGAGGCTTGGGGCCAGTTGTAATTCATGACGCAACGTTTGTTTGTTGCCACCTTTTTTCACCAACACGCTGTAAGAACGCTCAGCCTGAATTTTCAGCTCTGGCAATACGCCTTTTTCAACTTTTACACTACCCAGCAATTCACCCGGCTTGTATATGGATTTCATTGTATATTGAGAAAACGCATAGTCGAACATGGAAGATACTTCATTGTTGCGTATCTTCGTATTCGGCTCCCCAAGCACGACAGCTACGACACGCAAGCCATCACGCTTCGCAGTAGCGGAAAGACAGAACTTTGCTTCTCCCGTATAGCCTGTTTTCAGCCCGTCTGCTCCAGTATAGAAACGGACAAGCTTATTCGTATTCACCAGCCAAAAGGGTTTTACCGAGGATTTGCGCAAATAGTCCTGATAGGCTCCCGTATATTTCGTAATTTGCGGGTATTTCAACAACTCCCGGCTCATAACCGCAATATCATGCGCAGAAGAATAGTGATTCTCGACAGGCAAACCGTTGCAATTGGCAAAATGGGTATCCTTAAGCCCGAGCTGCTGCACCTTGGCGTTCATCATGTCGACAAAAGCCTGCTCAGACCCTGCAATTTTCTCAGCCATCGCCACAGAAGCGTCGTTGCCGGAAGCCATCGCGATTCCCTTCAGCATCTCATCGACCGTCATTTCTTCTCCCGGCTCCAAGAAAATTTGCGAGCCCCCCATTGAAGATGCATATTCGCTGGCACGAACTTTATCGGTCAGCTTAAGCTTGCCATCCTGAATGGCCTCCATGGTCAGCAACATCGTCATAATCTTGGTGATGCTCGCTGGAGGAAGCTTTTCACGACTGTTTTTTTCATAGATGACTGTGCCCGTATCTGCATCCATCAGGATCGCCGAGAGAGCCTGGGGAGCTAGCTCAGCCGCTGATCCCTCTTTGGTTTTGCTTTCAGGTATGCTTTCTTCGGCCCAACCGCCGACAGGGACGGCAGTCAAGGCTACCAGGCAAGCCAGGATGAACGCCACCACTTTTTTCTTCACAATCGGTTCCCTCCTCAACATATTGGCGTAAAGCACCGGAGCCCATTTACTTAACCCTCCGGCCTATTCGCGTGCTGCTAACCATTGTCGTCAGAATGAAAGAAAAATATTCCATATGGACAAAAACATCAAATAGCACCAAGCTGAGTCAGCATGGTGCGCATTTTCCAATATATAAAACGACAGAACATCTATCGTCTGTGAAATAATGGTTTAAATTCGGCTTACGGTGAGATATGTGATACCGCCACCCGGTAAAATATCCATTGTATTTTGACTAAACACCCGTATATCAATAAAAGAATTCGCTTCCAGTCTAAGTTCCATTGCTCCACTCAATGCACTATAGTTCAGTCCGCCGATAACCCTATCATCGAGATAGGCATAGGCGGAGCTCCCGGCAAGCTGCTCATCATTCAGGTGAAGTGCCAGCCGTGTGCGATTACCATCCACTTGAGGATCGGTCGAAATGTAGACTTGTATTCTGTATTTCCCAGCTCGCTTGGCTCGCCATCGGCTATTCGCCGCGTCGAATTCAATCAGCTCATCATGGTTGATTTGATTGAACTTTACCTTCTGCCAGCTACCTGCGGGGAGATTTTGCCTTGCTCCCAGGTAGGCTTTAACAAAGGTTTCGTCCAAATGCTCAATTCCGTTGTTCGAGTATTTCTCGACCAGCAGCAAAGCCTGCCCTGTCCCATTGTTCTCGTCATAACGATTATTGCTATAGCTAAAATCCAAATGTGAGCGAAGTGTCACCTGCTGTGTGGAAGAGCTGCCAGAGAAAGAAATAAGCTGCTTTAGATTACGGGGATACCCTCCCACCTCGTCCACCAAAACTTTTTTGCCAATGACCACATCCACAAAATAGTTACATACGGATTGGGTGCCATCGAATTTGTCCGCTATCGCTAAAATGGAGTCACGCAAGGCCACATTTTTCGTTTCTTTGGTAGCACCAATTTGAATAAAAGAAGGCACTGTCATCTTATGCTCTCTGCTTAGTCCCTCAAACCAGCAACCTATAAATTCAGCGTTCATAAAATCATTAATTAGAATGGGAATATCATTGGAACTCCCATCCTTAATGTGCTGGCTAGCCAAAAATCTGGCTCCGTTGGAGCTGTTCAGATCCAATGCCGTATCGTTCCCCAATGTAAAAAGCGCTATGCTAGTAAACTGTGAACTTCTATTCTGTAAGTGAATCCCTGTTTTATTGTAATTAATCTCCGTGCATTTAAATAAATTCACATCACTTTCGTAGCCCCAAAAAGCCGTTTCAAAATGCTCAATTAGGACGTTATCTAGGGCAACTCCGCCCCCCTTCCAATCCTGAATACCTAAAGTACCTTTCCCATAATATCCACGCTTCACGGACTGCGAAAACGGATTATTTAATGTGGATCTGTCAGCCCCCTCGTACCGGATCGATAAGTCATGAAACTGCACATTTTGATATCCGCTAAACGAAGGTAGACTTTCATCTCCAATTTGAAAACAAGGACCCGTACCATAATATTCAATCGACGTAACACCTTTGCCTTGTCGGTATCTGCCCTTATGAATGCCAAAAATGCGTACACCCTGCTTGCGAATCTGTAGGGTAGAGGTTATTTTGTATCGTCCACTGGGGATGTGAAGAATGGAATAATCGGGGGTCTTATTAATCAACTCCTGCAAAGCTGCCGTGTCATCCTGAATACCATCACCAGCAGCTCCAAACCAACTTACGTTTACACTGCGTTCAATGAATTCTTTTTCAATGGTTTTAAAATTTTCATTTAATTGCTGCGGCGTTAAGTCTTTGCCTGTACCACTCAAATTCAACTTCAAACGGTCTGTAAAATGATCCTCCACCCGAACACCCCCATGTTTAAAAACGTAATAAGTTCCTTTTTAACCAAGCCGAAGAATTCTTCATTTTCTTAGCATGGACTGAGTATATGCACAACAGGGCTTGCTCTAGGCTTGAGAAAAATGAAAATAAATATTTTATTATTATTGTACAAGAAGATACGTTTTGTATATTATAGATACATAATGTATCTAGGTGGTGAAATCGTGAAACATGTACTTACAGTAGCTGGTTTACTGGCTTTTTCGATTCCTTATGCTTGTCAGGGTTTGTCCCCCAGAGTTATCACGATTTCCCTGCTTATCCTGTTGTTCAGCTATACCATGCTACTACCTTCACTCAAGTCATTGATCGCAACCTTAGTCGACAATCCGTTGCTGACTTTACTCATGCTGTACATCGCTGCCTCCTGTTTATGGGCTGAACAAGAGCAGACCTCTTCCTTGCTGATGGTTCTCAAATTTCTTGCCTTCTCTACCTTTGGACTCTATTTGGTCACCCATTATACAACACAAGGCTGCATTCGTCTCTTAGTCGTTACGTTAAGTATTTTGAGCATACTCAATCTACTCGCCGTTTTGCTCGTTCCCTCCTTTGCTATTCATGGTGGCGTAGAACATACTGGGCTATGGAAGGGCATCTCTGGTCATAAAAATACACTTGGAACTCTCTCTCTGTTAAGTTTTGTTTCACATGTTATTTACTTTTTCAGGGGTAAACATAAAGTTTTGCATATTGGCTTCATCTTACTCAATGCCTTATTGCTCATCGAGTGCCAATCTACCACCTCTTTGGTGCTGACATCTTCGCTCTTCGTATTTATATTGTTTATATTGCTATTCAAGAGAATCCGAAGCATTGCATTACGCGGTTTCTTCATTAGCTGTTCCTGCTTGTTCGTTCTTTTGGGTTTGGTATTCATCTTTACTTATGGAGATGCGATTGCGTCGGAATTTGGAAAAACAACGACCTTAACTGGAAGAACGGAAATCTGGCAGGGGATTGGTGGTGCTATTCAGAGCCATTACTGGTTCGGACATGGTTACGGCTCCTACTGGGCAGCCCGGCCCAGTATCTATGCGAATGGAATTCGATTTGATCTGACAAGCAGCCATAGCGGTTTCCGAGATCTGTGGATCGATGTGGGCCTTACAGGACTACTGGCAACCATTACACTCGCCATAACCACTTTATTTAAATTCAGAATTGGTAAAGCAGATATGTATACATGGCTGACAGCAGCAGTTTTTTTCCTTTTTATCGTATTGAACAATATAACGGACAGCCGTTTCCTGAACTCGCTATCTATTTACTGGATTATTTTTATGGTTATTGTGATCAAGGTGCAAGAACGACATAAACTGGCTGTAGCAGAAAAAGCGAATTCAACTGCATTGAGCACACAGCCTCTTCATTAGGAGATCATACTCAGCTCAACCGCTGTATGTGAAAAAGAACCCCGTACCCACGCCAACAAAAGGCGTTCGGATACGGGGTTCTTGGGATATATGTCCACCGCTTCGGTTGAACATGATCCCCAATCTACATTTGTGGAATAATCGCTAGCACAAGTTTTAAAAATTGCTCACGTACCTTCTCTGCCGTCTCCATCACTTCACCATGGGACAAAGGTTGATCCAGAATGCCTGCAGCCATATTCGTGATACAGGAGAAGCCCAGTACCTCAATACCTGCATGACGGGCTACAATAACCTCAGATACGGTCGACATACCCACCGCATCTGCGCCCAGTGTACGCAGCATAACGATTTCAGCAGGCGTTTCATAGTTAGGGCCCAGCAATCCAGCATATACACCTTCTTGCAGGCTGAAGCCCTGTTGGTTAGCCGTTTGCTTGGCAATTTCACGCAAGCGGCGGCTGTACGCCTCCGACATGTCTGGAAAACGAACGCCCAGACCGGCATCGTTCGGTCCGATCAGCGGATTTTGTCCTGTCAGATTAAGATGATCCGAGATGACCATCAGATCGCCTGCTTCGTAGGAAGTATTTACACCACCTGCTGCATTCGTCACCAGCAGACTTTGAATCCCCAATTGCTTCATCACCCGAACTGGGAAAGCCGTCAGTTGTGGGCCATAGCCCTCATACATATGGAAGCGCCCTTTCATCATGACGACAGCGCGACCTTCAATCGTGCCTAACAGTAATTCTCCCTCATGACCTTCTACCGTCGATACAGGAAAATGGGGAATATCCTGATAAGGAATACTAACTCCATCCTGAATTAAATCGGCCAGAATACCGAGACCCGATCCCAGAATAAGACCAATCTCTGGACGTATTCCGCTTTTGGCACGGATATATTCTGCTGCTTCCTGAATTGTAGCTTGGTTGGCTGTTGACATTAATATCTCTCCTGACTTGTACAATCGTAAAGTTATAGTCATAAACACATTTTCTATGAAAGTAAAGTATCGTTACGTTCGATCTTTGCTTTCATGAGAAGTGCGGTTGCCGCCGTGCGGGTGATGCTTTTCATATACTTCCTTCATATTCCGTCTTGCCGTCTGCGCATATACCTGCGTCGTTGACAGATCAGCATGACCCAGCATTTCCTGTACAGAGCGTAAGTCCGCTCCGCCCTCCAGCATATGTACCGCAAAGGAATGCCGCAGCGTGTGGGGCTTGATATCCTCGCTTATGCCTGCTTCCTGGCCGTACTTCTTAATCATTTTCCAGAAGCCCTGTCTACTGAGACGCTGTCCAGATACGTTCAGGAACATGGCTTCCTGCTCTACCTGAGCTTCTTCACCCTGCCCGGATCTCAGCAATAATAGACGCTGCTCATCCATGTAGGCTTGTGCCCACTGTGATGCCTCACGGCTGATCGGTACAACACGCTCCTTGCCTGCCTCGCCGCCACAGTGCACAAAGCGCAGATCGGTGCGCACATCACGCACGTTAAGGGCAATCAGCTCCGATACGCGAATGCCCGTCGCATATAACAACTCCAGCATCGCCTTGTCTCGCACCCCTTGCGGGACAGTCACATCTGGCGCGGCCAGCAAACGCTCTACCTCATCCTGCGTTAGCACCGAGGGCTTCTTTTTAGTCGCTTTAGGCAACTCCAGCAGAACGGACGGATCATGGATCGTAATTCCCTCCCGAATAAGAAAATGAAAAAAGGAGCGAATGGAGGCGACGCTACGTGATATCGTCGCCGCAGCTTTTCCCTGTTCCTTCAAATGGCCCAAATACAGTACCAGATGTGACCGTTGGACATTATCCGGCTGCTCAATACCACAGCTTTCTGCGAACTCGACAAACTGCTGTACGTCTCGTTGATACGCTTCCAAAGTGCTGCGCGACAAACCCTTTTCCTCTTCCATATATTGAGCGAAAGGTTGAATGTACATTTTCATGAGTTCCAAAAGTCTCCTTGTTCTGCATACAGCGGTTCAGTCTCAGCGTCTGCTTCTTCGTGTGCTGCCTTCATTTCATAAGCTCATCAAGACCGATTACTTAGACTATTCACCATACCAGTAAAAGAAACGTAAACGTTCCAACACTGCTATTCGATGCTCGGACCCTTCATTTACTTTTTGTCCGCCAAATACCTTAACTGCATGTCCTTCCGGTATTCGGTAATGATCTACAGGTGTTATCCAATCTGTAAAGAGCCTGAGGCTAAAAAAGAGCATACATGCCAGCACCCCGAACAAGATTACCAAACGCAGCCATTTTAGTCCTCTCCGCAACGATAGTACCATGTGAATCAGCCGCCTTTTCCCCAGAATATGGCCCTAATTAGGACTCTCTATGGAAGGGTATGACAAGCTATTCCTTTTTATACCGCTTAATCCCGAACAACAGATCCCGAACCAAAAAAGCTCTCCCGAACGCATCTTCGTCGGTGAGAGCTTGGGTAGTCAGCTTTTAGTCCTGAGATTTGTTTTTTTTGGATTTGCCCAAAGATTTCTGAGCGGTCGTATCGTTCTTCGCCTTACAACGATAACAAATACCGTGGAAGTCCAAACGATGATCCACTACGGTAAAATTATATTCCCGTTCCAGGCGCTCCTCCAATGGTCCAAGCCAATCTTCCAGTATTTCATCTACACTGCCACACTGCACACATATCAAATGGTGATGGTGATGTTTGGTTGTATCGCCGCGCAAATCATAACGCGCAACGCCATCACCAAAATTAATTTTCTCCACGACATGCAGTTCACTTAGCAGTTCTAGGGTACGGTATACGGTTGCCAGACCGATTTCGGGAGCTTTCTCTTTGACGAGCATAAATACATCTTCCGCACTCAGATGATCATCTTCGTTCTCAAGTAAAACTCTGACGGTGGCTTCCCGCTGAGGCGTTAGTTTGTAGCCCTGGGATTGTAGTTGCTGCTTAATTTTTTCGATCCGTGCTTCCATGTGTCTCCCTCCCCCTGCAAAGCTACTGCCTACTGCACTTTTTTCACTCCTATTATTATAGGGGGTCTATACAAATAAAGTCAAACATTTTGAAACGGATTAAGATGACACGGAAGCTGTCAGCATAGGAGTGACCCATTGCATCATAACCGGGGTGATCCAAGTTTCAAAGGACGCGCTACCAATAAGAAGCACCATCATCACAGCAGTCAATCCTGCGTAAGACAGCAACGGACGCAGCATTCCGTCTGACGGCCGGGTAGCGAGTATTTTGGTTTTGATCATATGGATGGAAAAAGTCATCGCAGCCACGCTGCAGACGAGCAGTACCGGAATCACGAGCAGGTTATGGGGAGCAACTGAAACCAAAGAAAATAGCAGTCCTTTCCACGAATATTGCCCCACCATGTAACCTACTGAAAATCCGATTAGCACACCCTTGAGGAAATTCAATACAAGAATGCCCGGTAGACCAATAACCGAAAGGCCACACACCCAAATTAGGCCGACCCATTTCAGATGTAAAGATACGCTATCCCAAAAGGTCGAGGCCGCCTGCGAATCAGCGAAGCCCTGTTCGTTTTGATTGACCGTTACAAAAAAATCCTTCAGGTAACGGGACAAATCCTGTAACTGCTCCAGCGAGAGCGCGTTTACCATAAGTGCGCCAAAGACGACTCCCACCAGAAACAGCACAGCCAAGAAAACATAATACGGCGTCTGATCCTTTAACGTATGACGAAACCATTGCATCGACGTCCTGCCCCTTTCATCTGCTTGTTTGTCCAAAAAACAACCGTAATCCGACGGCTGATGGCTAGAAATGGGGTAGCTTTCGCTGCAGATCAAACATCACGAATGATGTGCCAAGCCAGCGGCATAGATAATTTATGGTTATGAACAAGCGGACGCTGATATGCCTTTAGAGGGACAAGACTTTATTAGGACTTAGCTATTTTGCCATATGTTCCACCACCACCGGATACAAGCGACAGTCGCCCCTCGCGTGAAAGCACAATTTGCTCTGCCAGCACTTTTCCGACTACTGCTGCTAACTCCTCCTGTGTAACCTCATGTAAAATATTCATTTCTGTTCCAAATGCAGCCAATAGCTGGTTCAGCTTGGCTTTGCCCAGACCTGGAATAAACTCCAGTGGAATCTGGTAAATGTACGGCGGACGATGGGACGGAATCATGGGTTGCTCACGGTCGGCAATGCTCCATATTCGATCCAACACACCTCGCACAAGCTTGGTATGACCACAGTCAGGACAACGTTCATCCGCCATCTGTTGCTCGTCAATAATCGTACCGCAACTTTGACAGTAAGAACGATGGTATTTGCCCAGTTTCGGATTTAATCCGTAATTTGCACGCACCCGTCGTCCTTCCCGCCGCTCCAAAGCCATTCTGAATTCATCAAAACACGGCTTTGCCAGTGATAATTTATTGTATTCTCGTCCGATTTTCCCAAGTGAATGGGCATCTGAATTCGTGAGAAAGCTGAAGCGATCCAGTTCCGAAATCAAACCGGCCATAGATGAATCTGCGCTCAGCCCCAGCTCCACCCCACTAATGAGCTCCATATCCAGCAGTTCCTCCATACGAGCCGCTGAACTGCCGTATATGCCCTTATGAGGAGTAAAGACGTGCGCAGGCACCATAATGCCTCCACGTCCGTAAATTTGCTGCTGCAACTCGCGTGGCGGTGCATAGATTCGTTGTGAGCTGAGATTAACATTTTTCATATGCCGAGCCAGCCATTGGGTAAAATCCTCCATCGCCGCCAGATCTGGAAAATAGGCCAGTACGTGCGCCTCAGGACGACCTTCAGCACGTATTTCCAGCTCCGTGCCAAGGAGAATGACCGTATCCCGGTATGCGATACCTCCGCCGCTGATTTCCTTCATTTCACCCGTATGTAAATAGGTACGAATATCCTCCTGTACATTAGGTGCATGGCAGTCAATGATACCGATCAGCCCAATTCCTTTGCGACCGGAGGCTTCCTTAGCTATGTTGGCAAAGGTCAGATCGCGGCTGCCACTAATTTTGACCGGATTTCCCTTCTCTGTCCTGCCAATATGAATATGCAAGTCTGCAAAGTAGTCGTTAAGTTCTACTATATTTTCATCCATACGCTTAGAAGCTCCCTGTAAGTTGGCGGAGTTGCCATGCATAGACAGCCAGAATCGTTTTAGCATCACTTATCCGTCCTTCACGAATGAGCGTCTGTGCTTCTTCCAGCGTCACCTCAAACAGCTCCAGAAATTCATCCTCATCCGGTTCCATCTCACCTAACTCCAGTTCTTCGGCCACATACAGATGAATGATTTCATCCGCAAAGCCAGGAGAGGTATAAAAGGAGTGCAGCAGCTTCAACGACTTAGCAGTATAACCGGTCTCTTCTCTCAGCTCACGCCCCGCTGCTTCCATCGGGTTTTCACCCCGCTCTAGCTTACCTGCAGGAATTTCTACCTCACAGCGCCCCATCGCCTGTCTGTACTGGTCCACGACCAGCATTTTCCCTTCATGTAGAGCCAAAACAGCCACCGCACCTGGATGCTTTACGATCTCTCGCTTGCCAGTGGAGCCGTCGGGAAGCTCTACCGTGTCTACCTGTAATGTAATGACCTTTCCCTCAAAGATAGGCTGTGTGGACACGGTCTTTTCCTCCAGCGCAGGATTGGAATAAGGCTTGCGATGTGCATCGTTTGTTGGATTGTTCAATTGTCCGTTCGTTTGCTCGTTCATCGGTAAGTTTCCTCCTTCATATCTATCTTTCTTTATTAATTATCACCAAAGTTAGTCTAACTTGTCCACTTTGTACATATGCTGGTGGTAGAATAACAAACTTCCTGTCCTGAGGAGATGCAGAAATGAAAAGCTACCGTACTGAAAGCACCCTCCATATCGTTGGTAAAGCCTGGCAGATTCAAGCACTCTTGCGTCAATGGCAAAAGGAACATGGACCTACAGCCACCATCGCTTCGCTAGCTGTTCCAAAAAAGGTTCAGGTCTAAAGACGAAGGAACGCTGTTCCTGTCTTTAACCTGAACCTTTTTTCAGTATGTTGCAAGTGTATAATACAAATTTATTTTGTGGTTTCTTGAATCAGAGCTACGACAACTTCAGCAACCTTCACCAGGTCATCAGCCTTAATCTTTTCCTCTGTTGTATGGATGTTCTGGTAGCCCACAGCCAAATTCACCGTTGGAATTCCAAGCCCGTTGAATACATTAGCATCTGAGCCACCACCGGAATGGAAGGTTGGCGTTGCCAGTCCCAGTCTTTGAATCGCACGCTGAGCAACCTGTACAACTTCATCATGCTCCGTAAAGCTGAATGCCGGATAGATGACTTCACTGCGGAACTCTCCCTGTGCACCAAATTCACGTGTGGTGGTTTCCAGTGCTTCACGCATATGCTGGATTTGATGATTAACCTTTTCTTGCACAATACTACGTGCCTCTGCACGGATCAATACAAAATCGCAGACCACATTTGTCGCACCGCCGCCCTCGAAACTGCCAATGTTAGCGGTCGTTTCCTTATCAATCCGTCCTAGTTTCATTTTAGAAATTGCTTTAGAAGCGACCTGAATGGCACTAATGCCATCTTCGGGATTTACCCCCGCATGAGCGGACTTCCCAGTTATCTTCATTTCAATACGTGCCTGCGTTGGGGCAGCTATACAAATAGAGCCGACCTCACCATTTGAATCCAAAGCATATCCGAAATCAGAATCTAGCACTTCCGGCTTCATCGCCCGTGCACCCATTAATCCAGATTCCTCACCAGCCGTAATCACGAACTGGATTTGACCATGGGGAATATTCTGCTCGCGCACGACACGAATCGCCTCGAACAAAGCAGCAATTCCCGCCTTGTCGTCAGACCCCAGAATCGTTGAACCGTCACTACGAATCCAGCCATCCTCACCCAACTGCGGCTTAATGCCTTTACCCGGAGTAACGGTATCCATATGGCAGGTAAAAAACAATTTGGGTGCTTGCTCCACACCTTCCGCTTTCCAGGTGACGATCAGATTGCCTGAGCCATGTCCAGTTCTTTCACGAGAATCGTCTTCCATTACTTCCAGCCCGAGTGCATTAAACTTTTCTTTTAGAACACGTGATATTTCCTGCTCATTTTTCGTTTCGCTATCCACCTGTACGAGTTCCATAAATTCCTGTACGATTCGGTCTTTTACTACTTTTACTGTCATTAAACTTCCCTCTCTTTCCCGATTACGCTACAATACGGATAGATGTTCTTATTTATGACTTAAACCTATCCTAAAGGAGTTACACATGTCGAACAAAAAATGGGTTCGTTTTTTCGTCTACATTATGCTCGCAGCTATGATTGGTTCTACGCTGTTCATGGTAATTGAGCCGTTTATTATGCCACTATAATAAATTACCGCTCAAGGTATCCGGCTGCTCTAAGGCACTATTGAGGCCTCGAGTGGACGAGCTGTTACGCAAAGCAAACAGGCGGGCTTCCGTGTAGATACACAATAGCCCGCCTTACTTTATTGGAAAGAATGCGTTTGCCATTGCGCAACAAATGAAAATTGCTGTTCAAAGTACTGTACAATTTCCTTCGCAATCTGCTCCACCGATATAGGCTTCTGTATGCAGTCCTCCAATGATGTCACACCGTATTCCTGAATTCCGCACGGGACAATGCCCTCAAAGCCCTCGTGCTGTATCCCTGATTTGATGTTAAAGGCAAAGCCATGGCTGGTTACGAAGCCCCGACGGTGCTTACACTTGTTGAATTTGACGCCAATGGCCGCAATTTTAAGATTCCCGATCCATACCCCCGTATATTCAGGCTTACGGCTTCCTTCAACTCCATAAGATGCCAACAACCGGATGATCACTTCTTCCAGACTTCGAAGGTATCCGTGCAGATTCAACGCCTCCCGGTTGCCGAGCATAAGAAGAGGGTATCCGACAAGCTGTCCCGGCCCATGATATGTAATGTCTCCCCCACGGTCAATCTGAAAGACGCTGATTCCCTGCTCCTTCAGTTGCTCTGGTGTGAGGAGCAAATGTTCAGGATGCCGCTGAGAACCAATCGTATAGGTCGGCGGATGCTGGAGAAGCATAAGCGTTTCTCTTGCCTCTCCTGCATCCAGCTTTCCCACGATCTCCTTCTGGACATCCCATGCATGGGCATATTCCATCCTATTCGTATAGGTTACATCAAGCGGTCGTCTGTTCACGGCCTGTCACTTCCTCTCCGTACATTTCCCCCACTGTTCGGATGATTAGTACAGCTTCGTATCTAAAGTGTAGCCTTCTAGATTTTCTTTAACCCGTTGCAAGAATCGTCCGCAAATCACTCCGTCTAAAATGCGATGATCCAGCGACAAGCACAAATTAGCCATCGAGCGGACCGCAATCATATCATCAATAACCACGGGTCTTTTGACAATGGATTCAAAGGTAAGAATTGCAGCCTGCGGATAATTAATCACCGGATAAGATAAAATTGAACCAAAGGAGCCTGTGTTGTTTACAGTGAACGTTCCGCCTTGCATGTCATCCAGTTTGAGCGTTCCTTCCCGGGTTTTACGTGCCAAATCGTCAATTTCACGAGCTAATCCAGCAATATTTTTCTGATCCGCTTTTTTAATAACAGGGGTAAGAACGGAGTCCTCCGTACCTACGGCTAGCGAAATATTGATGTCTCTTTTGACGATAATTTTGTCCACTGCCCAGACCGAATTCATAATCGGATATTCCTTGATTGCATTCACGACTGCTTTCATGAGGAAAGCCAGATACGTAATATTAATTCCTTCTTTTTGCTTAAATTCGTTTTTGATCTTGTTGCGGAGCATCACCAGGTTGGTCACATCCACCTCAATCGTCGTCCAAGCATGTGGAATTTCGGAAACGCTTTGTCGCATATTGCGAGCAATTGCACTGCGAATGGGTGTAACATCAATAAAATATTCGGATCTGTTGTTGCCACCTTCAACTTCGATCACAGGAGCTTTTGGAGCCTCCGTCAAATGAATCCCACTGTTACGAACCGGAATAGCAGGGTCCATATTTTGAAGCGGTGTACCTTGCTGAGTGGCAGACTGCTGTCTTCCTGCAAAAGGAGAGCCTTGTCCAGATGTCGTCGCAGTCGGCTGTCCAGATACTCCAGTAGGAGCAGAACCGCCCTGCTGCACATAATTCAGCACGTCTTTGCGGGTAATTCTTCCCCCCATGCCCGTGCCTGGTACTTGGCTTAAGTCCACATTATGCTCAGCAGCCAGGGTTTGCACCGCTGGGGAAAAACGTCCTCTCATGGACTGATCCGATCCAGCACCTTGCTGAGATTGTGTTTGTACGGTGCTTTGAGATGCTGGTGCAACAGGTGTCGCCCCTGATGCCGCCGCAGGTGCAGCCGACTTCGTCTGGATACGGCAAATCAACTCTCCTACCGCTACTGTCTGACCTTCCTCTGCCAACAGATCACCCATAATGCCGTCCAACGTGGATGGGATTTCTGCATTCACTTTATCTGTAATAACCTCGCAAATCGGCTCGAATTGCTCTACCGTTTCACCAGGTTGTTTGAGCCATTTGGCAATTGTCGCCGATACGAGCGATTCTGCCAATTGTGGCATGGTCACGTCGTTCCATTGTGTTTGGTCTGACATTTTTTCAACTCCTTAACATCATAGGAGGGCGCGTTTTACCGCTACCCCCGCTATACTTTTGGAATGCTTTCGTCCAATCTGCCCTATATTAATACATTGCAAGACGGCGCATGGCTTCCTTAACTTTATCTTTGTTTAACATATAAAACTTCTCCATCGGTGGACTGATCGGCATGGCTGGTACATCAGGAGCACATAGACGCTCAATCGGCGCATCAAGCTCGAATAGACATTCCTCATTAATAATAGCCGATACCTCGGCACCGATGCCGCCCGTTTTGTTGTCCTCATGCACGATTAATACCTTACCTGTATGTCGTGCAGCCTCAACAATGGCTTCGCGGTCCAGCGGTTGGAGTGTGCGCAAATCCACAACATGTGCGGTAATGCCTTCTTCCTTCTCCAATTCCTCAGCAGCCTGCATGACAAAATGCAAAGGCTGGCTATAACCGATGACCGTAATATCGTCACCCTCACGTAATAGATTAGCCTTGCCAATCGGAACGATATAATCATCCTCAGGCACTTCACCCTTGATCAGCTTGTAGGATTTTTTATTTTCAAAAAACAGCACCGGATCAGGGTCACGAATGGCTGCCTTCAGCAATCCTTTTGCGTCATAAGGGGTAAATGGAGCAACAATTTTCAAACCCGGCGTACCAAAAAAGATCGATTCTGGACACTGAGAGTGATATAAACCACCAAAGATCCCACCACCGATTGGCGCGCGGATTACCACAGGACAGTTCCAATCGTTGTTAGAGCGGTAGCGGATTTTAGCCGCTTCACTAATAATCTGATTCGTCGCCGGAAGCATGAAGTCCGAATATTGCATTTCGGCAATCGGCTTCATTCCGTACATGGCTGCACCAATCGCAACCCCGGCAATAGCCGACTCAGCCAATGGCGTATCCATGACACGTTGCTCACCGAATTGGTCCATAAGCCCCTTTGTCGTTGTAAAGACGCCTCCCTTCACCCCGACATCCTCACCTAATACAAAAACCGTTTCATCCTGCTCCATCTCTTCTTTCATGGCAAGACGAATCGCATCAATATATTCCATAATCGCCATCGTTAGCGGCCCTCCCCATCGCTATCTGCATACACATGCAGCAGCGTATCTTCAGGCTTTGGAAAAGGCGCTTTATCTGCATATTCAATCGCTTCCTTGACTTCGAGCAGCAGCTCAGCCGACAGATCCGCATCCTTGGCCTCATCCCAAATGCCGCATTCGATCAAGTAGCTTTTCATACGGGCTACGCCATCCTTGGCCCAGTTCTCATCCACTTCCTCCTTGGTCCGGTAAGCCAGATCATTATCCGAGGTGGAGTGAGGAGACAGACGGTACATCATGGCTTCGATCAGCGTAGGACCTTCACCGCGGACAGCACGTTCGCGTGCTTCCTTCACCGCCGCATATACCGCCAATGCATCATTACCATCGACTCGAATCCCTGGAAATCCATATCCCAAAGCACGGTCGCTTACCTTGCCTGCCAACTGTTTATGAATCGGAACCGATATCGCATATTGATTGTTTTCGCACATAATAATGACTGGCAGCTTTTGTACACCAGCAAAGTTACAGCCTTCGTGAAAATCTCCCTGATTGCTGGAGCCTTCTCCAAACGTAACAAACGATACAAAATCCTTTTTCTGCATTTTGGCAGCCAAAGCTACACCTACTGCATGCGGAACCTGTGTCGTTACTGGGCTGGAGCCTGTCACAATACGCAGCCGTTTACTACCAAAATGACCTGGCATCTGGCGACCACCGCTATTGGGATCATCTGCCTTAGCAAATGCCGACAGCATCAGTTCGCGCGGCGTCATTCCTACCGCAAGCACGAATCCATAATCCCGATAATAGGGAAGAAAATAGTCCTTTTCCCGGTCAAGACCGAAAGCTGCACCTACTTGTGCCGCCTCCTGTCCAATGCCAGAAACGTGGAAATTAATTTTCCCTGCCCGTTGCAGGAGCATGTTGCGCTCGTCAAATCTTCTTGCGAGCAACATATATCTGTACATATCAATAACTTGTCCGTGAGTAAGTCCCAGCTGTTCATGTCTGAAGCCAGCGTCTACAGCGCCTTTAGAACTCATTGAGGCACCTCCTTAAGTGTCAAACATCCTACTTCCAGTACCTAGTACCATCTTGTCTTAAAACCTGGTACTAAACTCTGACTAACCCCATTATAATCCTTTTCTCCCCAAAAAGAAAAGCACCGATTTATTTGAAACGTTTATATGCCAATCGCCTGTCCATCAACGGCCAGCATCGCTTCTCCCAAAATCTCCGACAACGTCGGATGCGGATGAATAAGCTGTCCGACTTCCCACGGCGTAGCATCCAGCAGTTGCGCAAGAGCCGCCTCGCTGATCAGGTCCGTCACATGCGTACCGATCATATGTACACCGAGAATATCATTGGTCTTCTCGTCGGCCACTACTTTGACGAAGCCGTCCCGACTGCCGTATACTAGCGATTTTCCGATAGCTTGAAAAGGGAACTTCCCTGTCTTCACCTGATGTCCACGCTCGCGAGCTTCTTGCTCCGTTAAGCCGACGCTTGCGGCTTCAGGACGTGTATAAATACACCGCGGAATCAGATGGTTAGGTACACTGTGAAAATCTTCGCCCGCCAGATGATGAACCGCCTGCAAACCTTCATGGCTCGCTGCATGCGCCAGTTGTAAGCCGCCGATGCAATCCCCAATGGCGTAAATATGTGGTTCATTCGTCTGCAAATGTTCATTAACTGAGATAAAGCCACGCTCTACGCGGATATCCGTATTTTCCAGCCCGATATTTTCCACATTTGCCTGACGCCCTACAGAAATGAGCAGTTTGGAAGCGCTGAGGGTTTCGGTTTCTTCCCCTTTTTGCACGTCAATCTGCACACCTTCCTCATCTTTGCCGTATGTTTTAGCCAGCACTTGTGAACCCGTCAGCACCTTGACACCACGCTTGGTTAACAAACGCTGCATTTCACGCGAAACGTCTTCGTCTTCCGTGGGAATAAGTCGATTCGCAGCTTCAACCACCGTAACCCCCACGCCAAAATCATTTAGCATGGAAGCCCACTCCACGCCAATAACACCACCGCCCACGATAATCAAGGATGCTGGCAGCTCCTCCATCGTTAACGCTTCGTCACTGCTCAGAATAAATTCGCCATCTGGCTCTAGTCCGGACAGCACACGCGGGCGTGATCCTGTTGCAATAATGAGATGTGCAGGAACAATCGTTTCCATCTCACCATCTTCTAGTTCCACGGCAACTGCCCCGCTTTTTGGAGAAAATATAGACGGACCAATCACGCGTCCCTTACCGCTCAGTACCGTAATTTTATTTTTACGCATCAAAAATTGAACGCCCTGATGCAGCTGTTCCACAACGGCTTCCTTACGTTCCTGAACCTTGGGAAATACAAGCTGTGCTCCCGATGTCTCGATACCGTATTGTGCACTTTCTTTAATCGTGGCATATACTTCCGCACTGCGTAGCAAGGCCTTACTCGGAATGCAACCACGGTGCAGACAGGTTCCGCCAAGCTTGTCCTTTTCGATGATAACCACTTCTTTGCCTAGCTGGGCGGCACGAATGGCTGCTACATACCCCCCGGTTCCTCCACCCAAAATAGCGACATCACAATGTATAGTCATGTTTCTCCTCCATTAACAATTGATTATATATAGCTTATTGTACTCTCTTTATTTCACTGTACAAAATATAGCGTTTAGGCATAGGCTACAAAAAAGCTAACCCTTTAATCCAGATATCTTTCCATATCATTCATACAGCGCATCTCGTAATTTGGTAGACATCCTTGAACTTTGTGCTGATTTGGCTCGCAGCGCCTTGCGAAATGATTCATTTTGCTTGCGCAGAAAGTTCAGCTCTGTCTCCAGCTCCGTGATGAGTTCTAGAGCTTGCGGGCTGATCAGCCCTTGCTCCAGTAATGCTCCTTTTTTGGCACTATAATCCGTATTTTTTTCGTCCATGCCTTTCACTCTTCCCTTCATTCCACTACGCTTCACCATATCATGCCCGCGGCGGCAGAGCAATGACGACCACATTTACGTTTTGGGAATGAACATACAAAAACATGTCGAAAATCAATATATTTTCTCTAGTCTGTATACGGCTGGTTATGGTAATCTATAATGGCGTTTTCTTTCGGAGAAGAAGATTTACAGTGTTATGTACATGTTACAGAGAGGGGAATTCGCTTTGCCTACAGGACGAATTACGATTATTACAGGCCCCATGTTCAGTGAAAAATCCGGCGAATTGATTCGCCGCTGTCAAAAACTAATCCAATACGGGCATCGTAAAGTGGTCGCTTACAAACCCGCTGAAGATAACCGCTATGCCGAGGACGAAATAGTAAGCCGGATCGGATATCGGCTACCCGCTATCTCTATCCCAAGAAAACTTACAGATGAGCTCGTTCAGCGTATTTTGCAAGAAACAAAAGATGCCGACGTGGTTGCCTTTGACGAAGTCCAGTTTTTCAGTCGTCATATTATGTCGCTTGTACAAGAGCTAGCTTATTGCGGCAAGCATGTAATTGCCGATGGGCTGAATCTGGATTATCGAGGCAAGGAGTTCGGCTATGTCGGTGGTCTGCTCGCCATGGCGGATGACATCGAGAAGCTGACTTCCTTTTGCGCTGTATGCGGTAGCTCGGAAGCAGTATTTACGCAACGTATGGTAAATGGTAAACCTTCCACTGTGGGACCTATTGTGATGATCGGCGACTCTGAGGCTTATGAGCCTCGTTGTCGAAATTGCTTTATACCTCCTCATAAAGTGAACTGCGATTAGTGGACAGATAGATCGACAAGCTGCAATATGCCTACGTGAGTACCAGTAACTTTTTTCTTGCATTTTTTTGGAACGAATCGAACCATTGCCCCGTATATCCGGTTAAGCTGTACAAGTTTTTAGTTTTCGTTTGTATATCATGACCATGAGATTATCTGGGGGGACGGAATAATGAGTTTTTTTAACAAAATCTTAGCAAGCGCAGGAATCGGTTCAGCTAAAGTCGATACGTTGGTGGATCAAGCTGTATATGTGCCTGGGGAAGAACTTAGTGGCATCATGCGCATCAAAGGCGGCAAAATTGATCAGGAAATCGGCAAAATTGACATCGAGCTCAAGACAGAATATATCGTGGAGCACGATGATAAAAAAACTATCAGCACCTGCTGCATTGCACGGATTAAGGTATCTGACGGCTTTCATCTAGAGCAAGGACAGGAGCTTGAAATTCCTTTTTCCTTCAGATTGCCGTTGGAAACTCCTGTTACTCACGCCAAACAGCCCGTCTGGCTGGAAACAGCATTAGATATTGGCATGGCTTTGGACCCGACCGATCGTGATTCACTCAAAATCGAGCCACATCCCTATATGAATACAGTGTTTGAGGCGGTTCACCTGTTGGGCTTCCGATTCCGCTCCTCCACCTGCGAACGTCATCCTAAGCTGGGACGCGGCGTTCCGTACGTACAGGAATTTGAATTTACGCCCGGATCAGAATATGCACGTGATATCGAGGAGCTGGAGCTGGTTATGCAGTTGGAACCCGAGGGTGTGCATGTGCTTGTAGAAGTAGACCGCAGGGGCAGAGGGTTATCTGGTTGGCTTGAGACTGCATTTGATATGGATGAGCGTCATGCCTGGTTGAGTTTAAGCCGGGAAGAGCTCTCCTATGGACCCGATCACATAGCGGATGCACTCGAGGAACTAATTGACAGGCAAATTAGATAACAATGTAAAATACAAACAAAAAACTCCTAACCAATTTACTACATCGGTTGGGAGTTTTTATTAATTAAAAGAATTCTTTAATGATGGTCCTCAATCGTCTGTATAGACTAAAGTGGCAACATATCCTGTCTTTCCGCCTTATGCTTACACTCTTTGCATACCCCATACAGCGATCCATTGTCATCCGCATAGAAGGTTAATTTGTCTTCTTTTTTACAAAAGGAGCATTTTTGCTTGCCTGTGCCCTGGATAGAGTCAGACAGTCCAAATCCAGTTTGGGCCTGAATACCTGCTGATTTTGTATTTGCGCGTGGACCGAAAGACACTTTAGACTTAGATTCATTACCGGTACGGGATTGTCGAGCGGACTTACGAGGACGAAATTCAACGACATTACTGCCCCGCTGTTCATTCAATTGTTTGTTGCTGCTGCGACTACGCCTTACTTTAACAATCCAACCCAATGCCACCAACAACACGCCGAAGAACACCCAAGTCAGACTATTCCACATGCTCTCATTCCCGCCTTTGCTTTAGAATTAATTGGGTTAATACCACTAGCCCGTTCATTGCGATGACTTAGCCTATAGCTTTATCCATTGAAATATACCCGTGTATACAGCCTCTGTGCTGTTCATCCGATTGTCTCCATATAAAAATCGTACCCTCCCGTGCAACATCCGACTCGCCTCTAACTGAGCATATTAGGTAAATCATCTTTTCCTGAGGAGTACATTGACCCGTTTTACAAATTGTACATCATCCTTTTGAAAAACGATAATATCCCCTCTATGAAGATCGTTCTCCTTATCATAGCCCAATGGTGAGAATAAAAATGGCCCAGATGGCTACATTACTCCCCTTGATAATAAAAATCAATGAATCTTTTCGTCAACGGATTAAACTTATCAAAGCGTTTGCGGTGCGGTAAAAAGCCTGACTTATGTACTTGTTCTGCTAGTGTTTCTACATGTTCAAATCGCTTGAAAAAGGGCAACGCGAAAGTGTAAATATCTTCAATAATCTCTTGGATCACCCGTTCTCTTTCAGCTTCTGTGGACACAAGGTAATCCCTGTTTTCCGTATATTTCTTGGTAAGAGCAATCAACTCACTGTGAAAACAAGCGTCAGTATTATACTTCTTTTTTATTCTTTTGGATTCTACGATAATATAAACTTTTAATGCACCATATTTAGTCGCACCAAAACTAATTTCAAATATAAATTCCTTGGTTACTTTTTTCAAAACTTTTCTGCCTTTCAGATATTTAAAATCATTCAAAAATGGTGTAGCTATGATTTTGTCTATCGCTAACTGACGTAGTTCACTTGCTTTAAGTTCAGTCTTATTATCCATCATGTCACTCCAACCCAAAGAATTTCACACCATTATATCATATCGTTCCAATTACAGGCTCCTCATATCTCCACTCTTTAATCATAATATATTAATAAAAAATAGAAAAAAAGCCGCTCACAATAGAGCAGCTAGTTCCTCTGAAACATAAAAAGCAGTATACGAATTATACTTTGAATTTACCAATTTGCCCTTGCAGGTCTTCCGCCATTTTGGACAGATTTCTTGCAGAAGAGGCAATTTCCTCCATGGATGCCAGCTGTTCCTGAGTTGCGGCAGATACGTGTTGTGTCCCTGCTGCGGCTTCCTCAGCAATCGCTGAAATTTGTCTGACAAAACCAACAATCTCATCCGTACTTGCAGACATTTGTTCTGATCCGGCAGAAACCTCTTCAATTTCACTGGCCACTTTATTTACAGTTTCCTGAATTAATTCAAAGGATGCGCCTGCATTTTGTACAACTTCACGACCTGTCATGACATCCTTCCCGTTGGACGCTACCGCCTCAATAGCATGGGTAGTATCCTTTTGAATCAATCCCACAAGCTCCGTAATTTGTTGAGCAGAATGAGCCGATTGTTCAGCCAACTTGCGAACTTCGCCTGCAACTACAGCAAATCCGCGACCATGTTCCCCTGCGCGGGCCGCTTCAATCGCAGCGTTCAAGGCAAGAAGGTTGGTCTGACTAGAAATATTGGTGATAACATCAATGATCTTGCCAATTTCGTCTGAGCGCTCTCCCAATCCAGCCATGAGATCTGCCAATCCATTCATCGAATCATTCACGGCATTCATCTGCGTAACTGCCTGTTGAATCATCTGGTTACCTTCAGCCGATTTATGGGCCGCATCTTGCGCAGATGCGAATACATTTTGCGCGCGGATGGCGATTTGCTCAACACCGATAGACATTTCCTCAATAGCTTGGGACGATTTCGTCACCATATCTACCTGGTCTCCTGTTCCAGTAGCTACTTCTTGCACCGTTTCGGTTATTTGTGCAGAAGCTTGGCTATTTTGCTCTGCGCTGGCCGTCAATTCTTCTGAGGAAGTGGTTACCAGCTCAGTCGTCTTACTCACAGATTGAATCAGTTCACGAAGGTTCTCAACCATGACATTAAAGGAATGTGCCAACGTACTGATCTCATCCTTGCCCTTCACAATGATAGCTTCACTTGTAAGATCACCCGATGCGATACTTTCAGCAGCACGACTGATTCGCAAGATAGGTTTAGATATAATTTGGGCTATGATGATTGCCATGATCAATGCTAATATAACGGCTGCTATACTCAAAACGATGACCAGTTGTCTACCTGAAATAAAGTTGTCAACAGCTTCTTTCGTAGTCTGTTTAGATCCATCTGCATTCAATTTAATGAGCTGACTGATCATATCGTTTGAACTATACCATAACTTATAGGACTCTTGATGAAGGATGCTTGATTGAGTGTAATCATTAGCTTTCCCCGCTTCAATCATTTCTGGCAACTTAGCCAAATACTCCGTATAATTTTTGGAGAATTCTTCATACATTTCACGTTCTTTAGGGGTAGCAATTAATTTTTCGTATATTTTTCGATCGTCCTCAACCTTTTTTAAAACCTTATCATATTCGGCCTGAACCTTCTCCATTTCTTCTGGGTCACGTTCTACAATAATGTTTAATGAGATCCGCTCTACATCAGATATATCACCATTTAGTGTTCCCAGGATAGTCACACTTGGCATCCAATGGCTATCTATTTCCATCGAAGTGTCGCCTAAATTTTTCATTTTTGAGATAGATGTTGTACTAATGACAATCAATAATATTATTACTGCAAGAAAACCCAATATCAATTTTGTTCGAATGTTAAATTTCATATATTCGCTCCTCAGTTCTCTTTATATTAGATACTATATCGACAACAAACGACACATTGTTTATATCAAATTTAAAGAGAATTTCAGAACTGTTTACAAAAGGGAAATTTTTCTTCGTGATGGTTGGTGCAACTGATTCAGGTTTATTTTATAACCTCGTGGAGAGCATTATGTTTTATAATCCCCAACAATTGTACCGTCATATAGGGAGGGAGATGCTGAAAATCTTTATTCACTTATTCCATCAAACTTAAAAAAAGGATACCCAAAAACGGGTATCCCTTTATGTTTTACTTCCTAGCATTCACCATAAATCGTTCTGAATTTGTCCTTATTCCTAATTCGGTTTGATTGTCCAAAATAAATTGTTGGAGTATTTGAAAATCAATTTCTTCTTCTCCGAAGTTGGGAATAATTGGTGTGTGTTTCAAGAGAAATATTAAGTCTGCAGGAGTCTGATAATATTCGGTTGCATTGAATTCAAATGACTGTATGTTCTTAAAGCCCGCGTCACTTAATTCGGTAATATATTGAGCTTTTAACGAGTCTTTCTTAGCACCCCATGCCTGTCCTCTTCCAAACGCTTCTTTAATATTTAATTTGTCGTTTTCGCTTACTTGCTGTGTCAGGAACATACCATCCTTTACTAACACCTTTGCTATTTCTTTTGCATAAAAACATGAATGTCGAGAAGAGATTACATTAAAGAAATTCTCAGGAAAATTTATATTTTCAGCATCCATCTGGAGAAAACGAACATTTGCTATGTCTGATTCAGCAGAATTCTTGGTTGCTGTTTCAATCATTCCAGTGGAATGGTCAATCCCAACTAGAAGTAATGCAGAATCTGCTATTGATAAAATTGCTTCCCCGCCGCCAGTACCGATGTCAAGCAATATATCCGACTTCTTGCATGTCTTCGCTACTTCATTGTAGAAGTCCCATTTTACTCCTTCGGAGATACATTTTACATGGCTGAAATTCCAGCCGTTGATTTTTCCAATCTTATTATAAAACTCTTTATACTCTATTGAATTCATTTTCTTTCCACCTTCCAATTAAGGATAAATACTACGGGATAACAGACCGATATCATTCAGTATTTTAGTTTTGTAGTCAAAAGGATAGACTTTCCCCTTGGCGGCTGGTACGCGTTTTTTCCAGCCCGGAAACTAAATACCTCGAACAATACGGAAAGACATCCGATTCACCTCATTTGAAAGATTGTTTTAATTATATTTCTAATAGAGCTTGTCGATCAAGCAATAGTTCAATAATATTTCTTTACAACTTTCTACCTTAATAGAACGACTACTGAAAGTAATGAAAATGATGATAATTGAAGAAAACTTTAAATTGTCCAATTGAAATTCAAAATCGTTTATAAAAAATACCGCCTATTTACTGGTTCTTGGAAGAACCAATAAATAGGCGGTATTAGTTGTCTACTATTCAGAAGTTTATCGGATCGGGTCGGCTGTTTTGGAAATTAATAGCCATCCCTGCAATTATCATTGATAAACGTAAAACCACAAAAATCCCTTGCTTCATCAATCATTCTGACCCTTTCAGGACACCTTGTTCTCAATTCTCAGCTTATCTGCTACCATCGCTATGAACTCTGAATTGGTTGGTTTGGACTTACTGATATTAATGGTGTACCCGAACAGGTGTGAAATGCTGTCGATATTTCCACGGGTCCATGCTACCTCGATAGCATGACGAATGGCGCGTTCTACGCGAGATGCCGTCGTTTTGAACTTTTCGGCGATTGCCGGATATAATGTTTTGGTGATGGCTCCCAAAATTTCGATATTATTGTACACCATCGTAATGGCTTCGCGTAAATATTGATAGCCCTTGATGTGAGCTGGTACACCAATTTCATGTATGATGGCCGTGATACTGGCATCCAGGTTTTTCGTCTTACCCATAGGTACAACGTTGGACCGCATGGATGAAATGGTCACCGGACTGCTGCTAACTAACTGCGGCCCCACTAATTGGCGAACACGGTTAGCCAGCACTTCCATGTCAAACGGCTTCAAAATATAATAAGATGCCCCGAGCTGTACGGCCCTCTGTGTAATATTTTCTTGACCGAATGCAGTCAGCATAATGATTTTCGGCTGTGGAGTCAGGTTCATTTCTCTTAAACGCTCCAATACACCGAGACCATCCAGATGAGGCATAATAATATCTAAAATAAGTACATCAGGTATGTTGCGGGATTCTGCGATGCGTTGGAGCACTTCTTCGCCGTTATAGGCGATTCCTGTAACTTCCATATCCTCCTGATCGGAAATATATTCAGCAAGCAAATTCGTAAATTCCCGGTTGTCATCAGCCAACAATACCTCAATTTTTTGCAATGTACTTCCTCCTCATTGAGTGATATTCCATTGTGATATCTGTTTACAGTATATAAATATTTCTTGTCGGAGTATATGATTTCGACATCGAATTATGAATTCCTTCTGTCGAAAATTATTTTTATTTATTTTTTTTATATTTTCTATTATAATTGATTCTTTATCTTGCAAATATGAGTTATTCCCCTGCTTTTCGACAAAAAAATCTTAAGGCCACTAGCTCGCCTTAAGATTAGAAGATGATTTCAAGCTTACGTTATTCTGCATGATTCCTGCATCGCGCAGCATCCATTCGATAAAACAACCGTAACCTGATTTAGGATCATTCACAAATACATGTGTCACAGCCCCGATAAGCTTACCATTTTGAATAATCGGACTACCGCTCATTCCTTGCACGATTCCCCCGGTCTTATCCAACAGCTTTGGATCTACAATGCGAATCACAAGTCCTTTGGTTGCTGGTTTGTCCTGCTGAGAAATGTGTACAATTTCCGCCTGAAACCGCTGAATTTGTTGACCTTCCAGTACAGTCAAAATTTCTGCAGGTCCTTCCTTTACTTCATTCGCAAGAGCCACCGGAATAGGAGTTGAATACAATCCATATTGCGGCTCATCTGACATTTTCCCAAAAATTCCGAAATTCGTATTTCGTTCAATATTTCCTAATACCCGATGATCTTTGAGAAAATGAGCGCGTTTTTCTCCTGGTTCCCCACTTTGGCTTTTCGCAATTGACGTCACATTGGACTGCACAATCTCTCCGCTCCCCACGACAATAGGGGTTTGGGTATTCATATCGGTAATTACGTGACCTAATGCCCCGTATACACCCTGGTCCGGTGCGTAAAACGTTAATGTACCTACACCTGCAGCCGAGTCTCTAATATACAACCCAAGCCGCCACGCTTTATCATCTTGATCATATGCTGGTGTTAACTTCGTGGAAATCGTCTGCTCTCCTCGACAAAGTGTAATGTCGAGTGGCTTTTTATTCTTACCTGCTTCGTCTACTGCCTCAGCAACCCTTGCCAGGCTATTGAGTGGTTTGCCGTTCATGTGTGTAATCCGATCCCCTAGGCGAATCCCCGCTGTTTCACCAGGTGACACCTTACGATCATTACTTTCCTGAATGATATGGTGACCGACGACAAGCACTCCTGAAGATTTTACTTTGACCCCAATCGTCTGCCCCCCCGGGTATACTTTTAAATCGGGAACTACACTTTCTTGGGTTGTCCTCATGCTTTTAGAGCCGAACAAATCCAAAGAAGCTTGTGGAGGCAGCGCAGCTTGCACATGCTGAGCGTTACCGATAGAACACATAAGAAAAACAAGCAAAAGACCGAGCAATTTGATCCTGGAGTAAAAATTCAATGGCTGTCACGCTCCCTTTGCTTCTTTCGCTTGACGAGTAAAGGTGGTCGCCAATTGCGTACCTATAAGGTAACCTTGCCCCCAGGCTTTTATAACTGTTAAACATTACGCCAGCCGCTCTTTTCAGGCTTTCTTTCCTTCCGCCAAATTCAGCATTTCCTGTGCGTGATGCAAAGTTTTTTCGGTAATTTCCACGCCGCCCAGCATCCGTGCCAATTCCTTGACACGCCCGTCCTCCGTAAGTCCCTCAATTTGAGTCATGGTCCGTCCATCATGGACATTTTTCTCAATAAGGTACTGATGATCTGCCATACATGCCACCTGTGGCAAATGAGTAATGGAAAAGACCTGACAAACGGAAGATAAACGATATAGCTTCTCGGCAATGGATTGAGCTGCACGACCACTCACCCCGGTATCCACCTCGTCAAAAATGAGTACTGGAATTTGATCATGACGCGCAAAAATACTTTTCATCGCCAACATGATACGTGATAGCTCACCGCCTGAAGCGATCTTACCAAGTGGACGTAATGGCTCACCTGGATTGGGGGATATAAGAAATTCCGCATTATCAATGCCCTGCTTGGTAGGTCTTACCTTCAGACCTTTATACTCATATCCGCGTGGATCTTCAATTGGATCAATGCGCACCTTGAGTGACGTTCTTTCCATCTGCAGGTCTTTTAACTCCTGCTCCACTTGCTCTGCAAGCTCTTCAGCACAAATTTCGCGTGCTTCTGTAAGCTCTTCCGAAATCTCAAGCAAATCGGAAAGCAACTCGTCCCGTTTTGCAATGAGCTGCTCCAACCGCTCATCTTTATTTTCCAGCAGATCGGTTTCCTGCTCAATACGGCTATAGTATTCCAAAATCTGCTCTATACTATCACCATATTTTCGCTGTAACCCGGTAATTTGATTCAAACGTTGCTCCACTTCATGCAGCTTGCCTGGATTAAATTCAATATCCTCACGATAAGAACGTAATTGGAATGCTGCGTCCTCCAACTGGTAAAAAGCAGACTGAATCTGCTCCGCTATGGGCTGAAGGCTTTTGCTGTCATAGCTTTGGACATCGTTTAATCTGGACAACACGTTATTGATCGTATCCAGTCCACCTCTGCCGCTTAGCAGTTCGTATGCTCCTGATATCCCATCCATCATTTTCTCACTATGGGATAGCTTGACCCGTTCCTCTGCCAATAATTCATCTTCTCCCAATTTCAACTCCGCCGCAGCGATCTCTTCTAATTGAAATCGGTACATATCCAAAAGCTGATAAGCCTTTTGACTGGAACTTTGCAGTTCTCTTACTTCTTTTTCCGCTTTGACAAAAGCATTGTAACGCTCCCGATAAAGCGTTTTGACCGGACCGATGACCGAATCACCGAACGTATCCAGCAGCGCCAGATGGCGATCTGCACGTAGCAGACTTTGATGCTCATGTTGCCCGTGGATATTGACGAGTTGCTCACCCACCTCACGCAGCATCGTTAAATTAACCATCTGGCCGTTAATTCGAGAAGAGCTTTTTCCTTGAACCGTAAGTTCGCGACGAATCAGCAAATGCTCCTCTGCATTAGCCTTAATCCCTTGTTCCTCAAGTGTATTCCAAACTGGATGTTTTACCGGCAGTTCAAATAAGGCTTCCATCTCTGCTTTATCACAACCGTAACGCACTAAATCAGCAGAGCCCCTACCGCCTGCAATCAGCCCAAGCGCATCGATAATAATGGATTTACCAGCACCTGTTTCCCCGCTCAACACATGAAACCCTTTATAAAAATGAACATCGACGGCCTCTACAACCGCCAAATTCCGTATAGACAAAGTGACCAGCATCGTTCTTTCACCTCTATGATGTACAAATTAAAACGCCTAATATGCGTAGCCATTATAATTAGGAAATGTAGCCCATAAGACGATTCACGATAGCTTCGCTGTTTTCTTCCGATCGGCAAATAATCAAAATGGTATCGTCCCCGCTAATCGTCCCCATGATCTCGGACCATTCAATATTGTCCAATAAAGCAGCAATCGAGTTGGCTGTTCCCGGCAGGCATTTCATCACAATCAGATTGGTTGTGTAGTCAATATGCAAAAAGTTATCGACCAACGTACGTTTCAGTTTTTGGGCCGGATTGTAACGTTGATCTGAAGGCATCGAATATTTATATCTGCCATCGTCCATTGGAACCTTGATGAGCAGCAACTCCTTGATATCACGCGATACGGTCGCCTGCGTGACCTGAAAACCAGCCTTACGCAATGCTTCAACCAGATCATCCTGCGTCTCAATCTCATGTTGTGAAATAATTTCCCTAATTTTAATATGTCGTTGACCCTTCATATAATCCTCCGATTAACCTTCATATTCCTCTTCTTCGAGGTCTTCCACTAATGTAATAAGGCGAATACTTCGCTCGTCCGTATCAACATACAATACACCCGCGCAACCCGGATAGAGCAATAAATACGGCATGAGCCTGTCCCTTAAATCAGGACCACTCCACTCCATTGGTTTCTTGCGGCGTGACGTTTTGACCATATATGTCGAACCGTTTCGTACAGCCACGTAGTCTATAAACAAACGGCTATACACGGTATGTCCATTCACTTTAAAAGCAAGCGGTATTTTCATCTTCCCGCCCACTACTTCATAGCCTGCTTCTTCGAGTAGGCCTGTGGCAGGTCCTTCGTCCAAGTCCTCGTTAATCGGTATCGTCTTTAGCACAAGCGGCTCTGGCTCCTTCAACCAGGCACGTAGGCTATACAAAGCCCATATCCCTAATATCACCCCGATCACAGCGATGATAACCGTATCATATCTTGTGTCCATGGACCGATCACCTCATGGACATATTCTAGGACAAGATGTAAAATCCCTTTTCCTTTGTACATCTCATTATAGGCGAACGTGAGTTCTATAATCAATCCCTCACACCAAAAAGAGGTTCCCTTAAGTTCACAGAACTCATGGAGAACCCCTGAATGTTACTTACGCGATGGACCATTATTAAAAGTCTGACCTGCTTCCTGAACGGTACGTTCAATCAGTGGTCTGAAATCCATCTTCTCCAGCTGCGATTCTGCAGCAGGAAGCCCATCCAAACGCCAATGCGCTAAAAATTCAATATTGCCTTCTCCACCTGTAATAGGCGAATAAGCCAAACCTTGCAGCGTAAGTCCAAGCTCATGTGCAAACATCAGAATGGTCTGCAACACTTCTTTATGCGTAGCAGGATCACGGACCACACCGGATTTTCCGACCTTTTCGCGTCCAGCTTCGAATTGCGGCTTGATTAGAGCTACAATATCAGCAGGTTGATGCAACAAGGCAAGCAACGGGGGCAAAATAATACGTAATGAAATAAAGGAAACGTCAATACTAGCGAAATTCGGCACGGAACCATTCAAATCCGCGGGTGTCATATATCTGAAATTCGTTTTCTCCATTACGCATACTCGTTCATCATTACGAAGGGACCAATCCAGCTGGTTATAACCCACATCAATGGCGTATACGTATTCAGCTCCATGCTGAAGCGCACAATCCGTAAAACCTCCAGTGGACGAGCCAATATCCAGCATTGTCCTGCCCTTCATATCCAGCTCAAATTGACGGATGGCCTTCTCCAGCTTCAATCCTCCACGGCTTACATACGGATGCACCGAACCCTTAACTTTAAGCTCGCTGGCGCGTGGTACCTTCATCCCCGCCTTCTCGATCCGTTCGCTGTCCGCCAGCACTAGCCCAGCCATAATCGCAGCTTTAGCTTTTTCACGGCTTTCAAAAAAGCCTTGTTCTACAAGTAATACATCAATGCGTTCCTTCGGAACAGACATGTTAATCTCCCTTTAGGCAGCCAGGCTGCTCTTGTCATACTTTTTATAAACGTCATGGTCTTCACTTCAAGTTACCCTATACGGATTGTCCCATGCCATATGCTGGTTCAGCAGCCCATTTACGCAGCTTTAAGCATACATCCTCAATGGTAAGACCTACTTCAGCACGCTGCTCTTTGATGGAGCCATGCTCCACGAACAGATCGGGAATCCCCATTAGGCGCACCTGTGCCTCTTGTATTTCGGCTTTAGCGTAGAATTCCAGTACAGCGCTACCCAAGCTTCCTGCTTCAGAAGCTTCTTCCAATACGATCAGCTTCGTATGCTGACGAGCCAGCTCACGCAACATATCCTCGTCCAAAGGCTTCAGGAAACGGGCATTCACGACGCCCACTTGCAAACCTTCCCGTTTCATCGCCTCCGCAGCCTCTGTCGCCACCTGGAGCATCGGTCCTGATGCGATTACAGCAAAGCCCTCGCCTTTACGCAGGAGCTCCCAACTGCCGATGGGAATAGCCTGTAATTCTTTATCCATCGGCACGCCAACCACATTAACACGCGGGTAACGATAAGCAATTGGACCATCTTCATAGTCGAGCGCTGTTTTCATCATATGGCGTAGCTCGTTCTCATCCTTTGGCATCATAAGCACAAGATTGGGGATATGACGCAAGAATGCCACATCAAACACGCCATGATGAGTTTCCCCGTCAGCCCCAACAAAACCTGCACGGTCAATCGCGAACATTACGTTCGCATTATGACGACAGATATCATGCACAATCTGGTCATAAGCACGCTGCATAAAAGTGGAATACACCGCAAACACCGGCTTCATCCCTTCCATTGCCAACGCAGCACACATGGTAGCTGCATGCTGTTCAGCAATGCCGACGTCAATCATACGGCTAGGAAACTCTTTACTAAACGGTACCAATCCTGATCCGCCAGGCATAGCGGGTGTGACCGCAACGATGCGCTCATCCTGCTCAGCCAGCTCAATCAACGTTCGACCGAAAATTTCGGTATACATCGGATTACCTACAGCTTTGAGTACCTGACCCGATTCAATTTTGTAGGGACTGATTCCATGCCATTTGTGTGAATCTGCTTCCGCAGGTTTATAGCCCTTGCCCTTGGTGGTTACGACATGCACCAATACAGGGCCAGTGACATTATCAGCCTGCTGGAAGGTTTCGATTAGCTTCGGCAAATCATGTCCGTCCACTGGACCGAGATACGTAAGTCCCAGTTCCTCAAACAGTACACCAGGCACCATCATATATTTAAGACTGTCCTTGACACGGCCAGCCGATTTAGCAAGTTTACCGCCGATCGCGGGTATTTTTTTCAGCAAAACTTCCAGCTCATCTTTTGCTCGCAAATAATGACGGTCCGAGCGGATTTTACTCAAATAATTATGCATGGCCCCTACATTAGGTGCTATGGACATTTCGTTGTCATTCAGAATGACCATTAAATTTTTGCGCTCATGACCGATATGATTCAACGCTTCGAAGGCCATCCCCCCAGTCAACGCTCCGTCTCCGATCATTGCAATGACTTTATTGTCCTCGCCCTTCAAATCTCGAGCCAAGGCCATTCCCATTGCCGCCGACAGAGAAGTGCTGCTATGACCGGCTTCCCAAACATCATGCTCGCTCTCACTTCTTTTTACAAAACCACAAAGTCCATCACGCTGACGAAGTGTATCAAAACGGTCCATTCGCCCTGTCAATATTTTGTGTACGTAGGCTTGGTGCCCAACGTCATAAATCATCTTGTCCTTTGGACTGTTATAGCAATAATGCAGGGCGATCGTGAGCTCAACCACTCCCAGATTCGATGCCAGATGCCCCCCAGTCACGGACAGCTTCTCAATCAAAAAGCTCCTGATTTCCTCGGCTAGAGAAGCCAACTCCTCAACCGACAGTGATTTCAGATCGCCTGGTTGCTTTATGTGTGGAAGCAGCACGCATATCTCCCCGCTTTCCTTCAAGTTTGTGTGTAAAGTTAACAAGTATTATATCACACTTTTTAACTGTGCTTAAACGCAGACAAGTCAAAACAGCTCTAACGCAACTAATGATCACGCTTCATCAGGTAATCCGCTATCTCCAGCAAACGAGAAGAATCGGGAATACCGCTCTCTGTTATCACTTTTTTAGCAGATGCGGTGAGTTCCTCCACCTGCCGCAAAGATGCGTCCATACCAATGAAATACGGATAGGTAACCTTCTCCTGCTCAACATCACTTTGCGTTTTCTTACCCATTTTGCTCTCATCGCCTATGAGGTCCAGTATATCGTCCTGTATCTGAAAAGCCAGCCCCAAGTCTCGTCCAAAGCGGCGAAGCGCCTCTAATTGATTCTTGTCCGCCCCACCAATCCGTCCACCTGCCAAGAGCGAGAAAATAATCAAATCAGCAGTTTTATGAAGATGGATATATTCCAGTTCCTCGATCCCCGTCATTCCTTGCTCGCCTGACATATCGGCGACCTGTCCGCCTACCATGCCCCGTGCGCCACTCATTTCGGACAAATCCTCAACAATGGACAACAGCGAATCGGATGAAACACCGTGACGTCGTCCTGCTTGCACAATGCTGTAAAAGGCATGGGTCAACAAAGCATCACCCGCAAGGACGGCAACCGCCTCGCCGTATACCTTATGATTCGTCAGCTTACCTCGCCGATAATCATCATCATCCATGGCTGGCAAGTCGTCATGAATGAGAGAGTACGTATGTACCATTTCTACCGCACATGCCACTGGCAACGCAGCTTCCCTGCTTCCACCGAATGCTTCAGCAGCAGCGATCACAAGCAGAGGCCGCAGCCGTTTTCCGCCTGCGGTGAGTGAATAATTCATAGATTCTCGAAGAACATCGGGAATGTTCCAATCGGTCGGGAACTGCTCGGTCAGTGCAGACGAAACCGCATCCGCCGTCCCGGTCAAATATTCCTTGAACGACGGTCTATTCAAGCCCTTCACCGCCGTTTTCATCTAATCCGCCGCCAAAAGGCTTCTTGCGCAAATCTCCATCCTCTTCCACGATCATTTCAATTTTACGTTCAACCTGCTCCAGCTTTTGACTGCAAAGCTGAGACAGCTTCATCCCCCGCTGGAACAAATCAATGGCTTGCTCCAGAGGAACGTCTCCATGCTCCAGTTGTCCGACAATTTCTTCAAGAGCGGCCATAGCCGCTTCAAAATTCAATTCCGTTTCATTCGCCACCGTGCTTCGCGTCCTCCTTCATTCCCCATACTTGGCAGTCCAACTGCCCATCACTCACTTTAATCTTGATGGAATCTCCCGGCTGTACGTCTTTGAGCGACTTAATCAGCCGTTTCTCCTGCTCATCGTATACCAAGCTATAGCCTCGGGCCATGACTTTGAGTGGGCTCAGCGCATCCAACTGACGGATTCCCGTGTGCAACTGCTGCCGTCCCGTTTTCGTAATAGCACGCATCGCAGACTCCAGCTGACGTTGCGCCATATCCGTCTGCTTGCGTGCAGAACGAATTTGTTCACGCGGATTAAACCGCTCTAGCACCTGACGCATACGTGCATTCTTTTCTGCGTTTAAGCGTGAACGGTTACCCACTGCGCGGATTAGCCGCTGATGCAGCATGTCCATTCGCTCTGCATGCTGTAGCATATAGCGGCGTGGGTGCAGCAGGACTGGTGAACGCTGAAGCCTCACCAAGCGTTCACGGCTGGTTTCCAGCCGCTGCCGGAGGCCGTTGCGCAGGCGTTGCTCACGCTGGAGCAGCTGATCCCGTAGCTCTGCCTGATTAGGCACAGCCAACTCAGCTGCTGCGGTTGGCGTTGCTGCACGCAAGTCAGCCACAAAATCGGCAATGGTAAAATCCGTTTCGTGTCCAACTGCCGAAATAACCGGAATGACCGATGCGTAAATGGCCCGCGCAACCGCTTCCTCATTAAACGCCCACAGTTCTTCCAACGAGCCACCTCCCCGTCCGACGATCATCACCTGAACCTCTTGCATACGATTCATAGCTTCAATTGCCTTGACGATCGAGGGTGCGGCTCCTTTTCCTTGTACAAGCACAGGATACAACACAATTCCAGCCTGCGGGTATCGCCGTTGAAGTGTCGTAATAATATCACGCACAGCCGCTCCGGTCGGTGACGTAATCACGCCAATGGTTGCCGGATGGGCAGGGAGATTACGCTTACGAGCAGTATCAAACAGTCCCTCTGCATCCAGCTTTTGCTTGAGCTGTTCATAAGCTAAATAAAGGCTTCCTATACCATCAGGCTGCATTTGAGTCGCATAAAACTGATATTGTCCATCTCGTTCGTACACGGATACGTTTCCCCGGGCAATAACACGCGTACCTTCTTTCGGTACGAAGGGAAGCCGCTGATTATGGGTTGCAAACATAATCGAACGTATGCGGCTCCCCTCATCCTTGAGCGTAAAGTACATGTGACCACTCGAATGATGCGTAAAATTAGAAATTTCCCCGCGTATCCATACATCAGACAGCACCTGATCCGATTCCAGTTTCATCCGGATATAACGATTCAGGTCCTTTATAGAGTAAATACGTTGTTCAGCCATAGGCAGCTGCCCTTATGCCAAACCGTGCGACCGCTTGGCCGCTACAAGCGTATTTTGCATCAGCATCGTAATCGTCATCGGGCCTACTCCGCCGGGAACAGGCGTAATCGGACCAGACACTTGCTTCACGCTCTCAAAATCAACGTCCCCCGCCAGCTTTCCGTTCTCCAGACGGTTCATCCCCACATCTATCACAACCGCTCCGGGCTTCACGAACGAAGCATCAATAAAGTTGGCCTTGCCGATCGCAACGACTAAGATATCCGCTTGTCGACTTAGATCCCCGATATTCGCTGTACGGGAGTGGCACATCGTAACCGTAGCATTTTCACGTTGCAACAATAAAGACACTGGCTTGCCTACGATATTACTGCGACCAATAACTACCGCATGTTTACCAGCAATCTCCACTCCAGCACGCTTGATTAACTCAATGACTCCAGCAGGAGTACAAGGCAATAGACTATCGTCACCGATGACCAAATTCCCTACGTTCACCGGATGGAATCCATCCACATCCTTCTCCACTGCAATCGCGTCAATGACAGCTTTTTCATGAATATGCTTTGGCAACGGCAGTTGAACCAAAATCCCATGGATAGTACTTTGATGGTTCAGCTTGTCCACTAGTTTCAGTAATGCTTCCTGAGAAGTATCTGCTGACAACCGGTGAACCTCTGAGTAATAGCCGAGATCATGGCACGCCTTTTCCTTGTTTTTAACATACACCTGCGAAGCGGGATCTTCGCCTACCAATACAACAGCCAGTCCCGGTTGAAAGCGGTGCTCTTTCAGACGAATGACCTCTTGCTGAATGCTTGCGCGAATATCCTGAGAGATTTGTTTACCATCAATGATCGGTGCTGACATGTTTAACCACTCTCCAACCTGATTCAGTAGTCTCTACTTAAAAACGTGCTTTCAATTGCTCCAGTTCTTGAATCACTCGTCCCAGTACACCATTAACAAATTTACCGGACTCCTCGGTACCAAAGTGCTTCGACAACTCAATCGCTTCATTAACAGCTACCTTGGCTGGAACATCCTCACGGAAAATCATCTCATATGCCGCAAGTCTCAAAATTTGACGATCTACACGTGAAAGTCTGCTGATCTGCCAGCCTTTAAGATAATCCACCAACAGCCCATCAATGGCTTCCTTGTGCTCCCACGTACCCCGCACATGCTCTAAAACATACGCTCTTAACACTGCCGCGTCTTTAACGACAACTTCCGCTTCGTTTTCCTCAGCGGCTTCCTGAAGCAACATGTCCACGGCTGCTGCCGCATCCACTTCATTCATTTCCATATGGTACATACTCTGTACCGCTAATTCCCTCGCCAGACGTCTTTTCATGCCCTGCCTCCTACGCTTGCCTATATCTATTTTTCATTCTAACCAATTTCCACAAAAAAACCTGTGAACGCATCCTCCAAAACGTTGGGCGCAAAGAAGCTACAGCTCTATTTTGGAGAACACGTATCACAGGGTTCATTTAAAAGGACGCCAACGCTGCGACAACCAATCGCCCCATTCCTTCCAAGGGAGAAATGAACCAAGCGCTGAATCGCTACGTCTTCCTAGCGTATATCCGATGAACACCATCAATGCAAAGAACAACATATTCCAAAAGCCTGCCCACAAATAAATAAAACCGAAAAAAATACCAGCCGTGATCCCCATGATCCGGCCCTTGTAACTTCCCCATATTTCTTTCCAGGGCATCAGGGAAAATCACCTCTATTCCACACGACTCTTAAAGCTGGGTGACTGAGAAACATTAGCGATGTACACCGACACATTGGACACAGGAATTCCTGTAATTTCTTCCACATGATCGTGTACCCCCTTTTGTACCTCGGAGGTTAACACCGGAATGGAGCTTTCCCCGTCTACAACCGCCCGAATCGTAATATCAAGTCCCGATTCCAACACGCGAACGCGTGCTTTCAAATCCTGCATCCCGCGAAATCGGGAAGCTGCTTTGAGGCACAGATTTTCAATGGTGTCCACTGAAATCTGAATGTCACCATATTCCGTTCGTTGATCAATAGAATGCTGTACGGTTTGGTTCCGTCGAATAGAGATATAAAAAAAACGAAGACTCAATAACAACAGAACCCCTGCAATAATCAGGCTGGTAAACCACACCACTCGCTCATCCTCAATACTTAAAACATACGGAATGGCCCCGCTCAGGAGGAGGATGGCGAGAATGGAAATAATTCCGATACTTAAGCTGTACAAGAACAGCAGAAGTCTGTCCATAACTTTAGCCACGAAACGCACAGCCTCCTTAAATTAGAGTAAACCCTCGACCCATAAGGGTCGGGGGTTTGTACAAAGTATCGCTCTATTTAACCCGTCCGGCGCCCAGCACTTCCGGCTCTTCTACTTTTTCAGCATTTTTAAATTGAACATCATGAATTTGCACGTTCACTTCAACAACGTTAAGACCTGTCATGTTCTCAATCGAACGCTTAACATTATGCTGAATAGCAGCAGCCACCTCAGGCAGACGGTTACCGTACTCAATAATGACGGAGACGTCTACAGCAGCTTCACGCTGTCCGACTTCCACTTTTACACCTTTAGATAAATTTTTGCGGCCTAGCAGTTCGGCAAACCCACCAGCAAATCCGCCACTCATTCCCGCTACGCCTGGTACCTCAACGGTAGCCAGTCCGGCAATGACTTCAATAACTTCTGGGGCGATTTGAATCTCCCCAATTTCTGTACGTTCGAATTCGGTTGGCACTGTGCTCATACCTTCAACACCTTTCGGTCAAAATAAGTTTCATTCCAGCTTTGGATTTCAAAGCAGACATGCTCACTTATTATCCATACTATATCATTTGGCGTTCATTATGACAAACTGAGGAAATATACCGATTAAACTTCGTTTTCCTCCAAAAATTTAATATCAAAATCGCCTCTAATAAAGGTCGGATGCTCTAGCAAGCGCTGATGAAAAGAAATCGTTGTGGGTATGCCCTCAATAGCAAACTCAGACAAAGCCCGCTTCATTTTGGCAATTGCATCTTGCCGTGTAGGTGCCCACACAATCAGCTTGGCGATCATAGAGTCATAATAAGGAGGAATGCTATAACCTGGATATGCTGCGCTGTCTACCCGTACTCCAGGACCGCCTGGAGGCAGATAAAATCCGATTTTACCCGGTGCAGGCATAAAATTGCGATCCGGGTCCTCAGCGTTAATACGGCATTCTATCGCCCAACCATTGATGGTGACTTCTTCCTGCGTAAAGGAAAGCGGATGTCCTTCAGCGACAGAAATCATTTCCTTAATCAGGTCTACACCGGTAATCATTTCTGTTACGGGATGTTCTACCTGAATACGTGTATTCATTTCCATGAAATAGAAATTATTGTCCGGGCCGAGCAAAAATTCGAGAGTACCTGCACCAGAGTATTGAACGGCCAAAGCTGCACGAACAGCTGCCTGACCCATTTCTTCACGAACATCCTGCGATATTACAGGACATGGTGCTTCCTCCAACAACTTCTGACGACGACGCTGCACAGAGCAGTCCCGTTCGCCCAAATGGGCAACATTACCATGCTTGTCCGCTATGATCTGTATTTCCACATGTTTCATACCGGTCAAATATTTTTCTAGGTACACACCCGCGTTGCCAAATGCTTTTTGCGCCTCCTGCTGAGCGGTAGTGATTTGCTGAATAAGGTTATCCTCATCTTCGGCGATACGAATACCTTTACCTCCGCCACCTGCTGTGGCCTTGATAATTACCGGATATCCGATATCACGTGCGATGCTGATCGCATCCTGCAAATCCTCAACCAGCCCGTCTGAACCCGGAATAACCGGAACTCCGGCATCCTTCATGGTCTGCTTGGCTACGGCCTTATCTCCCATTTTGTTAATGGCTTCAGGAGAAGGACCAATAAACGTAATATTACACGATTCGCAAATTTCAGCGAAGTCTGCGTTTTCCGCCAAAAATCCGTAACCTGGATGAATGGCATCACATTCAGTCAATGTAGCAACGCTCATCAGGTTCGTAAAATTAAGGTAGCTGTCCTTAGATAGCGTCGGTCCGATACAGTAAGCCTCATCTGCGAGACGCACATGTAACGAATCCTTATCAGCTTCCGAATATACGGCAACTGTCGAAATATTCATCTCGCGGCAAGCGCGAATGATACGAACCGCAATTTCTCCACGATTTGCAATCAATACTTTTTGAAATGTCATGACTTTACCTCCCTGGGAGCAGTCTTGCCGAACCCTCAAAAGAGGGTTCAAACAAGCTTTTTACTCCGGTTTCACAAGGAACAATGGCTGGCCATACTCGACCAACTGTCCGTTTTCGGCCAAAATTTCCACAATTTCGCCCTTCACTTCAGCTTCCAGCTCATTCATCAGCTTCATCGCTTCAATGATACATACCGTTGTTTTTTCGCCCACTTTGCTGCCAATACTTACATACGGAGCCGTATCCGGGGATGAAGAACTATAGAAAGTGCCTACCATCGGAGATACGATTTTATGTAGATTGCTTGCATATTCCCTCGGTTCCCCAGCAGTTGCAGGTCCAACATCGGACTGTACTTGTGGATTTGGAATAACAGCTTGTGGTGCCACCGCATAAGTAGGTGTTGCCACAGGAGCCTGTACCGTAACGATCTCGCTTTTGCCAGGTTTTCGGATCAACAGGCGAGTTCCTTCATTTTCAATTTCAAGCTCATGCACAGACGTTTCATCCACCAGCTTGATCAATTCCTTAATCTCGCTTAATTTAAACATCTCTATTAATCACTCCTTCAGCATTTTGCCGGTTGCTGATTACATTGTTGAAACAGCTTTATGTATTATATCACAATCATTAAAAATAGAAAGAGCCCGGAATAATGCAGAAATCCGGGCTTTTTCGCGTTTTTTGTCTTATTGTGTAACATACTGGACACTGATCTTATCCTGCGTTACGTTCAGTTCCTTCATGACTTTATCAACAATTGTTACCGCTTGCTTAGCATCCAATTTTTCACTCAGAACCACTACTTTGTATTTATCAGCATCTTCCTCACGGACGACCGCATTGGCGAACTGCTGCTGAAGCTCTTCTTCAATTCCAGTAATTTTAGCCTGCTTATCTTCAAGTACATGTAATTCCTTTTGAGCCTCTGCGGCTTTCTTTGGTGTGCTGTCGTTCATTGCGGTTGTCAGTTCATCATTTTTCTTCTGATTTTCCACGTCCCGTTCCAGCAAATAGTTGTCAATCACAGCTGCTGCTGTAGGTTGGGCAGCTTGATCGGTTGCCACTTGATCCAGTACCTGCTGGTCGGTTTTGGCTGTAGAGGCTGCTTTGTCGTCACTTTGTGCTGTCGCATCCGTTTTAGTCGCAGTTGTGTTTTGATCGGATGTCGCTGGTTCAGTAGTAGGGGTAACTGCCGTATCTTTATCGCCTTTTGAGTTTTCTGTTGCTGGGTCAGTTGTGGAAGCCGTATCCGATTTTGTGGAAGTTGCTGATGCTCCATCAGTTACTTCTCCATTCGTCACTACTTCATTTACCTTCAGTTCGTTCAATTGTTCCTCTGCCTTCGTCGTTGCTTCCTGTGCGGCATCCTGCTTAACCTTGCTCACTTGCTCACTATCGGCTACTGGTGGATTTGCAGGGCTTGAGTCCTCCGTAAACAAATAATACGCAGACAGCACGACCATTAAACTCAGCATGGACACCAGCCAAACGGTTTGTCTTTTATTATTCATGTTCCGTCCTCCATATTCATTAATGGTTTAAAATATAAACTTCTTTGTTCCTAAATCCCAAATTATCCCTGCTTGCGCGGTACGACTGAAATTTTGTAGGAAGGTACATTTAGTCCCTTCTGTACAGCATCGACAATTAGCTGCTTCACTGTAGGGTTTTCTGCCCCCATAGCCACAACAAGCACTCCCCTCACCTGCGGTTTTACTTTTTTTGTCACAATCGGGGTGTGCTGGCCACCTGATGACTCATAGGTGACAATCTCGCCATCACGTGTATATTGAGTAGTGTGTCGTTGTCCGCCATTGGCGTCCGTCTCGTTGTTCTCTTCCTGCATGTCCTTTACATTGCGTTGAACGATAACTTCTTCGGTGGAATCTACCGTAACCATGACATCGACGGTTCCTACGCCAACAATCTGCTCCAGCATCTGTTTCATATTGTCCTCAAAAACCTTCTCGATCCCGGCAAAGGAACTTTCTTCACCTGTTGTTGTCTCTAACGTAGGCTCATTTTTCATCACCCCAGGCGGCTCACGGCCTACGTTTTCTGGATCAACCTTTTTCACATTAACGAATGAATTAAAAAGCATGATCGCTACACCGATAAGGCCGAGTATAAGCAGCCAACGAAATGAGTTGAATCTTTTCGCCCCATCCGCCCCTCCACCCAGCCATTGCTCCAGCTTTTTCAGCCATTTGCTCATTTCTGCTCACCTCCTGTTACCATTCATGTGTCCCATCCTGCGAAGAAACCACCTGAACATTTTTGCTGTCTATCCCCCATTTTTCACGTAGAAGTCCTGTAATTAAGCCAAAAGCTTTCGTATCCGTTGGCTTTCCGTCCTCAGCAGTTTTATCAGGATTACGATCTTCTTCTCGCGTTCCTTCATTAAGTTCTGAATTTTTTGTATGTGTCGGTTCCACACGAATATTCACTGTCTTTTCGGCTACAGGCTCCACCATTATCGGCTTGGCATCTGCACCAGGCGAGACGTCTGTGTTATTCTTTTCTTTTTCTGGCTGCTCCTCTGCCAATTTGACCACTACCGACTGGACACCCGTTCCTGCCTCCAGCTCCGATTCCTTCTGTTGAATCTTTGCAAGGGTAACCTGGACCGACTGAATTGCTAACCCAGTATATTGTTCCAACTGTCCTTTCATTTCCTTAGCTACCTCTTTGCCGGCCCATTGCATGGAGCTTTGTTCTTGCTGTTGCTTCAACTGGCTGCCTTTTGCTAAAATCTCCTCCAATGTCAGTTCCCTCTTGCCTGTCTCAGCCTGACGTTGAAGATCCAATGCTCGCCCTAGAACCTCGGAGGGGCTGCTACTCAGTAAGCGCACGACCGGAGACAGCAACGTCAGCAAAATAAGCAGGCTGAGAACGAGTTTGACATACCTTTCCATAGATCGGCTCGGTAAGATCATATCGACAAAAGAAGCCAGCAACACAATTAGCACCAGTTCCTTAAGCCAGCCTCCCAGCCAGGTCACTTCACTCCCCTCCCCCCTTGTTGGTTTACATGCATTGGTTCACCTCATCATGACCGTCATATTGCCTGCTGCGAGCATGACTGTAATCGCAAGGAAAGACATTAATCCCACTGCCGCCAGCGCCGCGAAAACATAAATCATGCTCTTGCCGATTGCATCCAGACATTCCACGATAGGCGTATCACCCAAAGGCTGCATGATCGCTGCTGTCACTTTATAAATGAGAGCCAGTGTCAGAATCTTGAGGGCGGGAAAGGCGCACAGGAACAATATAATAATGACTCCTACCAGACCAATGGCATTTTTAACGAGCAGCGAAGCCGAAATGACTGTATCTGTCGCATCTGCCAACGCCTTGCCGACCACCGGAACAAAGCTACCCGTAATATATTTGGCTGTGCGGATCGTTAATCCGTCAGTAACTGACGAAGTCAAGCCTTGTACCGAAATGACTCCCAGAAATATGGTCAGCAGCACTCCCAGCACTGCTACTCCAGCGTTCCGCATCAGATCGGCTAGCTGGGTCAGTTTGTATTTGCCCGTCAGCGAGTTGACCAAGTACAGCACAGCCGAGAAGAACAGTAGCGGGAAAACCAGCGTATGAATGACTGTTCCGACTGTGTTGATCATAAATACAATCAGCGGGTGGGTCACCGAAACTGTTACGACGTTCCCCATCGAGGCTAACATGGTAAACAACAAGGGCAACATTGCCATCATGAAGTGAATCATGCTATCAATCGCTTCTTTGGCATAACCAATCGCTACACTAAAGCTATTAATCGCCAGAATGATAATGACCATGTATACGATAGCGTAGGCCACTTTGCTGACCTGTTTGCTTTCAAAAGCGCTTTGCAGCGTTTCCAGCACCATACTCATAATGCTGAGCATGACGATGGTGACGAGCAACTTGGCATTTACTCGAATTTCATGGATGAAAAAATCAGCTATAGCGTTCAATACACCCTTTATGCTGAATCCTTCACCGCCTGGAAGCAGCATGTCCATGAAGGAAGGCGTTTTCTGATCCGGGAAAAATCCGCCGTATTCCTGCATGAGCCCGTCCCAATAATGTTCTACTTCATCTTTGGGCATTTGCTCCGCCTGCTGTCTGATCCATTCGTTAGTCGGTGTATCTGCAAAGAGGACCGCAGCTGAGGCACACCAAAGACATAGCAACAACATCGCAATTACTTTGAGATTCGGCATGCCCCCTAGCCTTTTCATGGCATCACCCCCTCAGGCGGGCATCAGCTTCAGAATGGTATCAATAATAATGCTGATAATCGGGATTGCAAGCACCATAATGAGTACCTTTCCGGTAAGCTCAATTTTGGAAGCAATCCCGTCTTGTCCTGCATCCCGAACGATTTGCGCTCCAAATTCAGCAATATAAGCGATACCGATTATTTTCAATACGGTTTTAAAATAGATCATATCCATGCCTGAAGACCGAGCCAGTCGCTCCAGTACAGCAACCACAGATCCGATCTTGCCAATCAGCAGCAAAAAAATGACGATTCCCGCAGCTGTTGCAATCAAAAAGGCAAACATCGGCTTCTGTTCCTTAATGACTAAAATGAGGACTGTGGCAATGAGGGCGAAGCCCACCACCTGAATGATTTCCATGTGTCCACCTACTGAAAAAGAAAGATAGATTTGATCTCTTGCAGAAGGTTATCCAGCATTCGCACCACCATGAACAGGACCACGACGAAACCGATGACCGTTACCCAGTGGGCCATGTCTTCTTTGCCCATTTGCTTTAATACGGTATGAATCATAGCGATAATAATGCCAATTCCGGCAATCTGGAAAATCGCGTTCACTTCTAAATTCATTCGAGCACCCCGCTAATAGATCAAAATGACGATCAATGCTCCGATCAGCAGTCCCAGGCTCCTGCTCATACGCTCGTACCTCACCTGATCTGCCTGCGCCTGCGCTTCCTCATGGGATAACTGCTGGATGGTCAGCGCAATGTGCTTGATCTGGTCTTCACGGTCGCTGGTTCCAAGACTGTAAGCAAGCTGCCGCATCGCTTCCTTCTCGGCTTGCTTCATAGAGGAACGGCTCCACGAGTCTTCAATGGCTTTATGCAAGCTTTCTCTGGCAGTCAGGCCAAAAGAGGGGTGCATCCACCGTGAGGCTTGCTGAAACAGAGTGCGCAGCGGCTCTCGCAAGGGCTCTCCTGTCTTGGCGAAAGCATCTGGTAGCGGAGACACCCCGTAGGAAACCTCGGTGGTCAGTCTTTGCAGCGCAAGAATCAACTCCCTGATTTGCCGCGGCCTCATCGCAAACTGCCTTGCCCGCTGCCAGCCTGCCAGCGTAGCGGCCAGTATAACCAGGGCGGCACCCAGCAACTTAAGCATAGGAGATGCCCCCATTCTGCCCTTCTCCAGGCAGTGTAATCCTGCGTTGCTTGGCATCTGCCAGCCGGAATGAGACGCCCCGGCTCGTCCGCTCCAGCATGACGTAGAGTTGAAACAGCTCTTGCCCTGTAGTTAATCCAGCAAAAGCAGGCCGGGTCGCCATTTCAGCCACATCGCGACCATGTGCGGAAGCAATGACTGCAATGCCTGCATGAAGCGCTTCGCGCACCGCCTCCGCATCTTCCGGTCGTCCGATTTCATCAACAATGAGGACATCCGGTGACATCGAGCGGATCATCATCATCATGCCTTCTGCTTTCGGACATCCGTCCAATACATCGGTGCGAGGCCCGACATCAAAACCGGGGATGCCTTTGTGACTACCAGCGATCTCAGAGCGTTCGTCTATAATGCCTACCTTGAGTCCATTCCGTCGCCCCCCATTGCTTTCCATCCCTCCGTAACTGAGTTGCCGAGCCAAGTCCCTAAGCAGTGTCGTTTTGCCATGCTGAGGAGGGGACAAAATGAGGGTGTGCCGGATTTTCCCGGACATTCGATCTGCTACATAAGGCAATATCCGATCAGCTATGCCGGGAATTGCACGAGCAATTCTTACATTAAAGCTGCTTATATCCCTCAAATGTTCCACTCGTCCTCGGTTGAGCACGGTTCTCCCTGCCAAGCCAATACGATGACCGCCAGGGATCGTAATAAACCCTTTACGAAGCTCCTCTTCCATGGTATACAGGGAATGATTGCTGATAAAATCCAGCAGTCGGTGGGCATCCTCACGGTCAGGCTTATAGGCTTCTACATGGTTCAAAGTCAGCCGACCCGCAGACGTTACAAAATGATGATCACCATTTGCATTAATTTCCAACGGCCTTCCTTCCCTAACCCGGATTTCTTCCAGTTGCTTAAATACCGTTTCCGGAAGCCTTCCGAGTATACCGTGCAACGGTTCAGGAAATAACTCCAGCCATTCCATACCGATGCCGCCCCCTCACAGTTGTCCTTTTTCTTTAAGACAAGTCTATGGTTGACTCTCGCTTTTTATGCCGAAAATATATTGAAAGCCTAGGCAAACTTTTGCTAACTCCTATCAACGCTCAACAGACCTTTCCCCCGCTTGTTAAAGCACCATTCTCTAATTCGCACAAATAAAAAAGGGCCTCTCAAAGCCTTGTCGGCTAAGGGATACCCTTGGGTAGAAAAGATAGATTCAGCAAAAAAGAGGCTGCCCCTCAGTCTAACTCTCACTGATGGAACAACCTCTTAACCTACTGCTGTATTCTATGATTTATCAAACTATAAATAGAGGACTTATAATGTGTCAACCTTTACCTGTCATAGCATCGTTCACATTAGACATATTCATGTCTAGATCACGTTGCAGTTATTAACGACGGTCTTGCGGTCCACCCACAAACGCTTGCTCCTCGGTGTCCAGGTTATAAGCTGTATGCAACGCCTGAATAACCTCATGAAGCTTACCCGCTTCAATTACACACGATACTTTGATTTCAGATGTGCTTACCATTTTAATGCTAACGCCTTGCTCTGCCAGTACGGCAAACATTTGCGCAGCAACACCTGGATGGCTAACCATTCCTGCACCTACAATGGATACCTTCACCAGATTTTCCTCAGACGTTACTTCACGGTATGGAAGCTCTCCGCGAATACCTTCCAGCGTCTTCAGTGCTGCTTCACGATCCGTCAGAGCTACTGTAAAGGAGAAATCCGCTTTACCAGCTTCGACCCCGCTCTGTACAATAATGTCAACATCAATTTTAGCTGCCGCCAGTGTTCCGAATACTTTCGCCAGTACACCGGGGATATCGGCGACGCCCAAAATACTGATTCTTGCTACATTTTTATCATATGCAATCCCACTGACTACAACGCCCTGTTCCATTACTGCATCCTCCTTTACGACCGTTCCTTCATTATGGTTAAAACTGGACCGCACAATCAACGGTACCCGGTTATGTTTGGCATATTCTACCGCACGAGGATGCAATACAGCTGCACCCAGATTGGCTAATTCCAGCATTTCATCATAAGAAATTTCTTTTAGCTTACGAGCCACTTTTACGATCCGTGGATCTGTTGAATATATACCGTCCACATCCGTGTAAATTTCGCAAGCATCCGCTTGAATCGCCGCCGCCAGCGCAACGGCCGTCGTATCAGAGCCACCACGTCCCAGCGTCGTAATGTCTCCCTCTGCAGACATCCCTTGGAAACCAGCTACAACAACGATCTTGTTGCTGCTCAGTGCATCCAGCACACGCTGAGGTTGAATGTCCGTAATCCGTGCTCGACCAAAGTCAGATTCAGTACGGAAACCAGCCTGCCATCCCGTAAACGATACCGCTTCATGACCCAACTGCTGAATAGCCATCGACAATAAGGCGATTGAAATTTGCTCACCTGTCGTCATCAACATATCCAACTCACGTGCAGGCAACTGCTCATTCAACAATTTGGCCTGGTCAATCAGTTCGTCTGTCGTGTCTCCCATTGCGGAAACAACCACTACACATTGATGCCCTTCACTCTGTTTCTCAACAACGCGTTTTGCCACGCGCTTCATGCGCTCCGTGTCACCGACGGAACTGCCTCCGAATTTCATGACATACAAAGACAACGATATTCACTCCCTCAGACTCAACAGTATGTAACCTTGAGATGGCACCAAACGACTGAACGTGACATCCTGCGGCATAACTTTAGTTCAGTATAATACGAAAGTGCTGTGTGGAGCCAATGTTTTTTAATATTAGTGCTTATAAAAATATCCCCTGCCCTTAAAAAGGACAGAGGAAATCTAAAAGTTGCAAATTTTATGCGCGAGACATGTATTTGCCGTCACGTGTATCAATCAACAATACGTCATCTTGGTTAATGAACAAAGGAACTTGAACATTCAAACCCGTTTCCAGTTTGGCATTTTTGGTAGCACCTGTAGCCGTATTACCTTTAATGCCTGGCTCTGTTTCGATTACTTTCAGTTCCACGCTTGTAGGCAGGTTAATACCCAGAATTTCGCCGTTATAGCTGACGATATTTACATTCATGTTTTCTTTCAGGAAGTTAAGCTCCCATTTCAGTTGATCGCTGGACAATGTGAATTGATCATATGTTTCATTATCCATGAATGTATGGTCGTCTGCACTAGCGTACAGATAAGATACACCACGATTTTCGATTTGTGCCCGACCGATCGTTTCACCCGCACGGAATGTACGTTCAACGGTGTTACCGTTACGCAAGTTTTTCAACTTGGAGCGTACGAATGCTGCACCTTTACCCGGTTTTACGTGTTGGAAATCCAGCACCGTAAAAATATCTCCGTCTACCTCGACGGTCAAACCTGTTTTAAAATCATTAACGTTAATCACTAAAATACCCCTCCTACAGGACTGTTATCGTTATTAAACGACTGTAAATTCTTTGCTCGAATGTGTTAATACTTTGATGCCGCTATCTGTAATAACGATATCATCCTCGATCCGTACACCGCCCAATCCAGGGACATAGATACCTGGCTCGACCGTTACCACCATACCCGGCTCCAGAATATCATCACTCGCCTTCGACAGACGTGTAGATTCATGTACTTCAAGACCCAGACCATGACCTGTACTGTGCCCGAAATTGTCTCCATAGCCATGGCTCGCAATAATATCCCGGGTCAGTGCATCCGCTTCACGGCCTGTCATGCCCGGCTTAATATGTTCGAGTGCGTGAAGCTGCGCCTTAAGTACAATATCGTAGATTTCGCGCAACTGGGGCGCCAAATCCCCTTGTGTAGCCACTGTACGTGTCAAATCAGAGCAGTAGCCATCCAGCAACGCACCAAAATCAAACGTAATCAGCTCGCCTGCTTGTACTAACTTAGCACTGGCTACGCCATGGGGCAATGCCGAACGAACCCCGGAAGCCACAATTGTGTCAAATGAAGAGGATGTAGCTCCCTGCTTGCGCATGAAGAATTCCATTTCCAGATCCAGCTCACGCTCGCTGACACCTGGCTTGATGTAAGGTAAAATGTGCGCAAATGTAGCATCTGCCAAATCCGCTGCCCGCTGCATCACTTCCAGCTCTTCTGCATCCTTGTACACTCTTAACTTCTCCACAATGCCCGACACCGGAACCAGTGAAATAGGTGACAAATCTTCGCTATAAGCTTTATGCGTCGCAACAGTTACCGCATCTTGCTCGAAGCCTGTTTCGCTGATCTGATGGGAAGACAGCAATTCTTTCACCGTTTCCATGACCTGTGCAGCGTGCTGCACCACCGTGAAGCCTTCGGCTTGTTCGGTCGCTTGCGTCATATAGCGAAAGTCAGTCAGCAAATAGCTATGGGATTCCGTAATCAGCACATAACCCGCCGAACCTGTGAAGCCTGTCAAATATCGACGATTGACAGGGCTAGTAATTAGCATAGCCCGCAGATTATGCTCGCCCAGCGCCTGCCGCAGCTTTAACACCCGGTCATTCTTCATCTTTCATTCCGCTCCCCTCTGTCAAATAACCAAATGCTATTTTAACACAGGGAATAGGCGCTTGAGAAGTTTTTGTTACGTTCAGCCCTCAGCTTTCTCAGGCTCGCGCTTTCTTTCATCCGTATACTCGACAGCAACCGTATATCCGATAAATAGTCCCCACAGCATAAACACACAAATTTCCGTATATAAGGAATTCCATGTTAACCGATTAGGAGGATTCATCATCCCTAGCTTAGGACCTGTTAATACAAATAAAACAACCCACCAAATCAGGCCATATACAATTCCGGGTAAAGGACCCTTAAATCTGCGCAGCAACAGAGTGTACACCAGTGAAGCTACGACGGATAATGCAATAAAAAACAGTAGCCCTACCAGGTGCCCCGCCATGGTGTTCATAAACGAATGCTTGAAAAAAGGCTCTGCGAGAAAGCCAGGCGCTACTACCGTAAAGTGCAACTTATAAAACAGCCAGCGCAGCAATCCCCAGAGCACACCCGCAAAAAAACCCAACTCAAGTGCAAAAGGAATGAGAGGCGTATGTATTTTGCCTGACTGCTGTCTGCCTCCACCACTGTCGTTATGATTACGTTGATCCTGAGATTCGCGAGACTGCTCCTGTTCATGGCCTATCTTGGGTATAGAGTAGGTTTCACTCATGTTGTTTAATCCCCTTTCAAGATGCAAACTTTTTTCATGGTAAAGACTATTGCAATCGAAGATGCATGTACTTCCATGGGATTCTGCATTCCCATTTTGCTAGGTAGTATGCTCAAAAGGAGGATATTTTAACAATGAACCGGAATGCAGAATAATATCAGCTTACCAGTTAAGCGTTCGGACCCGTTTTTTGCATTGACAAAATTTCAATCCTCTATCATAATATAATGATGAAAATGATAATCATTATCATTTTCTAAAAACATATATACGGGAGAATGCTTCTATGAAAAAGGGACTCATTGGCATTTTATTATTAATGGTTTTTACGCTCACTTTGGCAGGTTGCGGAGCAGCCGACAAAGCATCGGATAAAGATCAGGCACCCACGTCGGGTAGCAAACCGACTGACACAGCGACCGGTCCTGTGACGGTAAAGCATAATCGTGGTGAGATCACGCTCAACAAGCCCGCACAGCGTGTCGTAGTACTGGAATGGACATTTACAGAGGATTTGATTGCATTGGGCGTTCAGCCGGTTGGTAATGCTGACAATGCCAACTACAAGGTGTATGTGACACCGTAGGCGGCTCTGGACAGCAGCGTGGTCGATGTCGGTACGCGTAACGAGCCGAACCTGGAGGCGATTGCTGCATTGAAGCCGGATCTGATCATTTCCAATGTTGATGGGAATGAAGCTATCTATGATCAACTCAAGGCCATCGCTCCGACGATCGAATATAATCTGAACGATGGTAACGGCTACGATCATGATAAAATGATAGAAATTTTTAATAGCATCGCAGTCGCTCTTGGAAAAGAAGAAAAAGCTAAGCAGGTGCTTGCCGAACTGGACCAGCATTATGCTGAAGCCAAAGAAAAGCTCGCCGCTGCTGGCAAGTCGGATTATCATTATATACTGACACAGGCTTTCACTTCGCAAAATGCGGCCAGCCTCCGTATGTTTTCGGATAATTCAGTCGTCGTGGCAACACTGGCGAAGATCGGTATGATTAATGATTGGAAACCGAGCAAAGTTGAACAGTATGGCTTTTCAACTGTAGGCATTGAAGCTCTGTCTGCCGTTCAGGACAGCAACTTTATCTATATTGTGCAGCCGGACGATAATGTTTTCGGCGCACCTATGAAAAATAATTCAGTCTGGAACGGTCTAAATTTCGTTAAAGAAAAACGTACCTATTCACTGAGCGGTACGACATGGACGTTTGGCGGCCCTCTCTCTTCAAAAGGGCTGGTTGACCAGGTTGTCGGGGCGATTACGCAATAGGTTGTTTCCAAATATTCATTCGGTTTTATAATGATTAGCATTTATGTGAGCAGTCTGACGCTCCATAAATGCTTTTTTTATAAGCCTGTGGTTACACCAGTTTCATCTAACTAGATATTCCCTTCCAAATTCGATACAATATACAAAAAAGCATGTATTAAGAGAGGTGAGACGGTTGTCACAAGCATCCAAGCCTGTGAGCTATGGTGGTCAGGCAGTCATTGAAGGTGTCATGTTCGGCGGCAAGCGTGTCAATGTCACGGCAGTTCGCCGCAAAACTGGCGAAATCACATATTTGGAAGTACCACGCAAGGAGCAATCCTGGGTATCCAAATTCCGCAGAATTCCTTTATTGCGGGGGATTGTAAGCATCATCGACTCCAGCGCCAAAGGTACCAAGCATTTAAACTATTCAGCCGATGCGTATGCTGATGATGAAGTAGATCCGGAAGAACGCGCTGAGCAAAAGAAAAAAGAAGAATCTCGCTGGAGTCTGAGTATGATGATCGGTGTGGCGGCGGTCGGTATTTTGTCATTCCTGTTTGGCAAAATTGTATTGACTCTCGTTCCGGTTATTGTAGAGAATTTCCTGTTCGGTAGCTTGTTTCACAGCCAAATTTTGCATAACCTCGCAGAAGGAGCTATTAAGCTGATTCTGTTACTGGCTTATTTGTGGGGTATTTCCCAAACTCCGTTAATTAAACGATTGTTTCAATATCATGGTGCAGAGCATAAAGTAATTACTGCATTCGAAGCTGGGGAAGAACTAACTCCGGCCAATGTACAGAAATACAGTCGTCTACATTACCGCTGTGGTAGTAGCTTTATTATGCTGACTGTGATCATCGGGGTGCTTGTCTATTCCTTATTTACCTACGATAGTCTGTGGGAACGTATGGGGCAACGGCTTTTACTACTTCCGATCGTACTGGGGCTTTCTTTTGAATTCCTCAAGCTAACCAATGCCCTTCGTGAAATTCCGGTACTTCGTTATTTAGGTTACCCCGGTCTGTGGTTGCAACTCCTTACCACCAAAGAACCGACTGATGATCAAGTGGAGGTATCTATTGCCTCATTTAAGCGTATGCTTGAATTGGATGCTGAGTTGGAAAATGTACCTGTAAAGGAGACCTTCAACAGTCCGGTCCTTGATCCTGTGAAAGGATGAGTGAATAATGAACAGACATGCCGTTATTTTCTGGCTTACCCTTGCTTTGGGTGCATATGGAATTGTGGATATGCTATGGAGAGGAAGCTGGGGCTTTCTCATAAGTTTACTAATTCCCGTTCTTGTTTTTGCAGTTATATTTCTGCTATACAAATACCTGCCAGGACAACGTAGCCGTACTCCCAAAATCAAACCCTCTGTGCGCACCATGGCCAAAACAGCCAACGCACGTAAGCAGCAAACTACAGGCAAGCGCAAAGCGTATCCTTTTCATGTGATTGAGGGTTCCAAGGGAAAAAATGAAGAAGAACAACCTAAATATCATTAATGATAATCATCCTTTAAAATGTAGCACAAAGGAGCCATCACCCGCGTATTCAAATATGACCGGGAAGAGGCTCCTTTTTTACACCCTTTTAAATTAACTTTAACTGCAAGTAAGTGTTTATTTCATAGCGTACATGGTATCCTTCATCAATTGATACTTGCTATACTGCTGCTGGTAAGAAGTGATGCTCCATTTGTGGAAAAAAGCATCCCCTGCCTGCACACCGGAAGCATACAACAAATCACTTTGCTCTGTAGAAATGTTAAATTGTGCAGTGCGGATACCCAATGTTGGAATCTTAATCGTCCGATACCGATTCTCCTGCTCAATAAATCGCTCATCGTGTGCTGATAGCATGGTATCAAAAATAGCCTGCAGCATGGTCAATGGACCCCGTATATAAGAAACTTTGGTCTCCGTACCCGTTTTGCCCACCATTTGAAACCCTACCGTTGGAATTGTTTTGGCCTCACGTTCATTTACAGGCTCATCAAAAAGCCACAAAGGCAAATTGCTTAGTAAAGCCCCATCAACTACAAATACAAATTGCTGAGAAAAAGTCTTTCCCTTGGCAAGTGCAGAATCAAGCCTTAACATAACAGGATCAAAAAAATAAGGGATACTTGTGCTCATCCGAATGGCTTTAGCTACCTCCAGTGAAGAGGGATTGATACCAAAACGTTTGATATCCTCAGGAAGCACCAGAATGCGTCCATTCGTAATATCTGATGCAATAATGCGCAATTTGCCAGGAGGTAAATCCGCGAACGTACGCACTCCCTTAGCTCGTAACAGCTCACGTACCCAGTGCTCCAGTGCCTCCCCTGAGTAGAGCCCTTTTTTAAGAAAGATACGAGCTGCTGGTCCAACCCACTTAATATTGAACACTGGAGAACGTCGTAACAACTTGACCAAGGGGGTTTTCTCAATTACGGCTTTCATTTCATCCGCAGAGTATCCCGCCGCCAATAAAGCAGCTACAATAGAACCTGATGATGTACCTGCCAAACGATTGAATACAATTCCATGCTCCTCCGCAGCCTTAACTGCACCCGCCAGCGAAATTCCCTTAACCCCTCCACCCTGGAACACAGCATTGATCAGCATAGATCAAAAAACCTCCGTTCTCTTGGGAGTAAGCAGTTCTACTGCTTATGTATGAGAACGGAGGCCCAAATAGAACCTATATGATCCAATTTATATCACATTTGATAATAATTTTGAAGAAGCTGAATGAGTCCGTATGGATTTTTACGCAAATGCTGTGCACTAAAGTAAATATCGCCTCTGACCTGTTTATAATCTTCGTTCAGTTCAAGCTGCTTAATTAGCTCTTGAGCCGTTTGCCAGCCCTTTTCAGGGGTGCCGATCTTATACGGAGAATGACCGATATACAGCTTAACATCTGTGTTTTTGACCTCATTGGACCACCATGCGACAAGCTTGTCATATCCCGCCGCCGGGAAACCGATACTCCAGTAAATTTGTGGAGCTACATAATCAATCCATTCTTTGTTAATCCAGGTTCTTACATCCGCAAACGTCGTATCATACGCTGTAACGCCTGCCTTCGTGTCTGAACCCGTTAAATCCTGAGATTTGTTACGCCATACTCCAAAAGGGCTAATTCCAAATTGAGCTTTAGACTTGCTGCCATGAATACTTTTGCCCAAATCGCGGACAAAACTGTTCACATTGTCTCTCCGCCAGTCGCCCTTGTTAGAGATTTTGTTGGCATTATATGCTTTGAAGGTCGCATCATCATCAAAAGTCCCGCTGTAAGGATAAAAATAATCGTCCAAATGGACGCCGTCAATATCATATCCGTTCACGACCTCCATAATCGCCGCAATAACATGCTGACGTGCAGCCGGAATTCCTGGATTGATGTACAATTGGCTACCATTCTTAACAATCCAGTCCGGGTGTTGATTAGCCACATGGTTTGCAGCCAAACCGCTGGTTGTTCCTGTGGAATTCGCACGGAATGGATTAAACCAAGCATGAAATTCCATCCCTCGCTTATGCGATTCGCTAATCATAAATTTCAAGGGATCATAGCCTGGATTTTTACCTTGGGTGTTGGTCAAATACTTGCTCCATGGTACGAGACTCGACGGATAGAGCGCATCACCGCTGGCACGAACCTGAACAAATACCGCATTGATGCCCATCCCCTGCAAATCATCGAGCATTTTAGTAAACTCCTGCTTTTGCTTCTCGGAGCTGCTTCGGGCAGCGGAAGAAGGCCAATCTCCATTAATGGTAGAAATCCATGCTCCACGCATGGAAGTTGAAGCCTTTACCTGAACAACAGTTGCCTGTGAAGAACTTGAACCGTTCTCACTAGTAGACGTTGACGGTGAAGTGACAACCGCCTGCTCATCATCGATAGCTCCCTGATCTGTACTTACACTGTTCTTATTGCTAGATGCAGACGTATCTGATATGGAGCCGCTGCTTCCCGCAGAAGTGTCCCCGCCAGTAGAGACACCTTCCTTACCACTGCTTAACGTAATGACTCGCTCTGAAGCTTGCCAATCTACTTTTAATCCCAACTCTTCCCCAACAAAACGCAGTGGCACCATGACTCTCCCGCTTGTCATACGGGCAGATGCATCCAGTCGAACTGACTTGCCATTCACTGTAGCGCTTTGTGCACCGTTCTCCATAGATATATTTTTGTTCTGTGCTGTAATCGTTACCGTACCGGACGATTCCGACCAGTTGACCTGAGCGCCCAATCCCTCACTTATCACTCGCAAAGGAACCATCGTAACATTGGCTCCCTGTACAATATACGGTGACGCGTCACTTTGCAGGGACTGTCCGTCCAATATAATTTCAATATCACCAGTTGGAGCTGCTTGAACTCCAGGAACGATGGCAGTCTGCACTGCTAAGAGTAGACCTGCAGCCAACGCCACTATTTTCTTTCGATTCATATTATTACAATCCTCCGCTAACCCTGTTAATTTTAACCCCTATCTTGTCCTGCTATATAATGGATAGACGCTAATAACCGGATATTTGTTGCGGTCGGGACAAATAAAAAAGCATCGTCCGTAAGGACAGATGCTTTTAGGAATCTCCACTCAATTCCTTGTGTATGTCATGAAGCTGGCGCAAGCGATCTTCATCCCGGCGAAAATATTCGACCAATGTTTCGATACGGGTGATGGAATCCCAGCTCAGATGATGCTCAATACCTTCCACATCTTTATATATCAGGTCCTTGTCAACCCCAATCATATCCAGAAATTGCTCTAATAACTGATGGCGATCAACCAACCGTTTGCCGACCTTTTTCCCTTTCGGTGTCAAAATCAGTCCCCGATACTTCTCATATACAAGATAATCGTCCTTATCCAACTTCTGAATCATTTTGGTGACAGACGAAGGATGCACCTCTAACCCCTCTGCGATATCCGAGACACGAGCATAGCCCTTCTCATCAATCAGTTGGTAAATGCGTTCCAAATAATCTTCCATGCTTGGCGTTGGCACTTGTTTCCCTCTTTTCTGTTATTGAACGGGCGCTTACCGCCTTCATTTCCTGCGTTAAACCTACTATGTAATGATACATGTTATCATTGCCCATTGGCAAGTCTCATCCCTTCACTCACAGCTATTGCCACGATTTGTTCAATTTAAGCCGGGCACACTAATATCGTCGTCCTGTATCGTTTATTTCTGCGGCAAAATGTTAAAGTTGGACACCAGAGCACTGTGGATTTATTTCGAAAGGAGCGTTAGCCATGTCTACGCTTGAGCGTACTCCTGTCCAAACCAGAGGAACCAAGCCATTTTTGCCTGACCTGGTGTTTTTTGAGCCAGACGCACTGAATTATCCCAAGGGCCAGCGTATTATGGATTGGGTTAAAGCCAAGGATATTCCGTATCGGATGACTACCTCTCACAACCGAATTACCAATTTACCAGGTGAAACTGAAGTTGAAAAGTACCGAATGGCAAAAAAAACTTTGGTAGTCGGTATCCGTAAAACGTTGACTTTTGACCAATCCAAGCCCTCTGCCGAATACGCTATCCCCATTTCGACTGGCTGCATGGGGCACTGTCACTACTGTTATTTACAAACAACCTTGGGAGCAAAACCGTATATTCGTGTATATGTCAACACTGACGATATCTTATCAGCAGCTAAAGCTTATATCGAGGAGCGTGCGCCTGAAATTACCCGTTTTGAAGCAGCTTGTACCTCCGATCCGGTTGGTTTGGAGCATATCACCGGAACGCTTGGAGACTTGATTCGTTTCATGGCAGATGAGGAATTTGGTCGTCTGCGTTTTGTTACTAAATATCATCATGTTGATCCATTGCTGGATATTAAACATAATGGTCATACTCGCATCCGCTTTAGCATTAATTCCGATTATGTAATTAAACAGTTTGAACCTGCAACTTCACGCTTCGAGGAACGTATTGAAGCCGCGGGCAAAATCGCACGAGCCGGTTATCCACTGGGGTTCATCATTGCACCCATCATCTGGTATGACGGCTGGGAAGAAGGCTACGGCGAGTTGCTGCGCAAATTGGGAGAAACCTTACCCGAGCATGCTACAAAAGATTTGACGTTCGAATTAATTCAGCATCGCTTCACCAAAACATCCAAAGCTGTCATCGAGAAACGTTATCCGAAAACCAAGCTGGAGATGGACATAGAGAAACGCAAGAAAAAATGGGGCCGCTGGGGACAAAACAAATATGTTTATCCCGATGAACAGCAAAATGCACTACGAGAGTTTATCACAGAGCGCATTTTTGAACATTTCCCTTTAAGTCGTATTGAATATTTCACATAACTAGCATCCAATCTGGGGTAATCCGTTGTAAAAATAGCGTTACATCAGTCATATGATCCGTTACCAGTAAAATGCCAGTGATAACAAGTAGTATGCCACCTGTTTTGATTAGAATGGAGGTATAGCGAGAGGATAGTCGAATAGAGCCTGCCAGCAAAGCTAATATAAAAAATGGAATCGCAAAGCCAAGCGCATAGCCTGTAATCAGCTTGAACCAAATGTGATGCTCTACTGCCGCCAAAGCGATAATAGCTGTTAGCATGGGACCGATACAGGGCGACCAGCCTGCCGCAAATCCAATTCCGATCACAAAGGAACCGGCATACCCGGCAGGCTTCCATGTCCAGCGAAGCTTATGCTCCCTCATTAGAATCAAAGGACGCACCACACCAAGAGATACCAGACCCATTAGTAAAATAAGTAACCCTGCTACCACTCTTAGCGTATCCCCATAATTAGCAAACCATTCTCCAAGCAACCCGACACTTGCACCCAGTGAATAGAAAACGACCGAAAAGCCCAATACAAAAGCAAGTGTATGTCCCATCGTACGATAACGAACCTCTGCCTTGTGCCGTCCTTCAGCCAGTTCGCGCGCAGACATCCCTGTCATATACGATAAATAAGATGGATACAGCGGTAAACAACACGGTGAAAAAAAAGAAACCAGTCCGGCTACGATCGCCAACCCGGCGTTGATATTTGTCATCATATTCCCTCCCACCTGTCTTAAGTGAACACGAACAAACAAGCCCTGCCTACTAAAACATACGTGTAGCGGGAGCAAAATATGATGCAAGCCAAAAAGCGCATGCCCAGGAAGAATGATTCCCGGACATACGCTCATTACGTTCTTTTATTTTTACATAGCGTACTACTTTACAACTGCACCATTCGGCATACCTTCCGGTACGGTGGCCAGCGTAAGCTGATCTCCATGTGATGCTGCCAAAATCATACCTTGCGACAGCTCTCCCCGAAGTTTTACTGGCTTAAGATTGGTCACACAGATCACCTTGCGTCCAATGATATCTTCCGGCGTATAAAACTTCGCAATCCCTGATACTACTTGCCGCTGCTCATAACCAAGATCAAGTTGGAGCTTCAACAGTTTATCGGCCTTCTTCACAGGCTCGCAGGCGACGACCTGAGCAACGCGCAGTTCTACCTTGGCAAAATCCTCAATGCCAATCTCTTCTTTTGCCTCCGGCGCTTCCTGGCTCGCCTCAGATGCATTCTGCGGTTGAATTTGTGCTGTAGCTTCTTCCGGTTTCTTCCCCCCAGTCATTGCTTCCACGATAAAAGCAACCTCTTGCTCTGAATCCAGACGCGGGAAGATCGGATTACCTTTGACCAGCTGCGTTCCTTCCGGAATACGACCGAACTGTTTGCCGCTATCCCATGTAGTCAACTCACCTTGGCTAATACCGAGCTGTTCCCAAATTTTATGAGGAGCACGGGTTAAGAATGGCTGGAGTAAGATGGAAGCGATGCGCAAGCTTTCTACCAAATGCAACATAACAGATGACAATTCGCGACGTTTTCCCTCATCCTTAGCCAAGTTCCATGGTTGCGTCTCGTCAATATACTTGTTGCTGCGGCTAATAAATTGGCTAATCGCCGTTAATGCCACGGAAAACTCCATGTTTTCCATGGCTTCTTCTACTTTGCTATAAGTCAATGTTGCCATGTCTTCCAAAGCTCCGTCGAATGCTGTTACATTCGCTTCATAAGCCGGAACCTTGCCATCAAGATATTTATCTACCATCGCCACGGTACGATTCAATAAGTTGCCCAGATCATTTGCCAAATCCGAATTAACTCGATCTACAAAACTTTCTGGTGTAAATGTTCCGTCTGCCCCAAAAGGCACCTCGCGCAGTAAGTAGTAACGAAGTTGGTCCAGACCATAACGGTCAATCAACGTCACCGGGTCTACAACATTGCCTTTAGATTTCGACATTTTACCGTCTTTCATGAGCAGCCAACCATGTGCAAATACTTTTTTAGGCAATGGAAGATCCAGCGCCATCAGCATGATCGGCCAATATATCGTGTGGAACCTTACAATCTCTTTACCTACGATATGCACATTTGCAGGCCAAAATTTATCATACAACTCGGTATTGGAAGAGCCATAACCCAAGGCTGTGATGTAGTTGGAAAGTGCATCAATCCAAACATACACGACATGCTTCGGATCCCCCTTCACCTTAATGCCCCAATCGAAGGTAGTACGTGATACAGCCAAATCCTCCAGACCCGGCTTGATGAAGTTATTGATCATCTCTTTTTTACGTGATTCCGGCTGGATAAACTGTGGGTTCTCTTCATAAAATTGCAGCAACCGATCAGCATACTTGCTCATACGGAAAAAGTAACACTCTTCCTTGACCAGTTCTACAGGGTGTCCACTATCCGGGCTTTTTCCTCCAGCCACATTGCCTTCGGCGTCCTTCACCACGTCAACCAGCTGAGTTTCTGTGTAGTACGTTTCGTCAGGGATGCTGTACCAGCCTTCGTATTCTCCCTTGTAAATATCGCCTTGCTTCAGCAAACGATCAAAAATTTCCTGTACGACAGCCTTATGACGTTCCTCCGTAGTACGGATAAAATCGTCATTGGAAATGTCGAGCTTCCGCCACAGTTCTTGAATACCTGCCACAATATCATCTACGAAACGTTGCGGCGTTTTGCCTGCTGCACTCGCTTTCTGCTCAATCTTCTGACCATGCTCATCCGTTCCTGTCAAATAGCGCACTTCATATCCACGTAGCCGCTTATAACGGGCCATTGCATCTCCCGCAACCGTCGTGTAAGCATGACCTATATGTAGCTTGTCGCTCGGATAATAGATCGGTGTCGTAATGTAAAATGTGTTCTCATTGGACATGTGTGTTGCCTCCTGTTTTGTTCACGTCAGCTCGATAAGATCTGCTGACATGATGGTACTCCAATTCATGAATTTGGCACAAATTGGGCACAAAAAAGACCCCCGCCCCTATGGGACGAGAGTCACCTCACGCGTTACCACCCAATTTTCCTGTATCCTCGCAGACTACAGGCTTCACCGGTCACATCTGACCGCCCATTAACGCTGGAACACGCCTCCCCCTTACGCTTGCCTCCCAAGCACTAATAACTGTGGCAAAAACGCTCGAAAAAGGTTCCTCCAGGACCATGTTCAGGCTTCGCTCCAGACCGGTTTGCAGCTAACCCCGGCTCTCTGTACTGGGCGGTTTACCCTACTCATCCCTTCGCAGGAAAACAATATTAACCAAAATATAACCAAATCCGCATAGCGCTGTCAAGTCAGACCCTTCTTGGAGTGGGTAGCCAAACGATCTTCGCTAGACCTATCTGTTCCCTTTTTTGCAGGAGGAACCAAATCTACGCCACCCGGATGAAAGGGATGGCACTTGGCTATACGCTTAGCAGCAAGCCATGAACCTTTGAGCGCACCATGCACCTCTACCGCCTCCAACGCGTACGCCGAACACGTTGGATAGAACCGGCAGGTAGCCGGCTTTAACGGTGAAATATAGGAACGATAAAACTTAATCGGAGCCTGTACCACTCTGCGTGTGGTGATTTTCATTTCAGTAGCCCCCGTGGCTGTGAGTGTGACTGCTCGTCTGTCTGAATCCCCCATCCGAATTACTATCAGTATGCCCATTCTTCTGTTGACAATCTTTGCAATAACCAAAAATTTCAAACTTGTGCTCGACGATTTGGAATTGATCCGTTGTATCTGTCATTTGCATTGGGCAAAAAGAAATCGGTAATGTTTTCTGACAGCTCAAGCAAATCATATGGTGATGGTGATGATGCTCATTACAGCTCACCTTAAACTTCATTCCATCCTCAAAAGATACCTGTTCCAACACACCCAATTCCTGCATTACACGCAGATTACGATAAACCGTATCAAAGCTAAGTCCACTGTACTTCTTACCCATATATTCATAAACGTCTTTGGGGGACAGATACCCTTCATTCTCGGAAAATAACGTGGCCAACGTCTTGCGCTGATCTGTAATACGCAACCCCTGAGCGGACATTGTTGCAATAATCTCATCCTTTGTCAGCATGCGTTTCACCCTCCCCTGTCTGTAGTTTCAGGTTTTCTGATGCAGGCTTAGGCTTGCATCTATTTATTATACCACGATTAAAGTCAATATTATAAGAGATATTCGTATCTATACATAAGAAAAAGACGCTCTCCGGCGCTACGATTAAATTCGCAGCAGGAGAACGCCTATATTCTGCAAGTGACATCGACTTTTAAACGGTGAATGACGAGACCCAAGGTCTAAGCCGGTATACAGCACCGGTTATTTCATATTAATTTTTAATAGCTGGCAAAGGCATAACTACTACGGAAACCGGCAAGTTACTTCCTGCAGCAGCAGTGAAATACATCTCTACACTTTCCTCGATATGCCCTGTGCGATACAGCACACTCATCTCATTTGGAGCCCATACTGCGCCGTTCGTCGGGATACCCACAACCTGATTGTTTACCATCGCATAGCCGGAATATTCGCCTCCACGCGGGTTGAACGTAATCAGTGAATACGGCGCTACACGATCCAATTTAACTTTATATACAACACCAAAATTACCGGCATTGGAAGCAGAAGAGCCGTCCAGACCGTCCGTACCAATCAGGTTCGGATCTACCTTATTATCACCAAGAACGATACGTTGAGCTGTTTTACCAACCTCTTCGGTATAATTGAGCGTGATATCCGAATTAGCATACGTTCCACGGTTATGAATACCGTCCTTAGGCAGTTTTGCCAGAGTAGGCAACACAGTTAACGGATCTACATTTGCATCTAACACAATTACCGTGTATTGAATAGGTTGATCCGTATACAAATCGGATAACAAAGATATGACCTGTTTTTGCTTGATTTTTTGTGCATTCAAATCCTCTAAAATAATGCGGCTTTCGCCAGGATTTAGAACTGTGCTAGAACGCTTGCTTCCATCCTGCATGGATTGAAAATATCGTTGAATTGAGACTTTACCCGCAGCCGTGGCAAATTCAGATGGTCCAGCAAAACCAGAATTTTCGACATTCATGTTGGCAGGAGTAATATTGTTGTTGGTCGCAATCACGTACATTTTCACATCTCGACCCGTTTCATTCACATGATGGACGAGTATGCGCGTGCTGCCTGATCCGGTTTCCTGATACACAATTCCGTCCTGAAATACACGTTCCGGGCTGTTAGCACGGATCAAAAGACGCGGAGAAGATGTACTAGTCAAAGGAATGGTAGCCATGGTAGGCACCTGACTGCCGTCTACTGTATATTTATCACCATATGGTGTGAAGATTTTATTGAAATCATCTTCGTTGTACAGCAATTCATTCGTAATTTTAATTGTTTCACTTTTGGTACCTGTTACGCCGTGCTTATCAGTCACGGTGAGTGTGATTGTTACATCACCTGGTTGGAAGAAGGCAAGTTTCTTATTCTCCCAATCACGCTTAGTGATAGCATTCTCATCATCTGTACTCAGGTCGGTAATGGTGATTTTCTCACCCATTTTGTACTCTTTTTTATCAGTTGTAAACAGAGCCACTGGCGGCTGATTTGGTGGTCTTACTGTAATTGTAACTGAGTAAGGATCACTCCAGTTCCCAGCAGAGTCAAGAACAGAATAGGTAACTACATATGTACCCGGCTCCTGAAATACGTCCTGCTTACCTTCCCAACGTTGGTTCACAATCGGAAGACCTGTAGGAGAAGATTCCTTCGTCAAATACGTAACTTGGGTTTCGCCCGCATAGATATCTTTTTGTTGAACCGTGAAGGAAGCTTTAGGTTTCTGATTCAAATCCATGATAACTTGTTTAGTCGTATTATTCACAGTATAAGGAATATTTAAGGCCTGTGTAATCGAGGTCAATGGCACCATAAATACGTTCTTTTGCTGAAAAGCCGGTCCCTTCATTTGTCTGGCTTCACCGTTAACCGTATAAACCTTGCTGTCTGTTTTGAAGCGCATGACATTTGTTCCTTGTGTGATTACGGTTTCTTTGGTGGCAGTGTCATAACTAAACTGCAATCCGACACGGCTGACAAGTGAACGGATAGCTACATAGGAAACTCCGTCCTTCACGGTCATCGGCTGAGTTGCTGTGTACACCTGTCCGTTTTGTTCCATTTTCGCGCTGTTTAAGTACAAAATCAATTGATTAGCACCCATGGATGTTGGAGCTCCACCAGGATTGGTGATCGTTCCGTCTCCACCGTATACATCATTGGATACGTTCGATCCGTTGGTTGTATCCGTAGGTAGGCCAGTCAATGGATCATTGGATACGCCTGTGTTATTAGGTGTCACCGTGTCATTTTGTGTGCTAGTTCCATCTTGATCTCCGATGCTATTCTGAACGCCTGAATCAGCAGCATTGGCCTGAGCCTGCTGTGCGCTAACCGAATCGGTGGATTGAACGGTTGTTGATGCTGCTTCTGCTCCTACAGGGGCTACTGCGGCCACCTGAGCTACCGCAAGGGCAGTGAGCATGGTCCATTTCTTGAAATTCATTGTCTGTCTCCTTCTATCACCAAATTATTATCATTCCCGTAAAAAGTCATACTATTAGACGCGTCAGTTGTTAAAAAGTTTCTGGAAATTTTGCTGATCATGAAAAAAAGGGAACTTTCTCCTGTGACTGCAAAAAATTCAACAACAAAAAACCGCCGCCCATCTGACCTGATGTGGCGGCGGCTTCATTACTAGGAAATAGCTTTTGAGCCATTTACATTATGATGGACGACAGACAGCATTCTTTCCTGCAGTCTCCAGACGACCCTCTTCAATGAGTCGGTATGCACGTTGAACTTCTTCATCTGTAGGAGATGGAACTCCCTCCAACGGATACTCCTTACCAAGCATTTCCCATTTGTAAACACCCATTTGATGGTAAGGTAAAATTTCGAATTTCTCGACTCCGTTCAACGTTCCGATAAACCGTCCCAAATTCAATAAATCTTGCTCGTCATCATGAATACCCGGTACAAATACGTGTCTAATCCACATTTTGCGCCCTTGCTCAGACAACCAGCGAGCCGTACTTAGCATACGGTCGTTAGACTTGCCTGTAAGCTTAATATGCTTGTCATTGTCAATATGCTTAATATCCAGTAGCACCAAGTCTGTTACGTCCAGCAGTTCATGGATACGGCCCGCGTCATTAAATCCGTTACTGTCCAGTGTCGTGTGCAAATTCCACCGACGTTTTACTTCTTTGAACAGCTCTGCGACAAAATGAGCTTGCAGCGTCGGTTCTCCACCGGATACGGTCAATCCGCCTCCGGAAGAACGGTAATAGGCTAAATACGGCTCAATCTCAGCCAATACCTCCTCCAACGTCATCGGATTACCTTCATTCAAGGCCCAAGTGTCCGGGTTATGGCAATATTGACATTTCAACAAGCATCCTTGCATAAAGAGCACGAAGCGGATGCCGGGACCATCGACGGTCCCGAAGGTTTCCAATGAGTGTATGTGACCTTTCAACATGTTGCATCATCCTTCCCGCATCCGCTATGCGTGCGTCATTGTAATACTTATTTACATTGTACCGTGGAAAGTACGGTTAATAACATCCAATTGTTGTTCACGAGTCAGCTTGATAAAGTTAACGGCATAGCCGGAAACACGAATCGTAAGCTGTGGATAGTTTTCTGGGTGCTCCATTGCATCCAACAGTTGTTCGCGAGCAAACACATTGACATTCAGATGATGTGCGTGGCTTCCAAAGTAGCCATCCATCATCGAAACAAGGTTTGTTTTACGTGTTTCTTCTTCTTTACCCAGTGCTTTAGGCACGATAGAGAAGGTGTTCGAGATACCATCCAGACTGTGTTCATAAGGCAATTTGGCTACGGAACTCAGAGATGCCAAAGCACCTTTTTTATCACGGCCGTGCATTGGGTTTGCCCCTGGTGCAAACGGTTCGCCTGCTTTACGTCCATCCGGTGTTGTACCTGTTTTCTTACCGTACACCACGTTGGAAGTAATAGTCAGTACAGATTGAGTAGGAACCGCATTACGATAAGCTTTATGCTTGCGAATCATGCTCATGAAGCTTTCTACCAGTTCCACAGCGATGTTATCTACACGGTCATCGTTGTTACCGTAGCAAGGGTATTCGCCTTCAATTTCAAAGTCAACAGCAATCCCTTTTTCGTTACGGATTGGTTTAACTTTTGCAAATTTAATGGCACTCAAGGAGTCGGTAGCAACTGACAGACCCGCAATACCACAAGCCATGGTACGGAGAATATCACGATCATGCAACGCCATTTCAATGCGTTCGTAGCTATATTTATCATGCATGTAGTGAATAACATTCAAAGTGTTCATGTACAGTTTTGCCAACCATTCCATCATAGGTTTGAAGCGGCTCAACACTTCTTCATAATCCAGAACTTCACCTGTAATGGCTGGGAATTCAGGCCCTACTTGAACGCCAGATTTTTCATCTTTACCACCGTTAATTGCATACAGCAGAGCTTTAGCCAAGTTGGCACGAGCACCAAAGAATTGCATTTGCTTACCGATTTTCATTGCCGATACACAACAAGCAATACCATAATCGTCTCCATAAATTGGACGCATCAGATCGTCATTTTCGTACTGAATGGAGCTAGTTTCAATAGAAACTTTCGCACAATACTTTTTGAAGCCTTCAGGCAATTTTTCCGACCACAGTACAGTCAGGTTCGGCTCCGGTGCAGGTCCCAGATTGTAGAGGGTGTGCAGGAAACGGAAGCTGTTTTTAGTTACCCGAGTTTCTCCAGTTACGGACATACCACCAATGGACTCAGTAACCCAAGTTGGATCTCCACTGAACAGTTCATTATAGTCAGGTGTGCGCAAGAACTTAACAATACGCAATTTCATAACAAAATGATCGACCAGTTCTTGAGCTTGTTCTTCTGTCATTGTACCCTCTTCCATATCACGTTGAGAGTAAATATCAAGGAAGGAAGATACACGTCCTAAGGACATTGCTGCACCATTTTGTTCTTTGATTGCTGCAAGATATCCAAAATATACCCATTGGAAAGCTTCTTTCGCATTGTTAGCAGGTTTGGAAATATCAAAACCGTGCTCAGCAGCCATTTGTTTCAGTTCATTCAAAGCACGAATTTGTTCGGAAATTTCCTCACGAAGACGAATTACGTCTTCTTCCATGGAATCAACTTCAAGGCTTTTCAGTTGCAGCTTTTTATCTTGGATCAAGAAGGCTACACCATACAAAGCTACACGACGATAGTCACCGATAATACGACCACGACCGTATGCATCTGGCAGACCAGTAATGATACCAGCTTTACGGGCTGCTCTCATTTCATCTGTATAAGCGTCAAATACACCTTGGTTGTGAGTTTTACGAATATGAGTGAAGATATCAATAATACTTTCTGGCACTTCAAAACCATAGGCTTTACAAGCGTCGATCATCATCCGAATTCCACCAAACGGCTGCAAAGAGCGTTTGAATGGAGCATCTGTTTGTACACCGACAATTTGCTCTTTATCCCGGTCTAGATAACCCGGTTTATGTGAAATAATAGTGGATGGCGTATTCACGTCTACATCAAGCACGCCGCCGTTTGCCAACTCTTTTTTAGTAAGATCGGATACAATATCCCACAATGCAGTTGTGTTGGCGGTAGGACCAACCAAAAATTCTTCATTGCCAACATAAGGTAAGATATTAGTTTCAATAAAATCGTTGACGTTGACTTCTTTAGTCCATTTGCCTTTTTTAAAACCTCTCCAGCCAGATTGTTGCTCTTGTAATTCTCTCTCAATCACCGACATGTAAATCCCTCCAAATTGTTTGGTCTTCCGGACTTGTGATTTTTTTCACGATAAAGCTATTTCTTGAGCCCGGCCTTTTCACCGATGCCTTACGCTCAGTGTCGGGACCTTTCTTACACCCTTATTGTAGAATAATGATAGAGTGTAGTATGTGACAAAAATCACAATATGAGTGATTTTTGTCACTTTATTTTCCCTAGCTTCACGCCTATATCCTTAGCCTTGCCGTTCACCTCCCTTCCCAAACCAACAGGCCCTCTATATAGAGAGCCTGCATCGGTATTGAACGAGAAAATGCTTTTTCACAAGCCTCTTCGTACCTATTATATTATTGGTCAAAACGTCCGTAGAAGGCATTGCGATAGACATCAGCCAACTCAGTAACCAGCGGCAACTTCGGATTCGCAGTTGTACATTGATCTTCAAATGCGCGGTCAGCCAGATAGTCTACACGTGATTCGAAATCCTTTGCATCGAAACCGATTTGTTGGAACGATTCCTCGATACCAAGTGTTTTGTTCATTTTACGGATCGCTTCGATCAAGCTGTTAACCCCTTCTTCGGTGGTGCGTGCAGGCAGTCCCAGTATGCGCGCGATTTCTGCATAACGCTCATCCGCAACAAAGTGCGAATATTTAGGGAACGAAGCAAATTTTGTCGGTTTTTTCGCATTATAGCGAATGACGTGCGGCAATAAAATGGCATTCGTGCGGCCATGCGCTGTATGGTATTGTCCACCCCATTTATGTGCAAGACTGTGGTTAATGCCCAAGAATGCATTAGCAAATGCCATACCAGCAAGTGTAGAAGCATTATGCATTTTTTCACGAGCCAGCTTATCACCAGTCAGAGCCGATTGTTCTAGGTATTGGAATACCAATTGAATGGCTTTAATTGCCAGACCATCTGTGTAGTCATTAGCCATTACGGACACGTAAGCCTCGATAGCATGTGTCAGAACATCCATACCTGTGTCCGCTACAGCTGTTTTAGGTAGCGAATATACAAACACTGGGTCAATAATTGCCACATCAGGAGTCAACTCATAGTCAGCCAGTGGGTACTTCGTGTCGCCCAGGTTTTTGTCCGTAATTACTGCGAACGATGTAACTTCGGAACCTGTACCCGAGGTTGTAGGGATAGCTACAAATTGTGCTTTTTGGCCCAGACGTGGGTACTTGTAAATCCGTTTACGGATATCCATGAATTTTTGTTTTAAATTATTGAAATCAGTATCTGGATATTCATAGAACATCCACATGCCTTTAGCAGCATCCATTGGGGAACCGCCGCCCAGTGCGATGATGCAATCCGGTTGGAAACGTCTCATCATTTCAGTACCACGTTCTACCGTAACTGTCGATGGATCTGGCTCTACTTCAGAGAACACTTCGATAGCTACTGGTGTTTGGCGTTGATGCAGATAATGAATAACACGATCTACATATCCCAGTTGTACCATCATAGGGTCTGTGATAATGGCTACACGTGTGATATCAGGCATTTTAGCAAGATACTGTGTCGAGTTTTTCTCAAAATAGATTTTGGAAGGTACTTTGAACCATTGCATATTCACCGTCCGTTTCGCCACCCTTTTCACATTAATCAAATTGACTGCCGATACGTTCGACGAAGTCGAGTTACGACCATACGAACCGCAACCGAGTGTCAACGAAGGAAGGTTGGTGTTGTAAATGTCGCCAATCGCACCATGTGTGGAAGGTGCATTTACAATGATACGTCCTGTTTGCAGACGGTTTGCGAAGCGAGCGATAACGTCCTCATCGTTCGAATGAATAGCGGACGAGTGGCCCATGCCCCCGAATTCCACGACTTCAGCAGCACGTTGAATACCTTGTTCCGCATTTTTTACTTTATAGCAAGCCAATACAGGACTCAATTTTTCCGCAGACAATGGGAATTTTGTTCCTACCCCTTCAATCTCAGCGACCAAAATTTTAGTTCCTGCTGGTACTGTAATACCACTCATTTCAGCAATTTTCACAGCAGACTGCCCGACGATAGCTGGGTTCACTGCACATTTCTCGACATTCATAGCTCCTTGAGTGAGCTTAGCTGCTTCTTCTTTATTTACAAAATAGCAGCCGTTAGCAATCATCAATTTTTTCACTTGTTCGAAGATTGGCTCTTCGATAATAACCGCTTGCTCGGAAGCACAAATCATACCGTTGTCGAAAGATTTAGAGAGGATGAGATCGTTCACAGCCTGCTTGATGTCTGCTGTTTTTTCAATAAAGCAAGGCACGTTACCTGGGCCTACACCCAGAGCAGGTTTACCGCAGCTATATGCCGCCTTAACCATGCCTGATCCACCAGTTGCCAGAATCAGCGCCACATCAGGGTGGTTCATCAGTACATTGGTCTTATCCATCGAAGGTGCTTCAATCCATTGAATACAATCAGCTGGAGCACCATGTTTAACAGCTGCTTCGAGCAAGACGCGGGCTGCTTCCGCACTACACGATTGAGCAGATGGATGGAAACCGAAAATGATTGGGTTACGTGTTTTAATGGCAATCAGCGCTTTGAACATCGTAGTCGAAGTCGGGTTTGTCACTGGAGTGATCCCCATGATAATGCCGACTGGCTCTGCTATCTTTTGAAAACTGTCAAAATCATTGTCCTCAATGACACCGACGGTTTTTTCATTTTTGATACTATGATAGACATATTCTGTTGCAAACATGTTTTTGGTGATTTTGTCCTCGTACACACCGCGTCCTGTTTCTTCAACAGCCATCTTCGCCAGGTACATGTGTTTATCCATCCCTGCGAGTGCCATAGCTTGTACGATTTCGTCAATCTGTTCCTGATTCATACTCATGAAAGCTTGCTGTGCCCGGTTCCCCCGGTCAATCAGCGTTTGAATATACTGCTCTGCGCTTTGCTCTTTTTGGATAACCTCGTTTTTAACAGCCATTTCCCTCATCCTCCTGTTATCTCGTGTACTATCTCTTGTTCACGCACTGATCGTAACACAGCTTTTCAAGATATATTGTGATTTTTTTCACAATCTATTTAAAATTTTATTTTATGAAGTGAATTAAATCACAAAGTTTGGAATTCTGCCACTTTTACCCCCTCTTCTTGCCCCAAAAACGCATTGCGCAGGTATATAATGAATTTGAATTGATCAAGTTGCAGATAAAAAACATAGGATACAAAGGGGAAATGGACGATGAGAAACCCTACAAATGTAATGGAAGCCCGCGGCAACACCTGTTGCTTCTCGGAGGCCAGCTTCAACCGGTTGCAAGTGATGATGAAAGATCGAGTTATGCCTGAAAGCTCGCATCTGTTCTGGGAAGGAGATACAGCGGATAAGCTGTTTTATATTAAGCGCGGACGCGTGAAAGTAACCAAAACAACGGATGAAGGTAAGGAACTTATTCTATATATGTATCAAAGCGGCGATCTTGTTGGTCAAGCTGATCCATTTTTCGGTACTAAGCATTCCTTTTCTGCTGAGGTTCTGGAAGACAGTGATATTGGCGTAATCGATCATACAGATTTGGAACTGCTTATTTGCCAGCATTGTGATTTTGCGATTGACTTTATGAAATGGATGGGTTCGCATCACCGTATTACTCAGACTAAGTTCCGCGATTTGATGATGTACGGCAAGCCAGGTGCTTTATGTTCAACACTCATCCGTTTATGCAATACCTATGGTGAGCCTCACGGCGAACATATTCTGATTCATAAGAAAATTACTCATACTGACTTATCTAATATGATCGGTGCGACTCGGGAAAGCGTAAACCGGATGCTTAGTGATCTACGTAAGAAAAATGCAGTAGAATACGATAACGGCATGATTGTTGTCAAGGATTTGGAAATGCTGCAAGGCGTATGTCATTGTGAATTGTGCCCTCGTGAGATTTGCCGGATATAATAAATCGTTATTTATGTAAAAGGGAGTGTTATAAGCCATTATAGCTTATAACACTCCCTAATTTATTTCCACTTCCCTACTTATACAGGAGCAGTAGCGAAGCATTTTAACAATAGTCCTTCTTCTGGCAACACACTTTTTAAAACTGTAAGCATAGATAACTTAAATTCCCCATCTCATAGCTTCTATGGATGACCTTGGCTTTGTTTGCAGGATTTCCACTCCCCATCGCAATAAACAACGGTACAAAGTGCTCTGCTCTTGGTACGGCCTGACGAGCATACGGTGCTTCACTTTCATAGTGATCCAAAGCCTCTATATCTCTACTTTGCACTTTTTCAATAATCCAATTATCAAAATCTATAGCCCAAGGTTCTGTTTTCGTTTCCCCCCATTTGACGATACGCAGATTATGAACAGTCACGCCACTGCCAATGACCAGAATATCCTGTTCTCCCAGTCCACGTAGCACTTCACCAATGACATATTGTGCTTTGGGCGAGAGATATGGATTTACAGAGATCTGAACTACCGGAATGTCTGCCTCAGGATACATACGATGCAACAATGTCCAGGATCCATGATCCAGTCCCCTCACCCGATCACTTTGTACGTCAATACCCTTTTGTTCATATAATTTTCTCAGCTTATTTGCCAGTTCGACAGAGCCATGTGCTGGATATTTCACCGCGTACAGTTCCGGTGGGAAACCACCAAAATCATAAATGGTATCGTACACGTCATCCATCGAACTGATCGTCAACGTTTGCGCTTCCCAATGAGCAGTAAAGATAACAACCGCTTTAGGACGAATGCTTTTTCCCAGTTGCTCTAAAAATGAAGTATAGTCCGTCTGTTCAATAGCAAGCATCGGTGAGCCGTGGGCCAAAAATAAAGATGGCATCATATAAATATCCCCTTGTCATCAATAATTTATTTTATTCATTAAGTAACTTTATGTAAGTAATAGTACATAAGTAACAGAGTTATGTCAACACAGACTCCAACATACACTTAGATCAGTGATTCCATAAATAAAGATTGATATAGGTATAAGGTCATAGTAATATGTAACTAATAAATTTTAAAATTTCACTACACTTCGATACAAAGGACTGGTTTCTATGGAGATACATACTTCTAATTGCCCAAAATGTGGTTCCGTTTTTCGTCAGAACCTTAGAAACCTGTGTAGTACTTGTATTCAGGAAGAAAATATATTCTTAGACCGCTGTTCTAACTATCTATGGAAGCATCCTTCTACTCATACCCGCCAGCTCAGTGATGTAACCGGCACACCTATAGAATTACTCATAGACTGGGTAAGAGCAGGCAAGTTTCCCTCCACATACAGTCAGCTTGATTATCCTTGTGAGTCCTGCCGTTCCCCTATTTATGCAGGAAGACTTTGCCATTCCTGTCTGGGTACATTCCGTTCGGCCGCGCTGGATATTCAAACCCGTGTGCCCCGCCGTGCAACAGCAGCATTATTCTCAGTTGCAGGGCGCGTCAAAGGCTATTAAACCGTGCTACCTATGCACATCATTTCTGTGATATGGATAAGTAGTCCTATACACAAAATAAAAAAACAGCCTTTTTCCTAGGAAAAGGCTGTTTTGCTATGAGAAACGCTTATTTAGTTTGGTGCTCATCTAATCCATTCCTCAGCCCAAAATTGAATCTGTTCCATAACTGGCTGAAGTGCACGGCCTTTGGTTGTTAGCTCGTATTCAATGCGGACAGGAGTTTCCGGATATACATGACGTGTAAGAATTCCTTCATTTTCCAAATCTTTCATCCGCTCTGATAACATTTTGTCACTCATTGTGGGAATCAGATTGGAAATATCCTTAAACCGCTTAGGACCGCTCATCATGGATTGAATAATTAATCCATTCCAACGCTTGCCCAAACATGAAAAGGCGGTTTCAAAACGCGGACACATTTTTGTACATTGCGGTTGACTTTCCAAATTTTTCACCTTCTTTTGCATTTCGGTTTGATAAAGCTTTCCTTTTGTTAGTATATATCATTTTAGCATACTTTATCCCGAAAGAAAACACTTTCTTCTTAAATTAAATACCTACGCTGATAAAGTTGCCATGACCAAAACTGATTATACAACAAACCAACACAGCAGGTATATGTCTAAATCGTTAAATACAAAAAGGCGGAATCCCAAGAGGTTCCGCCTATCAATCTGTTCATTATACAACTCATCCATATGTGATGATTGTCATTATACCAACACTCCACCGAGAGGCCTTAGAGGTTCACTTCTACCATATATTGGTTTGTTAATACTTGTCGGAGAAGTCCAACGAATGCTGTTGGCGATAACTTTCAAAATATCAGGCTGGTAATAAGTCGGATAGGTCTCATGACCTGGGCGGAAATAGAATATCTTGCCGCTACCTCGGCGGAAGGTACATCCGGTTCTAAATACTTCGCCGCCTTCAAAGTTACTAACAAATACCAGTTCATCCGGCGTAGGAATATCAAAGAACTCGCCATACATCTCTTCCTGCTTCAACAAAATTTTGGCATCTATGCCTTCTGCAATGGGATGTGACGGATTCACCGACCAAATAATCTCCTGTTCACCTGCCACCCTCCATTTCAGGTCACAGCTAGTGCCCATTAGGGCTTTGAATGGCTTGGAAAAATGGCCTGAGTGCAGCACGATCAACCCCATACCTTCCTGCACTCGCTTGACAACACGCGCCGTAACTTCATCGCTCACCTGATCGTGGGCTTTATGCCCCCACCACAGCAGCACATCTGTGGAATTCAGAATATCTTCTCCCAAACCATGCTCGGCATCATCACGCAGAGTAGCTGTTCGAATGGCAAATCCCTCTCCTGCCAGGCCGTCAGCCAACGCTTTGTGTATCCCGTCAGGATATATCTGTTTGGCTTCATCATTCAACTTTTCGTTCAAAAATTCATTCCAAATGGTGACGTTAATCATCAACATTTCCCCCTATTAGGTTAGACCCACCACATCTCGCTCAGCGGTTCTTCAATCAGTACCTGGCGAAGATTGTGGACGGCCTTAGTAAAGCCTTCCTCCACGGACATCAGACCATCTTCATGCTCAATACTCACTACATAATCGTATCCCACCAGACGCAGAGCACTGATAATATCTGCCCAGGTTTTTACATCATGCCCATAGCCCACAGTTCGGAACTGCCAAGCACGATCTAGCATTTTCGTATATTCCTGCATATCGGTAAGTCCATATTTATTTACATTGATCGGATCAATCGTCGTATCCTTGGCATGAAAATGGTGAATGGCTCCCTCTCGGCCCAAAATTTGAACCGCCTGCACTGGGTCAATTCCCTGCCACCACATATGGCTCGGATCCAGATTAGCACCAATGACCTCTCCCGCAGCTTCACGCAAACGAAGCAAGGTCGCTGGTGTATGAACGGAGAAGCCCCCGTGTAGCTCCAGCCCAATTTTAACATGATGATCTGCTGCAAATTTCCCCGTCTCGGTCCAGTAAGGAATAATTTTATTCTCCCATTGCCACTTCAACACTTCCTGAAAATCATTAGGCCACGGAGCTACAGGCCAGTTTGGATATTTCGCATCCTCATGATCACCCGGACAGCCAGAGAAAGTGTTCACAACTGGAACTTCCAGCTTTTCTGCCAATCGAACGGTTTTAAGAAACGTATCATGATCAGCCTGGGCCAAATGCTTTTGCGGATGGAGAGGATTGCCGTGACAGCTAAGCGCACTAATCGTTAGTCCGCGGGACTCTACTGCCTTTTTGAAATTTTTGAGCGCTGTATCGTTTTCCAGCAACTCATCCGGCTTACAATGCTTATCCCCAGGGTTGCCGCCTGTACCGATTTCTACAGCATCCAATCCTTGAGAAGCCACATAATCCAGCGCCTCCTCAAGCGAACGTCCGCCAAACAACACCATAAATACTCCAAGTTTCAAAAGAAATCCCTCCCTGTATCATATGTGAAAAAAGCTGCTTTCATTATAATGATGGTCTATTCGGGATAATTACGGGCTTAGTCAAAATAGACAGCTTTCCCCGTACGAGCCGATTCATAGATAGCTTCCAAAATTTCAGTAACAACCAGTGCCTGTTCCGGCTTCACAAGAGGTTCTTTGTCGTCCAGAATAGATTCGATCCACAGACGGGCTTCGCGGTCTGCTTCATTTTCCGTTTCTCCAGAGTAAAAGGCAACACCGCCTGCATCCAGATCTATTTTCGTATCAAACAAGCGGCTGTTCTTTTCCCCGTTAATGCGCAATCCATCCTGCATATCGGCTCCGCCTTCGGTACCGCATAACAGCGTCTTCGCTTCGCCAAACTCTACAACGTTCAATGCCCAGCTGGACTCTAGTACAATCGTAGCTCCATTTTGCATCGTAATAAAACCAAAAGCTGAGTCCTCTACCTTAAATTCCTCAGGATTCCAAGGTCCAAAGGCATTTGCTGCATCTTTACGATCCCCTAGCTTATGGAAGGTTGAACCTAGTACGCTTTTAGGCTTGTAATTATCCATCAGCCAGAGTGTCAGGTCGAGTGCATGCGTGCCAATATCAATAAGGGGGCCACCGCCCTGCTTCTCTTCATCCAAGAATACTCCCCAGGTCGGAACTGCGCGACGGCGTAGAGCAATGGCTTTGCCCAGATAAATGTCTCCAAGCTCTCCTTGTTCGACCAATTGCTTCAGATACAAACTATCATCACGATAACGGTTTTGATACGCAATAGACAGCTTCTTACCTGTACGGTTGGCCGCATCGAGCATTTCCCGTGCCTGCTCTGCAGTTTTAGCCATCGGTTTTTCACACAGCACATGCTTACCTGCCTCAAGCGCCGCTACGGTAATTTCCGAGTGCGAGTCGTTGGGTGTACATACATGTACGACTTCAATGTCTTTATTTTCTAACAGCTTACGGTAATCGCTATAAACTTGCGAGCCTTCAACTCCAAACTTTTCTGCTGCCTCTTCAGCGCGCTCCTGAATGATGTCACAGAATGCAACGATTTCTGCACGCTTCTGCTTGGCAAGACTCGGCAAGTGTTTGCCGTTTGCAATCCCTCCACAACCAATAATCCCGATTTTGAGTGTTTTAGACATGAATATTTCCTCCCTGAGCTGCGTATTGTTGGAGCCATTTAATACTGGTTTCAATGCTTTCGATTGGAGGGTTTGAGCAGAAATCCTGTTCTACGACGATCCAATCCACACCTGCCTGAATAGCGGCGTCTGTAATGGCCTGAAGCTGCACTTCGCCTTTGCCAAGCTCTACAGTTACTGCTTTTTGTTGCTCGTCACGTGCCATATCCTTTAAGTGAATGATAGGCAGGCGTCCATTATAACGTCCGATGTATTCCACTGGATCATAGCCCCCATAGTATACCCAACAAGTATCCATTTCGACCTGTAACAAATCATCGGAAACCGCATCATATAAAGCATCGAATACCGGGCGATCATTGATTTTTTCTGTCAATTCAAACTCATGATTATGATAAGCCAGTATCAAGCCCTGTTCTTTCACTTTTTCACCAATACGATCCAAATTAGCAAAAAGTTCATCCCACTGTCGCTGTTCTTCGGTTAAATAAGGAACGATTAGGTATTTATTTCCCAATTCTTTGTGGTATGCAATCTCCTCATCCAAATGATCCAGCAAACGAGAATATTGTATATGAGTTCCGACAACTTCCAGATTCAGCTCATCCAGAAGCGCTCTGACATCCTTGGCATTACGTTTGAAAAAGGTATGAAATTCTACCCCTTTATAGCCAAGCTCAGCTACCTTGCGCAACGTACCTTCAAAATCCTGTTCAAGCTCTTCCCTTACTGTGTACAATTGCAATCCTACTTTAGCCATTCCCCTTCACCTCTTTAATTAAGATGAATTTTCCATTATATCTGTTCCATAATACAAATCCTCGTCCGGTTTGAACGTGCTTTCCACCGTAATGTGATTGCCTTCCAATGATGAGCGCTGAAAAGCATGCATGGCTTCTAGCACATGGTAGGCCAGTTCAGCATTGGCACGATGGTCCGTGAATTTCAATGCGCCAAAGGCTTTTCACTGTACACATGCTTGCCTGCCTTTAGTATCGCCACATCTGACCGTGCATGGCTGCCAGGCACGGTCAGATTAAATACAAGCTCAATCTCAGGCTGACGAAGCAATTCATCCACTTTGTATACGTTTTCAATGTTGAATTCATCGGCCCTCTCCTTGGCCCTCTTATCCAGTCAATCAGCGACGGCCACCACTTCAATAAGTGGGCTCTTTTGGAGATTTTCAAGATATACCGAGCTAATAGTACCGCATCCGATAATTCCGGCCTTCATTCGTTCCACGTCGTCACACTCCTTGGCCTCCAACATGTACTTTCTCATCTAACATGTAAGCTTTACAGTTCACATAGTATTCTATTTCTGTTTCGTTTAAAATGAATAATATGATTAAAACATGAACAATCTGGTCAATATTTGAAACAGCCATATGCCCAAAGGAGTCATCATCATGTCTATCGTCGAGCCTTGTCAGGTTCTTACCGCAGGCTATTCCTTCCATCGAAAGCCCTTTTATTCGAACCAGCCTGATGGGATCAAAAATTATTTATTCCGTTTGCAAACAGATGGACGCTGCCAGGCCCGCATTAACGGGGAAATGACACGGATTGAGGCGGGTGACCTACTGCTATTCAATCCTACCGAGCCTTATGAACTGGATATTCATAGTGAGTTGAACCCCATGGGAGAGCAGGTCGTGGAAAGTGGAGATTATCACATTTTTTTCGGTGGTTCCTGGGTAGATGAGTGGTGGAACCATCACAAACGACCCAACAGAATTAAGGTTCAGCTCACAGAAGCCCTGCTTGGCCTATTTCGTCAGCTTGTGATGGAGCAACGACGTATTTCTAATCCTTACCCGGAAATATCAAGTTATTACATACGCATTTTATGTTTGGAGTTTGACCGTATGCTATCCGATCATCCTATCGCTACTCATCATAACTATCTTGCGTATCAGATTAAAAATTATATTGAAGAAAACGCATCCTCTAACTTCAAACTGGATGACGTGTCTTCACACGTCGGTATCAGCGTATCCCGAGCAGTACATCTGTTTAAGGAAACATTCGATACGAGCATTATGCAGTACACGCTAGACATCAGGCTTAACATGGCGAGAGAACGAATCATTTTCAGTCCCATGTCACTGGAACAAGCCGCCGAATCGTCAGGATTTGCAAATTACACGTATTTTCACCGTGTATTTCGTTCCCGCTTCGGTATGTCGCCCAAAGAATTCAGGGTGATTCACCGTGAGCAATTGTAGGACAAAGAGAGCGTTCACCTGAACGCTCTCTTTGTTCATAACCAATAATAGTGAATACTGCTTACATACCACGACCGTTTTTTTACGGAGTAATTGTCAGCATCACTACCGACATTGGTGGCAGTGTAACATCCAAATGCTGACCTTGCAGCTGATAGGATGTGAAAGCTTCCTTTTTCACACGCTCTGGCTGATCAAACGTATTATGTGCCTGCATATCGTCGCTGGCAAGGACAACACCGCTGATCTTTTTAATTTCTTCCAGTCCTCTTAGCTCCAAATTCAAGTTTCCCGACTCGCCCGGATGGACGTTGCAAAAGCTAATATGAATATTGTCGTCCTGCGCCTTGGAGGCGGACACGCTAACTTGTGGGATGGAATCTCCGTCATATTCATAATCGCCTACCTTTACATGAACAGCCAGTGCTTGCGCATCCTGATGCACCTTAAACATTTCAAATACATGGTATGTCGGCGTCAACAGCATAGCAGGGCCTTCAGTCAGAACCATGGCTTGCAATACATTAACCATTTGAGCAATATTCGTCATCTGTATTCGGTCATGGTGATTATGGAAAATGTGTAGGTGCAGCCCAGCTACCAGTGCATCGCGCATCGTATTTTGCTGATACAGGAAGCCTGGATTGGTTCCCGGTTCAGTCAGGAACCAGGTTCCCCATTCATCGACGATCAGTCCGACCCTTTTGTCAGGATCATATTGGTCCATAATGGCTGAATGACGAGTAATCAATTCATCCATATGCAATGATTTTTTCATCGTCTCGAACCATTCCGCTTCATCAAAACCGACTGCTTGCCGTTTCCCTTCCCAGTTTCCCGGGATCGTATAGTTATGCAGGCTCAAACCGTCCATAAGATGCCCAGCTTCACGCATCAACACTTCGGTCCAACGATAATCATCCACATTCGCCCCACCTGCAATCCGATAAATGCGGTTCTCGCCATAGTTACGGACATATGTCTGATATCGGCGATACAGGTCGGCATAATATTCTGGGCGCATGTTACCGCCACAACCCCAGTTTTCGTTACCCACTCCAAAATATTTGAGCTTCCATGGTTTCTCACGACCGTTTTCCTGACGCCATGCAGCCATAGGGGACTCTCCATCGAAGGTCATGTACTCTACCCACTCCGACATTTCCTGAACTGTACCACTGCCGACATTTCCACAAATATAAGGCTCTGCATCTAACAGTTCGCACAATTGAAAAAACTCATGTGTGCCAAAATGATTATTTTCAACCACACCGCCCCAATGCGTATTTACCATTCTCTTACGGTTTTCTTTTGGCCCGATACCATCTTTCCAATGATATTCATCAGCAAAACAGCCTCCCGGCCAGCGCAGCACAGGAATATTCAGCTTTTTCAGGGCTTCCACCACATCATTACGAATTCCGTTTGTGTTCGGAATCGGTGAGTCCTCTCCAACCCATATGCCTTCATAAATGCAACGTCCAAGATGCTCAGCAAATTGTCCATAAATGTTTTTATTAATAATGCCTTGTTTCCAATCGGTATTAACAACAATAGAACCCTTCACAACAAACCCTCCCCAAAAATATTAAAATTGTTGGAACACCCATACAAATGTTTGCGCTTTCATTTTGGCCTAAATATCACTCATAACAAGATTTTCTTTCGATCATAATTTTTACGCATCATTACTTTTAGTAAACATTAATATAAATATTAATAATTAAACAAAAACATTTCACGTGTTTAATATATTTTATTGTCTACTTTTTGTCAATCGTTAAGATAATGTCCAATCAAACCAAAAAGCCTGCCATTAAGGCAGACCAAGGTATGACTATTTTAACCCGTAATCCAGGTTCAGCCGAGCCTGAGCATTGTAGCTTTTAGGCTGTACCTATCCAGCGTGAACCATGGTAACTGGGACAATTTTGAGCTGCCGCCAAAGCACGTACACGAACAATACTTCCGCTGATACCACATGTATGCCCGGACATTAACTCTTCACATTGTGAGCAGGCCAGCAGTCTGGCTTCGTACACTTCATCATTTACACATTCCATTTTGGGTCTCATGTTGGTTAGAATTCTGGTAATTTGCTCTTCCGATATCGAGATATCTCTTTCACAGCCTTTACAGGTACTTGGCACAGGTATATCTTCCATCGTAAGCTTACCCTCCCCATCAACAATGTCTTAAGTAAATATAGTTGAGTCCATGATGCCATAAATGATAACAGTATATTCTTTATTCTGGCTAGTCTTATTTCCGTTCCGACGGAAGGCTCGCAGCCGCCTCAGATACGACCATTGCCAAGTCCTCATTTCCGAACATGGACAGTACCCCTAATACCGTATCCAGCGGAATATCACCCGCTTCTTCACGCGATACAGTCAACTTGCGTACTCGTAGCAGACGCTCGTTGCTATCCTGATGCGGATATGCTTCACTATATAGTTCCTCTGGCTCCAACCCATGATTGATACACCATTGCGCAAACACAAGGATCATCATATCTTCTTCTTGCTTATAGTTTTCAATGATGGCTTCTTCTAGCTGCTTACCACGGTTATCTTCTTCCATTCATTCATTTCTCCTTCAACCTAATTCTTGATGTCTGTCTGGACTGTTAAGATCACGTTCGGACGTTCCATATTAATTACTCAAACGGCTGATCAGCTCGTCAGCCAGCATATGGCTATCCAATACTTTTCCAGCCCGTACAGCACACTCCTCTGGACGATGAATATGCTCCAGAAAATGATTTACGACTCCGGTGAATCCCCGTCTTTCCAAAATCGTATCCCAGCTTCCAAAAGCTTGCGTTAGTGGTGAATGATTTTTTTGCATAAAAACAGCCTGTTCCATATTTGTTACTTCAACAGACCGTCCTGCCCCGTGAAGCTCCAGCTTCTCTATGTCAGCTCCTGCCTGTCTACTCATACTGTAGCTTCCGGTAGCATTCCCCAAACGTACGGTCCCGAACGCAGCATCCATATATCCTTCACTCGTCGTATTCAGACTACTATGCAGCAGCTCATAATCATCGCCACCCAGCCATAAAAGCAAATCAAGCATGTGAATTAAATCATCATAAACCGTCTGTGCCGCCGGTCTTCGATCATATCCAGTACGGTGTTTAATGGCCGCACATTGACTGAATCCACCTGCTTCCTCTAACCATGCTTTAGCAGCTACATAATGCGGGGCAAAACGTCGATTAAAGCCCACCGCCAGCAGCACGGCCTGCGCTTCCGCAAAAGCGGTCATTTCCAGATTCTGACGAACATCATAGGACAACGGTTTATCGACATACACGGCAATCCCTTTTTCAATACACGCCATAACCAGATCAAAATGAGCTTCGGTCGCGGCATGTATAAATACAGCTTCCGGTTCCCATGCTAGCAGCTCCTTCACATCTGTCGTTCCTCTTGGCAACCTATATTGCTCCATAATGAAACTCACCGGCTCCTGTGAACGGTTCATGACACCTACAATATCTACACCTTGGTGTGCTGCCAGTAACGGTAAGTATACTTTTCGAGCAATACCACCCAGTCCTGCAATAGCTACTCTTGTCTTCGTTTGCTTGTCCATATCGTTCCCACCTCTAATCACTCATTCATCTGTTGTCTAGTTTACATGGAAGTCTGCTGACAAGCAAAGAAAAGAGACTGCTCCCGGTCCAGTTGGAGGACCTAACGGAACAGCCTCTATGGCATGAACGTTCAGCTTCAGCTAAGTTTACTTCAGTGTAAGTTAGCTTAGGCGTGCTGCGCTTGCTTTCTTGTTTTTTCACTTTTAATTTTTTTAACACGCATCCCAATGGCTACAACCAGAACCACAACCAGAACCTCAAAGCCGTATTTAACGACCCCGTTCATAAACCAGTGCGCAATCAGCGGTTCCGCCACCACCATTTTGGCAGCAGTATAAGCCAGTACAGCAGCACCAATCGTAATAACTACTGGGTAACGTTCAGTCAGCTTCAAGATAATCGTACTTCCCCACACCATGATTGGAACGGAGATTGCCAGACCCAGTATAACAAGCAGCATGTTTCCATGAGCTGCTCCCGCAACAGCAAGTACATTGTCGAGGCCCATCATCGTATCCGCGATAATAATCGTGCGGATCGCTGCCCACATTTGATTCGTAGCTGAAATTTCATGTTTTTTCTCTTCGACCAGCAACTTATAGGCAATATAGATAAGTGCGAGTCCCCCAATCAAACGCAATCCGTAAATTTGCAATAAATACGTGACCAGCACTGTAGCAATCACACGAATGATGACCGCTCCGACCGTCCCCCAAATAATGACCTTCTTTTGATTGGCCTTATCAACATTGCGAGCCGCCAAACCGATTACGATCGCATTGTCACCAGCTAGCACCAGATCAATGATAATGATGGATACTAATGCGGTTAAAAACTCAATTGACAAAAAATCCATACGTTTCTCCCACCTTTTTTTATTTATTTGTTATACTGTACATAGTTCAGCGCTTTATACTAAAAAAGCGCCATTTCACGGAATCCGGAAACGGCGCTTGACCCAAATTTGGCATCAAAAAAAGACCATTTACCCGGATTCCTAAAATCCTGGCAAAGGTCTCGCTTACAACATTACGTTGCCAATAAAGCCGGGGATTAAAAATCCCGTAATGACGACTTTACTCGTTGAGCTACTCCCCTTTGGGAACTATTCTGTTAGTGGCAGTATAGCACACATTATTGGGAATGTGAACCCTATTTTTTTCTGTATAAGCGATAAGCCGAACAGGGATATTGAAAGAGGTATGTAAATGAAAAAATGGCTACTCGTCACGGCTTATGTTTCGCTGCTTTGCATCGCGTTTATCTACAGATATGATTGGCTCGCCTGGGCGGACAAGCAGACCTCCTTTCCAGTTCTGCTACTACTCGCATTTTTATTCGCGCTAATTCCGTTTGTGCCTTACAAGCTGATTATCGCCTCCATTGCTTATGCCGCAGGCCCCTGGCAAGGTGCTCTGATCTGCTGGCTTGGCACTACATTGGCTGCGTTGGTCGTTTTCACTGCAGTACGTACCCTGTTCCGTGACAAAGGACGTGCCTATTTGAAGCGGGTTCCCGCATTGGAGCGCTTCAATCGAGTCATGGAGAGGGAACCTTTTGCTGCTGTTCTGCTGGCTCGCCTGATTCCAGTCATCCCCCAAGCAGCGGTAAATGTATACGCTGGAGTAGCAGGGTTTCCGTTCTGGAGCTTTATCCTAGGTACAGCTATTGGCAAGCTTCCCGCAATTGCGGTGTATGCTTATGCTGGCGGCACCTTTGCAGAACACCCAATCACCGGTTTGCTCATTTTGGTGCTATATACTGCACTGGTGGGCGGCGCCTTTATACTCTACCGAAAAAGGCTTCAACGCGCCAACAGAACATAATGCGATGAGTTTGCCACCGTCTCTGTAGGAAGTTTCATTGCGATTTTTAGGACATAGCCATTTACACTACGGATTGGTTTCTGACCTTTCGTTGGATTTTGCAAAAATCTCGTATATAATTTAATTATAAGCTATTTAAATAACAACTAATTAAACATTCTCAGATTGGAGTGACAAATATGAGCACCAACAATCCACACACGGTAGAAAAAGCAACTTTTGCAGGTGGCTGCTTCTGGTGCATGGTTTCCCCTTTTGAGGAATTACCCGGTATTTTGAAGGTTAGATCTGGATACACAGGGGGACATACCGAAAATCCTACCTATGAAGAGGTGTGTTCTGAAACAACGGGACATGTGGAAGCCGTACAGATTACATTTGATCCACAAGTATTCCCGTATGAAAAACTGTTGGAGCTCTTCTGGCAGCAGATTGATCCGACGGATGAAGGTGGACAGTTTCACGATAGAGGTTCATCCTACCAAACGGCTATTTTCTATGATAATGAAGAGCAGCGAATCAAGGCAGAAGCTTCTAAAGAAGTTTTGACTCAAAGTGGCCGCTTCGACAAGCCGATTGCTACACCGATTCTGCCTGCGGCCACTTTTTATGAAGCAGAAGAATATCATCAGGACTATCATAAGAAGAACCCCGCTCATTACAAACGCTACCGCAAAGGTTCGGGACGTGAAGATTTTATCGAGCAAAATTGGTCCGGCAAGATTGATAAATCCGATCTTAAAGATCGGCTGACGCCTATTCAATACGAAGTAACACAAAAAAACGCGACCGAGCGCCCTTTTCAAAATGAGTTTTGGGATCATGAGGGTGAAGGCATTTACGTGGATATCGTATCAGGAGAGCCCTTGTTCAGTTCATTGGACAAATATGATGCAGGTTGCGGTTGGCCCAGCTTTACCCGTCCGCTGCGCAGCTACAATGTCAAAGAAAAAACCGATCTCAGCCATTTTATGATCCGTACCGAGGTGCGAAGTCGTGAAGCTGACTCTCATTTAGGGCATGTATTCGATGATGGTCCAGGTCCAGATGGTTTGCGTTATTGCATCAATTCTGCCGCGCTCCGCTTTGTGCCTCAAGAAGATTTGGAGCGTGAAGGATACGGAGCATATAAGTCATTATTTGAAAAGTAAGTAGCCATAGAATCATTGGGGCTGTCCCGCGATCTATCTTTAATAGATGATCACAGGCCAGCCTTTTTGGGATATGGCCGCATATCATTACGTAGGCTAGCAATTTAACTCATTACCCATCCAAGCCAAATGGCTAGCGGTACTAACAATAGCTGAGCTAATAAAGTACCTGCCAAACGCGAGATGATCATCCAACCGTACATGCTGTTCATCCGAGTTAAGGGTAGCTCCCCTCGTAGCGTTTTCTCCGACAGAACCGCCAATCTTGGATCAATTAACAAGGTCAGTAATACCGTTGCGACGCCATTGATTAGACCTGACGACATTGACATGGCTGTACCTTGAGCAGGCCACAGGAATGATGCATATAAAGCAGATACTACTCCAGTTGTATAAATGGCAGTAACAGCTATATTCAGAATAATTAGACGCTTGGGTATCGCTCCGCCAATCAGTGAGGTTAGCATGGACCAGGTAGGGCGCTTTATGTAGTAGCCTGCATGCTTCCAGCGACTTCGCAGCATTAAATGACGCACCAAAGCCGGAATAGATCCGGTATGCTCCAAATGCACAATCCATCTGGCTGACATGCGTACCACTGTTGGATACAGTAAAATAGCAAGCATGGTTCCAACGGTTGCTGCCAGCAGTACCGCATGCATATATAGTTCCAGTCTAATATCCGTTACGCCCACTTGTGCTGCAGCTTTAGCCTGATCGACCATCCCTCCGAGTAAAGGCCCCTGCGCCATGTTAGAGGTGCGTGAAACCAACAGCAGCATTCCCGCAACGGTTAACGCCAATCCAATCCGACGCGCTCGCAAACCACCAAGCCGGAGAGCATAGGACAAGCTATCTGTAGTATGAATGATGATAGTCAGCAAAAAAACAAAACCCCAGGCAAGCAAATGCTTCACTCCTTTTCCTCGTATTCTGCACACCATTATACGCTTTTTTTCAAGATACATTTTACAATATATTCATTTCTTTGATTTCCGTTTGTTTAAGCTGACAACGGGTAATACATAATACATCATCTGCTATAAGGAGTGTGCAACTATGCCTTGGAACAAACATGATTACCCTCCATCCATGAAAAACCTGGAACCTCGGGTGCGAGAAAAAGCCGTTGATATTGCTAACGCTCTACTCCGTGACGGCTATGAAGAAGGACGCTCGATTGCGATTGCCACTTCCCAAGCCGAGGAATGGAACGATAATCATCCTGCCGAGCAAGATGAGAAACCTAAAAAACATGAAAAACAGCATTCAAGCGAAAATGTACACGACCATCCTTCCGCTTCTTCCGATGAGAAGGAACCCATTCATGTGGTGCCGTACGAGGATCGCTGGGCAATCAAAGAAGAGGGATACAACCAGCCCATTTCAACCTTTAAACACAAAAACGAGGCGATTGATGAGGCTCAAAGTTTTGTAGAACGCCAACAGATTTCTGCAATTATTCATGACCGGGATGGACGCATCCATTCTACTTTAAAGCCTTCCTGATAGAAGCTGAATACAGCGAAAGGGTGTTACGAAAGAAGATTTCTCTCCTGACGTAACACCCTTTCCTTATTGACGAAGGCTGTGGACGACCGGCACTGTTTTGGCAACTACCTTTTTAGCAGGAATAGCCGCTGGCAGTACCTTTTTCACAGGTCGGTGCAGTTGGAACGTGGTCGTCCATGTAATTATTTTTCCGGCAAGCCACACAGCCAGTATTGTAAACATTGTTTCCTTCATAGGCAGATACAACAGTGATAATCCTAATACGATGATGTCACTGACAATAAACACGTTGCCGATTTTCCACCCGCGCCACTCACTGATCAGCAGAGATAAGATATCATCGCCCCCGGTTGCTCCACCGAAACGCAATACGATTCCGGCTCCCAAACCTGTAAGCACCCCACAAAGTAGAGCAGCTATCAGCAGATTTCCATGTAGATCTATAACCAGAGTCGAATACTTCTCAAATCCTGCATAAAACAGTGAAAAAGCGACGGCTCCGATTAACGCAAGCAGCATAAATCTTCTGCCCTTCAGTACCCATGCCAGCAATATGACGGGAATATCAAGCAGCAACATACTCCATGCTGGAGATATGCCAAACGCGTAATGTCCCAGCAGGGCCAAGCCTGCAAATCCGCCTTCTGACAAATGATTTTGAGCATTAATGTGATAGTACGTAAAAGCTAAAATGCATGTTCCGAGCAACATGACAGCAATCTGTCTCAATGCTCCATTGTTCACGATAGATTCGTAAGTTTTCCTCATACAGGCTCCCTCGGTTTCTCGTAAGTTTGATGTGGATGAACCCACTCTTACGGAAGCTACCGGATAAGATGTGCCTGGAGGACTTGGTCCTTCGCATGTACAATCCCCTCTTCCGCAGAGTTGGCTTTCGCAACTTGACGTTACTCCGCGGAAAAGCTAAGTATAAGACAGATCAAATCGTTTCCAAATCGTCCTTTGGGGAAGTATCCTTCGGGGACACATGGTATCCTGATCCTTTCTTTTGTGGAATAAAACTCCGACATTTCTGTGGTGCATATAATTCTATAATTTATTATACCACACCTTGTCACCTGCTAAACAGCTTGCTTTTTTGCTGCACCATATTTTATTTTATGTGTGAGCATGCTTTATTGTATGTGCGAATTAACGTATTATACCGAAGGTTTGGCGAATGTACATTTAATATAGCCCAAAGCGTATTTTATTTCTGTTTAGATTATTATCCACTTAATTTGGCGGTTCTACGCTGGTTGGCCATAAACACCCCTCCAAGTATAAGGACCAGCCCGGTCAGAACGTTCCAGCCAATATGTTCATTCAGGAGCAAAAAGCCCCATACGATGGCACTTACTGGTACAAAATACGTCACCGAAGAAGCAAATTCCGCACTCCCCCGCAAAATCATGTAGTTGAACAAAATATATGCTACTCCTGATCCTAAAACTCCCAGCCCTATAAGGGAACCCAATACACCTGGATCAGAAACAATCGACAAATCAGGTCTCTCCACAATTGCCATCATAATACCACCCCCTACCGCCGCACCAAACAGTGTCGCAAAGGTAGCCTGATACATGGAAAGATTGGAGAGAAAACGTTTGGAGAGCTGTGTTCCAAATCCATAGCAGAGAGTCGCAAGCAGCATACACCCAAAACCCACAGGATCAACAGAAATAATAGATGCAGGATTAATACCCAATAAAATAATAATTCCTACAAAAGCGAGCCCCATTCCTAACCACTGCATCCGATGAAAAATAGCCCCGAAAAAAACAAGCCCCACCAACATGGTCCATATTGGCGTGGTGGCATTCAATACAGAAGCCATACTGCTAGCTATTTTGGTCTCGCTAAAACCGATCAATGTCCATGGCAAAACCATGTTGACCAAAGCTACCAGAGTAACCGATTTCCACGGAATGCTTTTAATTTTAAACGGCCTGCGCATAAGTAGCATTAATAAGACGATAAAAATAAGTCCAAAGCTGGATCTAAGAAATACAATAGTCCACGGTCCTACTTGATGTAGCAACAACACCTTGATAAACATAAACGAACCGCCCCAAATGAGGCTCAACAATAATAAAGCTGCATATAACGAACGTGACAATATGTATACCTTCTTTCTCCACTTTCTTAAGTTAAATAGTAGAGGCTGACCGCAGTCAGAACGATCTCCTCTTTTATGTAAGTTTTTATCCATTAGCTTAACATAAACTCTGTTTGACTGTCATTGGCGATAAACTCAAGAATTCTTTACACAATGGTACATGGGTATCGCTCTCTACCACTTTTCCAATAATTGAGGATTGCTTTTGCCTTGGAAAAATCCCTATGATGAGGTATAAACAGAACATACGTTCTATATAATGATTATATATTGTATTCTTACTCGGAGTAAAGGAGATTTTTATGCCAAGCCAAAAGACACTGAACCACAAGAATAAAGCTCCTTTGCCTTCTGAAGAAGACGCAGGGCTAGTCAAGATCTGTGTACTTCTAACTCTTGTGCTGGATGTGCTGGAACGAGACATTCGTATTATACATACCTCCCCTCTAAAAATGCCTGATTTGTATGTTCGTAGCCTGACTGGAGTACAACAGCGTGTAGCTGTTCAATTAGCAGAGACAAAGGCGCGAATGAAAACACTAGGGGTTAAAATATACAGCGAAATCCGAAATCATGAAGGCGTAGAGGTTTTGTATATATGCCGCGGCTATCAAAGACGATTTTTCATGCTTTCATCCTTTGCCCGCAGCGAGGTCCGGCGGAAACTGGGACACTATCTAGGAATTGATCCGACGCAAGATTAAGCCCCCTTGTAATCTAGTCTCTAGTTCTTGCACGATTAAATTTCATTCCTTGCAAAATAACCAACCCATTTCCCATTTTCAACCTAAATTCTAGTATAAAACTATTGCATTACGCGAAGTGAAGGTGATTCAAGAATGGATAAGTCACCAGATCATGGATAAATTCAATCCATATGGCACACATTATGCCTATCTCATCCAAAAAAGGAGGGCTCTCTTGGCTGGACATGACGCAGCTTCCGTTGAATTAAACAGAAATGTTTCCTTTATTGAGCAAGCCCTTTTTTATACGGATGATTTAAAAAAACAGGCAATTTCCGTTGACGGCAAAGACGGTATGCTGCTCTATATTGATTCGCTCGTAGATCAGGAGATGATTCAAACTCATATCCTGAGTGCCTTATATGAGAAAATCGATGCAGTCTCTCATCAAATGTTCACCACCTTAAGCAGTCAAAAAGACACCGACCTTCAAAATGCTGCTGACTCACTTATTCAGGGATATTGCATTTTTATGATAAATGGGGCGGAAGAATTTTTTATCCTTTCTTCCGAAAAGACATATACTCGCAGTACGGACGAACCAGAAAACGAAGGGGTTATTCGCGGACCGCACAATGGATTCATTGAGCAGTTATCCATCAATCTGAATCTGATTCGCAAACAAATTGTCACACCGTCGCTGGTTGTACGCTACTTCTATGTGGGATCTAAAACCCGGACTAAAATCGCTATTGTCTATGTTCAAGACTTGGCTAATCCTGAGCTAGTGGAAGCAGTGAAAACGAGAATTAAAGCGATCTCCTCCGATATGGTGCTCCCCCCCGGTTTTATTCAAGAGTTTATTGAGGACAACCCTTTTTCCCTCTTCCCTCAACAGCTCAGCACGGAACGACCGGATCGTGTGACCGCCAATCTAATGGAGGGACGGATAGCGATTTTGGCTGAAGGTAGCCCTACTGCTCTAATAGCTCCCGTCTCTTTTTTTGCATTTTACCAAAGTCCAGATGATTATCACGGCCGTTGGATTATTAGTTCATTTCTAAGAACGATTCGAATGATGAGCTTTTTGATCGCTTTTACGCTGCCTGCTATTTACATTGCGACAATTGCTTTTCATCCAGCTATTTTGCCACTAGAGTTGGCGCATACCATTAAAAAATCACTGGAAAATGTTCCATTCCCAGCGATTGTGGAGGCTATGCTGCTTGAATTGATCTTTGAGGTGCTACGAGAAGCCGGGGTCCGTCTACCCAGTCGGGTTGGCCAAACTATTGGAATCGTTGGTGGTCTCGTCATCGGAGATGCTATCGTTCGGGCTGGTCTCGTGTCGTATACGATGATCATCGTCGTCTCGTTAACAGCCATTTCTTCTTTTTTAGTGCCTTCTCATGAAATGAGCTCAGCGGTTCGTATCCTTCGTTTTCCGATGATGATTGCTGCAGCCTTGTTTGGATACATTGGCATTGCTTTCGGTTTGCTTTTTCTTACTATCCACCTTTGCAAGCTGGAGACCTTTGGTACGCCCTACTTTGCTCCTCTTGCACCATTCCGGCTCGGTGATATGAAAGATGTTTTTATCCGCTTTCCAATTTGGACATTTCATCAGCGACCATATGATTCTCAAGCCCAAAAATTGAAGCAGCAGAACGACTCTAGGAGCTGGAAACGACGTGAATAAAGAAAGTACCATTGCATCGGGTCAACTTTTTTTTCTCATCATTAAGTTTGAGATTGGCGTAGACATTTTGTCACTTCCCTATCAGATGCACCTTTCAGCTAAAGGAGGGGGTTGGATATCTGTCATTATTGGCGGCCTTTTGATTCAACTCATTATTTTGATGTGCTGGCTTCTGCTAAGACGTTTTCCCTCCTCTTCGATTTATCAAATATTAACCCAAATTACTGGTTGCTGGATTGGAAAAGCATTGACTGTGGCTTACATCGCTTACTATCTGCTTATGGGTACCTCCGTTCTTGTGAACGCATACGACGTCATCAATCGCTGGATGCTGCAATATACTCCCCGTTGGGCTATACTTGCACTGTTTTTGTTCAGTAGCATATATCTGGTTCGCGAAAATTTAAGAACAATTGCTCGAGTGCTTGTTTTAATTTCATTTCTGATTTTTCCCATGATGCTGTTAATTAGCTATGGTATAAAGCAGTCCAACCCGCTTTATCTGCTACCTCTGACTGAGGCGGGATGGCCCCGTATTATTGTCGGTTCAAAAGAAACGCTCCTAGCGATGTTTGGTTTTGAGTTCATTCTTGTCGTCTTTCCCATGGTTGAGGGCAAAAGTATAGGCAAGCTCAAGTCAATTTTGGCAGCTAACGCGATCGTGGTACTATTGTATTGTTTTACTGTATTTACCTGTACAACCGCATTCAGCCCCCAACAGCTTGAATTAATGCCGGAGCCAGTCATTTATTTGCTCAGATCCATTCCACTGGGAACGATGGATCGGGTCGATTTTATTTTTCTGCCGATTTGGCTCATTTCGATCTTTGGTGCTATAAGTGGTTATTATTATGCGGCGTCTTACGGAATAAGCTATCTATTCAAGCAAAAGAGTCACAAAAAGGCGGTTCCCTTTGTTGTGCTCGCCTCATGTTGTATTGCCTATTTGCCTCAACGAAGAGAAGATTTCGAGCTTATTGGTTCCATAGCTAATAACTCTGCTTATCTTTTCCTAATTGTGTTCCCTTTTCTGCTGCTGATCCTATCGTATCTCTTCAAAAAAAAGGAGGGACCTGAAACATGAAAAAAAAGAGCAGAGCGCTTGGAATGCTAACTCTACTCATTTTTATAACAGGCTGCTGGGATCAGGACAATTTGAAGGATGCCCGATTGGCAAATGCATCGGCTTATGATCTCACTCCTGAAGGCATGTTGCTGCAAACGCTAGAGGTTGTAGACGATTCTCAAAGCAATCAAGGTAAAAGCACCAATGAAATTCACTCAGGCACCGGTCATTCCGTTCGGCAAAGCACAGACAAAATCCGGGCTAAAGTAACCGGGGATATCCGCTTTTTCAAATACGGAGTTATTCTGTATGGTACAAGCTTGGCCCGAAAAGATCTATATCCCTATCTGGATGTGCTGTATCGTGAGCCTGACCATCCGACTTCCCATGTCAAGGTAGCTATTGTAGATGGATTAGCTGGAGAAATAATAGATCAAAAAGGCATAGGTAACCTCTTAATTGGCGAATTTATAACCAAAAAAATCAGAAGCCTTGAGGAAATGTGTATGTTCCCGGAAATGACACTGGAGACATTGCTCCCCCCAATGCTTGATCCGGGTCAAGATTTTGTGCTTCCCTATCTTTCCAAAGAAGGAGAAGATATTGCAGCACGTGGAATTGCCTTATTTCACGGACAAAAATTCACAGGAAGCCTAAGTAATGAGCAAGGTGTTTTATATGTCCTGATGACTGGAAAGTGGAAAAATACAGCTCGCTTTGTAAAAAGGATACATCCAGGATCTGTCGGTGATGTGCAAAACTTTATTACGTATCAGGCTAACATTCAGAATGTCAAACGTAGCCTTAAAGTGAAAGTTCAGCGCGATGGACAAATTGATGTGGAGCTTAACCTGAAATTGCCTGTCGATATTGTTGAATATGCACGTAATCATCTTCAAGATAAAGCTAACGTACGGCGTCTAAACCGTCAACTTTCCGAAATCATGACCCAGGATGCGGAACAAATTATCCGTACACTTCAGGAAAATGGATGTGATGCCTTTGGCGTAGGCAGACAGTTGATCGCTCATCATCCAGCAGTATGGAAAAGTGTAGATTGGAATAAAGAATATCCCAATGTCCGTTTTCATCCGCAGGTCACTGTAGACATTGTCGGGAACGGCATTTTAAACTAAGCCGTTCCTGTCGTTTAGTTTTTGGGTTGATCAGATATTATTTCTGGATAAATAACTTCATCAGATTGGGTTTTGGGAGTCTCACTCTGGCTTTCCGATTCAGAAGGAGTCCCCTGTTCGTTTTCAACAAAAGGTTGCGAAGTATCTGTTGATGGCACATCGTTATTCTCATCAGGCATTTCTATCTCTGTGTCTGCGTCAGGAACAGCAGAATCCGTTTCCTCTGGTGGAATTTTCTCTTGATCTATTGCAGGTACCTCAACCTCTGGGACTTCTTTTTCCTTGATATCTGGTTTGGACGGGACCACTGGTCTAGCAGAACGCGGAAGCCGTTCTCTTCCAACTTCAGTAGGCACATACTTTTGATTAAACCAGTCAGTCACAAGTTGACCCGATTGACGGGAATAACGCCCTGGCAGCTTACCTGTAAGGCTAGAAACCGTAACTCTTACAACACCTTCCGGCCGTATAAAGTGCTTATTCTTAAAAAGTTCAGGCTGGTCCTTGACCGCCTCATTCATGATCAGTGCCCACACTGACTGTGCTCTGGAATGGCCTTCTTGAGATAATGTATTAACCTGTTGGCGGTAACCAGCCCAGACGCCTAGTGTAACGTCAGGTGTGTACCCCATAAACCACACATCACCAAAGTTTTGTGTTGTACCGGTTTTACCGGCGATATCAATGGCACCGTAGCTTTTAAAAGCATTTTGCAGGCGTTTACCAGTTCCCCTCGGATCTG